>NZ_ML776472.1:618744-1237488 GCF_009846485.1 Sodalinema gerasimenkoae IPPAS B-353
GATATCTTTAGTTTAAGACGGGACTGAGGGAGTTAGGGTCTCCAACTCGCAAACAACTCGCTCTAACTCGGCAACGATAGGACGGTCATCCACAGCTTTTAGGGTATCCACCACGGCGCGATAGTACCATAAACTGCCCGATCGCCCCCCGGCAAACCGCTGCCAAATCGTCTCACCCACGCAGCGATAATCTTTGAGAATTGAGCGCGAATTATAGAGTTTATCCGCCGCCGAGACGAGACGTACGGAGGGGGAGGCGGTACGCAAATGGGCAATATAGGCCTCCTTGCGTTCTCGCCAGGGGGGTTTAGGCTGATTTTCGGAATCGGTGCAGCCTTCGACAATTGCCGCGACATTGTCCCCGAAGCGGCGACGAATCTCCAGGGCAATGGGTCGGCCACCGCAGTCTTCAATGGCATCATGGAGTAGGGCGGCGATCGCCTCATCTTCCGTGGCCCCATGTTCTAATGCCTCGCTGGTGACTCCCAACAGATGAGCGATATAGGGAACCCCCGACCCCTTGCGAATCTGCTGCTGATGGAGTTCTGTGACCCATAGGAGAGCCTCTGTAAATCGTTGTGATAGCACCATAAGTCAACCCCATAATCGGAACAGTCCAATTTTGCCACGGGTGATGGTGGCAGGAAGGGTGATGTCACCCTCAACCTGTCGCACGTTAGCCGCTCCACCGCCAGAAGAACCTCCTCTGCTACCGGACACCAAAAATCCACTACACTGAAAACTACGCCCTCGCAGACCATTTTACTCCTGGCTATGGATACCCGCGATCGCCCCACGACTGAACCCGAATTTATCCCCCAACCCCTGCCTCGTCTTAGTCTCCTCACCATGTTTCGTCTGGGCCTATTCCAGATGGGACTGGGGATGATGTCCCTACTGACTCTCGGCATTGTCAACCGCATCGCCATTGACGAACTGAGAATCCCGGCTCTCATCGCCACCGGGGCCATTGCCATGGAACGGCTGGTTTCCCCGGCTCGTGTCTTCTTCGGGCAACTCTCGGATTCTAAACCCCTCTTTGGACGACATCGCAGCGGCTATGTCTGGATTGGCGCGGTACTCTTCACCAGCCTCTCCTTCATCACCGTACAAGTCCTTTGGCAACTGGGCCTGAGCCTGCAAACCAGTGGCATGACGGCCCCTACCTACGGCTGGGCCGCCCTGTTTGCGGGCTGTTTTATGCTCTATGGCCTCTCCATTAGTGCCAGTTCCACCCCCTTCGCCGCCATGTTAGTGGATATCTCCGATGAAGACCATCGTTCTAAACTCATTGGTGTGGTGTGGTCGATGTTAATGGTGGGGATTATTGCTGGGGCAATTATTGGCTCAACCCTCCTGGGCGAGCCTGACAATGGCAATGAAGCCCTCACCAACGTGCAACAGGTGGATATCCTGGCCCTCAGTCGTACTGTTAACCCTGTATTTATTATTGTTCCGGCGATCGTTCTGACGCTCTGTTTCTTGGCTACCGTCGGTATCGAAGAGAAATACTCCCGCTATAGCCAGCGTTCCATGGTGGCCAACTCCGAGGAGCGCGTCACCCTGGGAACCGCCATTCGCGTTCTCACCGCCAGTCGTCAAACGGGGTTCTTCTTCACCTTCCTACTTCTGCTCACTATTAGCCTGTTTATGCACGAGGTGGTGATTGAACCCTATGGCGGCCAAGTCTTTGGTATGAGTATCGCTGAAACCACTCAATTGAATGTCTTTTTTGGCATTGGAACCTTGGTGGGCATTTCCGGTACAGGTTTTCTCCTGGTTCCCCGTCTGGGGAAGGAACGCACCACTCAATATGGCTGTATCGGGGCCTCGGTCTGTGCCTTACTATTCATCATTGCTGGGGTGGGCCAGCGGGTGGAATTACTGCAAGCCGCGTTCCTCTTTTATGGACTCTTCGCCGGAACCCTAACCGCTGGGGCCACCAGTCTCATGCTGGATTTAACGGTTGCTGAGACCGCTGGAACCTTTATCGGTGCCTGGGGACTGGCCCAAGCCATGGCCCGGGGCATTTCTACCATTGTCAGTGGGGGGGTCTTGAACCTGGGAACTTGGCTGTTTGAGTCTCCTCTATTGGCCTATGGCTCAGTCTTTTTGCTGCAATCCCTGGGCTTACTCCTGGCTTTGATTCTTCTGAAACGGGTCAATATCAAAGAGTTCCAAGCCAGCACCCAGACTGCGGTCAGTCGTGTGATGGAAGGGGAGTTAGAGTGAATCCGATTCGATCCTGAACCCTATGCCTCCCCGGCCCACTTTTGAGAGGCTCTATGGAAACGCGCGATCGCCCCGCCACTAACTCAGACCTGACCCCACCCTCCCTGCCTCGCCTTAACATCTTCACCATGTTTCGTCTGGGTCTATTCCAGTTAGGACTGGGGATGATGTCTTTGCTCACACTAGCTATCATCAACCGTATCGCCATTGACGAGTTGAGAGTTCCTGCTCTGATCGCCACTGGGGCCATTGCCATGAAACGGTTTGTTTCCCCGGCTCGCGTCTTCTTCGGACAACTCTCGGACTCTACACCCCTCTTTGGCAAACATCGCAGCGGCTATGTCTGGATTGGTGCGGTTCTCTTCACCAGTCTCTCGTTTATCACGGTACAAGTCCTCTGGCAACTGGGTCTTAGCCTGCAAACCAACGGCATGACGGCCGCCCCTACCTACGGCTGGGCCGCTCTGTTTGTGGGCTGTTTTATGCTCTATGGCCTCTCCATAGATGCCAGTTCCACTCCCTTCGCAGCGATGTTGGTGGATATCTCCGATGAAGATCATCGCTCTAAACTCATTGGCGTAGCCGGGTCTATGCTGATACTGGGAACCATTGCTGGAGCGATGATTGGCTCAACCCTTCTTAACCAACCCGAGACTGGGGCCGAAACCCTCGGCAATCTGGAACAGGTGGATATCCCGGCCCTCAGTCTCACGGTGAACCGCGTCTTTATTATTGTTCCGGCGATCGTTCTGAGCCTCTGTTTCCTGGCTACCGTCGGTATCGAAGAGAAATACTCTCGCTATCACCAACGCTCGATGGTGGCCGACTCCAAGGAGCGTGTCACTCTGAAAATGGCCCTTCGCGTTCTCACGGCGAGTCGTCAAACCTGGTTCTGCTTGAGCTTCTTACTCCTGCTCACCATTAGCCTCTTTATGTACGACGTGGTGATTGAACCCTATGGCGGACAGGTTTTTGGTATGAGTATCGCCGCAACGACTCAATTAAATATCTTTCTCGGCATTGGAACTATCGTGGGCATTTCCAGTGCGGGTTTTGTCCTGGTTCCCCGTCTGGGGACAAAACGCACTAGCCAATATGGCTGTCTTGGGGCTTCAGTCTGTGCGTTGCTGTTCATCATTGCTGGAGTAGACCAGCGGGTGGAATTACTGCAAACGGCGTTTCTGTTTTATGGACTTTTTGCCGGAACCCTCATGGCTGGAGTCACCAATCTCATGCTGGATTTAACGGCGGCGGAAACGGCAGGAACCTTTATCGGTGCGTTGGGATTGGCCAAAGCGATGGCCCGAGGAATTTCCGCCATGATTAGTGGTGGGGTGTTAAACTTTGGAACCTGGGCCTTTGAGTCTCCCCTGTTGGCCTATGGGTTGGTGTTTTTGCTACAAGCTTTAGGACTCCTCCTGGCGTTAGTTCTGTTAAAACGGATTAATATCAAGGAATTTCAAGCCAGCACCCAAAATGCCGTGAGTCGTGTTATGGAAGAGGACTTGGAGTAGACCTTACTCGCTGGGGATTTCAATCACAAATTCGGTTCCTTCACCAACGCTCGACAAACAACTGAGACGACCCTGATGTTTCTCAACGACAATTTGATGAGAAATCGACAGGCCTAACCCAGTGCCTTTGCCCACGGCTTTGGTGGTAAACAGGTGATTGAAAATATTGTCACGCACCTCATCGGGCATTCCTGGACCATTATCACGAATGCGAATAATCACCCAGTCGGGGTTTGTTTCTTCAGCGTCCTCGGAGGGGGGCGTTTTGACTAACTCGGTGCTAATGGTAATCTCATTGGGATGTTGCTCAATTTCCTCAAATGTCAAACCCTCATTGGCTTCATCAAAGGCATCAATAGCATTGGCGATGATGTTCATAAAGACCTGGTTCAGTTGGCCGGCATAACATTTGATTTCTGGAAGGTTTCCATAGTCTTTGACAATTTGGATGCTGGGACGGGCCTGGGTGAATTTCAAACGCGGTTTGAGAATCATCAGGGTGCTGTCAATGCCTTCGTGGATATTGACAGCAACTTTTGCGGAGGTATCGGCTCGGGAGAAGGTGCGCAGGGAGCGACTAATTTGGCGGATGCGTTCTGTGCCGACACTCATGGAACTGAGGATTTGGGGCAGGTCTTTGAGAATAAATTCTAGGTCAATTTCTTCCATTTCCTCTTCAATGTCTTCTCCGGGGTCGGGGAAGGTTTCTTGATAGAGTTCTAACAGTCCCAGGAGGTCTTCAATATAGCCAGCGGCATGACTGAGATTGGCATCGACAAAGCCCACAGGATTATTAATTTCATGGGCGACCCCAGCCACCAGTTGCCCGAGGGTGGCCATTTTTTCACTTTGCACCAGTTGCAGTTGGGCTTGTTGGAGTTCTTCTAAGGAATCTCGCAGTTGTTGGGCCCGATCGCGCTCCCGTAATTCCGACTGTTTCAGGTTTTCGTAGAGGCGGGCATTTTCTAGGGCGATCGCCGCTTGGGCGCAGAGTAACATCAGGACATCGAGGCGATCGCGGGTAAAGGCCCCAGCGGTGAGATTGTTCTCTAGATACAACAGGCCAATTAACTTCCCTTTCCCCTGAATCGGGGCACAGAGGAGGGATTTGGGTTGAAACTGCTGAATATAGAGATCGTTGACAAACGCAGACTCGGCGGTGGCATCATTGAGCACCACGCTCTCATTGGTACGCGCCACATAATGAATGGCGGAGCGGGGTAAACTGTCACAGGCCTCAATGGAAATCCCCGGCCGTAAACCGGACTGAAGGGGGCGATTATCCTCCTCAGACCCCTCTCCAGACTCGTCCTCGCTCTCCTCATCGAGATCACCCACGGTTTGCACAATCTCTAACGTCAGTTGGCCCATGCGATCGAGAATAATTGCCCCCCGGGTGGCCCCCGCATTGGCGATCGCCAACTTCATCAATTTCCCTAACAGGCGATCGAGCACAATCTCCCCAGATAAGGAGCGGGCCGCCTTCATGACGGTGGTCACATCCAACACCGCCGCGCGCGATCGCGTATAGTCCAAACTCATATTGACGCGACGGTTGAACGAGTCGGAGTCTGCCTCATTCTGCAACGCCAGCGTCGCCACCGACAGCAACGACCCATAGGTTTGTGCCAACTGTTCCACCTTATGACGGGCCCCCCAACGTTGGTAGGCCGTATAGGCTTCAGCCAGATACACCCGGGCAATCTTGGGTTTCTGTCGTTGGAGCCAAAACTGAGCTGCCAACTCATGAGCCAAAGTCACCCCATAGGGGCAATGGCTCTCAACGGCCCGTTCGATGGCCGCATCATACTCATCGATGGCCTCTCCTTCGTTGCCCTGTAAGCGGTACCGCTCTCCCCGAACCATCGCCGCCAAACTGGCAAAGGTCTCAGGGCAGTCATGACTCCAGGATTCCAACTCCGCCGCAACGGTCAGAAATGGCTCAGGCAGCGGCTCACCGACTGCCGTCAAAGCACTCCAGCACAGAGCCATAATCGAACGTCCCAGGGCCCAAGTCAGAGGACTCACCTCCCCAGGAGCGATGATTGCCCCTGATGCAGTCATCACCCCCTCTAACCGAGCCAAGGCCGGCTCATACTCTCGCTCCAAATACAGAATCCAAGCGCAATGAATTTCAGTACAGGCCCACAATCGTCGCTGACTCGGAGCCAGTTGTGCCAACGGCACCACCTCAGGGGTCATTTCCTCAGCCGTCAAGCCAACGCGCAAATACCGCAGGGGCATCTGCAACGCCTTAAGGGCATCCATGGCCCAATGATGTTGATACTTGCGGCACCATTCCAAGGCTTGAGCAATATCCCCCGCAAGGATATTTAAGGCTTTCCCCCCATAAAACTCCAGATATAATCGCTCGACAATCATCACCCCCAGGGCGAGCCAGTCCCCCACCCCCCGGCTATGACGCTCCGCCGCATCCAGCAGCGACAGCGCCCGAGGAATCCCATACAGCCGAGGATACACCTGGCGGGCTAATTCTAAATCACTCCAACCCGGATAGGGATTGGGGTGGCCGAGTCCGGGGTCTGCGGCTTCACGGGAGCTGGGGAGTTGAGCTAACCGGGCCGTCTCCTGAGCCGTTCCCTCTGCTCCCCTAGAAGACCACAAGGGTTCATATAAGGGTTCGGGCAGGGGGTCGGGCGACCACAGCTCGGCTACGCTCCCTGCCCGCAAGGGGTCGCCCCTACGGGGATCTGGATGGGGGAGCAAGGCTTCAACGGCCCTGACCCAGGTTTGGGCTAGGTCTTTATGCCCCTGATTGAGGAGCATGACACTGTACACCGCTGCCGCGAGGGGAGTGGCGGGAGTCGGACCGAGTTGTTGCGATCGCCGTAATAGCTGCTGCACAATCTCCTGACAACAGGCACTCCGGGGGGCATAGGTGAGATAGAAGGTCAGGGTTTGACCGAGAAGCTGATCCAGGGCGGAGATGGCCTCAGAGGGGGGTTGACTCAACTGGTCAGGATGCCAATGGGGCAATGAGGCTATGGGGAGTCCGGAGATGAGGGGAGGCAGTTCCGGGGCGAGTCCCAAACGTAAGAGAGTACTTCGGGCCAGGCTGTCAGCGGCGTCTACTTCACCGCGCAGGCTCAAGGCCGCTAGGGCCAGGCGATCTAATTCTGTGCGTAGGGCATCTTGGGGCTGTTGCTGGTAGAGAATCTTCAGTAAGTCTTGGCTGCGATCGAGATTCCCCTGGAGAAGGTTCGCCCGCGCTCGTTCTAAATGTAGATTAAAGGATAATTGCGGTGTGGCTGACCAGGCCGTTTCTCCGAGAGCCTCAATTCCTGCCAAACTATAGGCGATCGCCCCTGTATACTCTCCGGTGAGTCGTGCCCGTTGGGCGGCGAGGTAATTGAGTTGTGCCCGTTGGATGGTCTCCTCCGTCTCGGCGATCGCCCCTTGACCCAAATTCCAGTGATAGACAATCTCAAAAATATCACGGGGAGGAATTGCCCAATCCACAGCTCGGCTACGCTCGCTGACCACCCGCTCCCCGGAGGCGCTTGAGGACTCCGGTGGGGTCACTGGGGGATGTTGGGCCCGCTGTAACAGTCGTTTGCCAATTTGTAGATGCAACTTGGCCGTGTCGGCAGAAATTTTCGGGGCCCCCTCGCGATTGGTCAGGGGAGCGGTCGTTGAGGCGAACCCCTGCGGGAAGCAAGCGTAGCCGAGCTGTGATCGCCCTTGAGCCATCTGGTAGGCCGCCTGCTGGACTTGTTCATGTAGGAATTGATATTGTCGCAATAACAACACCTCTTGAGGGTCCCTCGGAAGAGCCGCTGAGGCCGTGAGCGCCCCCCCAGGCCCGGAGTTCTTGGCTTGCGGTTGCACCAAACCTTCCACCAACGCCGGAATTAAGTTCTGAAATAACTCCTCGGGGGAGCCATTGACTAAATCGGCAATCAGATCCAAATCAAACTCCATCCCCACCACTGATCCTAGATGGAGTAGATATTGAGTTTGCGATGGTAGGGTTTTGAATTGATCGAGCAAAAATTCCAAGACATTATCGGTAATATCCTGGGCCTTGATGCGCTCAATATCCCATTGCCAACTCATAGACTCGTCATCGAACCGTAAGAGTTGTTCGCGATCGAGGGTTTTGAGAAATTCCCGGACAAAGAAGGGGTTCCCGTTGGTTTTTTGGCTAATCAGAGCCGCCAGGGGCATTACCGTTTTGAGGCTATTTTGTAGGGTATCGGCGACAAGAGCGGCGATCGCTTCGAGTTCCAAGCCCTGCAAGTGAAGTTGTTCTACCCGACAGCCGCGCTCCTGGAGTCGCTCTTGTAGAGAAAGAATTGAGTTGAGGGCAAAGCGGGAGGAAGAGGTGGGGGGGTGCGCCAGGGGTTGCCGGAGCAGACGGGTTTGATTATCCCGATAAGCGGCAATAACCAGGAACGATTGGGATTTAGGATCGCTCAGGAGGGTTTCAATCAGGGCTAAGCTGTCTAAATCAGCCCATTGCAGATTATCCAGAAAGACCACAAAGGGATCGCTACTACGAGCAAAGACTTGCAGAAGTTGTTGTAGCCGTTCTCGAGGACAGGTGGGGCGATTGCGGTTCCCGTAGGCTTCGCCATCGCCTAGCCGGCGCTCCTGCATCTCAAAATTGGGGGGTAAGTTCGGCCCCAGCACCAATTGCAATTCGGGGATCAGAGCCAGCAAATCGGCAAAGTCTGCGTTATCTTCCGAGTTAGGCTGGGGCTGCCCCTGGGGTAGAAGTGCGTGGAGAATGCGATCGCGCCATTGGCCCAAGGACGTTTCCGTTTCTGTCAACAGTTGGCGGATCAGTTCGCTCAGGGCGCTAATCCAGCCACCATAGGCCAGGGGGCCTCCTGAGGTCCGGTCTACGGCTGCCATAGACTCGCTGCTAGAGGGGGAACTGTCCCGTCGCGATCGCTGAAAGGTCCCGGAGACGAAATAGCCACAATGACGGGTCAGAGGTTTATAACTTTCGGCCACCAGGGCTGTTTTACCGATCCCCGACTCTCCCATAATAAAAATGGCCGAGGTGGACTGGGTGCGGGTTAAGGCGGGTGAAGCGCCCTTGTCGGCCTGGGGAACTGCGCCAATGGCTTCAAAGGCCTGATGGAGTTGTCCGAGTTGGCGATCGCGCCCGTAAATGGTTTGAGGAATGCGAAACTTGTTGACTACATCATTTTCGCCGGGGGTCACATCCTCAATCGTTCCCGTGGCTTCCAACTGCATCAAACACAGCACGAGATCCGTCTGAATCCCCCAAGCACTCTGATAGCGTTCATCGGCCGTTTTGGCCAGGAGTTTGAGCAAAATCCCCGACAGGGCCGGCGGAATACTCGCATCAATCTCATGGGGTGGGGTGGGATTTTGGGCGATATGACAATGTACCAACTCCATGGTGTCAGTACTATCAAAGGGTAAGCGTCCTAACAACAGCTCATAAAACGTCACCCCCAGGGAGTAAAAATCACTGCGATAGTCCAGGGAACAGTTCATGCGTCCTGTTTGTTCCGGGGACATATAGGGCAGGGTTCCCTCTAAGATGCTGGGATTGGGGAGAACCGTATAGGGCGGTGTAACTTGACTAGAAATGCCAAAATCAATCACCTTGACGCAATTGAGTTCGGGATTGTAGAGAAGATTGGCGGGGTTAATATCCTTATGAATGATATTGGCCCCATGAATTTGTCCGAGAATTTCCACAATTTGGATGGCTAAATCCAGAAACTCGGGCAATCGTAAGCGATGGGAAGGGCGTTGAGCTAAATATTGCTTCAGAGACAGTCCGCCGAAATCCTCTAAAACAATGGCCAGGGTATTTTGATAGGTTTCCAGGGCGACTGCCCGCACCACTCCATCCAGGTCGAGTTGTTGGGTGATGTGATATTCCTGGTGATAGCGGGCAATTTCCGTCGCCGTGGCGCGATCGCTCTTGAGGATTTTCAGAATGACTGGCAATCCATCCCGTTCGCGTTGTCCTTGATACACTAAGGAGTTCACGCTCTCGTAGATGGGTGAACTAAGCTGATAACCGGGAAGAAGAATGCTCAGCACAGTTGACAGTTTACCGTTGACAGTTGACAAATTCTAGGACCGTTTGAGGGGCATTAGCCTTCAGAGATGGCCATTGTGGAGAGAGGGTGGGCGAGCCAGGGGGTCTAGGGAATGAATGATGATATTTACTATTTTGACGCACTCTGGGGCAAGCGCGATCGCACCGAGGTTAAAATACAGCAAAACGTCCCCAATAGTGCCATTGGGGACGTGAATCAGTGGGAGTTAAGGAGCATCCCCCTCAGCTAGTCAATCATGGATTTAGGAGCGGCTGGACTCAAACTCAGCAATGTCGAGAATGGTTTTGAGGACTGAGTCGGGGTTCAAGCTAATGGAGTCAATGCCTTGTTCGACGAGGAAGCGGGCAAACTCAGGATAGTCACTCGGGGCTTGACCACAGATGCCAATCTTGCGATTGTTGGCTTTCGCCCGTTCGATGACCATCCGCACCATGGTTTTCACCCCTTCGTTGCGTTCATCGAAGATATGAGCCACCAAGCCGGAGTCACGGTCTAAACCGAGGGTCAACTGAGTCAAGTCGTTAGACCCAATGGAGAAGCCATCAAAGACCTTGCTGTATTCATCGGCGAGAATGACGTTGCTGGGAATCTCGCACATGACATAGACTTCCAAACCATTTTCGCCCCGTTTCAGCCCATATTTTTCCATTTCGGCTAGAACTTTACGGCCTTCGTCAGGGGTGCGGCAGAAGGGAATCATGGGGATGACGTTGGTGAGTCCCATCTCATCGCGAACCCGTTTCAAGGCTTTGCATTCCAAACCATAGGCGGGGGCATACTTGGGATCGTAGTAGCGAGATGCACCACGCCAGCCAATCATCGGGTTTTCTTCGTGGGGTTCAAATTGCCGTCCCCCGAGGAGGTTGGCATATTCGTTGCTCTTGAAGTCGGACATCCGAACGACCACGGGTTTGGGGTAGAAGGCGGCGGCGATGGTGCCGATGCCGTAGGCCAGTTTATCAACGAAGAACTGGGGTTTATCGTCGTACTCGGCGGTCAAGGTCGCGATTTCCCGTTTGACGGCAGCATCTTCGAGTTCGTCAAAGTGCAGCAGGGCCAAGGGGTGAGCTTTGATGTGGTTGGCGATGATGAACTCGAAGCGAGCCAAGCCGACCCCGTCACAGGGAATGGCAGAGAGACCAAAGGCTTCTTCGGGGTTACCGACGTTCATCAAGATTTTGGTCTGGGTGGTTGGGAGGTTATCGAGGACGGTTTCTTCAATCTCGAAGGGAACTAACCCGGCATAGACTTTTCCTTCTTCCCCTTCACTACAGGAGACGGTGACCTCTTCGCCGGTTTTCAAGACACCGGTGGCGTTTCCACAGCCGACAATGGCGGGAATGCCCATTTCTCGGGCGATAATGGCGGCGTGGCAGGTGCGTCCTCCTTGGTTAGTGACGATGGCGCTGGCTTTCTTCATAATCGGTTCCCAGTCGGGATCCGTTTTGTTGGTGATGAGGACGTCACCGGCTTCAAATTCGTCGATTTGTTGCACGTCGCGAATCACTCGGGCTAACCCTTGGCCGATGGCTTCACCCACGGCTCGTCCGGTGACGCGAATCTCACTGGTTCCTTGGAGGCGATAGTGTTTGAGGATGTTGCCGGATTTCTGGGATTGGACGGTTTCAGGACGGGCTTGGACGATAAACATTTCCCCGGTTTGTCCGTCTTTGGCCCATTCAATGTCCATGGGGGTATATTGTCCCCGGACTTCGCTGTAGTGGTCTTCGATAATGACGGCCCATTTGGCCAGGGTTAGGACTTCGTCATCGGTAATGGCGAATTTGAGACGTTCGGGTTCGGCAACGGGGACGTTTTTGGTGAGTTTTCCACCGCCCACGTCATAGACCATTTTGATCTCTTTGCTGCCGAGGCGTTTTTCTAGAATGGGACGGAAGCCCTGTTTGAGGGTGGGTTTAAAGACAAAGTATTCGTCCGGGTTGACGGCACCTTGAACCACGTTTTCACCTAAGCCATAGGCGGCGGTGATGAGAGCGGCATCTTTGAAACCGGTTTCGGTGTCGATGGAGAACATGACCCCAGAGGAGGCTAGGTCAGAGCGGACCATTTTCTGGACGCCAACGGAGAGGGCAACGTCAAAGTGGTCAAAGCCTTTGATGGTGCGATAGGAGATGGCGCGATCGGTGAAAATGGAGGCGAAGCAGCGGTGACAGGCCTCTAGGACTGATTTGGCGCCATGAACGTTGAGATAGGTTTCTTGTTGTCCGGCAAAACTGGCGTCGGGCAAGTCTTCGGCGGTGGCACTCGATCGCACGGCAACGTCGGTATCGTAGCTGTATTCTTTGCAGGCTTGGCGATACTCGGGATCGAAGCGTTCACAAAAGTCGGTGTCTGCGCCATAGCGTTCGCAAAGCTTGAAGTAGGCGGTGGCGATCGCCACTTCCAATTCTTTGGGGAAGGGGGTATTCAAAACCAAGGCACGGGCCTGTTTACCGCGATCGCGCAGGTTTTTTAGATTCTCAACATCCAGGTCAGAAAACAGTTGCCGGAGTTTGCTTTCGAGTCCGGCTTGTTTGACAAAATAGCGATAGGCATAGGCGGTGGTAGCAAAGCCCGTGGGGACGGTTACCCCTTTAGCGGAGAGTTGTTGAATCATCTCTCCTAGGGAGGCGTTTTTACCGCCAACTAGGGGAACATCAGCAATTCCAACATCTTCAAACCATAAAACAAGGCTTTCGGTCTTGGAGTATCCAGAGGTAGATTGAGGTGCGCTAGTAACCATAATTATCCATCCCACGTGGCTAAGCTTCATTTATTATGGTATCGACCTTACTCTGGAAGGTGACGACTTTTTAATGATTGTTTATAATTCGCTTTTTTTACTGTATGGTGAAGCTTTTTGAAGGGATAAAAAGATTGTTAAAATAATCATTTATTTGCGAGGATAAGGCGTATAATAAGGGGGCTTGTTGTTTGTTGTCATTTTGTTAGGGTTAATGCCCAAGCACCCAGGAGCTGACTGTCCCACTAGCCGGGGAGATCGCAGCCTGGGGCCAAAGAAAAGACGGTGAAGGGGTTGCCCTCACCGCCTGGCTGACAAGCGTTGGTCTTGGGGGTATGGTGTCTAGTCGTCGTATACTCGGCATTCTGCCGCGTCAGGGTTGTTGTCGCAGTAGGTCTCGAAAGACGTTTTTTCAGGCTTGTTCTTCTTGTGAGCAGCTTCTGCTTGTAACTCTTCGACGGCATCCCAGGCGGCAGCACATTCCTTAGAATTGGCTCCACTGGTGTCACAAGCGTCACGTGCAGCTTGGCGCTCTTGCTCAATTTGGCTTTGGATGTTGTTGTCGCTCATAATCTCGTCCGTTTGGATAGTTACCTGTTCTTAGTTTAGACATCTTATCGAAGCTAGGGGAACCTAGCTCTGAGACAATGTCTAAATTGGTCGGTGATTGGCTCCTGTTTCAAGAACGGGAAACAGAGCCAGAGGGCGGGGCGATCGCCCCCTCAGGGCTGACTCTATCGCCACTGTCCCCACGAGATAGTCTCCCGTGAACAGTTGCCTGATCGATCTTAACAAGAAAGCTTAAAACCCAAGCTGAGATCCCGGCTCGTCTCTAGAGACTGAGGATGGGGACGCTGCCGCCTCCTCTGAGGGACTCCCCGATGCAGGCTTGAGTTCGGGTCGCTTCTTGCTAGGATCACTCATACCCGAAAATAGGGCGAGAGTGCCAAAACCCTATCGTTCTTTTTAGATTTGCCGTCGATCGCTCTTTATTCTCCGGCCATCGATCCTGTCCCCCCTATCATTGGAAGAGAAACACCTATGGAGTGGGTTAATTCCCTGTCAACTCGTCCGTCTCTCGAAGCCGCCATCGCTGATGTGGTGGACACGGCCCTCGCCGCTCTTACCAATCCCCCTGATGTCGGGTTGGTGTTCATCTCCTCGGCGTTTGCAAGTGATTATCCGCGTGTGTTGCCCCTCTTGCGAGAGCGACTCCCGGATATTCCCCTCATCGGTTGTGGAGGAGGAGGTGTTATCGGCAACCGTCAGACTGGGGGCGAGTCCATCAAGACAGTGGAAATTGAGGGGGATATTGGCCTGAGCCTCACCCTCGCTCACTTGCCGGCGGTGAAGATTCAAGAATTTTATCTCTCGTTGGAGGATTTGCCGGATCTCGATAGTCCTCCCGATCGCTGGGTGGAGGAGTTGGGAGTGAATCCAGGGGATGATCCCCAATTTATTATCTTGGCTGATCCCCTGATGACGGGCATCACTGATTGTCTTCAGGGCCTCGATTATGCCTATCCCAGCGCTCCCAAAGTGGGGGGACTCTCCAGTGGTGCGCTTGCCAATGGTAGTAGTTTGTTTTGTGGCGATCGCACCGTGAGTGAGGGGGTGGTGGGCCTAGCTCTGTCAGGAAATATCCAACTCGATACGATCGTGGCCCAGGGATGCCGTCCCATCGGCAAACCCTATCGAGTGGCCTCAGGCGAACGCAACATCATTCTGGCCCTGGATGACTTAGGACAAACAGAAACGGCCCGGCCTCCCCTGGAGTTATTACGAGAGTTGATTACGGAGTTAAGCCAGGGCGATCGCGAATTAGCCCAACAGTCTTTATTTATTGGCGTGGTGCGGGATGAGTTTACCCAACAGCTCCAAGCCGGGGATTTTCTGATTCGCAATCTCGTCGGGGTTGATCCCCAAGCTGGGGCCATTGCCATTGGCGATCGCGTGCGTCCCGGACAGCGGGTTCAGTTTCACCTCCGGGATGCCCAAACCTCCGCCGATGACCTAGAAACCCTCTTACAACGCTACGCCCAGTCTCCTCCGGGACCCTCCCAACCCTTTGGGGCCGTGATGTTTGCCTGTCTCGGACGAGGACGTGGCCTATATGGTCAGCCTAATTTTGACTCCCAATTGTTCCATCGCTATCTTCCCCATCTGCCCCTGAGTGGCTTCTTCTGCAATGGAGAAATTGGTCCCGTAGGCGGCTCGACCTTCCTACATGGGTATACCTCCGTCTTAGGCATTTGTCGTCCCCGTTACTGAGACGGGAGAGGGGATGCAACGCCAGAGAATCGGCCACCGGGAACAAGGTTTCACTGCAAATCTGGGGGTTAGGGGCGCTTTTTGCGCGATCGCCCTTCACGTTTGTTAACATACAGTCAAAGCCCTAGCCCTTTACCAGTCAAAGTCCTATGAACCCTGATACCTTGATGCAATCGTTACAAACCAGTTTCCGCGCCACGGTGGGTGCCGCCTCGACGGCTCTTGAAAGTTTGCAGGATGCTCAGAAACGGGAGGAAAATCTCCAGGCCCTACAAAACCAGGATTGGGAAGTCTTAGTGCAGCAGTTGGCGGAAAAAGGAGAGATCACCGAACTCGAAGCACGCCGCTTTGTAGACGAACTCCTGGGAACCCAATCGACAGATGGGCCCCGGACGGTTGATGTCACTGGCGATACCGAAAGCCCCGACGGTGAACCCGCGACGGAAGAAGAGTTGGAGGAACTCTCGGAGATGGTGGCGAAATTACGTCAGGAGTTGGAACAACTACGCAATTCTAAATCTGACTCTAACTCCGAGTCTTAGACGTCCATCTCGGTTTGAGGGATCGCCCAAACCTTCCCAGATTCCCCAAAATGCCCAAAAAACTTCAACGGTGAGCTGTCGAAAAACGGCTCACCGTTGTTCTGTAACGGAGGTTTGGCGGAGATAGACAAGCGAGCAGAGCAGTACTCCCGAAAGGGTACCGCTCCGGCTCTGTGAAGCTGGCTCTCTAGAAACAATGGCTCGAAGCCGTCACATTTTGTTACCGAAATCGGAAAAAAGTTTACAAAACGGTAACAAGGACTACTTCCTCATCTCCTGAGCCTTGTTTAAATGGTCGTGGAGACGGCGGGAACAGAGGGGGTAGGTCGTTACCTAGTCGTTTTCCCAGGTCTCGGGGCCGACCAGATCGCCAATGCGATCGCGTAAGAGGTAGTCGTGCTTCTCAAGTTCAATCTCAACAGAAGCCCAATGGCGAGCTGGGATATGGACGCAGAGCGTGTAAATCGGCTGCTGCCGGCTGACAGATCCCTTTTGCACCAAGTGACGAGCTTCCTCTTCAATGGTTTCAATAGTGTATCGGGTGGTTGTGGTGAGAGTCATAATATATCCCTTTGTGATATAGCGTGAGCTGAACTGTAGACAGATGGAGTAGCTGAGCTGAGTCGGAATCGCGAGGACTTAAGACTCGGTTAAATCTAAGCTTGAGTCGAGGTATGCCAACCGGATCCGGACAACAGATGTCAGAAGCTGTAACCTTCTATACAAACAATTGAGGATCCTTAGGGTAGGGACAACTCAATTATACTCAAGTTTAATGAATTTTCATTAAGTTGGGCATCGTCCTAGATTGTGAATGCTCCGAGATCCTTGGACGCGGTCCTCCTGTACGCCATCCTAACAAATCTGAACCTAGTGGTCCGTACGCAGGCCAAAGGGGGCAAACTTAGGCTAAAGGGGTCAACGACGACCAATCTAGCCGCGAATCTGGGAATAACTGACTAAGGGCGACCTCTTGGGCTGCGGCCATTTGTCCAAAGGAAAAGGCATAGGGAACAGATGTTGGGATCTGGCGCAGGAATCGTTTGAGACTATATGGACTACCATAAATGGCGATCGCCCTCAAGTCGCCATCTCTTAATAATTTGTTAAGCCATTCTTCACTGAGGTTTGCCAAGGCGGCACTGCTTCCAAAGGGGTTACCGCGAATAAAAACTTGAACAATTGTAGGTTGGGAAATGATCGCGGCACTGGGGTGGCGATCGCCGTGGAGATCGAGCAAATAAGGCTGATATCCCTGCTGTTTGGGGAGCGCGATCGCCGGAGAATGGTGGTCTAGATAGCGGCTACGCAGCCAATCATCCACAATCACCAGGTTATACCCCTGTTTCACTGCCGCCACAGCCCCTGATCGCCCCTGGCCCGAACCCTGGAGGATGCGATCGCCCAGGGCCCGAGCCTCACGGCGGCTCACCTGGGCTAAATCTGGCAACGCCGACGTCGTCGAAGGTTTGAGCTTTTCTTTAGCTTTGGCAATCCGTTGCACCGACTCTAGGATGCGATCGCGGCTAATTCGCCCCGACTGCACCGCCTCACAGACCGCCTCAATGCCACCGGGTAAGTCCTCAGGCATCAAAACAATATCATTGCCCGCCTCTACGGCTAACACAGCCGCCTCTCGGGCATCATATTGGTTGGCGATCGCCCCCATCACCAGAGCATCCGTCACCACCAACCCCTCGAAGCCCAAGTGACCCCGCAACTGCTCCCGCAAAATCTTAGGGGAGAGCGTCACGGGGGCCTGTTCATCCCAGAGAGGAACCTGCACATGAGCCGTCATCACCGCATCCACCCCAGCGGCGATCGCTCCCCGAAACGGTAACAACTCCAACTCATCCAGGCGTTGAGCATCATGGGGCAATTTCGGCAACTGCCAATGGGAATCCACGCTGGTATCCCCATGGCCTGGAAAATGTTTAGCGGTAGTTAAAACCGACTGAGTTTGAGTACCTTCAATAAACGCTGTTGCCAACGCCGTAACGATCCCCGGATTGTCACTAAACGATCGCACATTAATAACTGGATTCTCGGGATTATTATTCACATCCACCACCGGGGCCAAAATCCAGTTTAATCCTGCCGCCACCGCTTCCGAGGCCAACCATTGGCCCATCTCCCGGGCCAACCCTTCTGCTTGGGCCAAATCCTCTCGGGCCATCTCACCTAACGCCATCGGCGGCGGAAACCAGGTGGCCCCCGTAAAGCGTTGCCCCACCCCCTCCTCAATATCGGCACAGAGGAGCAAGGGAATCTCCGCCCAACCTTGCAATTGCTCCGTTCTCAGCCGTAACTCACTCACACTCCCATCAATGAGCAATACCCCACCGATGCCCCAATCCTCAATCCAATGCTGCAACCGCTCCCGAGCCGGTTCCCAGGCTGGATAGCGGATTTGCGAGTCAAATAGATGTCCTGAAGCCCGAACCACAAACATCTGGGCAACAAGACGACGGAGAGATAGGTCCGAAGGATTAAACATTGGAATACAATAAATAATTAATCATGGATAACGAATTGGATACAAAATCGTAGGGGCGAAAAATTTTTCGCCCCTACGATCGGGATTTTAATCTGCCATAAATTTTACTAATAAACCTGAATCTTGAAAACGCAACAAGAGAACAAACCGTTAGAGGCAGGCTGGAAATAATTTCTGTATAAATGTTTTCAACGTTGTTTGCCATAAACTCTCCTTTTAGTTTCAGTCTATCTGTCAGGTACTCAGCAGCAGCAAAGACACCTTATCTCCCGCCGAAATGGCAGAACTCCCCACCGGAATCACCGCACAGGCAGTCGTTTGAGCTAAATTCACCAAATTTCCTGAACTAAAACTTCCTCCAGCACAATTAAAGTAGAAATGCCCATCCCGAATCGTTACCCGTCCCCAAATATAGGTTTCTCGACTAGGGGCAGCCGGTAACGCTAACTCCGTTGTTGCCTCTACAAATTGGGGTTGCCAACCTTGACTTAATCCTGAGAGTTTCAGCAGAGCCGGTTGAACAAATCGCCAAGCCGTCACTAACGCCGATACCGGATTTCCCGGTAGTCCAAAATAGAGCGATCGCAACTTGGAAAAACGAGCCATCGTCAAGGGTTTTCCCGGTTTAATCGCCACCGATCGCACCAATAATTCGCCCCCCAACTCCTGTAAAATCCCCTCAATATAGTCATAATCTCCCACCGAAACGCCTCCCGTCGACAGCACCACATCTCCCCATTGCAGAGCTTCCCGGATGTTCTGACGCAGCACCTGGGGGTCATCGGCCACAATCCCCAACCGCAACGCCTCAATCCCCAACTGCTGCAAAAACGCCGCCAGCGCATATTGATTTGAATCCACAATTTGCCCCGGTTTCAGAGGCTGATCCGGGGCCACCAACTCACTCCCCGTCGAGAGAATCGCCACACGAGGTTTACGAATTACCTTAATCAGATTACATTGAGCCGCCGCCAACACCGCAATTTCCGCCGCTCGCAGACGAATCCCCGGATTGAGAAGAGGGGTTCCGGCTTGGTAAAAGCGGCCGCGATGACGCACAAACTCCCCCAACGCTTTGGGCGGTTCTAACACCTCAAGGCGATCGCCCTCCCGTCGTGTATTTTCCTGCATGACAATGGTATCCGCCCCTGGAGGAACCATGGCCCCGGTAAAAATGCGAGCCGCTTGTCCCGGTTCCAGGGTGTTCTGGGGAGGCTGTCCCGCCGCAATCTCTTCAATCACCTGTAACCCTCGGGGATTGTCTCGGGAACTGTCCGCCACATCCTCAAACCGCACCGCATAGCCGTCCATAGCGGAGTTATCCCAATGGGGAAAGTCCAATTGACTCCTCACGGTTTGGGCCAAAATGCGCCCCGTTGCATCGGGGAGATGAATGCCCTCAACCTCCGTTAAGGGATGAACAGCAGCCAAAATTACACGTTCAGCGTCAGCAACAGACAACATAAAGACTTCAGAATTGAAACTTGATAGTGACAGGATTTGCCGGGAATTAGGGGAGTTGGGTTTCCCAGGTGGCAATTTGTTGTTGGGCCCTCTCGTAAGCGGGGCTAGTGTCGGGAATTAGGCGAGCCGCATCGATGGCAAATTGAATCTGCCCGGCCTCCGCTCGGCGTTCGGCCAACTCTAGGATATCCTGACTCCAATCGTTGATGGCCGCTTGGGCTTGATCATAGAGAGGCTGGTTCGGTTGGATTTGTCGCACTTGCTCGATCGCCCGCCAGTAGGATGAGGCTTGTCCGGGGTCAATTTGGTCTTGAGCTTGTTGGAGTATTTCTTGGTTTTGACTGGGGTCTATGGGCGTTTCTGGTGGGTCTGGGCGCATGTCTGCGGTGGGGGTGGTTTCCTCACGTTCTGGCGAAGGAGGGTTACCCAAAACTCCCAGCATGAGGAACGAGGCGATCGCCCCTAATAATGCCACCAGTTGCCAAAGGCCTCCGGCTCTGGGGGCCGAGGCGGTGCTGGGGACGGCCCTCTCCTGGACGGGGGGCGCTTGAGCCTCGGAGATAGGGTCTGGAGTGGCTTCTGGAATGGGGTCTGGGGTGGTGTCTGGAGTAGTTTCTGGGCTGGGACTGGGGACTGAGGGAGCGTCATTAACAAAGAGCGATCGCCCCTTCTGAGCCTCCGAAGCAATCAATAAAGGAGTTTGAGGCGGTTGGCGACATTGATCCGCCAAAGGAGGCAGAGCGACCTTTAAGTCAGCTTCAATCTCCGCGAGGGTGCGATCGCTGTGATAGCGTAGGGCGGCAATTAGGGCAGTGGTAAATAGCCCTCGCCGCAAATCCCGCGATTCCCGCGCTCGCTCATCTAACTGACAACTGAGCAATAGGGGAATCTCAGTGGTTTGGGCCAACTGAACTAACTCCGAGCCAATCCGTTGCCCCAACTGCGGGGCCGTAGGGCGGCGGATATCTAGAAATAGGGTGATATGGCGACTCTTGAGAGCCTGAAGTTTCTCAACCAAGCCACGAGCGGCGATCGCCGTTTCCGGGAGCCGTTCGGGATCACTATCTCGCAGCAAAAAATAGTCCTGGCTGCCATGATTGAGCACATAGCCACTAAAAAATAGCCAGACCACATCTTCCGTCCCCACCTGCTGGGGGAGCCAGTCGGCTAACAACGCTTCTAACGCCGCCGTTTTCGGTTCCGTCTCCATCCCATCGTCGGTGGGGGGGGACTGTTCCGTGAGCAGGGCACAATGAGCCGGGGAAAGCCGGCCGGTACCCACAAGATGATCCCGCAACCCCTGGGCATCTTGAACCGCAAACCGCAGAGGCTGAAGATAGTGATACTGATCGAGTCCGACAGCAAGCAGAACGAGGTGGCCCATGAGGAAGTCGTGAAGTGGTGAATGGTCAATAGCAATGCGGCTCGTCTTGGCCGAGGCGATCAACCTTGGTAGCCGTTGACGACTTCTGAACGGAAGACTTGGCGGATGGGGGCAGACAGATAGCGACATTGTAGACCTTGCCACTGTAACCAAGCCTGATAGCGCCTCTGTTGAAGTTGTTGGGCTAAATCTGGAGCGATTTTGCTAAAGTCTTCGTTCAACGCCTCGCTGAGAAATTCCCCCATGACATAGCTATCTTGCAGATTGCCCAACACCTCTTGTAAGTCTTTCATATCCGACAAATAGGCCTGATAGGTAGGGCTATAGAGATCGGCAAAGAGATACATCAGATAGCGAACCCGCTTGGTTTGTTTGCGCAGGTTGTGGAGATGTTGGCCCTGACTCAGAAGCAGGGTTTCGACCTCCTCTTGAGTGAGCTGGGCCGCCTCGATAGGGGTGGAGGACTTGGCGTTAGCCTCGGGGGATGACGCCGTTGGCTGAGATACTCCAACCCACCAACCGGGTTCGAGCAGTAGACCACTGATACTCGGCAGGAGGATATCCGCTAAGACATCCTGAATCGGCAGATCGGCGTAAGGGCTGTATTGAGGATGTTGCAACCATTCCTGAATTGCCCCTTTGAATTTGTTGTAGGCTTTGCCCTGAAGCAGTTTTGCCGTGTCTTTGCGGGCAGCTTTGCGGCGTTTGGCGAGAGTTTTGAGGGCCGGTTGCAGGCGATCGCGTTCTTTTTTGGGACTGTTGGGTAAGAACTGCTCCTGGAGAAGCTGTTGCATCACATCAATGTCCCGTAATACCCCTAGGGTTCGGGCCATCTTGCCAATTTTACGATTCTGGGCTGGTTTGGGGAGGATGATGGCGGCGGCGAACCCCACAGTGTCACTGCGTAGGCGTCGCATTCCTACGCGCATCTGATGGAGGGCTTCGGGATCGCGATCGCCCAATACATCCTCCTCATGCTTGAGGATATGCTCGACATGGGTGCTGATGGCCTCGTGGGCGCGATCGCCAAAGGTGGGAGTTGAAGAAGTCATGGTGCGTCAGTCGCCTAGTGATACGTTGGGGAGAAAAGGCCCGAAGGGAGAGCCGGACGAGAATCAGACCTTAGCTAATCCGGTTTGCCAGAAAGTTTGCAACAATAGTACCGCTACTGTTGAACCAGGGGGAAATCTCACGTTGGTACTCACTGCGATTCTATTTGATCTCGATGGAACCCTTGTTAATACTGATATTTTGCATTTCGCCATTTGGCAAGAACTTCTCCTGGATCAGGGGATAACCATCGATCGCCCCTTCTATGACGAGTCTATGGTGGGCCATCGCAATGAGGCGATTGTACGGGATGTGTTGTCCCATCTGCCCTTCGAGGTGGGTATGGAACTGGCCAGGCGTAAGGAAGCCTTATTCCGGGAACGGGGACGTCAGATGCAACGGTCGGCAGGGTTAGATCGGCTCCTGGATTGGCTCTCGCAGCAGGAGTTAGCCACGGCGGTTGTCACCAATGCGCCCCGAGAGAATGCTGAGATGATGCTGACGGCCTTGGGGTTGGGCGATCGCTTTGATCGGGTCATTATCAGCGAGGAGTTGCCCCAGGGAAAACCCCATCCCTTGCCCTATCAAACGGCGTTACAGCAGTTGGGCCGGGAGTCTGGGGAGGCGATCGCCTTTGAGGATACTCCCCTGGGGATTCGCAGTGCAGTGGGGGCCGGAGTCACCACCATCGGCATGGCCACTACCCATGATCCCCGCATTTTAGAGGAGGCGGGGGCCAAGTTTGCCATTGAAGATTTCACCCAGGAGCGTCTCTGGAACTGGTTACCCCAGTTGAGGGTGTCGGCCCGAAGATGATAGCGATTTCCCTCGATGATGGGGCGATCGCCCTGCTGATTTTCCTAGGTGCCCTCCTCCTCGACTATCTCCTCGGAGATCCTTGGCATTGGTTGCATCCGGTGCAAGTCATGGGTTGGGTCATTTCTGCCTATACCGAGACGGCCTTGCGTCTGACTCAATCCCCTCGATGGTTGCGATGGCTGGGGGTGGGGTTAACTCTGCTGATGGTTCTCGGGAGTGGGGCGATTGCCTGGGGAATGATTGCCCTCGGGGGCTGGATTCATCCTGGAGTTGGGGCGGCGATCGCCATAATTCTATTGGCCTCGTGTTTAGCTGGGCGCAGTTTACGGCGGGCCGCTGAAGATGTCTTAACGCCAATTCTCAACGGAGATGTCCCGGCCGCCCGGCAACGGTTACAAAACTATGTGGGACGGGATACAGACCACCTCACTGAGCCGGAAATCTTACGGGCAATTTTGGAGACGGTAGCAGAAAATACGGTGGATGGGGTAACGGCTCCGTTATTCTACGGAATTGTTGGGTCAATCGTATCTCCAGGGGGCGCGGCAGTGGTCGCTCTTGCCTACAAATCCGTTAGCACCCTGGATTCCATGGTTGGCTATAAACGCCCTCCCTACATTGATATTGGCTGGTGCAGCGCGCGCACCGAGGATGTTTTAACCTGGCTTCCCTGTCGTTTAACGGTTTTGACCATCGCCCTGCTGTCGGGCCATCCCCATCGCCTCTGGGGACAATGTGGCCAGGAAGCCCGACTTGATCCTAGCCCCAACTCCGGTTGGAGTGAATGTGCCTATGCCTTGGCCTTGGGAGTCGAGTTGGGTGGAATCAATACTTATCAGGGGGTGGTGACCGAGAAACCCCGATTGGGCAAACCGGACCGACCCATTACAGCCTCAGTGGTGCAGGAGGCCTTGGGGCTAACCCGTCGTCTACTGGTCTGGGGGGCCCTCGTAGGAGTATGGTGGATCTGGGCACGTTACCGCCCCGGCTAAGACGATGATTTCAGATTGTGATTGCGTCTAGCGATGTTGCCCAGTTCTCTTCCCCATCCATGCTTCTGCAATGACTCATCCTCCAATTCATGGTGGAAATTTGACTTGGGCTGCCTCCTTCGCTGGATGTCGGCCGGAGGAAATTTTAGACTTTTCTGCCAATATCAACCCCTTGGGACCCCCTCAGACTGCCCTCGATGCAATTCAGGCAGCGCTAGGACAACTACAAAACTATCCAGACCCTAAATATGGACCCTTACGGGAGGCGATCTCCAAGAGTCATAACATTGACCCGGCTTGGGTGTTGCCGGGAAATGGGGCGGCGGAATTATTGACTTGGGCCGGGTTAGAACTGGCCCAATGCGATCGCGTTCTCTTGCCCCTGCCGGCCTTTGGGGACTATGGTCGGGCCTTAGAGACCTTTGGGGCAACGGTCCGTCCAGTGTCCGCCTGGAATCAACCCCTCTGGCAGGCGAGTTCTCAGGAAGGCCTACTGGTCAATAATCCTCATAATCCCACGGGGCAACTTTGGCCCCGCTGGCGGTTGCGGGCGCTTTTGGAAACGGCCGAGTTGGTGGTGGCCGATGAGGCTTTTATGGATTTCCTGGAACCAGATTCTCAGGAAAGTCTGATTGATTGGGTGCAGGAATTTCCCAATTTAGTGGTGTTGCGATCGCTGACCAAGTTTTATAGTTTGCCTGGCCTACGACTCGGCTATGCCATCTCCCATCCTGACCGGTTACGACGGTGGCAAGGTTGGCGAGATTCTTGGCCCGTCAACGTGTTGGCCGCCGCCGCTGGGGCGGCTGTCTTAGGAGATTACCCGTTTCAAAAGCGAACCTATGAATGGCTAAAACCCGCTAAACGCCAGTTATGGGCAGCGATTAATGCCATTCCCGGATTATCCGCTGATTGGGGGGCAGCCAATTTTCTCCTGGTGAGAACCCAGATGCCTGGAGATCAGTTACAACGGTTATTGTTGCGGGAACAGCGAATTTTTGTGCGAGATTGCCTCAGTTTTCAGGAGTTGGGCGATCGCTTTGTTCGTGTTGCCGTGAAACGCCCCCAAGAAAATCGCCGTTTGGTCTCTGCCCTAGAGGTGATTTTCCACTCCACCCCGTACACTTGAGAATGCGATCGCCTCCCAGCCCCGAGTCAAACCTATGCACCTACGTCTGTTAAGCCCCCCATCTCTCCAGGCCGGAGATACCCTTCATGTCATCGCCCCCAGTGGGGGACTGCGAGAAAGGACGGTTGTTGAACAAGGCCTGCAACTGTGGCGCGATCGCGGCTATCATCCCGTTCTCACCCCCGGCTGGGATGGCCAATATGGCTATCTCTCCGGGGAAGACTCGCAACGGCGACACCAACTCTATGAGAGTTTCCATGATCCCCAGGTGAAGGGCATCCTCTGTCTTCGGGGCGGCTATGGGGCCACTCGGCTCTTGGAAAATTGGCATTGGGGGGTTCATCTGCCTCCCAAATGGTTAATCGGCTTTTCTGACATTACCGCCCTCCTGTGGAGTTTATCCAAGGAAGGGGTTTCTGGCCTTCATGGCCCCCTCCTCACCACTCTAGCGGCTGAGCCTCACTGGTCTCAAGACCGACTATTTAAGTGGGTATCCGGACGGGCGATCGCCCCCCTCCAAGGTCAAGGTTGGGGCGGTGGAAGTTGTGTGGGACGCTTATTTACCGGGAACCTCACCGTGGCCACTCATCTCATTGGCACTGCCCATGAACCGGATTTAACTGGGGCCATCCTCGCCTTTGAAGATACCGGCGAATCTCCCTATCGCATCGATCGCCTCCTCACCCATTGGCGGATGTCCGGCCGCTTCAAACATATTGCTGGCATTGCCCTAGGGCGTTTCAGTCGCGGGGAAGTTGCCCCAGGAACCCCTAGTTTTAGCATGGCCGAGGTGTTGCGCGATCGCCTAAGCGACCTTAAAATTCCCATCGTCTCGGATCTCCCCTTTGGTCACGATGGTGTTAACGCCGCCCTCCCAGTTGGCGTTGTGGCTGAACTCGACGGGGACGCGGGAACCCTCAACGTCACCCCCTTACCCGATCGCTACGAAATCACCTCCCCCTAACCCGTTTCCCTTACAGCGAACTCTAATCCTTTCCGCTAGAATAGTAAGTCTAGGTCATCCCTAGACAGAATAATCCTAATATCAATGGGACGGACTCTGTTCATTGTCCCCGTTGATATAGTCTTGGTGAGAGGAGAACGACGAGTATGGCTATTCAGATTCAGCAGGCTGTTACGGTGGGTAAATATCTAGTCGAGCAGCGATTAAGAGGGCGCAAAAAGTTCCCCCTAGTCTTGATGCTTGAACCGCTCTACCGCTGTAACCTAGCCTGTTCCGGCTGCGGAAAAATTCAACATCCCACGGAAATTCTCAAACGAAATCTGACCCCAGAGCAATGTTTTGCAGCGGTAGAAGAATGTGGCGCTCCCGTGGTGTCTATTCCCGGCGGTGAACCCCTCCTTCATCCCCAAATCGATGAGATTGTGGCGGGTTTAGTCCAGCGCAAGAAATTTATTTATCTTTGCACCAATGCCATCCTCTTGGAAAAAAGCCTCGCTAAATTCACCCCATCTCCTTATTTAACCTTTAGTGTGCATTTGGATGGCTTGCGGGAAAAACATGATGACTGTGTTGATCGCAAGGGGGTCTTTGATATTGCGGTCAACGCCATTAAAGTGGCCAAGGCGAAAGGCTTTCGGGTTACCACCAATACCACGGTATTTGAAGGCACTGACCCCAAAGAAATTCAGGAATTTTTCGACTTCCTCACTCAATTGGGAGTCGATGGCATGATGATTTCTCCAGGCTATAGCTATGAAAAAGCTCCCGACCAAGATAACTTCTTGAAACGAGAAGAAACCAAAGCCCTGTTTCGAGACATTCTCGCCCCCTTCAAAGCGGGTAAGAAAAACTGGGACTTCAACCACAATCCCCTGTTTTTAGACTTCTTGATGGGAGATAAAGACTACGAATGTACCCCTTGGGGCAGTCCTAGCTACGGTGTGTTGGGGTGGCAGAAGCCCTGTTATCTCCTCGATGAAGGTCATTATGACAGCTTCAAAGAGCTGATTGAAAGCACCGATTGGAGTCAGTATGGCCGCAAGAGTGGCAATCCTAAATGTGCTGACTGTATGGTGCATTGTGGCTATGAACCCACGGCGGCCATGGATGCGATGGAACCGGCGAATGTGGTCCGTTCTCTCGGCAGTGTCTTCGGCATGGCCCGTTAAACCAATCCACACAATGCCCCTGCAAGATTAACCCTTCAATCTTCCTTTAGTCCCTCAGACTCCGTTTCTGCGTAGTGAGGGGGACTATTGATATCCTCACCACAATGGGGACAGATAATCACATCAGTGCCTCGCTTTTGAGCTTTGCGGGCCGCCAGTTCTTCCGAGAACCCAGAGGCTAAAATCCCGGCGGGAAGAGCGAATAAGCCAATCCCCAACACCGCTAAACTTCCCCCAAGAATCCGCCCTAGCAACGTCACTGGGTAAACATCACCATACCCAACCGTGGTTAAGGTAATGGTTCCCCACCAGATAGCTGCCGGAATACTGGAAAATGCCTCCGGCTGGGCTGAATGTTCGGCAAAATAAATTAAGGTCGAGGATATAAATAACAAAACAGTCAAGACAAAAAAGGTTAAAAATAGCTCTTCTTTCTTGAGTCGATAGACGCGGACTAAAATTGATAAGGAATCTGTATATCGATGTAATTTCAGAACTCGAAAAAAGCGAATCAGGCGTACGGTTCTGCCAATGCGAAATTGCGGTGAGAATAAAGGGATATACAGAGACAGAAAAAAGGGCAAAATAGCGAAGAGATCAATAATAGCTAAGGGTGTGAAAATAAATTTAAGTCTGCCGAACAGGGGATGCCGATATTTGGGAATCACCGTACAACTCCAAAGTCTCAGCACGTACTCAATGCTGAAAACAAAGACGGTGAACTGTTCAAAGCGGCGGAACTCCAGAAAGTAGGCTTCAAATAACGGTTTAACGGTTTCCAGGGCAACGGCAATGGTATTGAGAAAAATTAAGCCCAGAATAAATAAATCCAGGAACTTGCCGAGGGTGTCATCTGGCTCGGCGAGGTCGAGAATCTTCGCAACTCGAAACTTGAGCGATCGCGTGTGATCCATAGGAAAATAACGGGTTAAACGTTAACACTTAAAACCAAAAAAGGGAACCACTAACAAGCCAATAGTTCTCTATCAATGATCCATGATTAATAAAAATGCCCGCTGAGTTTAAATGGCTCAACGGGCGAATGAAGGAGAAGTAGCCAGGGACTAAATCCCTGCCCCATCCAGAAATTCTTGAATCGTGTGATCGCTCAGGTTACAGTTCGGAGCGGCAACCGCACCAACTTTCTCCAATTGCCGATAGGTGAATTGTCCCTGTTTCTCTAGCACCTCGACATGTTTCTCTAAGGCCTGAATGCGATCGACTAGGGTGCGAATCACCTGGGCTTCTGAGTCGGGGAGTTGTCCATGTTCGAGGGGATTAACACGCACTCCAGAGCGGTAAACCACACGCCCAGGAACCCCAACCACCGTGCAGTCGGAGGGGACATCCCGTAGCACCACTGAGCCGGCCCCAATGCGAACATTATGGCCGATTTGTAGATTGCCGAGAACTTTGGCCCCAGCCCCGACAACCACCCCCTCGCCGAGGGTGGGGTGACGTTTGCCGGTTTCCTTCCCGGTTCCGCCGAGGGTGACCCCTTGATAAATTAAACAGCCATCGCCGAGAATGGCTGTCTCACCAATGACGACTCCCATCCCATGGTCGATAAACACGCCTTGGCCAATGGTGGCACCGGGGTGAATCTCAATTCCGGTGATGAAGCGGGCAATATGGGAAATCAGACGGGGGAAAAAGGGAATCCCCACATGATGCAGCCAGTTGGCGAAGCGGTGGAACACCAGTGCTTGCAAACCGGGGTAGCAAAACAACACCTCCACCCAGTTGCGGGCGGCGGGGTCGCGCTCAAAGATGATGCGAAAATCGGCAACGAGCGATCGTAGCACAGTAAAAGACCTGGTAAAACAAATCACAGTTACCTATTGTAAATCATGTTTTGGGGTTCTTCACGGGCGATCGCCAGGGAGTTTCCCCTACTGACCGAACCGAGGCAGTTTAGAATAAAAGGCACAGCTAACCCACAGCGTTGGATTCATTGTCTCGATAGATGTCATGACTTCGCCCCCAGAAACACCCCAAATTGCCCCCAAACCGCCCGAACAGGATGACAGCTATCTCGATGAAGCTCCTTTCGAGGTGGAGATGTCCATCTTTGACCACCTCGAAGAACTGCGACAGCGGATTTTCTATTCCATGATCGCCGTTTTCATTGCCATTATCGGCTGTTTCCTTGCCGTGAAACCCATTGTGCGGCTCCTAGAGGCCCCCGCCAATGGGGTTGATTTCATTCAAATTCGCCCAGGTGAGTTTTTCTTTGTCTCCATCGAGGTCGCAGGCTATAGCGGCCTCCTCCTGGCGACGCCCTTTATCCTCTATCAAATTGTCCGCTTTGTGCTGCCGGGCCTGACGCGACGGGAACAGAAACTCATTGCCCCCGTGGTTCTTGGCTCCAGTGTGCTGTTTCTGGCGGGGTTAGTCTTCGCCTATGTGGCTCTAATTCCGGCGGCTCTCAAGTTTTTTGTCAGCTTCGGTGAAGGGGTCGTTGCTCAGCAATGGTCGATTGATGAGTATTTCAAAACCATTCTGCTGCTGTTGTTTAGTACCGGCATTGCCTTCCAAGTTCCCGTCTTGCAAGCGATTCTCGGCGGCTTAGGGATTGTTTCCTCCCAGCAAATGCTCTCAGGCTGGCGCTATGTAATTTTGACGGCCGCTGTCTTGGGGGCAGTCTTAACGCCCTCGACGGACCCGCTCACTCAAAGTTTACTGGGGGGGGCTGTCGCCATGTTGTACTTCAGTGGCATTGGTTTAGTCAAAGCCATGGGGAAATAATCAATAATGCCATCAATCAATAGCCTGCAATAGATTGGGAGATCGCTAATGGAATGGACAGAATTTACAATCCGCCTTTGCGTAGCGTTTCTTTTGGGATCTGCCATCGGCTTAGAACGACAATGGCGGCAACGGATGGCTGGCCTGCGAACCAATACCCTCGTCGCCACAGGAGCGGCGTTGTTTGTGATGCTCTCGGTTCTGACTCCCGACGAGGCTAGTCCCACGCGGATTGCGGCTCAGGTAGTGTCTGGGATTGGTTTCTTGGCTGGGGGGGTCATTTTACGGGAAGGACTCACGGTGCGTGGCTTAAACACCGCTGCAACGATTTGGTGTGCCGCAGCCATTGGGGCGTTAGCGGGGTCGGGGTATTTGAGCCAAGCCTTTGTGGGGTCTTTGGCGGTGTTGGCCTCTAACCTGGTTTTACGTCCTTTGGGTTATCGCATCAATCAAGAACCCCTTAAGGGCAGTGAGATTGAACTTTGCTATAGTTGCTCCTTGGTGTGTATGGAGAAGGATGAGGCTCGGGTGCGGGCTTTGTTACTGCAATCGCTGAGTTTGGGACAGATGAAACTGCGATCGCTCCACAGTGAAGATATTGAAAACAGTAATGGTCGAGTGGAAGTCGAAGCGGAACTGGTCACCCAAAGCCGTGAGGATGAACTGCTCGAACGGGCGGTGAGTCGCATTAGCCTAGAACCGGGTGTTATCGCCGCCAGTTGGCGGGTGATTGAACAGGAGTTCGGTTAAACATCCCCTGACGGCATGGTCACTCGGTAGCAAAATGCTCTAGAGTGTTAACTTTGATCGCAATTGTGCCTTAACCTATAGCAATCGAAGATTGACTTAGGACTCTGAGTGGGGAAAGACTTCCCCACCTATTGCCTATTGCCTATTGCCTATTGCCTATTGCCTTCTTTTACTCTGAGTGGGGAAAGACTTCCCCACCTATTGCCTATTGCCTATTGCCTATTGCCTATTGCCTTCTTTTTCCCAGTTTTTTTGTCCTATTCAGACCAATTTTTGCTATATGTCAGACGAACAACAAACCCCCCAATCTACACCTGAGTCTCAGCCACAGTCAGAGGCTGAGTCCACGAATACCCCCAGTTTTGGCTGGAATCTCTATGCTGAGAGAATCAATGGTCGCTTTGCCATGATTGGCTTTGTCGCCTTACTGATTTTAGAAGCGGTCACAGGTCAAACCTTTTTCAGTTGGATGGGGTTGATGTAACTTCCGAAATCATCTGACACCCGGTTTCTCCAAGAAACCGAGTGTTTAGCCCCCGCCCTCAGTTTTCCTCAACGGTGAGCTGATAACGTCCTCGTCCAGTGTTGTCATAGCTATTGACAATCACCGAATAAGTCCCCGTATAGGGCAACCGCAACATCAGGCGAGAATTGGTATTGCCGGGACTAATATCATCATTGGCGTCAATCAGATTGCCCTCGTTATCAAAGAGAAAGAGGTAGGTGTCAAACTCAGAGCTTTCTAGGTTGATGGTGACCAATTGTCCGGCTCGTCCTTCAAACTGATGCTCATGATAAAGGCTGCCATCTTGCGGCAGCATCGGGTCGCCGGTGCGTAGTACCCCCTGCTCATTGAGAAGTATTCCCGTCCGAGTCTGGCTATCGATCTGCCCCGCTTGGCTCCGCAGGGTCAGTTGATAGCGACCGGATTCTCCGCCCCGGAAGGAGTTTGCCAAGACGATATAGGTATCGTTGGCGGGGAGTTGGGTGACGATGCGGGCATCAGTTCCATCTCCCCCATCGTCATCTTGGGCAATAGAATTTCCGTTCGAGTCTAGGAGGATGAGATAGGCATCGAACTCATCAGACGTGAGATCTAAGACGACCGTTTGTCGGGACCGTCCTTCAAAGCTATAGGCGTTGAAGTAGCTGTTGTCGACCGGCAACACATTGGAATTGGGCCCTAAACTGCCACGAATGGGTGCTCCATTGAGTTCAACAGCTTGAGGAGCCTGTGCCCCCGGAAGACGACTCCCCGCCTGAGCAGTATTAGCCCCCCGTCCTTGGTCAATGGCGGTGAGAAAGGGCTGAACATCGGTGATGGGAATGGCAAAGCCGATGCCAATGTTGCCACTTTCTCGGCCCACGGTGAAGATTGCCGTGTTGACCCCGACCATTTCCCCATTGGAGTTGAGCAATGGGCCCCCGGAGTTGCCGGGGTTGATGGCGGCATCGGTTTGGATGGTTCCCTCCCGAGGGTCAATGCGGCTGATAATCCCCACGGTGAAGGTGGTTTCAAAGCCAAAGGGACTGCCGATGGCAAAAGCCCGCTGACCGACACGAACGGAGTCAGGGCGAGCGATTTGGATGGTGGGAAGGTTACGAGCGTTGCGAATTTGGAGGGCGGCTAGGTCTTGGCCAGCCGGGTCAAAGCCGAGGATGTCGGCGGTATATTCGTCGCCGTTGGAGAGTCGAACCTGGACAGAACGCCCGGCAGCTTCTTGGACGACATGGGCATTGGTGAGAACTAAACCATCGGGGGTGATGATGCTGCCGCTACCGCTAGAGTTGCCCGCGATAATGGCGACGACGGCGGGACTGGCTTGGTCGTAAACCCGGATATTGGTCTGTTCGTCTTGATTTTGGGCGATCGCCGATTGGGGGGCCAGTTGCGGCAAGGGAGCCACTACTCCCGTGAGGACTCCGGCGGTCAGAAGACTCGAAATGCCATAGCGGAACCAGAAAGCACTCATGATACAACGTCGAGGAAGGGGATAAGAACGACCTCAACGAACAGGTGTGGGCAAGTCCAGGGGTTGTCCGTTGCGGTTATAGACCAGAATATCCCACTGGCCATTGAGATTGGCTTCAAAGGCGACAGTGCTACCATTGGCACTGATGCTGGGATTGCGGACGGTTGCGTCGAGATTTTCGCTGAGGTCGCGCAATTGCCGGGTTTCTCGGTCATAGATAAAGATTCCTGAGCGACCCCGACGGTTTCCGGCAAAAACGATATAGCGACCATCGGCGGATACCCCCGGACTTTCGGCGATGGTATCGAGGGAGTTGAGACCGGGTAGGGCGATGGTTCGTTGCGTTTGTCGGTCGTAGAGATAAATGTCCTGCCGTTGTTCTCGCTCGGAGACAAAGACGATATAACGCCCGGAAATTGCCGGAGAGATGTCGGCGGCTAAGGAGTTCAAGCTCCGCCCTCCAGGGTCCACGGGACTATTGACTAATCGAGGATAGGCGGCACAACTGCTTAGGGCTGTTACTAGGGATAGATAGAGGGATAAACGCAAAAGTTTAAACCGCTTGATAATAGCGATTTTATCAATCCCAAGTGGTTTAACATCCTTCATGGACTATTTAAGATGAATCCTAAAAACTATAAATTATTTGTTATTATTGTTGGCGATCGAGTTCTATATTGGGACCACGGTCAATAATTTCAATATCCCATTGTCCCCGCCGTCCGGTTTGAAAGACGATATAGCGGCCGTCAGGGCTAATTCTCGGGTGACGAACCCAACCCCGATAGCCACTGCTGAGGACTTGGGTGCGGCGGGTAATGCGATCGTAGAGTTCGATTTCGGGGCGGCCGCGATCGCTGGCCAGATAGACAATATAGCGGCCGCTATAACTCAAACTGGGAGATTCGGCGATCGCATCATCTCGATTGAGATTGGGCAAATCGATAAATCGTCGCCGCTGGAGGTCGTATAACAAGATGCTCTGGGTTCCATCCCGGCCCGAGACGAACGCCAGCAACCGGCCGTCACCACTCAAGGCCGGTTGCTCATCTCGGTAATAGCTATCGAGGGCAACGGGGGGTTCCGGTCCCCTCCCAGCACAGCCCCCCAGTCCCAAGCTGATGGCGAGGGAGAGGGCAATGGGTTTAAGTTGCCGCCGCCATCCTCGTCGCCATCTTGATTGTGATTCTCCCCTGTTCACGGTTATTACGACAGACGGGCGATCGTCCTAGCGATCAAACTGATTGGAGTTATCATCTTCGAGTTCATCGTCATAGGGGTTAGGCCCGAATCGCTCGTCATAGTCCTCATCGGGGGGGAAGGGGTCTTCATCGGGGGGGACAGTGGGCCTCGAATTTCGCATACTGGGGGTGCGATCGTAGACCTCATAATCACCGCCACTGCCAGGCTCCTCGTCAATGGGGGGCGAGTTCGTGGGGCCACTGCTGGGGGCCTCCCCATAAAAATCGCTGTAGTCATCGTCTAACCGCGCCTCGACTTGTTTTTTAGGACGAGGGGGACGGCCTTGGGGGGGACGCGATCGCCCACTCGGAGGCGTTCCGGTTCCCGGCGTTCCTGAACTACGACTCGGAGGACGGCGAGAGGGACGAGATGGGCCGCCGACATCACCATAGGGCGCATCATAGACCTCATCGTCATTCCAATCACTATATTTCAAGTCCACCTGACGACTTGGGCCAGCGGGACGCGGCCGACGCTTGCGGGGGGGAGCGGGGCCATCGCCGGGGGGACGACGGCCACTAGGAGGACTCCCAGAACTGCGACGAGTGGGAGGACGACGCGGCTCATCGCTATAGGCATCTCGCGGCGAGCGACGGGCAACCTCCCGACTTCCCGGAATACGACGAGTGGCGGGATTGGGTTTATAGGGTTCGATTTCTTCGAGTTCAGCTTCGTACTCGTAAGACTGATAGTCAGGACTGACATCCCGCTCGTCATCCACAATGGGCGTGTTTCGTTTCGCCTGTTGGGTGACAATCCCTCTCATGCGGATACTTTCGACGGCAAAGAAGACGGCGGAACCCGTCATCAGGAACTGACCAAATTGGAGAATCGGGTCAAGTCGCCATCCTTGGAAAAAGAGAATACCGCCACAGAGCAACGCTACGGCGGCAAAAAAGATATCGTGATCCCGTGCCAAATTGGGTCGGGTTGTCCGCAACAAATATAGGGCAACACCGCACAGGACAAGGGCAATGCCCATTAAACTGCCCCAGCCAAAGCCGTAGGCGACTTGAGCTAGGACGGGGGGAGTGTTGATTGCGTGCAGCAGGCTGCTTAAGCCCAGTCCGATGTTTACCATTAGCCTCTCTCCTACTTCAGTCCCCATCTTAGCGACTTACGAGGCGAATCTCCAGGGTCGCGAACGTCCCTGAAGAAGAAGCCGGGTTTTACGGGATAGACTTGACTCACCTGCTGCGATCGCCATCAACGATAGAATTCAAGACCGAGATACTTTGTCTTGTTGGCTCAAGAAAACCAGGGCCACCACGACCGGAATCACAACGATGATTCCGCCAGCTAGGAGGCTATAGAAAAAATTCATCAAAGAAGGGGTCATATTATTCGCTTCCTTAAAACGAAACGATCAGAAATATTGCTTCACTTAGTGTAACCAGTTCTGCGCCGCTTGGGAAGTTGAGTCTCAGATTTCTCCGGGCACCGCCAGCGAGCCTTTAACCCCACTCCCCCCCATTCCTGGGGCGATCGCCCCTTCAGCAATCAAGATACAATGGTCTCAGTTAAAAGTTACAAACCTTAACATTTCAGCCAAAATCAAGCGATGACTACTCTCACCTTAAGCAGTTGGACCCTTGGCATTCTCCTCGGGGTTATGACCTTTCTGATGATTTTCCGCATCATCCTCACCTGGTATCCCCAAGCGGAACTGAACAAATTCCCCTTCAACCTCATCGGCGTTCCCACAGAACCCTTCCTAATCCCCACCCGCAAACTCATTCCGCCCCTAGGAGGGGTTGACATTTCCCCCATCATCTGGGTGGGAATTTTCAGCCTCATCCGAGAACTGCTGTTAGGGCAACAGGGGTTAATTACGATGATGCGGTGAATAGGGGAAGAAGAAGGCAGTAGGCAGTAGGGGGGGCTTCCCTGTTCCCTTCTTTTCCCCTAATCCCGATCCTTGGCCATAAACTGTTCCACAAAATTGGTGTAGACGGTGCCGCTGAGGAACTCGGGGCTGTCGAGGATTTTTTGGTGGAAGCCGATGGTGGTGGGAATCCCCGTGACGGCACATTCTCGGAGGGCCCGTTTCATGCGGGCGATCGCCTGTTCGCGAGTTAAGCCCCAGACAATCAGCTTACCGATGAGGGAATCATAATAGGGGGGGATTTCATAATCCGTATAGACATGGGAATCCACCCGTACACCAATCCCACCAGGGGGGAGATAGCCACTAATCCGTCCCGGATGGGGTCGGAAATTGCGATCGGGATCTTCGGCATTAATCCGACATTCGATCGCATGGCCCCGTAACTCCACCTGACTCTGATTCACCGGCAGTTTTTCCCCTTGAGCCACCAAAATCTGAGCTGCAATCAAATCTAAACCACAAATCGCCTCCGTCACCGGATGTTCGACCTGAATGCGGGTGTTCATCTCCATAAAATAGAAATTCCCCGAACCATCCAGGAGAAATTCCACCGTTCCGGCCCCCACATAGTTAATGGCCTTAGCCACCTTCACCGCCGCTTTGCCCATCCGTTGCCGTAACTTAGGATCGAGAGCGGGACTGGGGGCTTCTTCGAGGAGTTTCTGATGTCGTCGTTGAATCGAACAATCCCGTTCCCCCAAATGAATCACATTCCCATGTTGATCTGCGAGAATCTGAAACTCAATGTGGCGAGGCCGTTCAATAAACTTCTCCAGATAAATTCCTGGATCACCAAACGCCGCCTCCGCTTCCCCTTGAGCCGCCAGAAACAGTTTCGGTAACTCCCCAGCGTGGCGAACAAAACGCATCCCCCGGCCCCCACCGCCGGCCGTGGCTTTCACCATGACAGGGTAGCCAATCTTATCGGCTAGAGTAAGGGCTTCCTGTTCATCATGGAGCAGGCCATCACTCCCCGGAACCGTGGGAACCCCAATCTGTTTCATGGTTTCCCGGGCCGTGGACTTATCCCCCATCTGTCGCATCGATTCAGGGGAGGGGCCAATAAAGGCGATTTGGTGATCGGCGCAAATTTCGGCAAAGCGAGCATTCTCCGCCAAGAACCCATAGCCGGGATGAATCGCCGTCGCATTGCGGGTTAAGGCCGCCGAGATGATGTTGGGAATGTTGAGATAGCTTTTATTACTCGACGGTTCGCCAATGCAAACAGCTTCATCCGCCAGTTGCACATGGAGAGCATGGCGATCGACCGTGGAGTAAACAGCAACGGTGGCAATGCCCATCTCCTCGCAGGTTCGGAGGATACGGAGGGCGATTTCACCTCGGTTGGCAATGAGAATTTTCGAGAACTGCATCTTTGAATGTCTGGGGCAACGGGGAACGAAAACAACCGCAGCAGAATCGGATGAAAAAAATTTTTCATCAAATGTGGCGCAACTGTCCACAGCTATGCTAAGTTATCATAGTGCGGTTAACCAAGGTTAGCGGCATAAACGCCACGCGGATGTGGTGGAATTGGTAGACACGCACGCTTGAGGGGCGTGTGGAGCAATCCTTGCGAGTTCGAGTCTCGCCATCCGCATTGCAATCTACCCATCTAGTCCTCAGCAGATTCTGAAAAAGGGATGGCTTTAAAGCTGTCCCTTTTTTGGTGGTTGCCCCCACATTGCCTACTGCCTGCTGCCTACTGCCTTCTCTTCCCCTGTTCCCTGTTCCCCGTTCCCTTCCCCCATGTCTGATCCCCTCCAACACCTCTTCGCCACCATCTGCGATCGCCGCGACAATCCCAGCGAGCAATCCTATACCTGTAAACTCCTCGCCGGGGGAGACAATAAGATTTTGAAGAAAATCGGTGAAGAAGCCGCCGAAGTGGTCATGGCCTGTAAAGATGATGACCCCGAGGCGATCGCCTCAGAAGTTGCCGATTTGCTCTACCATACCCTTGTCGCAATGGCGCATCATAATGTAGATATCGATGCGGTCTATCAGCACCTCGAAGCCCGCCGACGCTAACCTAACTGCTGGAGATCTGATTAGCCTATGTCTCTCGAAGTGACAGCGAGCGAAGCTCTCATCCAAAATAACTTAGAGAAATTTCTCTTAGTGCTGTCCGTCTCCCTCACCGTCGCCACCCTGTCGCGAACCGTTAGCTGGATGCGGCAGATCCCCTACACCCTATTATTGGTCATCGTTGGGGTCTTCCTCGCCTTTGAAGATGTCCGTTTGGTGAATTTGTCACCGGAACTCATTTTAGAGATTTTCCTACCGCCCTTGCTCTTTGAAGCCGGTTGGAACCTCCATTGGAAGAACCTCAAACAGGACTTAATCCCCGTTACCCTGTTTGCCATTGTCGGGGTCATGATCTCCATCTTTGGCATTAGTTGGCTACTGGCCACCTTTACGGGGATTCCTCTACCGGTTTGTCTACTCGTGGGGGCCAGTCTCTCAGCCACCGATCCCGTTTCTGTCATTGCCCTATTTCGTGAGTTGGGGGTTGGCGAACGACTCACCACCCTCATGGAAGGAGAAAGCCTCTTTAACGATGGGGTGGCCGTTGTCGCCTTTGGACTTCTGGTGGGGTTAGCCACGGGAAGTCAAGAGTTCTCCCTGCAAGCCACGATTTCCAACTTTGCCATATTTGTCGGCGTTGGTGTGGGGGTTGGTAGTGCCATTGGCTTTGGGATTTCCTATCTCACCCAACGTTTTGATTTGCCTTTAGTCGAACAGTCTCTGACGTTGGTTGCCGCCTACGGAACCTATGTCATCACGGAAAACCTCGGCGGTTCCGGGGTGATTGCCGTGGTAACAACGGGGGTGATTTTAGGCAACTTTGGCTCCCGGATTGGTATGAATCCCCGAACTCGCCTGTTGGTGACGGAGTTTTGGGAGTTTATCGCCTTTTTTGTCAACTCCATTGTCTTCTTGTTGATTGGCGATCGCGTCCAGTTTGAAAGCCTCCAGGAAAGCCTAATCCCCATCGGCATTGTCATTGTGGGGTTATTACTTACCCGGGCCATCGGTATTTTTGGCCTAGGTAGTTTCAGTAACCTCACCGCCAAATCGGGCATCAAGCTGCCAGAATTAACCGTCTTGTGGTGGGGAGGCCTGCGGGGTTCCGTCTCCATTGCCTTGGCCTTGAGTGTTCCCGTCATGCTTCCGGAACGGGAAGAAGTCATCGGCATTGTCTTCGGGGTCGTGTTATTTACCCTGCTGGTTCAAGGCTTAACCACCAAATCCCTGCTTCAGAATCTTTCCCTGCTCGACGAAAACTCTCGCAAACAGGAGTATACCGAAGTTGTGGCCCGTCGTGCCGCCCTAGAACGGGTCTTGCAGCATCTGCAACAACAAGAGTTTCGCTCAGATGTCCCCCAAGACTTTTACAACTACCAGACTTGCCTAATTCAAGGAGAACTCACCCAGTTGCAAGAAAAACTCAAGCAACTTCAGAAAGAAGATCCAGATTTAAAAGACTACGCTAGCCAACTACTCAAAAACGAACTGCTGGCCATTGAAGCCGACACCTACGCCGAATTTGTCAAATCGGGGCAATTGAGTGAAGAACTGGCCCCCTTCTTGCAGGGAAACCTCTAGCCAATGGGTTGACAACCCACCGGAACCCCATGAATGTACTCACTCCCGGCGGCCAAGGAACCCCGGCGATAGTTCGCATCATGGGGTTGTCCCCACCCCAGTTGCAAAACGACCTCTAAAAAGGTTTGATTCTCCCATTTCCAGATATTGGCCCAATCGGTACGTGGAATCAACGCGGATACCTCAGCCAACGTCAGGGGTTCATAGTCTTTCCCCTGGTTCACACTCAAATACAAATCCATCTCCGGCGTAACTCGCTCCCAAAACTCAAGAATCCGAGGTTTAGCCTGTCGAAGAGTCTCTAAATCCCGTTCAAGAGCAATCAAGCGTTCATGAACCTGGGGATAGTGTAGTGTTTGCCCCTTGAGTGTCAGTTCCCGCCAGATAATCCCTGAGACGCCGTGGTCTTGCTGATACTGGTGAATAGCCGATTTAAAATCCTGATAGGCGGAGAACCGCTGCATCGCATCGGGTTTCAAGAGGCTATCCACCGCGATATTGCCGATATAGGGGTTAGCGGAGAGGTTAAGCCGTTCTCCCCTCAGACAAGCCTCATGTTCAGCGGCGAGGATATCAATGAGTTCTTCGGTTGTATGAACCTTCACCATACCGCGATCGCCCACCCCATTGTCTTTTTCCTAGTCTGCCATGTTTTGCCGAGGTTTTCATCCTCTGTAGAGACTGTCTAGACTCAATAGCGACGGGGAAAGGGAATGCGATACCGATAGCGAATCTGGACGGGGGCCTCGCGTTGCGGAAGGCGACAGGCCCTGGCAGCGGAACTGGCTTCAATTTCGGTACGTTGGGACGTCACTCGCGGCCCACCGCTATGATCGGTATTGGTATACAACACACCCAAGACACAACGACGGATATCGCGAGCCTCAATCCGAGTTTGCACCCCTTCGCAGGCTTCAGCAGCCGAGGCCTGATCGACAACAGTACGGCGAGAGTTGAGTCGGGGGGTTCCATCATGGCTGATATCAGTATGCAGCAAGCCGTTTAAGCACAGGCGCACCACCTGATCACGGGATTGAGCCAAGGCGGGAGAACTCCAAAGGAGGCCCAGGGCAATTCCTAGGCTGAGAGGAAGCAGTTTCATGGATTTTGGTTGTGTGAATGAATGGTTAAGAGCGTCCTACTCCAATTATGACGAATTCCCCGGACCGAGGTTTCTAATGTCATCGAACGGCCCATGAATAGGATCTACCCGTTCGCCGTGGACAAAATGGCTTTATATGTAAAAGACATCATTTATTTATTCGGTTTTATATTCATACTTTGGGTTCATACATCCATCCTAAGATGACGTAGATTCAAGGCTTAAAGATGAGTTTCACCAATTTTAAAATTCTCCAGTTACAATCCAGAGGTGTAATCAAGAATCGTTAATTGCCGACGCGGGTCAGTCTCCCTGGTACGCTCAATGTTTGATCAATTTAAGTTTCGTGGGATAAGACTCGCGAACGATAGTTTGTTAGTACCACAACAAAACTGTCTTCTAAATGTCATTTTGAGCAGTAGGAGAACCTATGGCTATTCAACAAGGAATCTACACGTTAGCAAATGACAGGGTCTATGATCAGTTAGTTGCTTTAATCAACAGTATTCACAGCAACCACGACGAAAATGCTCGAATTTGTGTTATTCCTTACGATTCTAAAATCGAGAAGATAAAAACATTGACATCAGACAAAGTATTTTTGTTTGACAATCTTGATTTTATTGAGGTTTTATCAGATTTTGCTTTAAGTGTTTGGACTGATAAACGATTTAAAGGTAAGACGAAAAAAGCTTGGTTTCATTACAGTAATACCATCCGCAAGCTCTGTTCATTTGAGGGTGTTTTTGATGAGTTTGTCTATGTTGATTGTGACTCATTAGTCATGTCTTCCTTGTCAGACTGCTTTCAAAAGTTAAATCAATATGATTGTATTTTTGATGATTGGGAGCATAACAAGCAAGAGTGCTTTTTGTCGATAGAGTTGATAACTCAAAAGTATGGCTGTGACGTCACAAAAGTCAAACAGTCTTGTCATGCTTCAGATTTCTTTGCTTCCAAAAAAGGACGTATAAATCGAGGGATTTTGCAGGAAACCCAGTCTAAGCTACTCCAAGATGAAGAAATTTATTTCATAAAAGAGAAGGGTTGGTGGGATGAAGTGTATTTGTTTAGCTATTTAACTTTTTTCTTGGATTGTAGGGTGTTTAATTACACAATGAGTACCAATCCTCAAGAGCGAACCGGCAATATTGCTGGGGTAGATCCTTTTGTTGAAAAAGACTGGGTTCTCTATAATGCTCAAGGCTGTAAACCCATTCGTCGAATTCATTATATGGGGTATCCTTCCAAAGACTTTTATTATCTATGTCGAGGGGAAGATTTAGCTCTTCCCCATCGTGATGTATTTCTTCACTATCGATTTTTGCAGGAACCGGAGAAAGCACCCAAATCGCTCAAAAAAATCAATTCTAGTACCCAATTGTGGCGCCAGTGCGGACAAGGAGTTCAGAAATTGAGGGCCCGGTTACAGCCTAGATGAGTGCTTACTCACCTAATTTGTACGGACTCACTCCGTCCCCTACAACATCGCCTCAAACTCGCGCCGCAAACAATTTACATTCGCCACTCGGGCCACAATTAAATGTCCCTCATCTGACTGTTGAAAGACCTGTTTCCAATGACGAACTCGCCCCTCTTGACTCAGCCAAAACTCAATCATGGCTGAGACGACCGCATCCCAATCCCAATCAGGTTTTTGATGCACCAGTTTGGTCGATTGAATAAAGCCATCCAGGGTACAATCATAACTTCCGAGATAAGCTAGACTGCGGTGGGGAGTTTGTTCTACTTTTTGCTGATGGTCAAAGAAGTTCAGAACTGGTAAAATCTTGATGATATCAAAGGTGTAGCTCATAGTACGGCTTGTTTAACTCACGTTAAATTCGTTGTTTAAGCAACCTCAACTGCTGATATAGCAAAAGTTGGTCTGAATAGGACAAAAAACAGGGGAAAAGAAGGCAATAGGCAATAGGTGGGGAAGTCTTTCCCAACTCAGAGTCCTAAGTCAGTCTTCGATTGCTATAAGTTATCCCTGAAATTAGCACTCACCAGTTGAGAGTGCTAATGAAAAAGCCGCCAGGTGGTGAGCTTTTCTCACTCCCTAGCGGCTAAACAATGGGGAGATATACGCAGAGATTTCCTGAAGGAAAATCTAGGCATGGCTATTCCCAATCGTGCAAGTTAACAGGTTGATAGTTGGGATTTTAGCGAATTGATTGGCAAAAACCGTTTATCATGAACATCTAGCCAAAAAAGTTAACCAAAATTCACGATACATCATGAGTCTGGCTCCTTGGAGAACTCATCTAGCGGCTGCCTTACACCTCAACCGCAGTCTAATCTATGCTCGCTATTTGCAACTGGCGACAGTACGTCCTGATGGGACTCCGGCGAACCGAACGGTGGTGTTTCGGGGCTTTGCCGAGGGCGATCGCCTACAAATCATTACCGATCGCCGCAGTGCCAAGATGCAGGAAATTGCGGACAATTGCCAGGCCGAAGCCTGTTGGTATTTCCCCAAAACTCGGGAACAGTTCCGCCTAGGAGGTTCGTTAATTTCGGTATCAGCCGCATCTGACGATGAGGAGTTACAACGGTTGCGATCACACCTCTGGCAACAGATTTCCGACAATGCTCGTTCCAGTTTCGCCTGGCCCGAACCTGGGGGCGATCGCACTCCCCTAGAAGCCTTCCAAGTCTCTCCCCCCAATCCCAAAACTCCCTTAGAGAGTTTTGCCCTCCTCTTACTCGAACCCATCCGCGTCGATTGGCTACAACTACGAGGCAACCCCCAAAATCGCCATCTCTATCAACGCAACAATGATGGCAGTTGGAGTCAGCAAGAACTCAACCCCTAAAGCCGTTTCTTGCCTCTTGCCTCTTGCCTCTTGCCTTCTCCCCCCTGTTCCCCGTTCCCTGTTCCCTTCTACTGCCTACTGCCTTCTTTTGCCTTCCGTTCTAACTCCTCTCCAGAAAGAGTATCCGCCTCTTGATCCGCAAAACGTCTGGGATAAATGCGATCGCAGAACAACAGCGTTCCCGCCGCCACACACACCGGAACTGCCAATAGATTCACAAAAGGAATACTCACCAAAAACAACGACACCAAGCTAAACGTAGCCGTTGCCGGAAGTCCCCCCACCACAATCTTGAGCTTATCCCGAAAGCGGAGGCGGCGACGTTCGAGGGGAGCATCCAGGAAATCCAGACAGACAATCAGGGCTGCGATCGCCACCCCACCAAGCCCAGCCACCAACGTTCCTAACCCCGGAACCCAGTTCGCCAAAAACAAGAGTATCCCCAACCCCAACGCCAAGATAAGTTTCTTCACCTCAAAGGCTAACGCACGCCAGATATCCTTAAAAATCACCAACAGCCCCTGTTCATAGGTGGTGACTTTCCCCGTCTTTAACTTCTCCAACTCCTCCGATAACTGCCCATACCAAGGAGACCCCAGAATCGCCCCAAACTGCACCAACAACAACCCCGTCGCCAGAAATAAGCCCACCACCAGGATGCCTTGCAACAGGCCCCCCAATAGTTCTCCAAACCAACTCAGCCAACCCAACCATTGAGGTAAATTGGCAATCCAGGCCGTAATCCGGGCATCCAAGGCCACCGTAATCCCCTGAATTTCCCCTAATCCAGGGCGCAACAAGCCAATATAAAGCCCCACCCCAATGATGAGATTTAACAGGATAGGAAAGGCAATATAGCCCCAGAGTTTGCTGTTTTGGGCCAGGATGGCGATCGCCTTGAGGGGATACAACGCCCCCGCAACAACACCAACCGGCAAATCCAGCAGCCGATAAAACCAATTATCGCGGGATTTATCTGTCATCGTTCTCCTAGACTTGCATCATCCAACCGTAGTGATCCTCCCGTTTCCCCGTCTTAATCTCATCGAGATGTTTCAGTAACCGGGCCCCATATTGCTGTTCTCCCGTCACCTCCAGATTTAATTCCACCCCGTCAATGGCGATGGTTTCAATCTGGGCAATGGTGGCCGCCGTCCCCGCCCCAAAGGCTTCCTGCAAACGCCCTTGTTTATGGGCCGCCAAAATCTCAGTTAACGCAACTCGCCGTTCTTCGACAGGAACCCCCTGTTCTTTGAGCAACGTAATAATGCTATCGCGGGTAATCCCCGGTAAAATCGTCCCCCCCAGCGGCGGAGTCACCACAACCCCATCGATGACAAAAAAGACATTCATCGTGCCGCACTCTTCAATATAGGTTTGATCCACCCCATCGAGCCACAAGACATTGTCATATCCCTGTTGCTTGGCCTGGCGATCGGCTAACAGACTCGCGGCATAGTTCCCTGCCGCTTTCGCTGCCCCGGTTCCCCCCGGAAAGGCCCGCACATACTCCCGCGTCACCGTCAGTTTCACCGGTTCGGCATAATAGGCCCCCACCGGACAACAGATAATCGCCAGAGTGTACTGTTGAGAGGGCCGCAACCCAATCGACTCATCGGTAGCGAAATAGATGGGGCGAATATAAAGGGCACTTCCGGGCCGGGTGGGAATCCAATTGGCATCGAGACGGATTAACTCCCGCAGGCCATCCAGGAAAATTTCCTCGGGGATAGGCGGCATACAGAGTCGCGCAGCGGAACGGTTAATCCGCTCAAAATTGGCTTGGGGGCGAAAGAGCAACGCTTCCCCAGCGGGCCCCTTATAGGCTTTCATGCCCTCAAACACCGCTTGTCCATAATGGAGAGCAGAAATAGACGGGGACATCTCTAACTTGCCATAGGGCAAAATTGTCGCAGGGTTCCAGGTTCCGTCCTCATAGGTCGCCACTAACATATGGTCACTAAACAGGCGACCGAAGGGAACGTTATTGATATCTAGTCCCCGAAGTCGGGATTCTGACACGGGTTTGATCTCGATGGGATAGGTTTGCGCTGCCATAGTCTCTAGTAAAACCTGCTGTTCCGTCCCGCCAACCGCATTTGGGAGGACAATTGATGTCTCTCTACGGTATCAAATCCCGGCGCTAAAGTTGATCCTGTGTCTCAAGGTTCCCCACTAAGGAACGTTCGCCACTGAGGGAGAGATGGTGCAGGCGATCGCCTGTATGGGAATCTCGATGATAAATTCTGTCCCCTGTCCCAGCTTGGAGACGCAGTCGAGTTGGCCCCCATGGAGTTCGGCAATAATCTGATAGCTGACGGACATTCCCAGTCCAGTGCCTTGGCCCACGGGTTTCGTGGTGAAAAAGGGATCGAAAATGCGGGAACGGTGCGATTCAGGAATGCCGATGCCATTATCTCGGATGCGAATTTGCACCCAGTTCCCAGAGAGGCGACGGGTACAAATCTCAATCAAACTGGGGTGAGTCTTCATCTCCTCCAGAGTCCGGTTGCGATCGCGCTCATCGAGGGCATCAATGGCATTATTGAGGATATTGAGAAAGACTTGATTGAGTTGTCCGGCATAACAGTCAATGGCCGGAAGTTGCCCATAGTCCCGTTTCAGTTGGATGGGGGGGTGCTTCCCGCTTCCGTGAAAACGATGTTGCAGAATCAACAGGGAACTCTCAATCCCCTCGTGGATATCAACCCGTTTATAATCCGCCTCATCCATCCGGGCAAAGGTTTTTAGGGAGTTGACAATCTGCCGAATGCGATCGCTCCCCGTTTTCATCGATGCCAGGAGTTTAACGATATCTTTTTGCACAAATTCCAAGTCAATGGCTTCGGCTTGGCGTTGAATCGGGTCCCTCGGCTGAGGATAGCTCTCTTGGTATAGACGTAACAAGTCTAATAAGTCCGAGACATAGGCAGAGGCATGAGTGATATTCCCCGAAATAAAGTTAATGGGATTATTAATCTCATGGGCCACTCCAGCCACCAACTGCCCTAAACTAGACATCTTTTCGGTTTGCAGCAACTTGGACTGAATCTCATGGAGATCCTGTAACGCGGCTTCGAGTTCTTGGGCTTGTTTTTGTGCCTTTTCAGCAGCTTGACAACTTTGGTGATAGAGTCGAATCTGATCGCGGTTGATGGCAGCTTGTTCGGCTTCACTTTCCCGTTGATATTGACTCACAACGGCATCTAAAGCAGGCAATAACCTCATTGAAGCTGCCTCCAGAATTGCCTGGAGATTCGCTTGCTCTGGCGTGATTTCAGCGTCGTCTGTTTCTAACAACTCTCGAAGTTGTGCCAAATACTCACGAACCTGACGGTCAATTTCCCAAGGCGGTTCAAAATACATCTCTCGAACTGTTTCTGAGGGATGTCCTGGTAAATGAAGTTCAGCATTTCCCGTTAATAAGCCTTGGTGGGATAGTTCCATTACGTCCACCAGCTCGGCAATTTCTTGGCGAAAGTTAGCGCGTTCCTGGACATCTTGGCTACAGGCCCAACGCAAGGATAGCATGGCGATCCGCTGTGATAACATCCGCTGTCGGCCGCTGATGTTTACAATGGCTGCATTGACGGCCTGTGTCATTTTCCACTGCTGCATTTGCTGTTGTAGTTTGCTCCAATCTTGAGGTGCTATCCTATTTAGACTACTACCCTTAGTGTTCCCGATCATCTTGTAACTATTATCATTATCGTTATATCTGTACCCAACTGCCGAACTGGGATGAACTCATACAAGCAATTTTCCCAAGGGTTAGCCTAGTCTCACTGACGAGTTTGGCAATAAGGAACGACGAACGGGAAACCTTTTGATACTCTTATTACCACTCGCTAGGAGTGTCCTCTTCCCTTAAGGCACTCCTAGATGCACCGAGCCTATCTGGGAGTCTCAGAGTAAGAGATTAGGATATCTACTCGATCTGGTTTACTTTATACTATAGCGAATTTAAAAATTTCGTTCTTGTATCAAACACTACTGTTTATTAAACCATTTAGGGCAGTGTTATGCTGACCTCAGTCTCAACTCAGACATGACATTCGCGAAGCCTGGGGGAACTGCGATCGCCCCCTGAGGGAGTTTTCCTGAACAAACTCTGACTTAAAAATGGCGAAAGCCCGATTGTATCGCCAGGATTTCGATGCGATCGCGCAATTGCAATTCTGCCCCCATGCCCGCTACCATCTCACCAATAATCGCTAGCCCTGCCACCTCATCAACCAAGCGTTTCGCATCCTCAGGTGCGAGACACAACACCAACTCAAAATCTTCTCCGCCCCACAACACCCAATCTTGAGCCAAATCTGGGGGAACCATCGCCGATAAGCCCGGGGGACTGGGGAGACGATCGCCCCAGAGTTGAGCCTTCACCCCACTCTCATGAGCCAGTTGAATCACCGCATCCCCCAACCCATCAGAACTATCCATCCCAGCGATGCGCCCAATCCCCAACCGTTGCAGTGGCTCTAAGAGGTCTAAACGGGGTCGAGGGCGCTGATGGGCAGAAATCAGATTTTCACGAATTTGCGGGTCTAAATCGCCCCATTGCAGGTCGTTGAGCAATAATTCTAACCCCGCCCTCGACGCACCATGCACCCCACTGACCACGATCGCATCTCCCACCCGAGCCTGATGACGATAGATGGCCGAGGCAACCGAACCCAGGGCCGTAATATTCAAACTAATCTCGGACGCGCGACAGAGATCGCCCCCCACAAGAGGCGTTGCATACACCTCCAGACAGGCAACCATCCCTTGATATAAGCCATCGAGCCAGGCCAACTCCGTCTCCCGAGGCAGGGCCAAACTCACCGTAATGCCCAAAGGAGTCGCCCCCATCGCCGCCAAATCCGAGAGATTCGCCGCCACCGCCCGCCAGCCCACATCCTCCGCTGAGGTCGTTTGGGGGCTAAAGTGAACCCCATTGACGAGGGTATCTGTCGTCACCACCAGAGACTGAGACGGTGGAACCGCTAGAACCGCTCCATCATCCCCAATAATATCTCGGGGACAAAACTGCTGTAATCGTTTCAACAGCTCCCGTTCCCCTAAGTCTGAAATCTGCATAAGAGCCGATCACACCAATTGTGCCTCAGCCGTTTGCTGTTCGATGGGCGCCAGGGGATGGGGGTAATGATGCACCGCCTCAATGCGGTTTCCCTGGCCGAGAATCACCACTTTAGGCTGATGTTCTTTGAGATCTTCCGCCGAAAACTGAGCGTAGGCCATAATAATCAGGCGATCGCCCTTCATTCCCAAACGGGCCGCCGCACCGTTGAGTTCAATTAAGCCGGACTGGGGTGGAGCGCAGATGACATAACTCATCAACCGTTCACCATTGTTGACATTGACAATCTGCACCTGCTCATAGGGAACAATTCCCACTTCATCGAGGAGAGCGCGATCAATGCTAATGCTCCCCATATAATCAAGATTAGATCCCGTCAGGGTGCAATTATGGAGTTTGGCGTACAGGAGCGATCGCTGCATCATGGTGACTCTGGCTTAGGGCGTAGACAAGCTGAGGCGGTGAGGACTCCAACCCCGTTCAGGAGATGAGTCCTCACTCCAGTTTCATTTTAACCGTAAGCCTTCACGCATTCCTCGATTAGAGGCTTGACCGCATCCAAATCTTTCCAGCCCAGAATTTGCGTCTCTTTCTTCTCTAGGTTCTTGTAAGTGCGGAAGAACTCAGCAATCTCATCGAGGCGGTGTTTTTCCACGTTCTCCAGAGAGGTGTACTCCGCATAGCGAGGATCTTCAGCGGGAACACAGAGGAGTTTTTCATCGCGATCGCCCCCATCAATCATTTCTAACATTCCCAGAGGCCGAGCCGTAATCACACAGCCAGGGAACGTCGGTTCATCCATCATCACCATCCCATCGAGGGGATCTCCATCATCAGCGAGGGTATTGGGGATAAACCCATAGTCAAAGGGATAATGGACCGAGGAAAACAAGACGCGATCGAGCGCAAAACAGCCTAAGTCCTTATCAAACTCATACTTGTTCTTACTTCCACCGGCAATTTCAATCAAAACACTGACGAGGCCCGGTTTGGGTTGAGCAGGAATACGCGATAAATCCACAGGTAAGCTCCTAAACTGACTGACTGGACAGGTTGCCCACGATGGGGACTCCACCGTGGCACATTAGACAGCACCAATGTTGGGGCTGTCAAACCCAATCATTTTAGCGCCAAACTGCCTCAGCGCCGTCGGGCCAGCCTAAGGTTCACCAACTCCCCTACGCGATCACCCCCATCAGACACCTCTGAGGTGGGTAGATTCACCGTTCTCGCCGAATAGACGAAAATCACAAATAAGGGCAACGTTAAGGTCAACACCGCAATTAACGTTCCCACCCATTGGGCGAGTCCCGTTCCCGGAGGTTGTTCTGAACGAGCTGATTGACTATCCGCTTCCATAAACACTCGATCTTAAGCCACTATTAAACACACGATCGATACTGCAACCAGTACCTCAAACTATCCTAGTCAACTTTTCAGGGCAGGACTGTGACAGAGCCAACAAAACTGAAGCAAAACTGATGAGCTACTGCCCCAAACTCTCATCCCGACTTTAAGTCCAGGTTAAGATCCCCTGACCAATTTTCAGAGACTGCTTAGCCCGAGTTGAATCCTTCAGATGGATGGCAGGACTCCAGCCTCCCCATAACTTGAGCAACCTAGGAATTTGAATCTAGAAAGTCCGGAATGACCCACTTCGGGGGTTCACTAAGCTTACGTCTGCGAGCCGCTTCGGCAATGTCGTGCATCGTATCTAAGGAAGTCGAATCAATAAATTCGCTAGCCGATGCTGCATATTCACGATTGGGACAGTCGTCTCCCAAAACGCAGCCGTTGACACAAGCCGTTGCACAGTCGATTGACGTCTCCATAATTCCAGGATTTAAAACGAGTTACAAACAGATTTACTATCTTGTTTTAGCATAGCATCTTTAAGTCGTGAACTGACGGCGCACTGAACCGGCTTAAAAACCTATCTCATGTCCTAATCTCAACAAAGCCCCAACGGTGTGATTTGGGTCACTGACAAGTCCATTTATTGAGGGCTTAGCCTCACATAAAGCCAAGGTCTAACCCAAACTATTCACTCTTTAAAATAAAACTTCAGCAAAAACCGTTAAAAAAAGAGACCTAAAGTCTCCTAATTTCAAATCTTCGCTGAGCCATTAGGCCGGTAGGAAATGACTTAGAATCGAGTTGATTAAGCCCAGGGCAATTGAACCCAGTAAAGCACTCCAAATTTCCCAGCGTAAGTGGAAGCCACGCACAAGCCAGGCAGCCAGTCCAAAAATAGCTGCATTGATCACGACCATAAACAGCCCCAGCGTAATCACAAGTACCGGAAATCCCAAGACCACAAATACTGGTTTATTGACATACTCACGCCCGCTGAAGCCTCGGTGATTCTTGACGGTTCCCAGCAACTCGCCTCCGAAGAGGTCTTACAGTCGCTCCCCGTCCGTTTAAGGTCGTGCCGATGCCCCATGCCGACCGTTTCTATATTTCTCGCAGCGTTTTCGTCGCGGTCCTGTTCAGTTTCACAACTCAAGCACAGGACCGAACGCACTGATAGGTCTAATTTGCCCCACTTAAAACCACACTCCGAGCAAACTTGGCTCGTCGGCTCCCATCGGTTAATGACCCGAAAATCTCGCCCGAACTTTTCCGATTTAGCCTCGCACAGAGTTCGGAACTCTCGCCAGCCTTGTTGACTGATAGCACGGGCTAACCGTCGATTTTTGACCATTCCCGACACATTTAAGTCCTCTAGGACGATAGTTTGGTTCTCACTAACGACCTGAGTTGATAGCTTGTGCAGAAAATCTAAGCGTGTATCTGCGATTTTGTTGTGTAGCTTGGCAATACGAAGCCGGGTTTTGTTTCTCCGCTTCGAGCCTTTCTGTTGACGCGCTAATTGGCGTTGCCGTTGGCGAATTCGACGGTCTAACTTCGAGTAGTCAGGGCTTTTGACTTTTTCTCCGTCACTCATTACAGCAAAAGTTTTGAGTCCTAAGTCGATGCCAATGCTTTGGCTTTCAGCCTCGATGTTAGTGGGTTTGCCCTCAACAACAAAACTCAAAAAATAGCGGTTTGCACAGTCTTTGATGACTGTGACAGAGCTGGGAGTTGCGGGCAATTTCCTAGACCAAATCGGCTTAAGGTCGCCGATTTTTGCGAGATACACTACGTCGCCTTTTACCGAAAACGCGGCTTTAGTAAAAGTAGCAGCCTGACGTTTTGTCTTTTTCTTGAATTTGGGCTGACTGACTTTTTTGCCTTTTCGTTTCCCTTTTAGTGAGTCGAAAAAGTTTTTAAACGCTGTGTCTAGCTGCTTTAACGACTGCTGCAACGGGACAGACGAAACATCTTTCAACCAACGGCGTTCCTCTGTCTTTTTGGACTGAGTTAACGCCTTAGACAACCTGTTATAGCCAGGGTATTTGTCGGACTGACACGAAGCCAAAGCATCGTTCCATACGACACGGACACAACCGAACAGTTGAGCGAGGCTCTCCTGCTGTTGGTCTGTTGGATAGAAGCGGTACTTATACCTAGCTTTCATGCCTCGTGTTACAGTAGGTCTGTACATAGATTAGCTAATATTAGCTAAGTTAACAGAGAATGGCAACCCAGTTTCGGCGTGGCAGGCATAGCGTCACCGACCTCAAAATTCACCGAGTCTGCGTAACTAAATATCGAAGACCCGTGCTAACTCGAGAGGGTCTGGTGTTGCTCGAAACGTTCTTCTACACGGTCGCCAGAAAAATGGATTTTGAAATTTTGGAGTTTAACGGCGAATGCGACCACATACACAGGCTTATTGAGTATCCGCCGAAGTTATCGGTTTCTCAGATTGTCAATAGTCTTAAGGGTGTATCTAGTCGTAGATACGGACAAGCCGGACTACCAAAGCCATACAAAAAAGATGCCTTGTGGAGTCCGAGCTATTTTGCGTCATCCGTTGGTGGCGCACCTGTCGAGATTCTCAGGCAATACATTGAGAATCAGAGAAAGCCGTCCTAGAAGGACGGGGTTTTAAACCCAAGTTTTTCGATAACCGCATTGAGGATGCCAAAGACCGCCGCCGAAATCAACGCTGTTCCCAGGGTATCCACATCGACCCCAAGAGGAAGTTTAGAGAGAATAAATAAAGCTCGCGGACATAATGAGCCAGGTGATAATTAAATCCATAGGACGTAGGTTTGATGTAACATCACCCTCCATTAAAGCCAAACCCAGCCCAGTTGGCATCCCCCCAAAGACAGTATTTTCCCGCCAGCACACAGAGGCGAGAGGGCACACCACTAGCGGATTACCCCAACCGGGGGAGAGGGCGAACACCGTTCGCCCCTACATCCGCTATTGCCTATTGCCTATTGCCTATTGCCTATTGCCTATTACCTATTGCCTATTGCCTAAACATTAAACCGAAACAACACCACATCCCCCTCCTGCACCACATAATCCTTCCCCTCACTGCGGATTTTCCCCGCCTCCTTAGCCGCCGTCATCGACCCCAACGCCAACAACTCCTCACAGCCAATTGTCTCAGCGCGAATAAAGCCTCGTTCAAAGTCCGTATGAATTACCCCCGCCGCTTGGGGGGCCGTCATGCCGGCGCGAATCGTCCAGGCGCGAGTTTCCTTGGGGCCCGTGGTGAGATAAGTCCGCAAGCCCAACAAATCATAGCTAGCACGAATCAGAGACTGTAGGCCCCCCTCACTCACCCCCAGAGACTCCAAGAAATCCTGACGTTCTTCCTCAGGAAGTTCAATCAACTCAGCCTCAACCTGAGCCGACACCACTACCACCTGAGCCTGTTCCACGGCTGCCACCTCCCGGACTTGTTCCACCCAAGCGTTCCCCTCCGCCAAATCCTCTTCCGAGACATTGGTGGCGTAAATAATCGGCTTGCGGGTGAGGAGATTAAGGGCTTGAATCGCCACCTCTTCCTCCTGCGTCAGGGAGACACTACGGGCAGATTTCCCGGCATTAAGTGCCTCGGCCAGTTTTTCTAACACCGTCAACTCAAACGCCGCCTCCTTGTCCTTACGAGCCTGTTTGCGGGTACGATCCATACGGCGTTCCAGTTGCGACAAATCCGCTAAGCCCAACTCCAGGTTAATCACCTCAATATCGCGCATTGGGTCAATGGAGCCAGAGACATGGATAATATCGTCATTCTCGAAACAACGCACCACATGCACAATCGCATCCACTTCCCGGATATTGGCCAAGAACTGATTTCCCAGGCCTTCTCCCTGACTCGCACCGGCCACCAAGCCAGCAATATCCACAAACTCCATGCGAGTCGGGACAATTTGCTCAGACTCAGACAGGGTCGCCAACTTGCCCAGACGGTCATCGGGAACCGCCACCACCCCCACATTGGGTTCAATGGTACAAAAGGGGAAATTGGCTGCCTGGGCTTTGGCATTGGCAACCAGGGCATTAAACAATGTGGATTTTCCCACGTTGGGAAGTCCGACAATTCCGGCTCTGAGCATATTGAAAAGATGGGCTAAGACGATTGAGCAGCGTTAGACCCTTGTAGCTACAAGAGTCGCTTTGGTAGTTTACCCTGAGATTCAGGCCGATTGTAAACCTTAACCGAGAAGGGCAAGTCCCATGCCTTAATCTTTTCAAGAGGTTGACCTGTCGAGTCCGCCTACGTTTTGCAATTGTGTTCCCTCTGTTCACCCTTTCCCACAGCGTCATGTCCCCTGAAGCAACTCCCCTTTGGCCCTACGTCACCCCCGGCATTGCCGATGAGTTATTTGAACGGCTTCCTGGCATCCCCCTGAGTAAACGGGAAGTGCGTCTGATTTTACTCTCACAACTGCGCCTAACTCACGATGCCGTTCTCTGGGATATTGGCGCGGGGACGGGAACCATTGCCGTTGAAAGTGGCTTATTGTGTCGGCAGGGCAAGATTATTGCCATCGAGCGGGATGAAGAGGTCGCGCAGCTGATTCGCCGTAATTGTGATCGCTTTGGTGTTGAAAATGTCCAGGTGGTCGAAGGAAGCGCCCCCGACTGTCTCGTGAACCTCTCCCCGCCGCCGACTCATGCTTGTATTGAAGGGGGGCGAGCGGTGACAGACATCTTGCAGACGGTGTGGCAGGTGCTGAAACCGGGGGGACGATTGGTCGCCACGGCGGGGAATCTGGAGAGCCTTTATCAAATTTCCCAAACCTTCGCCGAGTTGCCCGCCCGCCATATTGAAGTGGTCCAGTCAGCCGTCAATCGTCTGGAAACACGGGGGACACATCAAGTTCTGGCAGCCGTTAGCCCCATTTTTATTCTCAGTGGTGAGAAAATCGCCCGGTAGCCGTCCCTCGCCCGCTGTCGGGTTTGGTCAGAGCATTTTAGCCATCCCTGGGGCTTAAGATACGGTTAAGCCTGGGATAATGAAATAACGTGAATCGAAACAACGGTTGGTTTAAGGAGCCAATCTCGGGATTGGCGTTGACCGATCTTGTTTAGTCTAGCGGTTCAACACTCTAGTTCAAATACGATTTTAACATTATGTCTTGGTCTCGGCTCGTCAGTGGCATTGTTGCCATTATTGTGGCATTAACGACCACCCTTCTCGGCGGATGGTCGTTTGTCTTATTCTTTGCCGTGATTGCCTTCTTGGGCCAACGGGAGTACTTTCAGCTAGTTCGCGCCAAGGGGCTGATTCCGGCTGCTAAAACCACCTTTGTATTATCACAAGTGCTGCTGCTGACAGCGGCGATCGCCCCGGAGTTAGTCAATGTCTTGTTTCCCCTATTGGGGGCCATGATTTGCGCCTATCTCCTATTTCAGCCGAAGCTGGCCTCCATCGCCGATATTTCCACCTCCATCTTAGGACTGTTCTATGGCGGGCTATTGCCAAGCTATTGGATTCGCATCCGCCTCGAACTCAATGGATTGACGGTCCTCTCCATACGGCCTCCCTTCGGGGGCGACGACGTCACCGTGGCCAGTGGTCTACCGGGCTGGGCTGGTTCAGACTGGGGCCTGGGGCCTTGGACCTCAGAAACGGCTCCCTGGCTGTCTCAAGGCTTTTGTATCACTGTCTTAGCCTTCCTCTGCATTTGGGCCGCGGACATTGGCGCCTATTTTTTTGGCAAAACCTTTGGTCGCACTCGCCTGTCGGCCGTCAGTCCCAAGAAAACTGTTGAGGGAGCCGTCTTTGGGATTTTCGGCAGTACGGCAGTGGGAATTTTGGGGGCGCACCTGTTAAGTTGGCAGTATTGGATCTGGACGGGAGCTGCAATTGGCTTAATAATTGGCTTAGGAAGCCTTATGGGCGACCTGACCGAATCGATGATGAAACGAGATGCCGGCGTTAAAGATTCCGGACAACTCATTCCCGGCCATGGTGGCATTCTCGATCGCACCGATAGTTATATTTTTACCGCACCGTTGGTCTATTACTTTGTCACCTTGCTGTTGCCCTTGCTAGACTAACGCTTTGACCCTCAATCTGTTCTCCGTGACTCACTTATTTCTATCCCCAACCTGCATCAGCGGGAGTCCTGGTTTAGTCATTTCCCATCTGAGTGAGTGAAAATAACTATGAGTGTTGACCCCCTAAATCAAGGACATCCCCCTAATCTTGGAAAACTGGCTCAGCTATCATTGGATCGTATGGCGGATGCTGTGCTACTCACTGATGTTGAGGCGAGAATTTTCTATGTCAATGATGCTGCCTGTCAGCTGTTGGGGGGCGATCGCCCTGAACTTTTAGAGGCTCGATTTTGGGAGATTGACCAAAACCTCACACCAGATACCTGGCCCCGCTATCTGCAAACATTGCAAAAACAGGGGGTTTTGGAACAAGAAGCTCGCTATCGCACCGGAGATCACAAGCTGATTGAAGTCGAAGTTACGGCCACCTATCTTGTCGCTGATGAGCGGGCCTATAACTGCACGGTTTTTCGCTACCTCTCTGAACGGGCCTCTGTGGCCCGCGAGGTCCAACGGGCAAAAGACCAATTACGAGCGGTTCTGGATGCGGTGCCAGGGTTAGTGTCTTGGATTAGTCAGGATGGCCGGTATCTTGGGGTTAATCGGCACTTAGCTGCTAGTTATAATATGCCTCCCGATGCCTTTGTTGGCAAAGAATTAGGGTTTTTAAAAAATAGTCCGGAATTCGTGGAGTTTGTTCGTGACTTTCTTGAAGGGGATGTGGATTATCACTCGCAATTGGTGCGGGCTAATGTCCGAGGAACTCCCTGCTATTACATTACCGCTGCCCAAAAATATGACCAAGGACGAGCCACCGTGGTGGTTGGAGTTGATGTCAGTGAGCGCAAACGCTCTGAGGAAGCCCTGCAACGAAGTGAAGCCCGTTTACTAGAAAAAACCCAGGAACTTGAAGAAGCCTTACGAGAACGGCAACGGGCTGAGAGTCAGTTAATTCAATCGGAAAAAATGTATGCCCTGGGCCAAATGGTGGCCGGCATGGCCCATGAAATTAATAACCCAATCAATTTCATTTACGGAAACCTCGCCTATACCGATAATTACGTCCGAGATTTACTAGAACTGTTCAAACTGTATCAAGAAGAAGTCCCAGATACCCCTCCCCGGGTGGCGGCAGAAATTGAGGCTGTGGATTTGGATTTCATCACCACCGATTTGCCCAAAATCGTCGATTCGATGAAATTAGGTGCAGAACGAATTTTAAAATTGGTTCTGTCTCTCCGCAACTTTTCTCGCTTGGATGAAGCTCAATTCAAACAAGCCTATGTTCAGGAGGGAATCGAGAGTGCCCTAGCGATTCTCAACCACCGAATTCAAGGGCGCATCGAGTTGGTTAAAGAGTATCAACCGCTGCCAAAGATTTATTGTTATCCTGCCCAACTCAATCAGGTATGGATGAATCTGCTCTGTAATGCCATCGACGCCGTTCTCGACCCAGCCCTGAGAGATGATAGCTATGACTCCCCGCCGCGCATCACCATCCGCACAAAACCCCTTGAAGGCGATCGCATTTTGGTAGCGATTCATGACAATGGGCGGGGGATTAAGCCGGAGTTACAAGAAAAAATCTTCGATCCCTTCTTTACCACAAAGCCCGTTGGTACCGGGACAGGGCTGGGGCTATCGATTTGCTACCAAATTCTGCAAACCCATAGCGGCCAGATTCGCGTCCACTCTCATGAGGGCCAAACCGAGGACAGCCCCTGGAAACGTGGGAGCGAGTTTCTCGTCGAGTTACCAGTGGGATCATCCAAAGATGACGTTCCGAGATGAGCTGACGGTGTAGAATCAAAAGCCAGAGCCGACTGTCTCGATAGGCCCCATCCCTGTCCAGTTTGTAAACTGGCGTTGCTGGGCAAGCTAGACCGTCAGCTTGGTCGACCCTAGAGAACAGTCGCGTGTCCGCAGCTTGTCCATCCCCCATTCAGCTACAGGTGAATTGAATGTCCCAATCGCGCCAACTTTACGAAGGTAAAGCCAAAATTCTCTACAGTACCGATAATCCGCAAATTCTCCTTTCTGAATTTAAGGATGATGCAACAGCCTTCAACGCGGCGAAACGAGGCCAAATCACCCGCAAAGGAGAAATTAACTGTACAATCTCAACCCGGCTGTTTGAAAAACTCGAAGCCTTAGGGGTTCCCACCCATTGGGTTGATAGCCCCAGCCCCAGCCAAATGCGCGTCAAAGCCGTGGAGATCATTCCTCTGGAAGTGGTGGTGCGCAACCTCGCCGCTGGGAGTCTCTGCCGGCAAACTGGCTTGGCCCTGGGGACTCCCATCACCCCGCCGCTGGTCGAATTTTTCTACAAAAACGACGACCTGGGAGATCCACTCCTGACGAGCGATCGCCTACGTTTATTGAATGTAGCGACATCTGAGGAGATTGAGCAACTGCGGGAGATGGCTCTGACGATCAATGGTCATCTGCAAACGATCTTCGGTGGCTGTGAGATTACCCTGGTCGATTTCAAACTAGAATTCGGGAAACTGGCCGATGGCAGTATTGTACTAGCAGATGAGATTAGCCCAGATACCTGCCGCCTTTGGGATCGCCTGGACGAGGATGCTGAGCGACGTGTCCTCGATAAAGACCGTTTCCGACAGGATCTCGGTAATGTTGAAGATGCTTACGAACGAGTTTTAGCACGTATCCTAGAGCGGGTTTAACCCGTCATGATGCCGGAACGAGCTATCGGACGATGGCAAGGGTTAAATGATGCGTTATTTGGTGTGTGGAGGTTGAAACGTGACGTTAGACAATTCGAAATGGTCTTCTGTGACCCTATTATCCCTGGCGATCGCCGTCATTTTAGGCGACGCGAGTCAGGCGATGGAGAGCAAAAGCTTAGACAAATCCTTGGAGGCGGAGTCGTCACAACTGGCTAAGGTCAAGTCTGACCTACGGCCCGAGAGTCTGCCGCCCTCCGCCGAGGGAATCTCAGAGGCCCAAGTTAGCCTCGACCCCTCGGAGTCTTTGGACTTGGATTCCCTGGAGAGTCTGGAGCGTTCCCAGGTGGAAAGTCCCCAGGTGGAAAGCCTCCAGGCGGAGCGTTCCCAGGTGGAACATCCTCAGATGGAAAGTCCCCAGGTGGAATATCCTCAGATGGAGGAGTCCTCCCTCTGGCAGGTGTCCCAGAATATACGACAGGAGATTGCTCAGCAGACTCAAGCCGTTGAGACAGAAGGGCCATTGCCTGAGGCTGTCCCTGAACTGCTAAAGGACTCGGCCCTAGAGATGTCTCAACTGGATATCCCCCATCAACCAGACCAGAACGTCTCCCAACCTCTGGCCCAAGTAGAAACCCCACAACCCCAGGTTCTTGTTTCAGAAGTCCTCGTGCGGCAAACTGATGGACAGCCGCTGCGGTTGGAACTGCAAGATGAGGTCTATGACAGCATTCGCACCCAGCCAGGCCGTACCACCACCAGCCGTCAACTCCAGGAAGATGTTAACGCCATCTATGCCACCGGATTTTTTGGCCGAGTCGAACCCCTCGCAGAGGAAACCCCCTTGGGGGTTCGGATTATCTTTGAGGTCTTGCCCAACCCTGCCCTCAACCGAGTGGCAGTGCAAAATAACCAAGTCCTGACGCAAGAGCGGGTAGATGCGATTTTTGGCGATCAGTATGGTGAAATTCTCAATCTACGGGATTTCCAACAAGGGGTAGAAGAAATCAATCGTTGGTATCAAACCAATGGCTATGTTCTGGCTCAGGTGATTGACCCGCCGCCGCTGCCGGAAACAGGACCCGTCAGCCCGCCCCCCGTCTCTGCTGATGGGGTGGTGACCCTCGATGTGGCAGAAGGAGAAATTGAGGAGATTGAACTGCGCTTCCTCAGTGAAGATGGTCAGACAGTAGATGAAGAAGGACAACCCATCCAAGGCCGGACTCGGCCCTTTATCGTGACCCGCGAGATGCAAACTCAGGCGGGGGATGTCTTCAACCGCGATCGCATTCAAGCGGATTTACAGCGCGTCTTCGGCTTAGGGCTATTTGAAGATATTAATCTCTCGGTGGAACCGGGGGATGACCCCCGTAAGGCAGTGGTGGTGATTAATGCCATTGAAGGGAGTTTTGGCTCCGTGGCCGCTGGGGGCGGCTTTAGCTCTGTGGGGGGCTTCTTTGGGACCGCAAGTTATCAAGAACAGAACTTTGGGGGCAATAACCAAGTTCTCGGGGCGGAAGTGCAACTGGGAACACGGGGTTTGTTTTTTGATGTTAACTTTACCGACCCTTGGATTGGCGGTGACCCCTTCCGCACCGCCTATAACGTCAATCTCTTCCGCCGTCGCTCCATTTCCTTGGTCTACGACAGCGGCCCCAACCAGCCGGAAGTGAATCTAGACAATGGCGATCGCCCCCGGATTGACCGGATTGGTGGGGCCTTGACCTTCACCCGTCCCCTAACCCGAGATGTGTTTGATAACCGGCAAGCTTGGACTGCCTCCCTGGGCTTACAGGTGCAGGAAGTGACCATTCGTGATGCTGACGGCGATCGCACCTCCCGAGATGCCCTCGGAAATCTCCTCTCAGCCAATGATGAGGGAACGGACTTTATGGCCAGTGTGCGTCTCGGTTTAGCCCGCGATCGCCGCAATAATGCCCTCGACCCCACCCGGGGCGATCGCGTGAGTTTCAGCACTGAACAAGTGCTGCCCTTTGATGACAACGTCTTCTTTAATCGCCTGCGGGGTAGCTATAGCTACTATGTCCCGGTTGATTTCCTCGATATCGAAGGCTCTCAGTCCTTAGCCTTTAACCTACAGGGAGGCACAATCATCGGCGATATGCCCCCCTATGAAGCCTTTGTCCTCGGTGGCGTCAACTCCGTGCGCGGCTATGCGGAGGGGGCCCTCGGGGCGGGTCGTTCCTTCCTGCAAGCCACAGCAGAATATCGCTTCCCCATCTTTTCCATCATTGGTGGGGTCGCCTTCCTCGATGTGGGCACCGATTTAGGCACCGCTGGAGATGTCCCTGGTAACCCTGCTGGGGTCAGGGATAAACCCGGAACGGGCTTAGGCTATGGCTTAGGACTGCGGATTCAATCCCCCTTGGGTCCGATCCGGATCGACTTTGCCCTCAATGACGAGGGAGAAAACCGCTTTCACTTCGGTATTGGTCAGCGATTCTAGCTCTCTCGCCTTATCCCACTCACCCGCCAGCCTGTCATGTCTGTGTCTGCCTCATCTCCCATCGCCTCCCCCTGTGCTTTGACCCAGGGGGGGCGAACCCTGCGGCGATCGCTCTCCCGTTCCGGGGTTGGCCTCCATTCCGGGCAACAGACCCAGGTGCATCTGCACCCCGCCCCCACCGGTCACGGTCGCCGTCTGCAACGGCAGGATTTACCCGGAACTCCCCCGCTGCATCTATCCCCTGACCTAGTCCAACCTAGCCCCCTCTGCACCCAACTAGTGCAGGGGGAAGTCTGCGCTCAAACCGTGGAACATCTCCTAGCAGCCCTGGGCGCTCGGGGTCTAACCGATGTGCTGATTGAGCTAGATGGCCCAGAAGTGCCCTTACTCGACGGCTCCGCCCGAGACTGGGTTGACGCCATCGACGACGCTGGGGTCACCCTGGGGCCGCCTCCTACATCGCTCCCCCCTCCCCTCCCAGAACCCATCTGGATTTATGAGGGGGATGCCTTTGTCGCCGCCATCCCGGCCCCCCATCTGCAATTGAGTTATGGCATAGACTTTAGCGCCCCCGCCATTGGCAAACAATGGCATACCTGGAGTCCTCAAACCGAGGACTTTGGCCAAGAGATTGCCCCCGCTCGTACCTTTGGACTAGCCCATGAGGTAGAATCTTTACGAAGCCGGGGACTCATTCGGGGGGGCTGTTTAGACAATGCTCTCGTTTGTGACGGTGACCATTGGCTTAATCCCCCCTTGCGATTTGCAAATGAACCAGTGCGTCATAAAATCTTAGACTTAGTAGGAGATTTGAGCTTGCTGGGCCGTGTTCCAGTGGCTCACATTCTTGCTTATAAAGCGAGCCATCGCCTGCATGTTCGCTTAGCCCAATCCCTGCGATCGCGCGGGTACGCATAAGCCATTTTTAGGGAATTCCGAGGGCAAGCCGCAGGCAGCGCCGAGCCGGATCTCGTTAGCCGCAGTACTTGAAGCCAATTATGCCCAAACTTATTGACGCCAACACCAACAACGCCCAACATTCAGAAACGGAGCCGGTCTCAGCCCCAGCTACCATGCTGAGTGTTGATGAAATTCACCGTCTTCTCCCCCATCGTTACCCCTTTGCTTTGGTCGATCGCATTATTGAATATGTCCCCCAAAAACGGGCAGTGGGTATTAAAAACGTAACGGTCAATGAACCCCATTTTCAAGGCCATTTCCCCGGAAAACCGATTATGCCGGGAGTCTTAATCGTTGAGGCCATGGCTCAGGTGGGTGGCGTCGTCCTCACACAAATGCACGAAATGGAAGATGGCCTATTTACCTTCGCCGGAATCGATAATGTTCGCTTTCGTCGGCCCGTGGTTCCCGGTGATCAACTGGTGATGACGGTGGAACTCCTCTGGACGAAACGCCGCCGTTTTGGGAAAATGTACGGTCGCGCAGAAGTCGAGGGACAGTTGGTCAGTGAAGGAGAACTGATGTTCTCATTAATGGTGGAGTGAACTCGGCTTAGGCCAACCCTCTCTCGCCGGACTCAACGCCGCGCCTAACCAGGTGCGTCACTTAGGGAGAACCGCCAACCCTTTGAGGCGGCAGTTTCCGCTCGCCAACCGATAACTCGAGACATGATTCATCCAACTGCTGTCATTCATCCTCAGGCCCAACTTCACCCGAGCGTTCGTGTCGGCGCCTATGCCGTGATTGGCGAACAGGTTAGCATCGGGCAAGATACAACCATTGAAGCCCATGTGGTCATTGATGGGGCAACGGAGATTGGTGAGCGCAATCATATTTTTCCCGGAGCGGCCATTGGCTTGGAACCCCAGGATCTCAAGTATGAGGGGGCCATGAGTGGGGTGTCTATCGGCAATGATAACCGCATTCGGGAATATGTCACCATTAACCGGGCCACTCAGGGGGGAGAGATGACTCGCATTGGCGATAATAACCTGTTGATGGCTTATGTCCATGTGGCCCATAACTGCGCCATTGGCAATGGGGTGGTCATTACCAATGCGGTGGAGTTAGCGGGTCATGTCTGTGTGGAGTCGAACGCCCGCATCGGCGGGGTGGTTGGGGTTCATCAGTTCGTCCATATTGGGGAGCTGTCTATGGTGGGGGGAATGAGTCGCATTGATCGCGATGTTCCCCCCTATATGCTAGTCGAAGGCAACCCCAGCCGGGTTCGGGCCTTGAATCAGGTGGGCCTCAAACGGGCTGGGTTGATGGAGGTGGATGAGGGTCAAGCCTTCCAGGCGTTGAAAAAGGCCTTTCGCTTACTCTATCGCTCTGATTTAACCCTCGATCGCGCGTTGGATTGTTTGGACTTATTGCCCGATACCCATCAGGTTCAGCATTTACAGCGTTTCCTACAAGCGTCGCGACAACCGGGACGACGTGGCCCCATCAGTGGTCAACGACGCCATCGGGGTGAGTCGTCGTGAGCCAACGCATTTTTATCAGTACCGGGGAAGTCTCGGGGGATTTACAGGGTGCGTTGTTGATTGAAGCCCTATATCGTCGGGCCCAACAGCAGGGAACCCCTGTGGAGATTTTAGCCCTGGGGGGCGATCGCATGGCGGCGGCTGGGGCGACACTCCTGGCTCAGACCAGTGGCATTGGCTCGGTGGGCCTGTTGGAGTCTCTGCCTTTCCTGCTACCGACGTTGCGGGTGCAGCGCCAGGCCCTCAAGGCCTTGCGATCGCAGCCTCCCGACTTGGTGATTCTCATTGACTATATGGGACCCAATCTGGGTTTGGGCAATGCCATTAAACGAGAGTTTCCCGGCATCCCCATCATTTACTACATTGCCCCTCAAACCTGGGTTTGGTCTCCGAGCGATCGCGATGCCTTGCGCCTGATCACGCTGTGCGATCGCCTCTTAGCCATCTTCCCGGAAGAGGCGCGCTATTTCCGAGAGCGAGGGGCCACAGTGACCTGGGTGGGCCATCCCCTCGTCGATCACTTGGCCACGGCCCCCGATCGCGAGACGGCCCGACGAGCCTTTAATCTCACCCCAAAGGACCGGGTGATTGCCCTGCTCCCCGCCTCCCGTCATCAGGAACTGAAGTATCTAGTTCCCCCCATCTTCCGTGCCGCCCGCACGCTTCAGGAGAAATTCCCCCAGGCCAAGTTTTGGATTCCCCTCTCCCTCGATATCTACCGCGATCGCCTGCAACAGGCCCTCGATGAGGTGGGACTCCAGGCAGAAATTACTAGCGATCGCCGTCTCGAACGTCTCGCCGCCGCCGATTTAGCTATCAGTAAGTCAGGAACCGTTAATCTAGAACTAGCCCTGCTGAACGTGCCACAAATCGCCCTCTACGCCGTGCATCCCTTAACCGCAAGCTTTGCCCGTCGTGTCTTAGGCTTTGAAATTGAGTTCATGTCTCCGCCTAACCTCGTGTCCATGACCTCGATTATTCCCGAACTCATGCAAGAGGCCGTTACCCCCGAAAACATCCTCAAGGAAGCCCTCAGCTTACTCTGCGATCCTCAGCGTCGGCAGACCATGCAGGCAGGATATGCCCAGATGCGGCAGCAGATTGGTGAGGTGGGGGTCTGCGATCGCGCCGCCGAGGAAATTTTTACCCTCTTCGGTCAACCTCGCCCCATCTACCGCTAAATCAACCCAGACTTAATCTGGAAAACCAGTCATCCCTTCGGTAGTGTAAAACAAGAACGGTGCGTCAACACTCCCAATACCCCCAACTCTGACTCTCTCTCAACCTCCTATCGCAATCGAAGATTGCCTGATTGACACTCTGAGTTGGTAGAGAATCCCCTACCTGTTGCCTGTTGCCTTCTCCTCCCTACTGCCTACTGCCTACTGCCTGCTGCCTTCTTGTCCCCTGTTTTTTGTCCTATTCAGACCCACGTTTGCTATATGAAAGACTCAGCCCAAAAAAATCGTTCCCTTGGACTTCTCGTCGGCCTTGCCGTCATCCTCATTCTGGGGGGTGCAGCGGTTACCCTATATCAACGTAGTGGTGGGGATGATATCGTCCAACCTCCCCCCGATCTCACCGAACCGGGCGAGGGGGGAGAGTTAACCCTAACCGCTGCCCCAGAAATTTATCTGCTTCAGGATACGGGCACCGACGTCGAACTGTTAGCGATGCCCATCACCATTGATGAAAACAACAACGTCCTCACCAGTGGTGACCCCGAGCTGATGCTGACGGAGGCCTTTGAACAACTGCTAGAGGTCTCGGAGACCTCGCCGGGCCTCAGTGCCATTCCCGCAGATACGCGCCTGCGAAATCTGCAAATTACCGATGCCGGGGTGCGCGTGGATCTCTCCCAAGAATTCACCCTAGGGGGTGGCTCAGCCTCGATGCTGGGCCGACTCGACCAAGTCATCTACACCGCCACCAGCATGGACCCGAGTATGGAGGTTTGGCTGTCCGTGGAGGGAGAACCCCTAGAACTGCTTGGGGGAGAAGGGTTAGAAGTTCCCCAACCCATGAGCCGGGCTGATGCCTATACATCGCTGCAATAGACTCCCATCGTCCCCAACCTTCAGCCCCAAGCAATGAGTGGTTCTCTCTCGGGGCTGAAGTTGGGCCTAGGACGTTATTGCATCACCACCTCCGGTTCCGCGGGCACATCGGGAACCCCATCGAGTCCCTCCATCTGACCACCATCGAGACCCGAGAGATCTAAGTTGCCATAATAGGCATCCAAGATCAATTGTTTGAGGTCGGTAATCAGGGGATAGCGAGGATTGGAGACCGTACATTGGTCATCAAAGGCGCGATCGGCCACCTGATCCACCTGAGCCTTAAATTGAGCTTCGTCCATCTGAATCAAGTCTTTCATAGCCGAGGGAATGCCCACCTCTTGTTTGAGATGTTCCACGGCCTGAATCAGACGGACAATTTTCTCATTCTCCGTCTCGCCGCCGAGTTGCAAGTGATCCGCAATGCGAGCATAGCGCCATTTCGCATTAGGGTACTTGTACTGGGAGAAGGTCGCCTGCTTAAAGGGGGCATTGGTGGCGTTGTAGCGGATGATGTGAGAAATCATCACCGCATTTGCCAAACCATGGGGAATATGGAACGTCGCCCCGAGTTGGTGGGCGATGGAGTGACAAATGCCTAAGAAGCCATTGGCAAAGGCCATCCCCGCCATGGTAGCGGCATAGTGCATTTTTTCCCGAGCCTTGGGATTGGCAGCCCCTTGGTGATAGGAATCCGGCAGATACTTAAAGATCAGACGAATCGCCTCTAAGGCCAAGCCATTGGTGTATTCCGAGGCCAACACCGACACATAGGCTTCTAGGGCATGGGTGAGGGCATCGACGCCCCCGAAGGCGGTGAGGCTCTTGGGCATATTCAGCACCAACTCCGGATCGACGATCGCCATGGTTGGGGTGAGGGCATAATCGGCCAGGGGATATTTGATGTCGTTGCGGCGATCGGTCACCACGGCAAACGGCGTCACCTCTGAGCCGGTTCCTGAGGTGGTGGGAATGGCCACCAAGACAGCTTTCTCACCCAACTGGGGCAAATCATAGACCCGTTTGCGGATATCCATAAACCGCATCGCCAGGCCCTCAAACTCAATTTCAGGATGCTCGTACATCAGCCACATAATTTTGGCTGCATCCATGGGCGAGCCACCGCCGAGGGCGATGATGACATCGGGTTGAAAGCTATTCATCACCGCTAAGCCCCGATTGACGGTTTCGAGGGAGGGATCGGGTTCAACTTCCGAGAAGACGGTATATTTCAAACCAATATCTTCGAGGACGGTTTCTACTGAAGCCGTCATCCCCAGGTCATAGAGGGGTTTGTCGGTGATAATCATGGCCCGTTGTTTCCCGGCCAGTTCCCGCAGGGCCACGGGCAGAGACCCATATTTGAAATAGACTTTGGGGGGAATGCGGAACCACAACATATTCTCCCGCCGTTCCGCCACGGTTTTGACGTTAAGCAGGTGATGGGGTTCGACGTTTTCACTGATGGAGTTGCCCCCCCAGGTGCCACACCCTAGGGTGAGAGAGGGATCGAGGCGGAAGTTATAGAGGTCGCCGATGGCCCCTTGAGAGGAGGGGGTATTAATGAGAACCCGCGCCGTCTGCATTTTGTCCTCGAACTGTTTGATATGGTCAAACTCCGAGGGGTTAATGTATAGCACGGCAGTATGACCCCGTCCGCCAAATTCCACTAAGGCTTCGGCTTTGCCGACGGCTTCGTTGAAGTCTTGGGCCCGATACATGGCCAGAACTGGGGAGAGTTTCTCGTAAGCAAAGGGTTCGTCGGTACTGATCTCGCTGACTTCGCTGATGAGAACGCGGGTATTATCGGGAATGGTGATGTCGGCCAACGCCGCGATGCTTTCTACGGACTGGCCGACGATGTTGGCGTTGAGTCGTCCGTTGTTGATGAGCAGTTTCCCGAGGCGATCGCCCTCGTCAGGCGCGAGGAGATAGGCGCCGCGATCGATAAATTCTTGACGCACTCGATCATAGACATCATCTAGAACCACCACCGATTGCTCACTGGCGCAAATCATGCCGTTGTCGAAGGTTTTACTGAGTAAAATCGACGAGACGGCCATCTTGATATGGGCGCTGGAGTCAATGAGAGCCGGGGTATTCCCAGCACCAACCCCCAGGGAGGGATTCCCGGAAGAATAGGCGGCTTTCACCATTCCTGGGCCGCCGGTGGCCAGGATCAGTTTGATGTCCGGGTGCTGCATCAAAGCCTGAGACAGGGGAACCGTGGGTTCATCAATCCAGCCAATAATATGCTCGGGGGCACCGGCGGCGACGGCAGCATCTCGGACAATTTTGGCTGCTTCAATAGTGCAACGTTTGGCTCTCGGGTGGGGAGAGAAGATAATGGCATTGCGGGTTTTTAAGGTGATTAGTGCCTTAAAAATCGCTGTTGAGGTGGGGTTAGTTGTGGGGACAATCCCGGCTAAAATACCCACAGGTTCGGCGATTTTTTGAATACCAAACGATTTATCTTCCTCAATAATGCCGCAGGTTTTTTCAGACTTGTATTTGTTATAGATGATTTCTGAGGCAAAGTGATTTTTAATCACCTTATCCTCAACCACCCCCATTCTCGTTTCTTCAACAGCTAGTTTTGCCAAAGGAATTCGAGCAGCATTCGCGGCAAGGGCTGCTTTCTTAAAAATGACATCCACTTGCTCTTGGCTAAAGCTAGCATAGGCTTCTTGAGCGGCTTTAACTCTGGCAATATGAGCTTCGAGTTGTTCGAGGTTGGTGACAAGCTCAGTCATGATTGGCATTTCCTTAGTGAGCGACAAAAATAAGAGTGGGCGCTCTCGGGTGACTTAACCCTAACTCGATCGAGAACTCCAGCTTGTTAGCTCACGGTTCAAGCCAACCCTACTCCATAGAGAGCGTGTTGGATGATAGGGATGATGTGAGGAGGATGGAAAGAACATTAAGTCACTGCCTTGAGCGCATCGACAACTGTCGGAACGTTCCTAGAAATTAAGACTGACTCAGGTTAAAGGAGTCGAAAAAGGTTTCGGCTTCTGGGAAGTCAACATTACCATCTTGTGCGCCAACTAAGAGTTGGTAAAGAACGGCATTTTCGGAGTCAGCCAGCATCATTAGTTTAAAGCGAACTCCCTCAGGATTTCGCATCACAATCGTTCGACCCGGAAGCCCCTCGATGTTGATAGATTCTTCACTCTCTACGTCAGAGTTCGTGCTGGCTGCTGCGTTATCGCGCCCGCCATCTAAGCCTTGCTCGACATCAAAGCTGGCTCCCTCGGGAAGAGGAATCGGGTTCGCACCGCTCATGTAGGCCCGCCCTTGATTGGTATCTTCGTAAATGGCAAGTGAGAGCTGGATTTCTTCCGTTTCGTTAACGGGGATGCTTTGGTTTTGTTCGAGGGGTTCGTTAGGAAACTTGATCTCATAGCGTCCGTCGGGCGGTTCATAGGTAAACCACTCCCCAACGTCACTGGGGGTTTCCGCTGCCTCGGGCATCTCATCGGGGGCTGGAGGAGCGTCAGCCGTGGGTTGCTCTGCGGGAGCTTCCACGGTGTCTGGGCTGGCGGGGTCTCCGGCCGTCTCGTCTCCGTTACAGCCAACCAGGGATAAGGGCACCGTGACGGCTAGGAATAGGGCAAAAAATTTTGATCGCATAGTCAGCCTGTTGAACGTTTGACATCTATGGTAACGCGATTAGATTTAGAGACTCATCGTTCAAAGGACTGATTTTAGAATTCCTAGGGAACTAGAAGGGGAATGGTTACATTGGATGCAGACGGCAATGCTGACCCCATGCTGGTAACTTTAGGCTATTTTTTAATGTTTTTTTAAGGTTTGAGGTTAACTCAAATCAGAGGGTTAATTGGGTTAGTTTTGAGGGTTAAAATCAAGGGAAATGCCCCAACTTTCAAAGTCTTGGGCGTGACGAATTAAGTGTTTTTGGAGGGTTCCATCGAGCCAAAAGAGAACGGGACAGGGAAATCGTTGCCGAAATAGCTCCCGCATTTGGTTGAGGGATTCGAGCGATCGCAGTGGCTCTTGCAGGCCATCGAGACCCAGAATCATGAGGGCGCGAGGAGGCTCACTAGACAGGTGTTGACAAATTTGGGAGTAGGGACGCTCACCCTGAGGGGGTAGGATCACCTCTTGTAGGGGAACTGAGCTGAGACGGTGGAGTTGTTGGATCAGGCGATCGCGCAGTTGGGGCGAGTCACAGCGGGCAAAAATCACTTCAAACTGCTGTTGACCGGACTCAATGGCCCATAGTAACTGCTGTAAGAGGTCTTGGCTGTAGGGGGGCAGTTGCGGCTCAAGGACGAGGGTTGGCATGGCTGGGGGGCGACAGCAGCAGATTGGGCAGACCGAGAGTGTCACAGAATGGACTATGTTGATCTTAAACGTTATGTACGCTCCTGTTTACCTGATGGCCCGATTCATTCATGCTCTCTTCTCAGTTGCCTAGTTTTAACCTGGCGATCGCCCCTCTAAAGACAGTTCAAGGTGGTGTGCCTCAGTCGTATGCTATATGGGTCTTACAAGCCCCATATACCGGGGGCTATGTCCATCAAGATTGTCCCTGGTCGTCATCCCTTGGTGAGACTTGGCAGCAATGGCAACGGTTTTTTTCGGTGAACCCTCTACCGCTGTCCCCGGCGTTGGCGGGTGTGGGTCAGGAGACCTCGGCTGGACTCCCCGAGTTGGGGCCGCCCTTCGTCACGAGTCACAGCAGCCGCTTAATGCAAGAGTTGGGGTTACAGTTGTGGCAATGGTTGTTTTCAGGGGCCGTTGAGGCCGGTTTTGCTCAGAGTCAGGGCATTGCCCTGGGCCGTGAGGTGCCGCTGCGGGTGCGTTTGGATATTCGGGCCCCGGAACTGATGCCGTTACCCTGGGAAATTGCCCAACCCCGGATTGGGAAAGCGGCCTTGTCTCTAGCACCGCAACTTCTGTTTAGCCGCACCACCTGTGATGTCGATCCCTTGGTGTTGCGGCGGGCCCGGCGATCGCTGAATATCCTTCTGGTATTGGGGAAACCCCAGGCTGAGGATGGGGCGGCCTCTCCGAAGACCCCGATGTTAGCTCTTGATGATGAGGCGCAACGGTTAGGAGACATTTTTGCATCGGCCCCGGCGGATGCGGGTCAGGTTCCCTATTGTTTAGATACCTTGGTGCAGCCGACGGCGGCCGAGTTGACGCAACAGTTAGAGCGTCAGGAGTATCATATTTTTCTCTACGCCGGCCATGGGGCCACGGCCCCCGATGGGGGAATTTTGTTTTTAGGGGAAGATACCCGCCTGAGTGGGACGGAACTGGCTCAGATTTTGGTGCGATCGCAGGTTACCCTAGCAGTGTTCAATACTTGCTGGGGGGCACAACTCGATCGCCATGATGACCACTGTATTGCTCGCAGTAGTGTGGCGGAGGTGTTGGTACATCATGGGGTTCCGGCGGCCTTGGCCATGCGAGATGCGATCGCCGATACAGAGGCGTTGAGTTTCATTGAACAGTTTGCTGGGGCGATCGCCCAAGGCCACCCCATTGAACGCGCGGTGGCGATCGCCCGTCAACAACTCTTGACCTTATATAAGTTTAATCAACCGGCCTGGACATTACCGGTTCTCTACCTCCATCCAGAATTTGATGGCTACTTGCTCAACTCCCCCGAAGCCATGCCAGCGGATCAAATGCCCACGGAGTTACCTGAAGACGCTTCTACGGCCCTGGGCCATCCTCAGGTCAAAGCCTATCTAACGCCCCAAGGGTCCTCAACCTCACCCCATTCGAGATTTCAATTACGAGGGGGACGGATGCGTCTCGGACGCAGTCAGGAGAATGAAGCGGTTTTAGGGGAACCCTGGGTATCTCAGTATCACGCTGAAATTTTGCTGCGACATCTACCTGATGAGGGTCTGACCTATTTTCTCCGAGACTTTTCTCGCTATGGAACCTTGATTCGGGAGGAAGACCGTTGGCACAAAATTCATCATGAGGAAGTTACCCTAATCTCAGGGATGGTTCTTAAGTTTGGCAGTTCCCAGGGACAGCCCTGGCAGTTTTGCCTAGCCTCAGGGGATTTGTGAGCCAACGTTGCGGAACGCCCGACTCTCATGCTGTAGTTGAGAGAGTCAACTGTTAAGACAGTCCTGAAACTGGCCAGTCAAACGTCCTGTCCTCCTAACGTTGATGGTTGTTCAGCGTGCTGATTCGTCTGCGCTCGTCCTCTAATCGTTTTCCCATACTGTTATGGTTTTATCGCCCCGTTCTTCTGCCTGGTCTGCCTCACAAACCCAAGCCGAACTGGATTTACTCGAAACGGTGTTGTTCGGGGATGACGTCACCTATCCTTGGAATCCCGGTGAATGTGAGGCCCTGAATGAAGCCGTCGCCCTCGGAGAACCGTTAAAGGTTGATGATTTAAATCTGGGCGATCGCTCTCCGGTATTTTTTGAGCAACTCGATAGTTGTATGGTGTATGCGTCCCTCTGTGAACGATTTGGCTCCCAGGTTCCCACGTCGATTCTCAAACGCCTCTGTGACCTCGCCAAGCAAACCTGCCCCGATCAATCCCTGTTAAACCAGCTTGTTGGCTGCGTGGGTGACTTACTCCCCCAATGGGCTACAGAAGATTTACAAGTGTTAGCCCGTCCTTTGGCTTATACGATGCGGGGTCAGCCCCCGAACGAGTTGGTCGGCGATCGCCCTTGGGACGAGTTATCGAGTTTGGAACAGGCCCGTCTGAGTCTGGCGATCGCTCAGGTGGCACTGCAAGAGTTAACGGTTGACAGTAACTCGTAACTTCTCAAATAATAGGTCAAGTATTCGATGTTTCAGATAGTCGGGGAACTTGAGGGAGGGAACCCGATGGTTTTCTGGGCTTTGTTCCTTTTTGTTAGTAAGACTCCATGACTGAACTGCCTCCTCTAACGACCGATACGATTTGGGCCATTCTCAACAAAGATTTGGATAATGACACGGTCAACCGCCTCGTTTGGCATTATTTGGGCTATCGCTATGATGATGCTGAACAAACCTGGAAAACAGATCAGGTGGCGGAGGATTGGCGGGAAACCTATCCTGAACCCCCAGATTTTATTGAAAATCGTCCGCCCAATGTGAAATTGACTCGCTCAATTCCGAAGGAAAATAAACAGCTTCTTAAAGAAAAATTGGGCTTTAAAGGCTACAAAATTGGCGAATTTTCCCCTTTGGAAACACGCCGAGCTACGATGGCGAACTGGCTCCTCAACTACATGGTGAACCAGGGGCTTCTCTCCTGATTTCCTCTCGTGGTCCTCGCCCCTTCCTCCCGTACCAGGAAGCAGCGCCGCCCCAAAGCCGTGTCACGGCTTCAGCCATGACACGAGGGGGAGAGGGGAGAGAAGAGAAAATTACTGGTCAGGGCTATCAAACTTGTTGGTAATCCACATGGATTGATAGGGGTCTAACACTACACTTTGATAAATATCCGTAATCAGCGTGCCACTGATTAAATCACACCAGGGATCGGTACAAACTAAATTCAACTCCGTCAACGGGAGTTTTTTGGGGCGATCGCTCAGATTATGGATTGAGAAAATACTCTGATCTCGATTCATACTTTGCCGCCAAAAGCCAAACAACGCTTTCTTTAAATGCAGGGTATATTGAGTGGCATTGGGATGAAACGCCGGTTGTTGGCGGCGAATGCGAATTAGACGAGTTAATTCCCCTAACACCCGCGCCTGAGGGGATTGGGGATTCTCCAGATGAGCTAGTAACTCCGCCTCATCCCATTGATGACGATTGATGGAACGGTTGCGCCCTGTTTGCGCCATCTTCTCATGGTCATTTTCCGTGGCTAACAAACTATGAATATAAAAGGCAGGAATTCCCTCTAAGGACATCATAATCGTCTGAGAACAGAGGAAACGCTCAATTTGCCATTCATCCTCTCCCTTGACGGTTCCCTTGAGGGCTTCAAACAGGGAAATATTGATTTCATAGGGACTTTCCGAGCCATCGGACTGTTTCCGCATACTAATTTCGCCGCCAAACCGTTTCATGGTGGCGATGAGTTGCTCATACTCGTCATCCGTGAGTAAGCCTTCCGTGGGCCGTAGGCCAATCCCATCATGGGAGGCGGTGAAATTAAAATAGGCACAGCCGAGGGGGGCCGGGGGCATACTCATCATCCAGGTTCGTAAATGCTCGGATTTCCCCTGTAATAGGGCATTGAGCAATAAAGGAGGCAGGCTGAAGTTATAGATCATGTGCGCTTCATTCCGGTTGCCAAAATAGCTCAAGTTTTCCCGGTTGGGCACATTGGTTTCGGTAATGAGGGCAATTTGAGGGTTGAGGGTTTGCAGGATTTCCCGCAAGACTTTGATGAGGGCGTGAGTTTGCGGCAGATGAATGCAGGAGGTTCCTAATTGTTTCCAAAGATAGCCAATGGCATCGAGGCGGATATATTTAGCCCCGGCTTGCACGTAGTAGAGGAGGATATCCACAAATTCCATGAACACATCCGGGTTGGCAAAGTTGAGATCTACCTGATCTTCGCTAAAGGTGGCCCAGATATGTTTGTCTCCCTCTGGCGTCTCGACCGGAACTAAGAGGGGACTGTTGCGGGGCCGCACCACTTGGGAAACGTCGGTGTCGGCGTCGACGCAGATGAAATAGTCACAACCGGGTTTTTTCCCCTGTTTGAACTGCTGAAACCACTCGCTTTCACTGGAGGTGTGATTGATGACGAGATCCACCATTAAGTTAAACTCACCGGCGATCGCCTTAATCTCCTCCCAGGTTCCCAGTTCGGGGTTAATGGCTCGATAGTCAATCACCGCAAAGCCATCATCGGAACTATAGGGGCAAAAGGGAAGGATGTGAACGCCGGTGATGGTGTCTTTGAGATAGCGTTGCAGGAAACGCCCCAGGGTAATGAGGGGTTTTTCTCCCTCACGGCGGATGCTGTCACCGTAGGTAATCAGCAGGATATTATCCTGACTCCATTTGCCCAAATCCTCATCTAGGGAATCACTGAGGAGGGGGGCTAAATGGTTATAAATGCGATCGAGGAGGGATTGTGCCGTGTCTTCGTCATAAACCGATCGCAGGAGGGGTAGGATACGTCGGGTGAAAAGGTCATAGGGGCCATTGACAGGGGCCGATGAGGAGATGGATGAACTCATAAGACAAAATGTTGGGCGAATGAATCGGTTTAACGGTTTAGCTTAAGAGGTTGGCGATCGCCAATTTGGCGGTTTTGTTACCGCTTGGGGAAGAAGACGCGAACCAACTCAGGATTATGTTATGAAAACTTGAAGTGCCCCCCCGAATCCGGGAAAGTTTGCCCAAATTTTGCCAGGGGTTATCCTAGCCACAGGGGGATCGATTGGCCCTGGGGACAAAAAATTCTCATAAAAATCGAGACGCACCTAGGGAACGTCTCGATCCGTTGTTGAACGGGACTCTGAACTATGGATGTCCGTTAACTGCGAGCGATTTCTTCTTCGAGTTCTAAGTCAAACAGAAGATGGAGGGTTTTCATGGCTCGACGGCGGGCTTCAATGTCCTGTTGGGCCCGTAGTTGCACCATGGGGTCATGTAGGATTTTGTTGACAATCCCTCGGGTGAGAGCTTCGATGACCTCTTGGTGTTTCTCGGCAAATTCGGCGCCAAGGCGAGACAGGGCTTTTTCGAGTTCCTGTTCGCGGATGGTTTCAACTTTGCGGCGCAGGCTGCTGATGGTGGGAACTGTTTCGAGCGATCGCCACCAGGATTCAAAGCTGGCTAACTCGTCTTCTAGGAGAGTTTCGGCTTCGAGGGCCATTTGACGGCGGCTTTCCTGGTTTTGGGCCACCACCGCTTTGAGGTCATCGACGTTGAAGCATTGAACCTCCTCCAACTCGCTGACATTGGCGTGAACGTTCCGAGGCACTGCAATATCAAAGAGCATTAACCCCGGAGGGGCCACGGCCCGTAAGTTATCACAATGGAGAATTGGCTCCGTTGCACCGGTTCCAGTGAAAACCATATCCGAGTCGGCGACCGCCTCCAACATCTCATCCCAAGGACGAACGTTAATATTGGCATCGGGGAACTTGGCGGCTAGTTCATCGGCTCGCGTTTGGGAGCGGTTAACTAGGGTGAGGCTGTTGGCCCCTTTGGCGATCGCATGTTGCACCAGTAGGCGAGACATTTTCCCGGCCCCGAGAACACAGAGGCGCTGACTCCCCAAGTTGGGGACCTTCATCTGAGCCAACTCAACGGCAGCGGAACTAATTGAGACGGCACCAGTTCCAATACTGGTTTCGGTGCGAACTCGTTTTCCGGCACTGATGGACTGTTTAAATAACTGATTGAGCACGCGTCCCACCCCTTTGTACTTCTGGCTGAGCTTGTGGGTGGTTTTGACTTGTGCCAAAATTTGCCCTTCACCTAAGACTAAACTCTCCAGGCCAGCGCTAACCCGTAACAGGTGCATGACCGCATCTTGGTGTAACAGGACAAACAAATAGGGACGTAATTGGGGCAGATAAATCCGAGAACGATCCGCTAGGAACTGGCTCACTTCTCGAACCGCAGGTTCAGTGTCTTTGGCAATGAAATAGATTTCGAGGCGGTTACAGGTACTCAGCAGAGCCACTTCTTCAATATTAGGATAGCTCGAAAGCTGGGCGATCGCTGCCTCAATTTGCGGTTCCGGGATACTCAGTTTTTCACGAATTTCGACTGGCGTTGTTTTGTGGCTTAGCCCAACAACAGCGATATTCATAATGATTTGGTAAGAGTTTGTTATCAGGGTTGGAGTCGGATCGGAGGGGTTCCCCTATGGCTTCAGTATAGCGCGAACCTGGGGAACACCCCCGAGTCAGGTCAAATGGCGCTCTATTTCAGTTGCAAGCGGCGGGGTTCGTCGGTCATGTGAACGGTATCGACAAAGCGAGCCGTTTTACTTTGACTCGAAATGACCAGGGACTGAGTCCGGGCGCCACCGTGGAAGAAGCGCACCCCTTCCATGAGGGTTCCGGGGGTAATCCCAGAGGCGGCGAACAGGACGGTTTCACCACAGGCGAGTTCATGAGCATCATAGACCTTATCGGGGTCGTCAATGCCCATGCTGGCCAAACGTTCCAGGTTGCTTTCTTTGCTCTCACCAATCAGTCCGGTTTTCACCACGGCGGGGTCATAGATGAGTTGTCCTTGGAAGTGACCCCCCAGACAGCGCATTGCAGCGGCGGAAATCACCCCTTCAGGAGCGGCACCAATGCCCATCAAGGCGTGGATGTTGGTTCCTGAAAAGGCGCAGGAGATGGCGGCGGACACATCACCATCACTAATCAGACGCACGCGCGCGCCAGCCTTGCGGATTTCTTGAACCAAGTCTTTGTGACGGGGACGATCCATGACCACCACCACGAGTTCTTCAACGCTACGATCCATGCAATCAGCCAGGATGCGTAGGTTTTCCGTGGCGGACTTACGAATGTCCACATGGTTTTTCGCCACAGCCGGGGCAGCCAACTTTTTCATGTAAAAGTCGGGGGCAGCAAACAAACCGCCTTTTTCAGAAATCGCCAACACTGCCATGGAACCATTTTGTCCATAGGCGACGAGGTTGGTTCCTTCGCAAGGATCAACGGCGATATCGATTTCAACCAGTTCGTCGGGGTTACAGAATTGTTTGGCGTTTTCTTGGGTGCAAATGCCCACTTCTTCGCCAATGTAGAGCATGGGGGCATCATCCCGCTCCCCTTCTCCAATGACGATACGACCGCGCATATGGATTTTGTTCATGCGTTCCCGCATGGCTTCGACGGCCACTTGGTCGGCGGTGTTTTTCTCACCTTTCCCCATCCAGTGAGCCGAGGCGATCGCCGCCTGCTCAACGACTTCAATAATTTCTAGCCCGAGGGTACTTTCCACGAATTCTATTCTCCCAAAAGATATTTATAGGCGAGTTCGATGGGACTTGCTCCCATTTTTTGTAAACGAACTCTTAACAGTTTTACCGGGACGAATGCTGCCTGTTTGAGGACAGCAACGCTCCTTGAACATGAGAACTCGGCATTCTCCTGTGGTTCCCATCTCTGGAGGTTTACCACTCACTAGAAAATGCCACACCGGACAATCTTACGATATTTCCGGACGTTTCGCTGTCAAGCTGTCATCAAAAGTTTTGAGGATTTGAGTGAGCGAAACCCAGGAGAACGCGACTTGACAGGCTCGTTGTCAAGTCTCCCATAGATAGAAGTCACAATCAAGATAGCTCTCAATCTCCAACCCGGACCCTTCGCCAGATTGTTGATGTCCAGGAGCAGCATCTCTTGAGTCTGGCTAAACGTGTATCAGAGGTCGGCTGCCCTGGGACCCCGGACCGGGGAGGTTTCGTTAAGTTTTGCGGCTTGAGGATTGGCCCGATGCAGATGCCTCATGGGACAGCTAGAGGACTCGGCGGGAGGCTTGAGACCCCCTTTAGATCAGAACCCACCGCAAACTTGAGGGAAATCTAGGGAAAATTGTCTCGCCAGGGGACAAAAAACATTAAGATATGCCAGACTGGTGGGCGATTTTCCCAATATGGGTCGGGACATCTGGGTTAAAACCGGTTTACCGATATTTTCCAGGATATTCTTTTTAGCGGATGGTCATATACAAGCGCGATTGTCACGATTCCTCAGGAGCGGTTCTAACGTGCATAACCATGGTTGGGATGTTTCTGTTCACTCTCCTGGTCAGACCCGAGAGCGGGCAAGGCCAAACGACAGAATCTCCTTATCTAGCCCAAGTTCGTCCTGTGCCAGATTCTCCATTCCCGGATGTAGGAGATCCTCAGCCATTACCGCCACCGGATGAGTTGCTAGACCCCCGTCCCGGTGCGGAGACGGATGAATCCCTCGATCGCCTCGATGGCACTCTGGAGGTCCAGGGCTATCGTGTAGAGGGGAGTACCCGCTTTACCCCTGACGACTTTGCCCCCATCTTGGAACCGTTTATCGGCCAGATGTCGTTTGCGGATTTGCTGCAAGCTCGTTCAGCCATTACCCAATTCTATGTGGAGCGCGGCTACATTACCTCCGGGGCCTTACTCCCACCTCAGACGATTGAGGATGGCATTGTGACGATTCAGGTCGTCGAGGGTGCGTTAGAGGATATTGTGGTGACGGGCGATCGCCGTCTGAACCCGGAATATGTGCGATCGCGCCTTAATTTGGCGGCCCAAACCCCCCTCAATATCGATGACCTCTTAGAGGCCTTACAGTTGTTACAACTCGATCCGCTGATTGAGAATCTCTCGGCGGAACTCTCGGCCAGTCCTCGTCCAGGATTTAATCTGCTAGAGGTGGAGATTAGCGAGGCCCGCAGTTTCCGTCCCTTGCTGAGGATTGACAGCGGGCGATCGCCCACGGTGGGGGCCTATCGCGGTACGGTGGAACTCCGCGAAGCCAACTTGACCGGCTGGGGCGATCGCGCTCGCCTGAGTTACAGTGGCACTGAGGGAAGCCATGAACTGCAAGCTGGCTACCGTCTCCCCATCAATCCCCGCAATGGAACCCTGGAAACCTCGGTTCGGGTGACTGGGAGTGAAATTATTGAACGTCCGTTTGATGAGTTGAATCTCACCGCTGACTCTCGGGATTTTGAACTCACCTATCGTCAACCGCTTCATCGTAGTCCAGGAGAGGAATTTGCCCTGGGCCTGACGTTCTCCCGCCGGGAAAGTGAAACCTCGCTATTAGAGGAACCCTTTCCTCTCTCGGTGGGGGCCAATGAGAGGGGGGAAACTCGTCTATCGGTGTTCCGGTTTTTCCAGGAATGGACACAACGGGGATCTCAGGAAGTCTTGGCGGCGCGATCGCAGTTCAACTGGGGAATTCCTATTTTCAGCAATGACACCATTAATAGCCGTGAACCGGACGGTCGTTTCTTTAACTGGCGAGGACAAGCACAATATCTCCGCCTGCTGGCCGCCGACGGAACCTCTCTGTTATTGCGTTCTGATGTGCAACTGTCGGCCACATCCATGGTTCCCCTAGAACGCTTCGGCTTAGGGGGGAACTTTAGTGTACGGGGCTATAGCCAAGACTTTCTCTTGGCTGATAGTGGCCTGTTCGCCTCGGCAGAAGTCCGGTTCCCCATCTGGACGGCGAATGCTGGCGAGAATCGCTTGGAACTGCGACCCTTTGTGGATGTGGGGACGGTTTGGAGTCAGGGCGGCTCTAGCTTTGATAGAAACACTCTAGCCTCTGTGGGCTTGGGGCTTCAGTTGGGGTTGGGCGATCGCTTTTCGGCCAAACTGGATTGGGGGATTCCTCTAATCAATGTCCAAGAACAGGAAAATCGCGATGTCTTCCAGCGTCAGGAACTCTATTTTCAGCTCGAATGGCAACCCTTTTAAGGAGAGTCAAGCCGGTTCACGCTAATTTGACCAGGGTTTTCTCCCCAATGACCACATAAAAGGGATCAGCCCCCGCAAATCCCATCATTTGTAGGACGGCGGGAACGTTGGAGGTTTTGGCAATCACCTCGGGTTCGGCAAAACCGGGAACGGCTTGGAAATAGCGTTTCACCAGTTCCACTCGGCTGGCATCGGTTCCCTCTCGCCAAGCTTGAATGGCTTTTTGGTAAAACATCCGGTTGGAGAAGCTGATGATGGCCAATCCGCCGGGTTTGAGGATGCGGTGGATTTCGGCAAAAACCTCCTCGGGATGTTGCAGATACTGAATGGAGACGGCGTTGAGGACAGCATCAAACTGCTCATCGGCATAGGGGAGTTTAGGATTATGGTTGAGGTTCTGGATGATGTAATGGTCTAATTGGGGATTTTTGGCCAGTTCCGCCTCGTTCATGCCATGGCCCTCCACATGGCCAAAGGGGATATCCTCGGGAAGATGGGACACCCAGCTACTCATCAGGTCGAGGATGTGGCTGTTGGCGTGCAGGCGATCGCGATACAATTGCGTCAGTTGGTCAATGAAGCTCTCATCCACATGGGTGACGAAGCGTGGCATTTCGTAGAATCGAGCATCATCGCTGCTATCGAGTTTGCTGCGATCGCGGTCTTTTAAAATTCCCATGGCCGTGAAGATTTAAGTCAGGTAGCAAGGATCAATTTGTTTATGATTCATTATAAGGAGTTCAGTCCATGAATTACATCCCTGTGGTTGCTCGCTTTTTTTTAGCGGTCATTTTTCTGCGAGCTGGCATTTCTAAAATCTTTGGCTTTGCCGGAGTTGCGACCATGATGGAGAACGCCGGATTACCCTTTCCCCAAGTGTTGCTAGTGGGAACGATTGTCTTTCAAATCTTGGGAAGCTTATCGTTGATTTTGGGCTATAAGACTCGAATTGGAGTTATCTTACTCATTATTTTTATTGTCCCCACTAGCTTTATTTTTCATAATCCAACTGACCCGACAGAAACAACTAACTTCTTTAAAAATCTAGGGTTGTTAGGAGGGTTAATGATGACTCTCTATTCTGGTGCTGGTCCGGTGAGCATTGACGATCGCCTAGCAGGATATCGGTAGGAGAAGGCAATAGTAGGGGCGTACCCTTGTGGTCGCCCTACCACAGGGGTAGCGACTGTCTTAATTGTCAAGGATAACGTGTTTGGGTGCATAATCTAGCTCTTGAGTCAAGGGGCTGCTTTAAAGAGCAGCAAAATCCTAGGCAGTTAACGGCTTGGCTTCTGTTACTGCCTCAATTGTCAAAGTATTCAAAGGTGGCTAAGGACGAGCTGCTGGGCTTTCTGAATACTGCCAGGGTCGATGATCTCGAACCATCGCATTCAACATGACCAGAAGTTTACGCAGACAGGCTGTTAAAGCTAGTTTTTTCGGCTTGCCTTTTTTGACGAGGCGTTCGTAAAAAACTTTAATAGCTGGATTATATCGCATGGCCACAACCGCCCCCATGTACAAAATTGCTCGGACCGGTGCCCGACCTCCTTGAATTCTTCGTTGACCTTTGTACTTGCCACTGTCAAAATTCAGGGGTGCTACACCGACCAAGCGAGCAATTTTCTTGGCACTGAGTTGACCCAGTTCGGGTAGGTCAGAAACCAAGGTAGTGGCAATCGCTTGACCGATGCCGGGCATGGTTTTAAGTAATTCGACTTTTGATGACCATTCCGCACAATTCTGAGTCAATTCCTCAATCTCGGCGTTGAGTTGTTCGAGACGTCCCCTGAGATAGTCTAGGTGAGCCTCGATATCCACCAAAGCCTTGCCACGTGCGCGACGACAACGATTTTTCTCAGCCGTTTGCATCTCAATGAGCTGACGCCGGCGACTCGTTAACTCTTGTAGTTGACGAGTCTCAGCCGAGCTCGATGCTAGAACCGGGGGCTTTAGGGCTTCGCCATAATACGCCAATGTTTGAGCATCAATCGCGTCAGTTTTAGCTAAACGACCAGTAGCTTTGGCAAAATCTCGACCTTGGCGGGGATTGATGACTGAAACGGGGAACTCGGCCTCTTGTAATTGAATGACCAGTTCCCTTTCTAGTTTCCCAGTCGCTTCGACCACAACTCGCTCGATCCGCTCGTTTTGCCAAGACTCGACGAGTTGGGCAATTTGGGTCGGGCTGTTGGGGATTTGGATGGCTTTTCCCAATGGACGAATGTAAACATCCAGAGTCTGTTGACTCACGTCAACTCCGATCCACTGAGGTGTCTTTGACATGATAGGTTCTCCTAAATTAGCTCTGTTAAGATGAACAAGACATCTTCTCAATTTCACTCATCCTTGCCTGATACGGTCTTTGGGATGAACCGAAATTTCGGACGTCCTTGACCCAGGCGACTGTTCGAGTTCAGTCGAGAAGATTACCTTGTAGTGACCCATGCTACCAAGCGGCCTTTTCCGACCTAGGGTGCGGCGGTCTACTATGTTTCTCAATATACAAGGGTGCGTCCTGGCTCAACATCATTGTAAACTTTGAAATTGCCAGTTAAACTTGCCAGAACGCACCGCTCGCTATGGAATAATTATTATCATAATTCAAGGAGTAACAAAAATCATGAAAATTGGCATTTTAGGAACCGGTTTAATGGGGCAACCCATGGCCCTCAAACTACTAGAATCCAACTATGAAATTATCGCCTATAACCGTACCGCCGCCAAACTAGACCCCATCAAAGCCGCTGGGGGCGCGATCACTACCTCTCCCGTCGAAGTTCTCCAAGAGGCGGATTGTCTCATCACCATGCTTACCAATGCCGAGGCCATTCGCGAAACGCTCCTCAGCGACACAGCCAAAGCCCAATGGACGGCCAAAACCTTAATCCAAATGGCAACCATTGCCCCCAGTGAAAGTCAAACCCTACAACACGACATTGAAGCGGCGGGAGGGGCGTATCTCGAAGCTCCGGTGTTGGGAAGTATTCCTCAAGTCAAAACCGGCGAATTATTGGTGATGGTAGGGGCAACTCCGAGCTTGTTTGAGCAATGGTTGCCTGTTTTACAAGTGTTTGGCAAAGAGCCAGTTTTGCTGGGAGAGGTTGGTACTGGTTCCGCTGTTAAATTGGCCATGAATCAACTGATTGGTTCCCTGACAACGGCATTTGCTGGAAGTTTGGCTATGGTTCGTCAGCAGGGAATTGAGATTGAGGCCTTTATGGAGATTGTCCGCCAAAGTGCGTTGTATGCCCCTACCTTTGACAAGAAACTCTCGCGGATGATAGCGGGGAATTATGAAAATCCTAATTTCCCTAGTAAACATTTACTCAAGGATATGAATCTATTTAGCCGCGAAGCCGAAAAAATGGGGATTGATGCCAAGTTGAGTCAGGCGGTGTCGCAGGTTGTCGAACAGGCGATCGCCCAGGGATTGGCGGATTCAGACTATTCGGCGTTGTTTGAAGCGGTGAAAGGAGGTTAACCCATGACGGCGATCGCCCCCAGTCTCTCCTTAGAAGCGTTTTTGCAACAACCCGAACGCAAACCCTATCGGGAATATAGCCAGGGAAAAATTATCCCCAAACCCATGCTACAAGGTCGTCACAGCCGTATCCAGCAAAAACTTATTACCGCGATCAATGCTGTGACAGAACCGGAGAAGATGGCCTTAGCCTTGCCAGAATTGCGTTGTAGCTTTGGCGATCGCTCCCTAGTTCCCGATATCGCCGTCTTTCGCTGGCCCAGGATTCCCCTAACGGAAAACGGCGAGATTGGCGATCGCTTTAACGCCGCGCCAGATTGGACGATTGAAATTTTAAGTCCTGAAGAATCTTCGACTCGTGTCGCCAGTAATATCCTCTATTGTTTGGAACATAACACTGAGATGGGTTGGTTGATTGATGCCAAGGAACGACTCGTGCAAGTCTTTGATGGCGATCGCCGTATCATCTCCATTGAACAGGAGGGCGATCTCCTGCCCACCCCGGAGTTTGCCCAATCCCTCAACCTCAGCTTGGGAACGCTCTGGAATTGGCTAAAATTGGGATAATCCAGCCCTGGCCCCGCCATTGTTGCAGCCATTGTTGAACTGCCGCAATTCTCGATAGAATAACAAGACCACTACCGTCATCCCCCACCCAAGCTGATCTTGATTCGCGAAGAAACCCTCAATCTCCTGGAATGGCAACGGGTATGCCAACATCTGTCCACCTTCGCCGCCACGAAAATCGGGGCGATCGCCGCTCGACAACTGGCTATCCCCGGCGATCGCCAACAGAGCCAACAGCTTCTGCAACAAACCCAGGAAGCCTATGCCTTAGAAATGAATCCCCAAACTGGATTGACGTTTGGCGGTATTCGTGACATATGGGAAGCCCTAGAACGGGCCGAGATTGGCGGGATGTTGCAGGGAGAGGAACTCCTGAACGTCGCCACCACCCTCTCCGGGGCGCGACAACTGCGGCGAGTCATTGATAATACTGAATTAGAGGTTCCGGTTTTACGAGAGTTGGTGTCGGAGTTACGCACCTATCCCGAGTTAGAACAAGAGATTCATCATTGCATCGACGAACGAGGGGATGTCGCCGATCGCGCCAGCCCCCAACTCGAAGGCATCCGACGGCAACTCAAACAGGTGCGCGATCGCATCTATCAAACCCTCAATCGCATCATTCAGCGTCAGGGAAGCGCCCTACAAGAACATCTCATCACCAGTCGCGGCGATCGCTTTGTCTTGCCCGTCAAAGCCCCCCAGAAGGAGAAAATCCCAGGAATTGTCCATGACAGTTCCGCCACTGGGGCCACTCTGTATATCGAACCTCGGGCGATCGTCAACGAAAACAACACCCTGCGAACCCTGCAACGGCAAGAGAAAAACGCCGAGGAAGTGGTGTTACGGAGACTCAGCCAAAGCATCGCCGAGGTGATTCCCGATTTAGAGCGATTGTTGGCGATCGTCACCCAACTGGATTTAGCCAACGCCCGCGCCCGCTATAGCATCTGGTTAGAAGCCAATCCACCCCGCTTTGTTGAAGCCACGCAAGCCACGGAACTGCGTCAACTGCGTCATCCCCTCCTGGTTTGGCAAGAAAAGCATGAACAGGGGAATGCAGTGGTTCCCATTAACGTCTCCATGTCGCCAGCGATTCGCGTGGTGACGATTACGGGGCCCAATACAGGGGGTAAAACCGTCACCCTGAAAACCCTCGGCTTGGCCATGTTGATGGCCAAAGTGGGGTTGTTTATTCCGGCGCGGGAACCGGTGGAACTGCCCTGGTTTTCCCAAGTCTTGGCCGATATTGGCGATGAACAATCTATTGAACAGAGTTTATCGACGTTTTCGGGCCATGTGCGCCGCATTAGTCGCATTTTAGAGGCCGTGGCGGATGATGAAAATGCCTTAGTGTTATTGGATGAAGTGGGGGCGGGAACCGATCCCTCTGAAGGGAGTGCGTTGGCGATCGCCCTCTTGCAACATCTGAGCGATCGCGCCCGTTTGACGGTGGCCACCACTCACTTCGGGGAGTTAAAGACCTTAAAATATGAGGATGCCCGCTTTGAGAACGCCTCCGTGGAGTTTGACGATGAGAGTTTATCGCCCACCTATCGCCTCTTATGGGGAATTCCGGGCCGTTCTAATGCCATGCAGATTGCTCGTCGTTTAGGATTATCCTCGGAGGTGGTGGATTTAGCCCAGAGCTATATCCGTTCCGGCATTAGCGTCGATGTGAATGAAACCATCGCCGAGTTAGAGGCACAACGACGGCGACAGGAGACGAAAGCCGATGAAGCCAGTCAAATTGTGGCCCAGGCGGAACGGTTAAATCAGGAGATTAGCGAGAAAGCCGAACAGTTACGCCGTCGGGAGGAAAACCTGAAACTGCAACAGGAACAGGCGGTTCAGGCGGCTATTGATGAGGCGAAAGAAGAGATTGCCAAGGTGATTCGCCGGCTACAGCAGGGCCATGCAACGGCTCAGGATGCCCAGAAAGCCACCGAGGCCATGGAACGGATTCGTCAACAACGACTCCCCAGTGCCTCGAAACCGCCGAAACCGAAACCGGGATTTGCCCCGAAGGTGGGCGATCGCGTGCGCATTCCTCGTTTGGGGCAAACGGCGGAAGTCTTAGCCATTGAGAAAGAGGGAGAGTTAACGGTGCGCTTCGGGTTGATGAAGATGGAGGTTCCCCTAGCAGATGTGGAATCCCTGTCTGGGGAAAAACCGGATCTGCCTCAGCCGAAAGCGAAGGCCAACCCTCAAAAATCCAGTCAGACGGCGGCCCCAGCCGCAACGGTGAAAACCGCTCCTCTTGTGCGTACCTCTACCAACACCCTAGATGTGCGGGGGAGCCGGGTACATGAGGCGGAACCTCGTTTGGAGGAGGCGATCGCCCAAGCGGTTCCGGTTGGGGGGGCCTTGTGGATTATTCATGGCAAGGGAACCGGCAAGTTACGCCAGGGGGTTCATGAGATTTTGGGGCGATCGCCGCATATTAAAAACTTCGAGTTGGCCGCACAGAAAGAAGGCGGCGCGGGGGTGACGGTGGCCTATCTCAAGTGATAATTGGGGCCTGGCGGGGGATTGCCGGGGGCGGTGCGTTCCGGCCAGTTCTATCGAGTTGTTCAAGGTTTGAGATTGATTGATGCCGGAACAGCACCCTACCGATTCTTCAGGTTTAAGACAGTTCTAATTCTGATGTTCTGAACGGGAAAATAACTCATTAAACTCCCGCTGATCATAGTGATACACCGTGCGAATCGGATAGGGAATACTGATGTCCGCGCGATCGCAGGCCGCCTTGAGCGCCATCATCACTCGTGTTTGGGCTCTCCGCACTTCAATCCGTTGCGGTAACGTCCAATAGCGTACCAACAAATCAATGGAACTATCACCAAACCCCACCACATCCACTTCTACATCGGGTTCAGCCATAACCCCCTCAACTCCGTTTAGGGCCTCTTTTAACACCTGAACCGCCATGGGCAAAGGGGTATTGTAGTCCACCCCAATCGCTAAATCGGTCCGACGGGACGAAAACGCCGTCAATACTGTCACAGGACTGGTAAACACAATCGAGTTAGGAATCAATACCCGCTCACCGCGATAGGTGCGAATTTGGGTTGAGCGAATTGCCACCTCTTCAATAATGCCCTCGAACTCTCCCACAATAATCTGATCATGGAGTTCAAACGGTTCTTGCAATAACAGTAGGACTCCAGCCAGGAAATTCTTGAAGATATCCTGGAACGCAAAACCAATGGCAACAGACCCTAACCCTAGTAGGGCGATAATATCCCCTAACCCCAAGTTGGGAAAGGCAATCACCGCCGCTGCTAGAATCCCCACCACCCACGCCGCAACATAACTGATTTGCGACACCAACGACTGTAAGGAACGACTCCGCAACAGACGGCTCGACCCTTTATGAACCACCCGTTGAAAGTTTTTAGCGCCCCACTTTGTCAAGGCGAGAATCAGCAACGCCACGACAATGGCCGGCAGTAACTGAAATGCCTCACCGATGAGTTGAATCAGACGGGTTTGAATTTCTTGCAGAATAGCAGTCATGGATAGTCTTTAAACGAGGCCGCCAGGCCAAACCAAGGGTTGGGTGCGATCGCCGGATTTCTCCCCAGTCGCCTGCTGACATCATCCGACCCCGTTACTTTAACCCAAGACCTGCGGTTACCCCAAAACTCTAACTAAAGAGTGAGTGTCCCAATCTCATAACGTCTACTTCATGGCATAACCTCTACTTCTAGGTAGATGTACTCAGCCATGTTCCGCCACTACTATGGTTTGTAACGGTGAACACAAAACCGAAACACGAGACCTTAACCCCAACTTACCTATGACTTACTTCTTAACCACTGGCGCTGAACAAGCCTTTTCCTATCCCATCTCAGGCATCATTGTGGGAGTCGTCGGCTTTATTGCGGCGGTTACCCTAGGCTCTCTAGCCTGGTACAACTCCAAACGTCCGCCCGGTTGGGAAGACAAGGAGCGTCCCGATATCGTTCCTGATATTGATACCCAATAACACTCTAACCCTTTTTTTCTGGCTCTGACATTTCCCCAAGTGGGGTCTCAGACCAACCCTTGTAAACCTAGACCATCTATAGGAGTCTTTACCCTATGCCTATCAACCAAAACATTGACCCGCAAGCCCCCAACTATGATCCCCATATCACTCCTTCTGAAGTGAGCGATCGCATGGAACAAGAAGGGGAGAACTTCAAGAAAACCCCTAAACCCTCCAGAGACCCGAATCAGGGTCATATTGACACCACCAAGGGCTACACAGTAGACCGCGAGGGCATGGCCAACAACTACGCCGTCGAACCGGAAATGTACTACGAAGAACCCGGTGACTTGCGGGAAAAAGAACAGGCCCTCAAAGCTGAACGGGCCCAGGAACTCAAAACCGTTAACAACACCAGCGAAGCGGGAAAACTCGAAGCCGGCCGCGATGAACGTGGCAAAGGCCCCGGCGCTATCTAGTCCACCCCTAATTTAGGGTTCCCTGTTAGGAATCTCTCAACACTCCCTTAAGTGGAGATGCGATCCGTCGTGTCTCCACTTACTTTATTTGTAGGTTCCTTCACGAGAAGCCGCGATATCATCGACATTACACGAGTTCGTTAAACCTTTCATTGTTATGAACACCCCTCTTCTTCCAGACAAGCGGTGGATGTCGATTTGGATCAAATGTACGGCTGTTCTTGCCCTACTGAATCTCATTTTGGCCCTATTTAATGCCAGTTATGTCCCCTTACGGGATATTTATCTGCGTTACGTTCCCCAAGTCGTGCAACTGTATGACCCCGTCAAAGGCATTGAACCCCACCCTCAAACCGAGCAATACCGACGTAATTTTGAGCATCTCCTCACGCAAGTTCCCACAGGACTCGACTCCCCCGATGTGCAACAGTCTCTGCAACGCCTCAGACAGCAGAGTGAGGCGCTCATCGATGAAAATCCCTTCATCGCCTCCGGTAAATTTAGCACCTTCGCCAAATTACAGCGTCGCATCACCGATCGCCTAGGGCAGGATTCCGTCAAAGTCGCCTTTCGTCAGTTTTGGAGTCCTGAGTATTTGCGATCGCAGGATCTCCTCAGCGAACTCAACTTCTTTCAGACTAAAATCATTCCCCTGCTTGCCACCAACTACTACCGACAAATCGACGATAACGGACAACCCTACGACGCTTACTGGCGGATTGATATCTGGTTTATCGGCTTTTTCGCCCTAGAATTTCTGGTTCTGACCCTGATTGCCTCCCGTCGTCGCGTGGGCCTTACCTGGTTTGATGCCATGTTACGGCGTTGGTATGACTGGTTTCTCTTTATCCCCGTTTGGCGTTGGCTGCGAATTTTGCCCGTCACGGTTCGGCTTCACCAGGGGAAAGTGGCCAACATCGAATATATCCTCTCTCAGATGATTCATGAACCGGCGATTTATTTATCGGATCATATCTCCGAGTTTGTCACCATTCGCACCCTGAACCAACTCCAAGAAGCGGTTGAAAATGGCGATATCGCCCGAGGGTTGTTGAATCCTTCTGACTATGTCGCAGTGGGGGATGTGAATAGTATGCAAGTCATCAGCGATCGCCTCCTACAGCTCACCATCTATAAAGTTCTCCCCCAAGTACAACCCGAAATCAAATCCCTCCTCAACCATTCCCTCTCTGAAGCCTTGCGAGAATCTACCTTCATGGAACTGGTGGAGAAAGTCCCCGCCTTAGGACATCTTCCCAAAGACGTCACCGATCAACTGGCAAACTACCTGGCCAACGCCACCTGCGAAACCCTAGCCAACGCCTACGCCGACGAATTGGGACGAGAACGCTTTGACGACCTCACCGACCAATTCCAGAATGCACTGCGCCAGGAACTGCAAGATCAAGCCACCCTCGATGAATTACAGAGCCTAATTTCCAACGTCTTACAAGAAGTGAAAATCAACTACGTACAGCGCTCCGCTGAACAAGATCCTGAGGAAACCATCGAGAAAGTTGAAGAAGTCTATGATTGTATCGAACAACAATCTTCAACGAACTCTACCTCTTGATAGAGGTAAACCTCTTCTGAATGTGGCAAGTTGACAGTAGCCCGGCCTCCTTTTAGCCGGACCGAGGCAAACCTAAAATTTAGCTTAAGATTCTCCATTTTGATGTCGTTTTGACTTGACAAGAACCCAGCAAACTGAAAACGTCAAAACCAATAGGTTCGATCGCCTCGGTCTTTCCAACGCCCTGTATCTTCGTGCTAGCGATGAACTCAGCCTCTGAAATTGGGACTGTGGCTGGTGGCTGGCTGCCGCAGTGGTTCAGGATTTAGGCCGATTCCATCGTTTACCTTTTTTTAAGGATAATTCAAGAGAGATAATGTCATGAATCGACATTTTTAGATTTTATTAGAGCTGTCTTAGCAACGTTATCCAGGACAGCTAAGTTTACCGTATAGACGGTATTTGGCACAGCTTTAATTGTTCAACCAATCACGAAATTATGACTATAGTTGCTCCCGAACAAATCGAAAAAATTGCGAACAATCAACACCAAAATCCCTTTGAGATTTTAGGCTCTCACAAGCTTTCCGACAACAACGGTAAAAGTGCCTGGGTCGTGCGAGCGTACCTTCCCAAAGCTGACGCTGCCTGGGTGATTCGCCCTGAGGAGCGGGATAGTTACCCCATGCACAGCGTGCATCATCCCAACTTCTTCGAATGCGAGATTCAGGCCGCCGAGCTAAAAAACTATCAACTGAAAGTCAAAGAGGGCGATCGCGAACGAGTCTTCTACGACCCCTACGCCTTCCGTTCCCCTAAACTGACGGAATTTGACCGCTACCTCTTCGCCGAAGGCAACCACCATCGCATCTACGAAAAACTCGGCGCTCATCCCACCGAAATCAACGGCATTGCCGGGGTCTACTTTGCCGTCTGGGCCCCCAACGCCCGCAACGTCTCCATCGTTGGCGACTTCAACGAATGGGACGGTCGCAAAGACCAGATGGAGCGCACCGAAAGCGGTATTTGGGAACTGTTCATTCCCCAACTCCCCTCGGGAACCCTCTATAAATACGAGATTAAAAACCCCCAAGGGCACATGTATCTCAAATCCGACCCCTACGGCTTTGCCCAACAAGTGCGGCCCGACACCGCCTCCAAAGTCGTAGACTTAGACCAGTACAACTGGAACGATGACGGCTGGATACAAGAACGCCGTCAAAGTGATCCCCACGACCAGCCCATCTCCGTCTATGAACTTCATGCCGGGTCCTGGCTGCATACCGGGGCAGAACATCCCCCCGACAAAGGCGAGGTCGTCCGTGTCTCAGAAAAGCCTGAAGGACGCTTCCTCACCTACCGAGAACTGGCCGAAAAACTCATCCCCTACGTCAAAGATCTCGGCTACACCCACATCGAACTCCTCCCCATCGCCGAACATCCCTATGATGGCTCCTGGGGGTATCAAGTGGCTGGCTACTTTGCCCCCACCTCCCGCTTCGGCAGTCCCGAGGACTTCATGTACTTTGTCGACCAATGTCACGCCAACGACATCGGCGTCATCGTCGATTGGGTTCCCGGTCACTTTCCCAAAGATAGCCATGGCCTGGCCTACTTCGACGGAACCCACCTCTATGAACATGAAGACCCCCGCAAAGGCGAACATAAAGAATGGGGAACCTACGTCTTCAACTACAGCCGCAATGAAACATGAAGACCCCCGCAAAGGCGAACATAAAGAATGGGGAACCTACGTCTTCAACTACAGCCGCAATGAAGTTCGTAACTTCCTCGTCTCCAACGCCCTGTTTTGGTTCGACAAGTACCACATCGATGGCATTCGCGTCGATTCGTAACTTCCTCGTCTCCAACGCCCTGTTTTGGTTCGACAAGTACCACATCGATGGCATTCGCGTCGATGCCGTGGCCTCGATGCTGTACCTCGACTACAACCGCAAAGATGGCGAGTGGGTTCCCAACCGCTTCGGCGGCCATGAGAACCTCGAAGCCGCTGACTTCCTACGGCAACTGAACTATCTCATCTTCGGCTACTATCCCGGTATCCTCTCCATCGCCGAAGAATCCACCGCCTGGCCCCTGGTTTCCCGGCCCACCTATCTCGGTGGCTTGGGCTTCAACTTCAAATGGAACATGGGCTGGATGCACGACATGCTGGACTACTTCAGCGAAGATCCCATCCATCGCCGCTACCACCACAACCACGTCACCTTTAGTTTGATGTACGCCTTCAGCGAAAACTTTATGTTGGCGTTGTCCCACGATGAGGTGGTTCACGGCAAGGGGAGCCTCTGGGATCGGATGCCCGGCGATAATTGGCAGAAATTCGCCAACTTGCGCTGTTTGTTCAGCTATATGTTTACCCATCCCGGCAAGAAAACCATGTTTATGGGGATGGAGTTTGGTCAGCATAAAGAATGGAATGCTTGGGGAGACCTGCAATGGGATCTGCTCAATCAGGAGTCCCATCAACAACTCAAGCAGTTCTTCAAAGACCTCAACCATATCTATCGCGCTCAACCGGCTCTTTACACCCAGGACTTCTCCGATGAAGGCTTTGAATGGATTGACTGTAATGATGCCGACAACAGCATTGTCTCCTTTATCCGCCAGGCGAAGGACAGCGAGGAGTTTGTGGTGACGGTCTGTAACTTCACCCCGGTTCCCCACCATGACTATTGGATTGGGGTTCCTCAGGCCGGCTTCTATGAAGAGATTTTCAACAGTGACGCTGAATGCTACGGCGGCAGCAACATGGGCAATGGTGGCGGGAAAGCCACTGTGGAGTGGTCGAACCCGAAATGGACTCAGGCCCTGCCTCTATGTTTACCCCCGTTGAGTGTCATGGTCTTTAAATATAAGCCTGATGCCTAATCGAAGTGCGGGCATCATCGCCGTGATGATGTCCGGCACTGACAGCAAATTGTCTTTCGCTAGGCAATCCTTGAAAGCAATCCTTGAACAATTACCTCACAATAAGCACTTATGGTTACAACCACTCGTCGCGCGGCCGAAATTACCCTCGTTGCCGATGAAACCCAAAAACTTCTGGATTGGGTGCAGGGGGTTCAAGCCTCTGATGAAACGATTTTTCACAAATCCCAACAGATTGCGCGCCGTTTAGGGGCCTACTATCGTCCCGATGGCTTGACAGAAATTGGCTTCTGGGTTCCCGAACTCAGTCCTGGGGAGATTCAACCGAAAAATATCTATCTGGAAATCTTCACCCCCCTCAACGACATTCATCCCAGTGAAAATTTACAAACCGTTAAGTTCCGTCGCGAGTATGTGAACTTACACCGGGATGGCGAATATATGTGGGGGGTCTTGTCGGGGATGAAAGCCGGCGATGCTGACCACTTCGGTTCCTTCTATTGGCTGCGATATCTCGATCATGAAAACGAGATTCGTACCATTGGCGATTTCTTGGCCGATTCTCTGCCCTATGGGGTTTATGCCCCCGCAGAGGTGTACGATCGCGATAAACTCCACCGCGATCGCCGCGATGCCGCCTATTTCGAACAATTCCGCACGGACGATGGTAGCCCCGTCAAAGTGAAGCCCCCCACCAACATCTTGCAGCTTCACGTCAACACGGCCTCGCCCAATGGCTATCTCTCGGGGTTAACGCAACTATTTCAGCAGATTTCCGATAAACTCGCCAACGGAGAACCGCTCACCCCGGCCGAAGAAAACTATGTCGGCTATGAAGCGGTGCAACTCCTCCCCATCGAACCCACCGTTGAATATCTCGGTCATCGAGAACATGGTCATGGCTTCTTTTTCTGTGGGGATGAAGACCGTCTGCACATGGACCCGGACAGTGAATCCATTGAACATGAGGCGGACGAAATTCAGGTTCAACTCAAGAAACCTGACACAGAAAACTGGGGCTATGACATCGTCATTTTTGGCATGGCCGCCACCAACCCCTCTGTCTTAGAAACCCAGCGGCCTGATGAAGTAGTGGAGTTTGTTGAAACTCTCCATAACTTCTCCACCGGACCGATTCAGGTGATTTACGATATCGTCTATGGTCACGCTGATAACCAAGCCCTCAATCTTCTCAATGGTCGCTTCTTGAAAGGCCCTAATATGTATGGCCAGGATGTGAACCACCAGAATCCAGGGGTGCGGGCAATTCTACTGGAGATGCAGCGTCGCAAGTCAGACACCGGCGTGGACGGGATTCGCGTTGATGGTGCCCAGGACTTTAAATACTTTAATCCCATGTCCGGGCGGGTGGAATACGATGATGTCTATCTGCAAGAGATGGACCAAGTTCCCCAAGAGATTGCCGGCAGTTGTCGCTACCCCTTCACCATTTTTGAAGATGGGCGGCCCTGGCCCGATGAAGGTTGGGAAGAGATTTCCACCTATCGAGACATTATTGAATTTTTGCCGGAAAGTTTCCAATGGGGGCCGTTGGTCTTTGCCCACAATACTCCCGGTTTGAAGAAGTTCTGGAGTCGTAAATGGAAGCGTGTCTGTGAAGTGATGCAAGTGGGGTCTAACTGGATTACCGGTTGCGGAAACCACGACACCCTACGGCGGGGAACACAGGTGGAAGCCGATATGCCCATTAACTGGAATTTGGGTAAAACCTTGCCGGAGGTGATTAATAATGCCTATGATAATCCGGCGATTACTATGTTGGTGTATGGGTTTAGTCCGGGACTGCCTATGGACTTTATTAACTGCACCATGCGCGCGCCTTGGGGCTTTTTACGCAACACCGACGAGCGCTATGGGGTGAAGGTGGTCGCAGAGGAAACAGGATTCCTCGATTGGCAAGTGGAACCCGATGTATATGATTTGTCGGGCATCTTTCCTCGTCTCAAGCGGATGGGATTCAAGAAAGTGGCCGAGTTGCGGCAGTTTATGCGCGGCTTGCAACATGCCATTGAGGAGACGGATTATGACCTCGATGAGGTGGCTCAAATTTGCCAGCGCCATTTAGGACCCACGTCAAATTCTCCTGAGGCCCAGGAGGAAGCCAAAACTCTGACTTCGGCGGCCCAATGGCAGAAGCTGAATGTGCCTGAAAAATCGCCGATTCTGCAAGAGTTGGATGTGGGCAAACTCAAGGAGTTCGCCACGAATTTTATGGAAGATGCCCATGAAATCTGTAATGTTTGGAAACATGAGCAATTCCTAGATCCAAAACAGACGGCCTATAATCGGCAACTGCGTCAGTTCCGCTTAGATCGTCCCTGGTTACGGGACAATTTGGGCGCCCGCGATCGCTTCAATCATATTGATGAAGAGACGGCAACCCTCTATTACGGACTGCGCACCAGTCCTGATGAGACGGAACAGGTGGCGATCGCCACTCACATGGGCGGCGACCCCCTCACGGTCACTCTAGCCGATTGGCTACAACTGGATTTAGAGGAGTGGGAGATTGCCCTCACCTCGCCGGGGTTAGAGATTAGCGATTTACGAACCCTCACCCTCAGCGACAGTCAAGCGGTATTACTTACTCGGACGAACCGCTAACTGGTTAGTCGCTTAACCCTCTCCATCAGGGCGTACTCTCCGGTACGTCCTGATTGTTGTTGCCGGGAAACTCTGGCCTATAGCGAACTCTGTCCCCCTCCTATAATTGAAATAGTTGGCGGCGATCGCCCCTTCCAAACTACCGGATAAAAAAGCCATGAACATCATCCTTCCCCGCGAACTCGAACAGATTATCCAAAATCAATTAGAAAACGGACAGTATTCGTCTGCTGTTGACGTTGTGCGTGCTGCCTTAGTGCTCCTCGAAGAACACGAACACCGCGATCGCCATGAAGAAATTGATGGAGAGGCGGCGATCGAGGGACAGCAAACGACACCTGAACAGCCCGATTCCGATCGCGACTATGGTGTTGCCTGGGCAAAATGGTTCCAAGACTTAGAAAATATAGAACCGACCATTGATCGTGCCACCGTAAAGCCGAGCAAATCTGAAATTGAAGAGATGATTGTTGAAAAATATCGCCAACAAGGCTTAGAACTATGATTATTGGTGAGACCGGCATACTGTTCTGTCTCGTTGATCCCACCCAACCTCAACACAGTCTCTACAAACGATCAATTTCACGTTACGCACAACCCCTGATTACGACTTGGCCTTGCTTGGCTGAAGCCATGTACCTCACGTCCCGTCGCGGGGGTTGGGCGATGCAAAAAAGGGTGGGCGACTTACTCCTCGAAGGTTTGTTCGTCACCTATGCGATCGCCCCCGACCTCATACCAAGACTTCTGGAACTGATGGAACAGTATCGCGATCGCCCGATGGACTTTGCCGATGCCAGCCTTGTTCTCCTGGCAGAACAAACCGGCTACCGCCAAATTCTAACCCTAGATTCAGACTTTTTCTTCTATCGCATTCACGGGCGCGAGAGTTTTGAGGTTTTACCGGGCGAAGAACAATCGTAATACTTCAAGATGCAAGAGTGAGGCCAAACCCCTCACTTCGGCTGCTGAGTCACAACCCGAGATGTCGTCGATGGGCGGCAGACGGACTATAATCGACAATCACGGCAGTTTTGTGAAACTCTGGCCCTTAGCGAACCCTATGACGTCACCGAAAAAACAGCCCCAGCGGCGCTTAGCTACCGTATTAGAAGCCATTTTGTATCTTAAGGGACAAGCCCTGACCTTGAGCCAGTTGGCCGACTGTGCTGGCTGCGATCGCCCCCAAGTCCAAGAGGCCCTGTTAGAGTTGATGGATGATTATGCTCGACGGGATAGCGCCCTGGAAATTGTGGAACTCAAGGGCCAATATAGCTTGCAACTGCGGGAAAGTTTCCAAGATGTGATGTTAGAGTTGGTGCCAGCGGAACTGGGACTGGGGGCCCAACGCACTCTGGCGGCGATCGCCATCAAGCAGCCGTTGCTTCAGTCGGATCTCGTGGAGCTGCGTGGCTCAGGCGCCTATCAACAAGTCAAAGACCTCATGGAACTGGGATTAGTCCGTCGCCGCAAATCCTCTGATGGCCGCTCCTATGAACTGCGCCTAACGGATAAGTTTCACCAATATTTTCAACTGCAAGGAACGGTACAATCCCTTGATATGATCGCCAAGGGGTAGAAGGATGGCCTACACTGGAAGATGTAGCCACATTGTTTGATCCAAGTTTGCTCTAAGGTTCATCCACTGTTGACCCACCGACGTAACTGAGACGCTCATGGTTTTCGACCCAGAAATTTTTGCTCAGATGAAAGAAAGCGAGGAGGTTAGCAATCAACTTCTCGCCTATCTGCAACACCAATCCCCAGACATTCTGGCACGGGTCGCCAAGTCGGCAAGTCCAGAAATCAAGGATATCATCTCTCGCAATGTCCAAGGACTCATCGGCGTGCTTCCTTCTGAAGAATTCAATGTCCAAATCTCTACCGACCGCGAGAACATGGCTGGGATGCTGGCTTCAGCCATGATGACGGGTTACTTCCTCCGCCAAATGGAGCAACGGATGGAACTTGACCACCAAGTCTCCCAGGTGGACAGCCCCAAGGGAGACAGCCCTCAGGGCAACTAAGGTAACTAGCCAAAACTGTCCTGATCAGACATAGCCTCGGGACGGACGGGAATCGTTCGTAGCTCGCCGTCCCGCAGCACCTCAATGGGTAGCCGCTGACCCACCTGCGATCGCTCTACCGCCGCCTGGACATCCAACGCGGTATCGACAATCTGCCCATCGATGCGGGTAATAATGTCACCAACGCGGATTCCTGAACGAGCCGCAGGAGAGTTGGAGCGGACTCCCCGAACCAGAACCCCATGGTCTTGGGTTAGATTCAAGTTAAACTGGGGATTGCGTTCGATTTCCGCCCGAATTTCAGCGGTTAAATCCAGCATTTCCACCCCTAAGAAGGGATGTTGTGCCTTGCCAGTGGCAAAGAGTTGCTCGGCAATGCGTTGGGCGGTTTCAATGGGAATGGCAAAGCCTAAGCCCTGAGCGTTAGCCCGAATTGCGGTATTGACCCCAATCACCTCGCCTCGGTCATTGAGCAAGGGCCCTCCAGAATTACCGGGATTAATAGCTGCATCGGTTTGCACAAAGCGCACCCGCTTATCACTAATCCCCACCTGGGCACTCGATCGCCCGGTCGCACTAATAATCCCCACGGTCACCGTATTATCTAAGCCTAAGGGGTTGCCGATGGCGATCGCCCATTGTCCGGCCACCAAGTTATCCGAGGAACCGAGGGTGGCGGTGGGCAATCCCACGGCCTCAATCTTCACCACCGCTACATCGGTCAACGCATCCCGGCCAATCACCTGACCGTCAAATTTACGCCCATCTCGCAGGGTCACCTCTACCACATCGGCCCCTTCCACCACATGAGCATTGGTGAGAATTTGCCCATCAGCCGCCAGAATAAAGCCTGACCCCGTGCCTCGTTCGGTGCGCTCTGTGCGTCGTGGGGACTCCTCCCCAAAAAAGCGGCGAAATAGATGATCTGGCAGAGAGTTGGGACTGCGGGAGCTAATCCGACGGGTGGCATCGATACGCACCACCGCCGGCCCCACTCGTTCGGCAGCCTGAGCGATAAAGTTAGGGCTGCTGTGTAACTGATTATCAATCTCTTCTGGGGAGGGGTCGAGCTGCCATTGAGTTGGCTGCAACACCACAGGGTCTAAGGTCAAGTTAGACTCGGGGTTAGAGGGGCTAAACGTCCCCTCCCAACTCTGACGACTGACAAAGCTACCAATGCCCCCTCCTAGAGTTAACAGAAGCACATAGACGGCGAGTTGTCTCCCGGAAAGATTCATAAATTTTCAGGGCTGCCGTAACGGCAGAGGAGTGATGACGGGGTCAGTTGAGGGCGATGCACTAGATTGGCATTGGCTGTGTTCCTCTATTCTGGCATTGTCGCTTCGAGTTTGGCAAAGCCGATTCTCCACGATCGGCTCCAAAAAAGCTTGGCCTTGCCCCAGAAGGGCGTAAAATCAAGGAAACTACTCCTGTTGAAGTTCGTGAATTTTGTGAAGTCTGTTCTTACTCCAGTCTACGCGGCGATCGCGGCGGCCCTGTTCTGGCTCCTAGGTCGGCTACGGCGATCGCGAACGCTCGTCGTCGCGACAATTGCTGCCCTATTGCTGTCAGGATGTGTCCGCTACGATGTGGGGATTCACTTTGACAGCCAAACCCATGGGGAAATTGTCCAGGATGTGACCCTATCACAACGGTTTGTTAACCTCAGCCGCACCACGGTGGATAGTTGGACCGAGAGCCTGAAACGACGGGCGCGATCGCTGCAAGGCTATACCCAACAAATGGGCGATCGCCGCTGGCGAGTGGTCATCCCCTTTAATAATGGTGACGACCTCGTCTATAAGTTTGAACAGTTCTTTAACCCAGTCGAGCAAAACGGCCTCACCCCAGAACAGGCCGGCGAGATTCCTGAGCTGGAAACCCATCTGGCGGTTGATCAACAAAACTTTATTTTCGCCATCTCCAACCATCTGAGCCTAGAGGTGGACTTACGGGCCTTGGGGGTGCTGTCAACGGAGGGGAATGTGCTGATTAGTCCCACGGGGCTTGTGGATGTGAGCTTCCGTCTCATCACCCCCTGGGGGGCAAAACTGGCGACGGTTTCGGGGCCCAACCCCCCCACATTTGAGGAGAACACCCTGATTTGGCCCCTGGAACCGGGAGAAACCCAACATTTAGAAGTGGATTTCTGGGTTCCTAGCCCCATTGGGATTGGTGCGGTGCTGATTATTCTCCTGGTGGCGATCGCCTCCTATCTCAAAGACAAGTTGCTGCCCGCCCTAGGGATTGGACGTTCCCCGCGCGCCTCAACTCCTCCTCCCATCGAGTCGCCCTCAGAAACCCCCAGCTCTTAAACGAGGTCTTTGAGCGAAACAGCCGCCTGGTTGAGCCGTTGGGTTCCCTCTTTAACTTGGGTGATACCCGTTGCTGTTTCCTGGGCCGCGACATTGAGAACGGTCATGGCCTCAATTACCTGTTCAACCGCATTCACCTGTTGTTTGAGGGTGAGGGTAATTTGCTGGTTACTCATCACCACCTGGTTAATGCCCTCTCGCACCCCAGCAAAGGCGTGGGAGGTGTTCTGACTCACCGCCACCCCCGATTCGACGCTTTTCGTGCCTTCATCGGTGACCATGACCGTGGTATTGATGGCATTCTGGATATCTTCAACCAGGGTGTTGATTTTCTCAGCGGATTTTTTGCTCTGATCCGCCAGTTTGCGGATTTCACTAGCTACCACCGAGAAGCCCTTACCATGTTCCCCTGCTCGCACCGCTTCCACTGCCGCATTGAGGGCCAACATATTGGTTTGGTTGGCTAAATCGCTCACCAGATTGGAAATATTACCAATTTGGTTAGTTTGCTCGCTTAAGCGTAAAATTTGTTGGGCGATCGCCGAGACTCGCTCTTTGAGGGAATACATCGTTTCTAGGGTTTCTTGCACCGCGCGCGTCCCATTGTCCGCTTGATTTAAGACTTGATTGGCACTGCCGGTTGCCGATTCGGCCTGGTTCATCACCTGACGGGCCGAGGCCCCGAGTTCATCCATGGTGGTGGTGGTTTCGTTGACTGAGGCAGCCTGCTGGCTAGCCGTCCGTTCTTGCTGTTCCATGGTGGCTGCAATTTCCATCGAGGAACTGGCCACAGAACTGGCCGCCTCATCCATCTGGCGCGTAATACGGCTAATGACCCACCACCCAACTAAGGTCGAGACGCTCAAGGTCAAGAAGGTGAACGTAATGGTGGTGGTGATCAGCAGTTGTAGGGACTCCTGCTGCGCCAGTTGACTATCGAGGACCAGAGACTTTTCATACTCACTGAAGTTCGTGAATAGGGTCTGAATGTTCTCTGCCTGAGCGCGTCCTCGTAGTTGTGCCCAACTCTGAATGGCCCCGTCGCGATCGCCCGCCTCAACCTGAAGGAAAATGTTGCGGTGGGTTTCAATGAGTTGATCGATCGTCTCAACAATCTCCTCCAACTGTTGCAGCTCCGGCCGCCCACGCAGACGCTCCCGCAGCAATGGCACATCGGCGTAGAAATTCTGCCGGGCCTCGTTATAGGTATTGATCGAGATTTCACTGGGTTCAAGTAAGTAACCCCGTAAGGTTCGTGACAAAACCTGAGCGTTCAATTCAAGGCGATCGACAATGCGATCATTTTCAATAAATTCTTCAACTTGATCCGCTTCCTGCTGCAATGTCCGCACGCTATTCCAGACCATGACAAAAGACAGCAGGGAGAGTACAATGGGAACAGCATAGCCACCAATAATCCAAGTCCGAATTCTTTTCTGTTTTAACGAAAACATTCTAATTCACCTCATATCCTAGGAGAAAAGCCACAGTTGATTGTTACACAATCGGTAATATACATCATTCTTTTTAGACTGTTTCCGACTTGCTAATCCCAACCTATGCCTTATCCTGATACTGTTATCATACTCCCCCCTGCTATTACCATCACCCAAAAGTTAACTAAAGTTAAAACGACAACAGTAAAGGCACTTGCCTATTGACAAAACACAAAAAATCCTTGACATTGACGCCTCATTTTGTATCCCCCACTCAAAACTCTTTCCGACCTACTAACCAATAGGTTTTCATTGTTCCTTTGCCTTTAATAGGCGTGAGTCCTCGCTCCTCAAATACAAAAGAATTGTGAAGCTTTCGATAGGTATCTTCTGAAACCTGAATGCGTCCAGGAACCCCCGTTGACTCCATGCGACTGGCCACATTAACCGTATCACCCCATAAATCATAAATAAATTTCTTAATGCCAATCACCCCCGCTACGACGGGTCCGCTATTCATGCCAATTCGCAGTTCTAGCGGACCCATGCCTGCTGGCTGAAAGTTGGCCATCGCCTCTAACATATCTAACGCCATGTTGGCGACCGCCTCAGGGCTATCTGAACGGGGAATCGGCAAACCCCCAGCAACCATGTAGGCATCACCAATTGTTTTTATTTTTTCCAGCTTATGTTTATCCGCAAGACGATCAAACAGAGAAAAAATTTGATTCAGTAAGTTCACAACTTCCACCGGTGAAACTTCAGAGGACAGGGCCGTAAACCCAACAATGTCCGCAAACATGACCGTTGTATCATCAAAGCGATCGGCGATCGCACTTTCAAGTTGCTTTAAGCGATCCACAATTGCTTTCGGCAAAATGTTCAGCAATAAATGCTCTGACTTTTGTTTTTCAGCCTTCAGTGCTTCCTCCGCTAACTTGCGTTGCGTAATATCCTCCAAGACCCCTAAAATGCCAACGACCTCTCCTTCTTGATTATGAATGGGAATTTTATTGATGTCGAGCCAAAGATATTTGCCCTCTGCATCGGGCTTTTGTTTTTTGGCAACAATATGTAGCTCAGGAGTATTACTATCAATAATACGCCGATCTTGAATGCGAAACTGCTCGGCAATTTCTCTATCACCAAACATATCATAATCCGTCTTGCCAACAACATCATTGGGCGACTTAAGTTGAGCTGCATTAGCCCAGTTTTGATTGCAACCTAGAAAAACTAAATTGGTATCTTTCCAAAATACTTGCTGTGGGATATTATCTAAAATTAAGCGCAAATACTGTTCCTGATCTCGTAAAGCCTCCTCAGCGCGAATACGCTCATTCACCTCTGCCTGAAGTTGCTGATTCTTCGCTTCGAGTTGCTCTTGTAAATCCTTGAGTTTAAGTTGATTTTCAATACGAGCTAACACCTCAGCAAACTGAAACGGCTTTGTGATGTAGTCCACCCCGCCTGCTGCAAAGGCTTTTACCTTATCGAGCACATTATCTAACGCGCTGACAAAAATGATAGGGATTCCCTCAGTTGCCGAGTTTGCCTTGAGGCGGCGACAGACATCAAAGCCATCAATCCCAGGCATATTAATATCCAAAAGAATTAAATCAGGCCGGAGTTGTTCGGCGACGTCAACGGCTTGCACCCCATCCGTAAGACTATGGGTTTGATACCCTTTACGCAAAAGCAACCGTGACAGGAGGTGCAGAGTCTCGGGCCGGTCGTCCACCAGCAGAAGGGTTGCCTTGGGTGATGTCTCAGATGGATGAGGGTGATCAGTCATAAGGAGCAGGCAAGAGGCAAGAGGCGATAGGCAACAGGCAAGAGGCATAACCCACCCCTAACCTCGACCGTGGAAGAGATGGCAATAGGCAAGTGGCGCACCCTCTTCTGGCATTGACCAAGTCTGGGGGTTGACCACAATGATGCAATATCCATTCAGCAATCTGGTCTAAACGCTGTCAGACGGTCCCCTTCTGTGGCAAGGTAAAACTAGATATACCCATTGCCAGATTTCTAGCTACCGTAACGAGCTGCTTCGGACTCATGCAAACATTGCCTACCCCCTACCCCAACGACACGAGCAACCCAGCCTCCCCAGATTCGACTGTTGCCGCCTTTGAGACCAAAATTCGTCGCCGTAAAACCCGTCCTGTTCCCGTGGGTAACATCACCATCGGGGGAGGACACCCGGTGGTGGTTCAATCCATGATTAACGAAGACACCATGGATGTCGATGGGTCTGTGGCAGGGATTCGGCGGCTCCATGAAATCGGCTGTGAGATTGTCCGGGTTACGGTTCCCAGTATGGCTCATGCCAAAACCCTAGCCCAGATTAAGGAAAAACTGCGAGAAACGTACCAAGATGTGCCCCTCGTGGCTGATGTACACCACAATGGCATGAAAATCGCCCTAGAAGTGGCCAAACATGTGGATAAGGTGCGTATTAACCCAGGTCTCTACGTGTTCGAGAAGCCCAAAAGCGATCGCAGCGAATACACAGACCCAGAATTTCAGGAAATTGGCGCCAAAATTCGCCAGACCCTCGAACCGCTGGTGATCTCCTTGCGAGACCAAAATAAGGCGATGCGGATTGGGGTCAATCATGGCTCGTTAGCCGAACGGATGCTGTTTACCTATGGTGACACCCCAGAAGGGATGGTGGAGTCGGCCCTGGAATTTATCAAAATCTGCGAGTCTCTAGATTTTTATAATCTGGTGATTTCCCTAAAAGCCTCTCGGGTTCCGGTGATGTTGGCTGCCTATCGTCTGATGGTTCGTCGCATGGATGAGCTAGGAATGGACTATCCCCTGCATTTAGGGGTGACGGAAGCCGGAGATGGTGAATATGGCCGGATTAAGTCCACCGCCGGGATTGCCACCCTCCTCGCCGATGGCATTGGTGACACCCTACGGGTCTCCCTCACTGAGGCCCCAGAGAAGGAAATTCCCGTTTGCTACAGCATCTTGCAAGCCTTGGGGTTACGCAAAACCATGGTGGAGTATGTAGCCTGTCCCTCCTGTGGGCGAACCCTCTTCAACCTCGAAGATGTGTTGCGAGAAGTGCGTGAGGCAACGAACCATCTCACGGGACTCGATATCGCGGTGATGGGTTGTATTGTCAATGGCCCAGGGGAGATGGCCGATGCTGATTATGGCTATGTGGGCAAACAGCCTGGCTTTATTTCCCTCTATCGGGGTCGTGAGGAGATTAAAAAAGTGCCCGAGGATCAGGGAGTGGCTGAGTTAATTAACCTGATTAAGGCTGATGGACGCTGGATCGATCCCTAGGAGATCCCATTCGGCCTGAGGGATCAGGCCCTGCCTAGGACAAGACCCAGGGGGGGACTGTCCTAGGTTGGATCTCGAACGGGCTAACATGTAGAGGGAGGTAGGACAATCTTGGAATAGGCTCCGGGGGGCGATCGCCCAAATTTGATTGTGTTACAGTGGGCCTAACAGGATTTAGACGTATACATTTTTTTACACTCTTGAAGTTAAGGCAAATCGACATGGCAACTCGTGGGTTGGTCGTTGGCGCAACCGTCGTCATGCTCAGCACGGTGACGATTATTGGTGCCGGCATTCATTTAAAAGGACAAGCATTCTTCCAGGAAAGTCCCAAAGAACTGGTAGATGAAGTTTGGCAGATTATCGATAAAAACTATGTCGATGCGGCCTTTAATCAGGTCGATTGGCGTGCCGTGCGCACAGAGTTCCTCGATCGCTCCTATGAGTCTCCCGAAGTCGCCTATGATGCGATTCGCGAGATGCTCGAAAAACTCGATGATCCCTATACTCGTTTCATGGATCCTGACGAGTTCCGCAGTATGCAAATTGATACCTCCGGTGAATTAACTGGAGTTGGGATTCAATTGTCTCAGGATCCCGAAACCGAAGAACTGATCGTCATTTCCCCAATTGAAGAAACCCCGGCGTTTGACGCAGGGATTCAATCTCAGGACGTGATCACCAAAATTGATGGTCAAAGTACTGAGGGGATGGATATCAACGAGGCGGTGAATCTGATTCGAGGCCGTGTGGGCACTGAAGTGGTTCTGACGATTCGTCGAGGAGAACGGGAGTTAGAATTCCCCATCACCCGCGCCCGAATTGAGATCCACCCAGTGCGTCATAGTCGTAAAGACGATTTACCCGGTGGCGTGGGGTATATCCGTCTGACCCAGTTCAGTCAACTGGCGACCGATGAAATGCGTGCGGCCATTCAGGAGTTGGAGTCTGAAGGCATTGATGGCTTTATCTTGGATTTACGGTCGAACCCCGGTGGCTTGCTGCAAGCCAGTATTGAGATTGCCCGGATGTGGTTCGATGAGGGCGATATTGTCTCGACGGTGAACCGCCAAGGGGTGGCGGAGGTTCAACGGGCCAATGGTCGCGCCATCACTGATAAACCCCTGGTGGTTTTGATTGACGGCGGTTCGGCCAGTGCCAGTGAAATTCTCTCAGGTGCGTTGCGGGATAACGATCGCGCCGTTTTGGTGGGAACGACGAGCTTTGGCAAGGGACTGGTGCAGTCCGTCCGTCCGGTGGGCAATGGTGCTGGGTTGGCCGTCACCATCGCTCGTTATTTGACTCCCAATGGCATTGATATTGATAAGGAGGGGATTCCCCCGGATGTGGAACAGGAGATTTCTGAGGAGGTTCGGGAAGAGATGCGGATGGATCGCACCATGATTGGAACTGAGCGCGACCCCCAATATGTCCGGGCCTTGGAAATCTTGCAGGAAAAGGTTGCGGCAGCAAATGGTGAGGAGACGACCAGTTCCGTTCCCGCATCGGTGCGTTAAGGGTCCGGCGTTGGACGAGGGGACTCTACCTCGTTAGCGAATGCTACCAATACTATGATCGGCTTCTAGGGTTACAACTAGGGCCGATTTGGCTTCGGGGGCAATCAGGGGAGTGATGAATAACTCCGGGTGCAGGGCTTTCCAGAAGTATTCAACAAATTCGCGTATCTCTTCGTCGGATAGGCCTGCTTTCCCTTGGGCGATCGCATCATGTTCGGCCTGAAGTCGCCAGCGTTGACTGAGACGATAATCAACGGGAGCCAAGACCATCAGGCGATCGCAACAGTCCCAGAGAGGCAAATACTCCTGTAAGCGCTGATTGCAATCCCGCGCAAAGGCTTTGTCCTGCGCTGTGCGAATTGGCTCGGGGGCCTGTTCAAAACAGCTCGGCTCGACAGGTTCAACCCCGACAAACCAGCCTTCAAAGAGAATAATATCCGCCCCCTCGACCTGCTCTGGGGAGGTGCGATCGCCATCTCCGCCAAAGGCCGACTTATCGAAGCGAGGAACCGCCACAGGGGATGCTCCCTGGCGCAGTTGCTGCAACACTTGCAACCCCAACTCCACATCATGGGTTCCTGGAGGGCCACGGCGGATGAGTCGGGGATCTTCAGCTTTGAGTCGTTGTCGTTCAGCGTAGGGTTTATAGAGGTCATCGAGAGATAGCCCCAGACTGCGATAGCCGAAGTACTCTAAAATGACGCTCAAAGCGCTGGCTAGGGTCGTTTTTCCCGTGCCTTGGCCCCCTAAAATCCCTTGCACAATGGGTCGAGCAGACTCCCGCCTCAACTGAGCCAATTGCCCCGCCAGAGGCAGCCAAAGACGCCAGAGATTCTCCAGAATGAGTTCCTGCCCCTGAAAAGGCAAACGTTCCACCACATTATCCAAAATCTCAGCCAGTTGCCCCAACCGTTCCTGAATGCCCTCAACGGTCTCAGATGGGGCTAAATCAAGGGCTTGGCTACGTTCAGGGGTTTGACGCTCCCCGGCCAAGAGCGCCTCACAGAGACTCCTGTCAACGGCTCCCTGTTGGCGCAGTTGTAGGACAGCGCGATGGAGTAAGGCACTTAGATAGCTCATCAACAATCTAGGGCAGGGCCTAAGATCCCAATTTAAAGGCTTCCACGAACAGACTATACACTAAACCCAATTTAGTGGCGCTGAGCGTGTCAGAGAATAATGAAGATTGTCGTAGACGACCATAGACGAGCCAGTTCACTGACTCGGTAATCAGCAACATCATAAAGGCGACGGTCATATCCAGGAAGGCTTTTTGCCCGGAAATAGTCGAGATGGCATTCCCGAGGAAGTAGCCAAAGAGAAAGCCAATGATAATCAACGAGGTACGCCGCCAAGGGTTGCGGGCCCAAGCTACGAAGCGAGCCAGCAGGACGTCAACAAGCCGATTAAGACGGGTATTTTGCACAACATACTCCTCTAAGGTGGGGAGGAAGCGGAGGACCCCCATAACCGAGGTTAGACTAACTCAAAGATTTGGGCAATAAACCAGGCGTAAAAGATGATAAAGAGATAGCCTTCCCAGCGGGTAATCTGTTTATCTTGCACGACGAAGAACATCAAGATTGTGCCACAGAGCATCTCTAGGAGACCTTCAATCAAGGTGGTCTTGGGAATAATCAAGGCACCGAAAAAGCGGGGAATCGCCATGACCACTAGGGCATTGAAGATATTAGAGCCGAGGACATTCCCCACCGCCACGTCATAACTGCCTCGTTTGACACAGACGAGACTCACACTCAGTTCAGGTAAAGAGGTTCCTAGGGCTAAAGCACTGACGGCGATGATTTCCTTGCCAATATTGAGTAATTCCGAGAGTGCCACCACGGACTCAACGGTATATTTGGCGCCGAAATAGATGAAAATCACACTGACGATTAAGATAAACAGCGCTTTCCACGGAAAGGCTTGCCGCTCACCCGCCTGTGGCGTTGAGTCAGTATTAGAGTCCTGAACACCGTCATCCCCGGTAGTGCCCGCTTCCGTTATCGGACGAGTCTCTAAGGAGGTCGGGGCACTGTTATCAGGGCCAGCGGATTCGAGAGCGCCAACTGCCACCGTTGCTTCCGATTTGGCTTCAACGGGAGCCTCTGCGATGGGGATACCGCCAATCTCACCTTCGGATGTTGTGATGGTATAGACTAAATAGACTCCATAGGCTAGCAAACATAAAATTGCTTCTCCCACTGAGTATTTCCCGGTAAATAGCATCAAGGCGAGCAGGAAAGATGAGCCAACAAACAGGGGCAAATCGACGCTGGTTAAATCATATTTAAGCTCCATTTTTCCGGCGACTACCGCTGCAACTCCAGTGATGAGAAAGATATTGGCAACGTTGGAGCCGATGACGTTCCCAAAGACAATTTCCGATGATCCCTCCTGTACCGCTGTGATGGAAGACATCAATTCCGGTAGGGATGTCCCCACAGAGACAATAGCAACACCAATAATAAATGGGGAAAGTCTCAGAAAAACTCCCAAGACTTCCGATGAGTCAATAAACCAGTCTGATGCTTTAATTAGCACAAACAAACTCACCGCAAATATACCTAACCAAGTGAGTAAATCTAACATCTTAAAATTTAAAGGGTCTCCAAGATTTAATATAACGCTAAAATACACCAAAATGGCGACGAGCCATAAATTTAGCCCGACGCTCGCCATGAAGATTCATGAACGCACTCTGTCCTGAAAGAGTTAGGAATTGCTGCCTTGGCCCGCCAGGTCAGGAGGAGGCCTCCGCTTCCGACTCACCCGTTGAGGAGCGGTTGCGCGGTTTGTTCGACACACTAAAGGCTCGAAAGTGTTGGGCTTGCTGCTCAATGCGGGCTGCGAGGCGATCGCACACCAGATGACATAACTCAAAGGTCAATTCATCTTCAACGCAATAATAAGCTGACGTTCCCTCAGTGCGACGACTGAGGATACCTGCTTGTAGCATCACCTTTAAATGCTTAGAGACGTTGGCCTGACTGGTTTTAGTGGCTTCAACCAGTTCCTGCACACATCGCTCTTCATCACGAAGCAGGTTGAGAATTTTTAGACGCATGGGTTCGCTGAGAATACTAAAATACTCAGCGACGTGTTTGGTAACTTCCTGGGGTATAGGCTGCTGCACAGGTTTAAGGGGAGTGAACACCAACAGGGGGGAAATAAACTAAGACTCCCAAGGGGGACGCCTCATTTCGGGTAAAGTCAGGAGCGGCTTATGCCGGCAACACCCGCATTAAGGGCTGATTGTACTCAACAGGTTCGCCATTTTCCACTAAAATTTCGATGACCTCACCGGTGACTTCCGACTCCACCTCATTCATCAGTTTCATGGCCTCGATGATGCAGACCGTTTGCTGATTGGAGATGCGATCGCCCACATCCACAAACGGCGGCTCATCGGGGGCCGGGGCCCGGTAGAAGGTTCCCACCATCGGCGAGACAATTTCGACCCATTTAGCGGCCGCCGAGGGAGGCGGTGTTGGAGAGGAAGCAGGGGTCGGAACTTCAGCCGGACCTCCATCAGGGGCCGCAACTGGCTGAGGAACCGCCATGACTCCCGGTGCGGCAGAGACCACCCCAGATCCTTTGCGAATCGTTAATTCTAAATCTTCGTTTTTTAGGGTGAACTCCGAAATATCGGTTCCCTCTAAAGCCGCGATGAGTTCGCGAAGTTGGTTAAAGTCCAATTGCACTGTTTTTTATCCGTTCGTTTGAAAAGCTATGTCTGCACGAGATTGAGGCAAGGTTGCGAAAGACTGCAACCTTTCCCCGTCGAGCAAAACTATTCCCGCCCCAGATAGCTATCGTTGCGGGTATCAATTTTAATCCGTTCACCAATGGAGATAAACAGAGGAACCATCACTTGAGCGCCTGTCGAAACCGTCGCGGGTTTAGTTCCCCCCGTTGCGGTATCTCCTTTGACCCCAGGATCAGTCTCGGTCACTTCTAAGACCACGGAATTGGGGAGTTCCACCTCAACCACCTGGTCATTCCAGTAAATGACGTTTACATCCATCCCCTCGGCCAGATATTTAGCGCCATCGCCAATCTGGTCGGGAATGAGACGAACTTCCTCGTAGGTTTCCATGTCCATGAGGACAAAGGCTTCACCTTCTCGGTAGGTATGTTGCATCACCCGTTTATCGAGAATTGCCTGGGGAACGGTCTCCCCGGCGCGGAAGGTGCGCTCAACGACACTTCCTGTTTGAGCATTTTTGAGCTTGGTTCGCACAAAGGCAGACCCTTTACCCGGCTTTACGTGCAGAAATTCCACCACACGCCAGACTGCACCGTCAAGTTCAATGGTGGAGCCTGTTCTAAAATCGTTTGAGGAGAGCATGAATCTCAATCCGTGCAGAACAATCGGCAACCTATTTTACATCTGTCCGGCTCATTTCCCCCATTGGGGGGTGAAGTTTGGGGGAATCGGGCACAGAAACAACGTAGGGGCGTACCCTTGTGGTCGCCCTCTTCTCTAAAAGTCGTCGATGACGTCTACATCTTCGGGAATTTCTAACTCCATCTGTTCCTGGAGGGATTTCCAACCGGGTTGCCACTGGTTGCGGTTTTTGAGCACTTTGGCATTGAGCCAGAAGCGAACCTGGGAATCGCATGAGGCCATGAGTTCGGCGAAAACAAAGCCTCCCTCGTTTTTACGACTGACCACTTGGAAATGTCGCCAACCCCAGGTTTTCTGCATGGCCGTCCATTTTGACCCCAGCAGATGAGGTAACTTTTGTTTCTTCTTGGCCACGATCGCCCCTCCCTATTTGCGCGATAAAAACTTAGCAGCCAGTACGCCACCAATAAAGCCAAATAGATGGCCTTCCCAGGAAATTCTCGGATCTCCAGGGAAAATGCCCCAGATGAGGCTGCCATAGAAAAACATCACCAGTAACGAGAGGGCAATTGAGGGCAAGCTGCGTTCAAACAAGCCATAGAGGAGCAGGAAGCCGAGATAACCAAAGATGACACCGCTGGCACCGATGTGAATCCCCGCCGAGCCAAAAAACCAGATTCCTAGGCCGCTGACAAGCGTGGCAATGACACTGACCCAGATAAAATGACGGAGTCCCCGGATTAAGACGAGCCAGCCCAACACCAGAAATGACGCTGTATTCGAGAGAATATGGGGGAAATTGCCGTGGAGGAAGGGCATAAACACAATTCCCCGCAGACTGTTGGGATTGCGGGGGTAAACGCCGAAACTATTCAGGGAACCGGCAAAGAGGAACTGATTAATGAGGTGAACGGCCCACATCAGGGCAATGCAACTGCCCAGAATGAGAATGTGGCCTTTGAGTTCTCGGGCCAGTGCCTTACTGCTACTCTCTTGACTCATCGTGACTAAGGGGGTGATGGGTTGGGAACTTAGGGTCTATTTCCAGGGTAACAGGTTCATCCAGGGGCGATCGCCCTGACGCGGTTGGGCAGAAAACGGTACAATGCAAACAACTGCGAGTCCTGTTCACTCACATCTGTAAGAGATCAACATGGAAACCCTGGCACTCACCAAAGAGAACGTCGAAAAAGTCTTAGACGAACTGCGTCCCTACCTGATGGCTGATGGGGGCAATGTGGAGCTAATGGAAATTGAAGGCCCCATTGTGCAATTGCGCCTACAAGGAGCTTGTGGCTCCTGTCCCAGTTCCGCTATGACCCTGAAAATGGGCATCGAACGTCGCCTACGGGAATATATCCCTGAAATTGCTGAAGTTGAACAGGTGATGTAGGTTCACTCAAGCTTGCCCCAAAGTTGCCCTAACCCGAGCCGGAGCTTGTGTCTTCGGCTTTTGTTTGTCTGGACGTCTGTTTGCTGGGGCACATCCGCCGATGTAATTGTCCTGATAGGATAACCCCAGAGTTTCGCTGCACCGCCTTCAGGAGAACTATGTCACACCCTCTTTATGTTGCCTTCGTCTGGCATCAGCACCAACCTCTCTATAAGAGCCGTGCCGCTAGTACCCCGGACTGTGAACAATATCGGCTCCCCTGGGTGCGGTTGCATGGAACCAAAGACTATTTGGATTTGGTTCTGCTCCTGGAGCAATTCCCCAAACTTCACCAAACGGTAAATCTCGTCCCTTCGCTGATTTTGCAGCTTGAGGATTATATTTCTGGCAAAGCCCTCGACCCGTACCTCAAGCTATTACTGACCCCTCTGGACCAACTCACCCGTGAGGATAAGCAATTTACCCTAGAACGGTTCTTTGATGCCAATCACCATACCCTCGTCGATCCTCATCCTCGCTATCGAGAACTCTATGGTCAGCGACAGGAACGGGGTATGGCCTGGTGTTTAGAGAATTGGCAACCCCGAGATTTCGGCGATTTGCTGGCATGGCACAATTTAGCTTGGATTGACCCCCTCTTTTGGGATGATCCTGAGATTGCTGCCTGGTTAAAGCAAGGACAGAACTTTACTCTCGCCGATCGCCAGCGTATTTTTTCCAAACAAAAACAGATTCTCAGCCGCATTGTCCCCCAACATCGCCAGATGCAGGAATCGGGGCAGTTGGAGGTGATGACCACGCCTTACACTCACCCCATTTTGCCCCTCTTGGCTGATACCAATGCCGGCCGGGTGGCGGTTCCTGAGATGGAACTTCCCCGGCAGCGCTTCCAATGGTCCGAGGATATCCCCCGCCACCTTCATAAGGCCTGGAGATTCTACTGCGATCGCTTTGGCCGGGAACCCCGTGGCCTCTGGCCCTCGGAACAGTCGGTGAGTCCGGCAATTTTGCCCCATATTGCTCGGCAAGGCTTTCAATGGATTTGTTCCGATGAAGCGGTCTTGGGTTGGACGAAACAACATTTCTTCCACCGGGATGGAACCGGGAATGTCTTTGAACCGGAACTTCTCTATCGTCCCTATCGCCTGAAAACCGACGCAGGGGATGTGGCGATTGTGTTCCGAGATCACCGTCTCTCGGATTTGATTGGCTTTACCTACAGTTCCATGAATCCCCGTGAGGCCGCTGGGGACTTGGTGGGACATTTGGAGGCCATTTCGCGATCGCTCACTCATAATCAAGAGGGCACCAGTTTAGAGAAACCCTGGCTTGTCACCATTGCCCTCGATGGTGAAAACTGCTGGGAATACTATCAACAGGATGGAAAACCCTTCCTGGAAGCTCTCTATCGAACCCTAAGTAAACAGACGGACATCAAACTGGTGACCGTCTCGGAATTTCTCGATCGCTTCCCCCCCACGGAAACCCTCCCCAGTGACAAACTCCATAGCGGGTCCTGGGTGGATGGGAGTTTCACCACCTGGATTGGTGACCCCGTTAAGAATACGGCCTGGGATCTCCTTAGCGACGCTCGTCAGGTGTTAGCCAATCACCCTGAGGCGACGGAAGAGGCCAATCCTGAAGCCTGGGAGGCACTCTATGCGGCGGAAGGCTCGGATTGGTTCTGGTGGTTCGGCGAAGGTCATTCTTCGGATCAAGATGCCATATTCGATCGCCTCTTCCGGCAACATCTCGGGGCCTTGTACAGTGCGTTAGGGGAACCCATCCCGGAGCGAGTGAAACAGCCCTTAGAAGTTCATGAACGCAAGGGCGATATGCGTCCCCAAAGCTTCATTCATCCGGTGATTGATGGGGTGGGAGATGAGCAAGATTGGGATCATGCCGGACGCATTGATGTGGGTGGCTCCCGAGGCACGATGCACCGGGCGACGCCAGTGCAACGGTTATGGTACGGCTTGGATCACCTGAATTTCTATCTCAGATTGGATTTCACAACGGGATTGGAACCAGGGCAAGCTTGTCCCCCGGAACTGCATTTGTTCTGGTACTATCCCCACCAAACGATGCACACTAGCCCCGTTCCCTTACGAGATCTCCCCAATCGGCCCCCGCTCACCTACCGCTTTGCTACCCATCTGACGGTCAATCTCCTCAGTGAAACCTTCCGAATGCAGCAGGCGGGGGCGGATGATCGCTGGACTCCTCGCAATAGTCGGGTCAAGGTGGCGATTAATGAATGTTTGGAGTTGGCGGTTCCTTGGGCGGATTTGCCGACGGAACCGGACTGGAATTTACATTTAATTCCGGTTTTGGCCGAGCAGGGCAGCTTCCGGGAGTTAGTCGTGGGTGAGGGATTTATTCCCATGACGATGCCCTAGGGGCGGCCTTGCTGCGGGGGGTTGCCCAGAAGCTGTTGCAGAATGGGCAGAACTTGACGGCTGCGGTTGGGGTCTAGGGAGACTGGCTCGGACGGAGCCTGAAGGTCCTCGGGGATGTTGGCTGGGGTGGCGACCGTTTGCCCCAGTTTGAGGCTGATTTGACGGCGTTCTGCGGGGCTGAAGCGGGCAAAGCTGCGGTGGAGGAGAGGGAGCAGGGTGAGGAACTCCTCTTCGGGGAGCGATCGCACCCAGTCATCGAGCAGGCCGAGGAGGCGATCGTCGTGGATGAGTAATACGCCACTGCCCTGGAGGAAGCCTTCGAGCCAATGGGCGGCTCGCTCTAGGGACTGGCCAGGGTTGAGAACCCAAGCCAACTGTTGACGGACTTGTTCGGGGCTGAGGGCTTGCTGATCGAACAGGAGGCGACAACTGAGGCCACTGATTAGGCCGGCTGTCTCGGGGGCGGTGAGCAGGGTTTTGAGACTGTTGAGCCAACGGGACTGCTGGGACTGATTGGGGAGTAGGGCGATCGCCCCCTGGGCGGTGAGCAGGGCCTGGGCGAGATGCTTGGCGGCGCTGGGGTTGAGATGCCGCGAGGCGGGGGGGAAGTCGAGACAACAGCGCAAGACGAGGCGATCCCAGATGGGTTGTAGGACGGTTCCCTCGGTCTGGTGGAGGTTGCCATAGCGGATAATGCCTACGAGGGGCGGTAGGGTGTTAGCAATTTGAGTCAGATCCTGGGTCTGGCCGGCTACCCATTCGAGGCGATCGCGGATGTTATGAATGGCTTGGGGCAGGTTGGCGCGGAAGAGGCGATCCAGAAGTGCGGCCAGGGGGGGCAACTGCTCAAGTTTGCGGCTCTCGGCCTGACTATAGGCACTGGCGGCTGTCTCCAGACTACTGCCCCAAATACAGCGTTGAATCAAATGATGGTCTAGAGCTGGTTCCCATTGCAGATGCCAGCGTTCCCGGAATGTACCTAATCCCGGTTGTCCTTGTAACCGGGCCCAGGGAATCCCGAGTAGCTGTAGCCGGTGAAAGAGTTGGGAGCGTTGGTTATCCCGAGGCTGGCGTAGGTCTAAATCCAGGAGTCTCTCATCGGTCTCGATGGGCAGGTGTAGGTGTTGGGCCTGCTGCTGTAAGTCTTGCTGTAGGGGCGTGGTGGGGACATCCTCGGGAACCCAGCCGAGGCGATCGCTAATGAGCAGGCGATCGGCTAAGGTCGTGAGGGGGATGGGGCCGTCTCCGAGCATGACCGCTTGGGCCGCCTCTTGCAGTTCAGGAAATCCCGGCTGAGGGCGATCGCGCAGGGCCGCTAGGCTATTGGCTAAGCGCACGGCTTCAATCACAGCCCCAGTCGAGGCAGGCTGTCCGGCGTCACGCAGAGCCTGGGCGATTTGGGTCAGCCACCCCCGAGTTCGCGCCTCTGGAGACTGATGGCGCGACTCCCAGAGGTAATGATACCAACCGGGAGCGGTCATCCCGGCGCCATATCCCTGATGGATTGCCAGTTGCCGATAACTCCAGGGAATCCAGGTGGCTTGAATCTTGGGTAACGATGGGGGAAGTTGTTGTTGTAACTGTGCCAGTTGGGCCTGATCCTGGGCTTCTGGGGGCATCTGGCTCAATGCCGGCCCATGCCAAGCCCCACAGATGACCGCGAGACGGTCTTGAGGATACTCTCGTTGTAGCCGTCGCAGCCTTTGTCGCATAGCCGCTTCTCGCCGGCGATCGCTCTGAGATATCCCCACAACTTCCCGTAGGGCACTCATGGCTTCTAGAATGGCGCTAAACACATCCTCAGAGGGGGGGCGCTGTTCGATGAGTTGCTCCCACCAGCGATCGCCATTCCCCTCCCCAGCGGCCCGAGCTAATTCCTGAAGCGGGTCACTGGGAAAAGCCGCAATCGGGAAGGTTCCCTCTTCTACGGCGAATTGATAGGTTTGAGGCAAGTCCAGCCAATGAATGGGACGGTTACCCTGCAACCCATATTGCAAGGCTTGCCATTCTGGACTAAAGATGGTGAAGGGATAATAAACTGAGGTTTGCGGCTGCTCACCACTGTATAAAAGGAGGGCAACCGGAGGTTGCAAACCCATTGCGAGATGGGTTACCGATTCAGCTTCAGGGGGCCCTTCAATCAAGAGCTGTTGAGGTTGCCAATCGAACAGGGCCGCCCGCAAATTCTGAGCCGATCCTGGACCATGATGGCGAATGCCAAAAATGCGAGTGGACATCAACGATCTTCACAGGAAGTCATAAACGAGACTAAATCAATTCAAAAACTTCATAAACCAAGAAAATTATATCGTTTTGTTAACTCATTTGGGATAATTATTTCTAATGATTCTTTAGTTTGTTATCCTAGACCTATCCACTAGCCTCTACCATCTTACATCTAATTCAACGTCTATCGTTTCCGCCTTCAGCCTTGCGAACCCCTACCCCCCGAAAATGGTAATGTTAACGGACAAGAGCAACATTTCTGAAAAAAGTCGTGGCTTGCGCTGGAAAGCAGCGGCGATCGCCATTGTTTTAGGAACAATTCCGGTGATTGTTGTCGGGGCTATTGCCTATCGCACCACCAGTCAGTCTTGGCGACAGCAAGTTTTTAGAGAAAAACAAAACTATGGGGCACAAGTAGCGGAAAAACTCAATCGGTTTATGACTGAACGCCACGGAGATTTTTTCTCTATTTCTCGCTTGCCGATTTTTACTAATCCTGAGATTTCTGCCGCTACAAGTGCTCAGGACAAACAAGACTTTTTAAATACCATCATTGAAGCCTACCAAATCTACGATAGTATCGCTTTATTTGACACCCAAGGTCGCTTAATGATCCGCTCCAGTGGTAGCAACACCACCACTCAGCTCGACTCAGAAAGTCTGGGCGAAATTCTCAACAGCAACCGTCCCTTAATTAGCGCCCCTCGTTTGTCCCAAGTGACTGAGGAGCTATCCATCTACATCTCAGCCCCAATCCTACATCATGAAACCGGTCAAACCATGGCCATTGTCCAGGCCCGGTTCCCAGTTGAGGTATTTCAAGAGCTAATTGTCGGCAATGAGAGTGACAATGAATATGTCTTAGATGCCCAAGGTCGGATTTTCCTGAGCAGTCAAGCCCAGACCACGAACCCAACTCGCTTTCAAACGATTCCCCTAATTCAAGAAGCTCGACAAACCAGGCAACAGCAAGTAGGACTGATTCGCGAGCTAAATCAAGAGCAACATCTCATCGCCGCTGCCCCCATTCTGGGCACGGAACAAATGTTTAATCTGAACTGGCTGATTGTGGTAGAAACCAGTACAGAAAATGCCTTTGCAACCTCCAACAGTTTATTGCGGACGATTGGTCTAGGAACCATCGGAACCGCCATTGTGGTGACTATTCTCGCCATTGGGGTCAGCCTCTTGATTACAGAACCCCTGATTCAACGCATTAGCGATGTGGTCAGAACCGTGGTCAGTGCCTCCTCAGAAATGGCGGCGACGGTCGAACAACAAGAACGGAGTTTGTCCCAGCAGGCGGCCTCCATTAGCGAGTCCACCGCCATGATGGAACAACTGAGCCGCTCCGCTCAACGCTCAGCGGAACAGGCCCAAACGGCCCAGGACCAAGCACAACATGTCCTGCAACTAGCCAAAGATGGAGAAGTTGTGGTTGACCGTACCCTAGAACGCACCAATCAACTGCAAAACCGGGTCGGGAGTTTAGCCGAACAGATGGATAATCTCAACGACCAGATTCGTCGCATTGGCACCATCTCCTCCTTAGTCAGCGATTTAGCCAATCAAACCAATATGTTAGCCCTGAATGCTTCCGTCGAGGCGGTTCGTGCTGGGGATGCGGGACGTGGCTTTGCAGTGGTGGCCTCAGAAATTCGTAAGCTGGCGGACCAAAGCCGTCACTCGGCGGAGAAAATCGATAACCTGGTGGAGATGGTTCAGTCCGCCATTACCAGCACCAGTAGTTTGGCGAAAGATAGTACGACGGCGGTGGGTGACACAACAGGGTTTGCCCATGAAACCGCTGAGAAGTTTATGGGGGTTAAAGATGCGATTCAGAAAATTGCCCTCGGGTCTCAGCAAATTGCCGCCAATGCGCAACAACAGGCCCGAGCCATTGAGCAATTGACGGAAGCCATGACCGCTCTCGACCATGGGGCCAATGAAACCGCTAGCAGCATCAGCCAGACTCGGGCCGGTAGTCGACATCTCAATGACGCCGCTGTGTCCCTACAGAAAATGGTTTAGCGGTCTTGACAGAGTAAGTTAAGCTGGAAAGACTTCTCCTGCTCTAATTTACTCCTAGGACGATGCTTTTAGTTCTTGCGACCAGTCCTGGCTTTCAATTGAGTGATGCCTTCTTTGCCTTCGTTCTGGCTGCGATTTTGCTGTTGTTCGGGCGCTTAATTCGGCAAAATTTGCGGATTCTGCGTCAACTCTATATCCCCAGTTCCATTATGGCGGGTTTTTTGGCGCTGCTCCTGGGGCCACAGGTATTAGGACAGTTGATGGGAGCGGACTCGCCGTTAGCAGAGGGGGTCTTTAGTGCCAATATCCGCCAGGTTTGGCAGCAATCGCCGGGGGTATTTATTAATGTGGTCTTTGCGACGCTGTTTTTAGGGGAGATTTTACCGGCCCCTCGGGATATCTGGCGTAAGGCTTCGCCTCAGGTGGCCTTTGGTCAAACCTTAGCCTGGGGCCAGTATGTGGTGGGCCTGTTACTCGGACTGCTGGTGTTAACGCCGGTGTTTGGCTTGTCGCCGATTGCGGGAACCTTGATTGAGATTGGCTTTGAGGGAGGCCATGGAACGGCAGCGGGGATGGCGGAAACTCTGACGGAGTTGGGATTCCCGGAAGGGGGCGATTTAGCCCTGGGGTTGGCGACCATTGGCATTGTCTCGGGGATTGTCTCGGGGATTCTCTTGGCGAACTGGGGACGACGTAAGGGATTGATTCGCTCGGCTCGTCTGGAACCGGATACGGGGTCAGAAGTCTATGGGGTGACCCCGGAACATCCTGATATGGTGGCGGCTCGGGAGCGGTTAACCTCGGATTTGTTGGTGGACCCGATTTCGATAAATTTGGGCTTTGTGGGGTTAGCGGTGGCGGTGGGTTGGCTGATTTTAGAGGCGTTGAAAGTCCTTGAACGGGTAACTTGGGGGGGAGAGAATGGCTTGACGGTGTTGGGCTATATTCCTCTGTTCCCGATGGCGTTGGTGGGGGGGATTGTGGTGCAGTTGCTGTTGCGGCGGTTGCGGTTGGAGGCCTTGGTGATGCGATCGCTCATGGAGCGGATTGGCGGGGTGGCTCTGGATATTACGATTATTACGGCCCTGGCTTCGATTTCTCTGACGGCGTTGGGGGAGAACTTGGTTCCGTTTGCGCTGTTGGCCCTATTGGGGATTACCTGGAATGTGCTGGCATTTATGTATTTGGCCCCGAGGATGTTGCCGGACTTTTGGTTTGAACGGGGAATTGGGGATGTGGGCCAGTCCATGGGAGTGACGGCGACGGGGATTTTGCTGTTGCGGATGGTGGACCCCCAGAATCGTTCGGGGGGGTTTGAGAGTTTTGCCTATAAGCAACTGTTTTTTGAGCCGATTGTGGGTGGGGGCTTGTTTACGGCGGCGGCTCCGGTGTTGGTGGTGCAGTTGGGGGCCGTGGGCACGTTGCTGCTAACGGGGGCGTTATTACTGTTTTGGTTGGCCTTTGGATTACTGGTGACGGGACGGCGTCGTCGGCGATCGCTCCCAGAAGCATAAGCTGGAGTCTCAGGGACTTGCCTCAGTTCTGGCCTTTGGCAACTCCAACAGTACATTAGCAGTGCTTTGTTAGTATCTTGTACTGCAATAACGGTCGCTCTATTCCTTTGGTTATGGGTGTTTTCACAGTTTTTTAAAAAAAATAAAATATTTATGCCAAATAGGGTGTTTGTCTTCGGAAAAACGTGTTTTAATCGAGACAGACGGGTTCTCAGGTTAAATAATGTATTGGACCACCTTACTCTTCGCAACAGTCTACGCCGCACTGGTCTTTATGGTGCTGTTCTCCGTACAAAAGCGGGTCTTCCACAGTGCCAATGTAAAGTTTGCGGCCAAAGCCTCGGCCAGACTTCGCTAGCAATGCCCACTCTTCGGGACGCCGTTGCCCGGCTGTCTCACGCAAACCGGTCAGATGATGGTTCGCCATCGAGTCTGACCGGTTTATTATTGGGGGAGGTGGAGTATGGGGAGCATGAGGGGGTGTCATGATTTTAGGATGATACGATCAATACAGTTCAAGAGACTCGTTGAATGGAAAGTATCAAAGTAAAAGCTCATGTCGGCCAGGATGGGGTGTTGTCTTTGCAGTTACCGGTGAAAAACCAGGATGTTGAGGCCATGGTGATTTATCAGCTTGTGCAGAAGAGAAGCCATCAAGGCTCTAAGCAACGGTTCCAGGCGATGCTGGCGCAGCACCAAGGCCAGACCTTCAGCGATAGTACAGAACTGTTCCGTGAGGATCGCCGGCGTGGCTAAGTTCGTCATTGATGCCAATGTGGCGATTAAGTGGGTCTTGCCAGAGATCTACTCAGATCAGGCGTTGTCGCTTTTGGATAATGATCACGATGAGTTGCTGGTGCCGGATTTTTTCTTTTCAGAAATCACCAACATTCTCTGGAAGCGCACCCAACGGGGAGAGTTGACGCTAGAAGCGGCGGATGAAAAGTTGTCGGAAATCAAGCAGGTTGATTTTGCTGTGTTTGACTCCCTCGATCTGGTAAGTCAGGCGTTAGAAACGGCGGTGCAGGTAAAGCAGGCAGTCTATGACTGTGTTTATCTGACGTTGGCAATCGAGCATTTCTGTCAGATGGTGACGGCAGATGAGCGGTTTATTAATGCGTTGAGGCAGGGGTCAAGTATTGATTTTGTTGTGTGGTTGGGTGCAGTTGGCGGGTAGTACTAAAGAGGTAATGATGCGTTGTAGTGATGAATAAAGTTCCACAGGAGTCCAATGTGATTGCGGAGACTCTTGGAGAAGGCTAAGCTGCGTCGGACAAAGCGTGAAACTCTTTGCCTGAGGGTATTGTTGAACAAGACTCTTGGAGAAGGCTAAGCTGCGTCGGACAAAGCGTGAAACTCTTTGCCTGAGGGTATTGTTGAACCGCTCAATGTAATTGGTCTTGCCACTCGACTGACTGACGACCCGGTGTCGTTTGCTCGGCAGCACCTGCCAGTAAGCCTCCCAGGCGTCAGTGTAGATCACAGCACATTGCCGATAGACGTTGGGTAAGGAATCCTCGAGTTTTTGCGCACTTTCGGCAGCGCGAGAACTGACATAAGCACCGATAATCTCACGGGTCTCAGCATCGAGGGCTAACCAGACCCATTGTTTGTTGCCCTTGTGGTCGACAATCGCAATCAGGGCAATGAAGTATGGGGGTTATTCCGTCGCTTCATGATCATCTTATACAAATTATACAAATTCATCATTACTTCCAAAGTTTTACCCAAACCATTTTACACATCATCGCTTATCAGACCAGTGCCCGACCGTTAAACCTCCGCAGATTGTCGCTACCCGATAGACCTATCAAGCTCTCAACAGAGGTAGGGGCAAAATAGTCGAAATGAGCGGAAAAATTAGTGAAAAACTGCCCCGCTTAACCCCTCAACTTCTGAGTAGCATTCAGATCTGGACTATTCCCCAACCCAGAAAGTGCGATCGGTGTAGCTCGCTTAAGCTATGCCTTCCGACAGATGAATTCCCCTGGCAAACACGACACAATTAATTATGTAAGACGGAAAAGATATTTAATTTTTCTAAATAACTTTTTAAGTAGCAGGAAAAAAACATGGCTATGACATCTAAAAAACGAGCTGTTGGTACATTCCCCGCTCGGACACAAGCGGAACGAGCATTGCGGGAACTCAAAGATAGTGGCTTTCCAATGGACTGCGTGTCTGTAATTGCCAAAGATGAAAATCATCCAGTCTCGGATGATCTACATGGTGAAGACCAAGGCAACAAAGCCGATGAAGGTGCAGCCGTAGGTGCAGCAACGGGCGGGGCAGTCGGAACAGTGACGGGTTTACTCGTCGGTTTGGGCTTACTTGCCATTCCTGGCATTGGTCCTATCATGTTAGCCGGTGCAACCGCAACCGCGTTGGCGACTACTGCCGGTGGTGCTGCGATCGGTGCAGCAACTGGGGGCCTAATCGGTGCTTTAGTTGGCCTGGGTATTCCTGAAGAACGGGCTAAAGTCTATAAAGAGCGCGTGGCCCAGGGGGATTACTTAGTGATTGTCGATGGGACTGAAGCTGATATCGCTCGTGCCGATACGATTCTAAATCGGGGTGGCATCGAAGAATGGGGCGTGTATGACGCTCAGCAGACCCGAGAAGATGAGCATCATCGAAACGACAACATTGGTTATCAAAACGATGATATTCGTCGTCAAGAAGACAACATGGGTCATCGAAACGACAACATTGGTTATCAGAACGATGACATTCGTCGTCAAGGAACAGTCGCAGAAAATCGTCCCCCTGTGGTTGAACGCGAACGGAATATGGTTCGCACCGATCACGATGCCGTCTATGAAGATAATGTCGTTAAGGTTGTTGACCGTACCAAGGATGGGGATATCCATCGGTAATCTTAGCCTTTTCTAAGATTAGGATTAGGCTGGAACCCTTTGCCTTAAATAGACTAGGTTTGCAGGGTTCCAGCAGTTTCTCTCTTATTTTTTTACAGAGAATCTTAAACAGATCATTTCAATCGGGGTGATCGGATCAAGCAAGAAAATTCACAGACCCAAACGTTTTTGAACTGCTCAAGTCTGATCGCACATCTAAAGCCAAAAAAATCTAGGACATTAACCATGAAAAAGATTACTCCCTTTTTACTCGGAATCACCGTTTTATTCGGTGCTGCTGCTTGTCAGGATTTGGAACGAACCGATTCTGATGCTCCCAGCAGTCTAGATGAAACGACCGATAACCCAGCTCAAGTCGAAGATGCCCGCGACAATTCTACAAGCGATATTCGTCGTGATCAACTCGATAGTGATATTCGGGCCAGGGAACAACGTACTGATGTGGTGGGAGACCCCGAAGACCGTTCGGATGGCGACCTCGCCAGTGAAGTGAGGAGCAAGTTAGAAGCCAATATTCCTCAGAGTAAGTTGGCTGTCACCTCTGAAGATGGTGTGGTTACTGTGGTCGGAACGGTCCCTAACCAAGAACGATATGATTCAATTGAGACTTTGGCCCGTGAAATTCGCGGTGTTCAAGATGTGACAATTGACGTACAAATCGTTGAACCGGCTGAGAATCCAGATTCTGACGCTGAATAACCAAAAAACCGTAATCTAGCAAAAACCCACATCCTTATTTAACTTAGGGGTGTGGGTTTTTACCAAGTTGGAGGAATATGTGTTTATAGCAAAAGTTGGTCTGAATAGGACAAAAACAGGGGATAAGAAGGCAAGAGGCAAGAGGCAAGAGGCAAGAAGTAGGAGATTCTCTTCCAACTCAGAGTATCCTTCAGAGTGTCCTAAGGCAATCGAAGATTGCTATATTTCCTCGGAGGTACAGCGAGTGGAGGTGTTTGGCCAGGTGTTGAGGGGTAGAGTTCGCGGTCGTTTGGTGTGGGGAACGGGTGGTGTTTGACAGTATTGGGTTAGAGGTGGCTGGGATTTGTATCGGCGAACTGATGTTTTGGTGTAAATTGAGAAGCAAGGTGGGCATTACTCTATAAACGGCAACCCAAGCACTCACTATGTCGACGACAAATCACATGAGATTACTGCCATTCCAGAACTTCTGAAGCTGTTGGATCTCGGTGGCGCGATTATTACCCTCGATGCCATGGGGACACAGCGGGAGATTGCCGCTCAAATCCGGGAGCAAGGAGGAGACTATATCCTGGCACTGAAAGGGAATCAAGGCACTCTGTACCAGGCGGTGAGGTCGTTTTTTCAGGATGCGGAACGTACCCAGTGGGTGGGCATCGACTGTGCTTTTACATCACGAGTTTAGCCCCAGATGCGAGTCTGCTAGCGACCGCCATCCGCGCCCATTGGGGCATCGAAAACAGCCTGTTCCGGCTTAAAGCCATGTGATAGGATTTTTCGGTAACCTTACTAGACATCCGACAGCGAGGAGGGCACACAGTACTTCGACGATCGCTCAGCACACAGTACTTTGACGATCGCTCAGCACACGGCACTTCGACGATCGCTCACTGAACACCGTTCGCCCCTACGGCCATCTGTTATCTCGTTTCTCTCTTCATGGCTGACTCATCCCTAACACCGGCCTTGCGCCAAAAACTCGCCCAACCCCTACAGATTGGCAGCGTCGAAGTCCAAAGTCGCGTCCTCCAATCCCCCCTCTCTGGGGTTACAGATTTAGTCTTTCGCCGCCTGGTGCGCCGCCACGCGCCCCAATCCATGATGTACACAGAAATGGTGCAAGCGTCGAGTTTGCAACATCTGCGGGAGGTTCCCCAAATTATGGATGTTGACCCCCAGGAACATCCTATTAGTATTCAACTGTTTGACTGTCGCCCGGACTTCCTCGGAGAAGCGGCCCAAATTGCCGTGGATCAAGGCTCCGATACCATTGATATCAACATGGGCTGTCCCGTCAACAAAATTACCCGCAAAGGGGGCGGTTCTTCTCTATTACGTCAGCCTAAAGTAGCTGAAGCCATTGTCCGGGCCGTGGTGCAAGTGGCGGGGGTTCCGGTGAGCGTTAAAACTCGGCTGGGATGGTCTGATGAGGAAATTAATATCCTGGAGTTTGCTCAACGAATGCAGGATGCTGGGGCCGCGATGCTGACGTTACATGGACGCACTCGGCAACAGGGGTATAACGGAACCGCCCAATGGCATTGGATTCGCCGAGTTAAAGAACAACTGGAGATTCCCGTGATTGCCAATGGGGATATTGTCTCGGTGGAGTCAGCCATCCGCTGTTTGCAGGAAACCGGGGCCGATGGGGTGATGTGTTCTCGGGGAACCTTGGGCTATCCCTTCCTGGTGGGGGAAATTGACCATTTCCTGAAAACTGGGGAATATCTGCCCCCCGTGAGTGCAGTAGAGCGGCTTCGTTGTGCGAAGGAGCATTTACAGGCCTTGGGGGCCTATAAGGGCGATCGCGGCATCTATCAAGCTCGCAAACATCTATCCTGGTACTGTAAAGGCTTTCCTGGGGCTAATCCGCTACGGGATCAACTTAGCCGCATTGAGTCGGTACAGGAGGGTTGGGAGTTACTCGATCGCACCATTGCCGCACTCGAATCTCACAGAGTCAATTCAGGCATGAATGCGAATCACAATGCCGGTTAAATTATCCACCCCGCCGTCAGCCAGGGCCCGTTCCTTTAACTGCTGCAAGAACGTCCCAGGAGAATGACTCCACTGGTCTAAATACCCCTGAATCTCAGCATCCGAGAGATGGCCATGTAAGCCGTCACTCGTCAGTAGAAGCGTATCTTCGATTTGTAACTCTCGTTGGGGACAGGGGTCACGATTCCATTTAGGATCAATACTAAAATCACCAGTCCCCTCTCGTCCCCCCAGACAAGAACTCACCAGCGATCGCATGGGATGGGTGGCTACATCCTCCTCCGTAATTCGCCCGAGTTCCAACAGCATCCGCACTACGGAATGGTCTGCGGTTTTATAGAGAAACTCATCGCGACGGTAATGATAAAGGCGACTGTCCCCCGCGTAGAGATGAATCATCTCGTTGGGGGTAATCAGGGCCACCACCGCCGTTGCCCCCATCCCCATCAGTTTAAAACTCATGGACCCTTCGGCTCGGATATATTCATCCGCCTGATGCAGGGTGTTCCAAAGTTGTTGATAGCGATCGCTCACCGAATCAGGAACCGGTTTCTCCAGCAAGGCCTCAAAGGTATTTACCGTAATTTCGGCGGCCCGCTTTCCCCCACGACCGCCCCCCATCCCATCGGCCACCACCGCTAAAATCGCCGATTCATCGGGCCAGGGTCTGACCAAGAAATTATCTTGATTTTCCCGCCGCACCTTGCCAATATGAGATACCGTCGCGATGGTGGCCCAAGCTAAGGTTTTGACCTGAACCTCAGCGGGATTCGAGGGCAGGATAGGGGGGTCAGTGGAGGTATGATCCATGATTGAAACTGAGATAAGGCAAGAGGCAAGAGGCAAAAGAAGGGAACAGGGAATAGGGAACAGGGAACAGGGGGAAACGGCAATAGGCAATAGGCAATCGAAGATTGCTATATCAATAGGTGAAATCAATAATAGGTGAAATCAATCGGCAAACTGGAGGGGGAGAGTTTGCCCAACCTAGACGCTGAACTGGGTATTATGGGGTTATGGGTCATGGTCATCTGTTGAGTGATCTCGGAAACGTCGTTTGGCGGTTTCAAAGGCTTCATTCATGGCCGCTTGAATTTTCTCAGGGTCCGGAGTTTTGCCCCCCATTAGGTCGCCAAAATAGACACAGGCTCCCTCCCCCAAGGCCCATGTATAAGCGGCGGCCCAGGAGGCAGCTAGGGCACTCCCTAAACCGGGAATAAACTTAATTAACTCCCGTCCTACCATTTGGGCTAAAAAGCCCCCGGCGATCGCACTGACGACCCCTCCCGCTTGCGAGGGAGAAAGGGTTTGGCCATACAGTCGGCCAATCATCCCCACCAAAGACACCTGTAAGGTGGTCAACACCGGCATGGTGGCAAAGGGAAGAGGAACCGCTGCAACGGTAGCTGCCATCACTGAAAAGGCAATGATATAGCGTCGGGCCACATCACGATAGAGATCCCCCAACTGCTGCGTCGTACCATCATCGAGGAGTTCATGGATGGCCCGGGCCTCGGCTTCGGGTAACAAATCGGCGATCGCATCCCGCAGGGCCTCCAAACCATAAAACACCGGTGTAAAGCCATCCTCCTCCAAAGTGAAATCGAGCCAAACCACCGCATCATAGCAGCTCGCAAAGGAGGCCTCTAAGGCCTGAGCCACCCGTTGCACCTCCTGAAACTCCGGGGGGTACTCAGGATGATTGTCTACCTGCGAGGAATAGAGATCATGTAATGAGGTAATGGCCAACAAACAGGGAATTTCGGGGTGTTGCTGTCGCAATTGCCGAGCAATTTCTTGCAGGGTATCCGTGGCGAAATCCGTGATTTTAACCGTTAAAATTAAAATCCGGGCCCGACGAGTTTCAACATTCAAATCCTCTAGAAGTTCCGCCACTAACTCCTGAGTATCCCGGCGAGTATCCCCTAGTCCGACGGTATCGGTAAACACTAGCAGCGGCAAATCCTCCGAGGGATAGGCATAGCGTTGGGTGTTCTGAGTATGGGGGCGAAACCCCTGGCCAATAATCTCTGGCGAGACTCCCGTAATTCCGCGAACAATCGAGCTTTTTCCTGCCTGGGGTTTCCCTAATAAGAGGGCTTCCGTCGTGGGCAGTTCTTCCCGCACTCGGGCCAAAATTTCAGCCAATTGTTCATCACTGACTGAAAATAATTTAGCCACATTGCCCATCTTCGAGAAACGACCTTTTAACTGATCCAAAGTCTCACTTAAAATGCGACTGAACCGAGGTCGTTTTGTAGCCGTTTGCTCCTCGTTTGGGGTGGGCTGAGGCTTGGGAGATTGAGGGCGATCGCGCATAAAGAACTTAACCCATTAGGGAATTGATTACGACTGAGTTTGAGACAGGGAAGAACGAGCCGGGGGCGCAAAACACAGCAGTAATCCCTCAGAATCTCGCAGTTCAAAGGAATTGAGATCCGCGAAATTATCATCCCGTTCTAATCCTGGCGAGGCAATTTCTACGGTCCATTGATTTAAGTCAATCCCTAACCACTTGCCCAGTTCCACGGTCATAGGATCTCCCCCTAAATGAGCCACCATCACCACCCCTTCTGAACCATCATTGGGATTACTGCGCACCCCATAAAAGATGGTGCGATCGCCCTCACTATACTTATCAAAGCGATCCGTCCCAATCAGATTTTGCGCCAGCCAGGGCCGTTCATGACGAAAGGCTCGTAACTGGCGGTTAAACTGAGCCTGAACCTCATCCACCTTGTCTATATAATGACCCACATTACAGGCGACAAAACAATCTTCCATATAGGTTAGGGCAAACTTCTTCAACTGCGCCTCATCCAGGCGTTTCAAAAACTTAACCATCTTCGGATGATTGAGCAGCTTCATACTATCAATGCTACAGGCAGAAGCATCCTCACCCAAACAATCCTGACAAATCTTAGCCACACGGCTGAGATCGTAATCCATCTCCATCATGGTTTCTTCCAGGGCCCGTCCAAAACCGCGCACATCTTCAAGATACTCAAAGCCCAGCTTCTTGAGATTCTGAAACAAATCGGGGCGATTATAAATCTCCTCAGGAATCTGCCAATCCAGGAAGCCAATTTCCTCAGAAACCACCTTCACCCCATAGCGTTCATCGGTATTGCGGAAAAACATCCAGGGAACATGACACAGCGCATTAATAAAGTCCATGGGTAATCCCGGACTAAAGCCATAGACCCAAATCGACGTAGCAGGATTATCATAGGCTTTGCTGAGAACCTCTGGGAGGGACTCCCCTAAATTCCAGTTAATTTGCTCCTCCAGAGCAATCTGATTGCCCCGGCGGACTGTGTCATGATTGCCACAACCGGTAATCCAGTTACTGCCGATGTGCATCACCTCCAACACCCGCCGCCATTTCCGTTCCCAAAAGCCTTTCAAGGCGGGGGTATTGTGGGCAAACACTAGGGGCCCCCATTGGTAGGACTCGGGCATTTTCTCAATTAAGTCCCGATAGGTGGAAATATCTTCCCAACCGTCAGCGGGCCAGGGACGGCCATCCTCAAAAATGGTGAACATGAGGCGTTTATAGCCATCAATCTCTTGCACCACATTACTCATGGCCAGTAAATAGGCGTCATCCTGTTCCACGGCCCCAGAAAGGGGGTTAAAGAAGCGAAAATCTTGACCGCCATCGACGCGAATCCCATCGGCCCCGGTGTTGAGTTTGCGCCGTTGCATCTCCAGGAAAATTGCCCGCACCGTTGGCAATTGGTGGTTTAAGTCCTGGCCATACATATTCGGACCTTTGAGATATTCCCGATTAATCAGCAGTTCCGACTGGTTATCGGCATGACCATAGACTAAATCATAAATGACCTGCATCGGGCCCGTGGAGAAATTATGCAGCGTCGCCACAAAGTCCACCATTTCATCGGGCCGCAGACTCCCCAATTGAGCGGGGTTCGTGGCACTCGAACCTAAAATGGGGACATCATAGCCCCAGTCTTGGGTATTGGGTTTGCGCAGTTCAATTTTGAGTTCATCTTCTTCATCTTCACTGAGGAAGACAAAAAACTCACTTTCAGGACTGTACTCACTGCGGAACTCAATGGTGGGTTCTAAGGGGAGCAGTTGCACCGCATCATACCCCACATAGTTCTGTTCCATGGGGGTGAGGGCATCTCCGTTAGCCAGTTTGGCGGAAAGGCGTTGATAGAGATGGGTTAAGCCTTCGAGGGTTCCCTCGGCGGTGGCGGTTCCCACATGGAGTTGCAGAATGTTGCGGGGGGCATGAACCCGGGGAATGGCTTTAATATCTTGGTGATGGGCGTCTTGGGTGAAAAACTCCGGTAGTTGGGAGGCGCTGGTGCGGGCAAAATAATCTAAATCCGGGCGATTGGCCTGGAGACGGTCAATGTCGTAGACTTCAGCCGGGCCGAAGACCCCATAGGGAAGGGAGTAGGGGACTACATCGCGAATGGCCTCTAAAATACCCTGTTGGTCAACAAACCGTAACCAATAAAAGGACCCGGCTTGTTCACGGGTTCCTGCTTGTAGGCCCGAGACGACCCCCCAGAGAAATTCCCCTTGTTGTTTTAAGTTTAAGCGGGTGCGACGAAAGCGAACCATTTGGCGCGGATTTTGGAAATCAATCTCATCCATGGGGGTGAGAATTTCTAGGTAAATCTCTTTGCGCCGCATCACTTGGGCGGTCAGTTCGGGAGTCCAGAAGCCAAATTCTGTCAAACCATCTTGGCGATAGTGAGCACCGAGTTTCACGACTAGGGCTTGACTTTTTTCAAAATATGTGTTCTGGGAATGCTCAATCTCCGTGGCCCAGTCAAGCAATTCCTGGGTGGCATCGTCTTCGAGTTGGATGGAGGGGATAGAAGGGGTCGCGACGTTGACCATGATTTAGACCGTACTTTTGGCAAATTCTCGGAAACTCTCCATTTGTTATATCTTATTTCGTGGCTATTTTTATGCGATCGCCGAAGGAGAGACCCAAAAAACAGCGATCGCCCTCAAGGAATCCGTCTCTCTAGGGCGATCGCTGCAATCCGCAAGCTGATTGTTTACAGGGTCTGGTTAGGGCTTAATAGGGCCATGTCCAGTTGTTGATTTCGGGCTTATCGGTCCCATGTTCCTGAGCATAGTGCATATGCTCGATGATTCGATTTTTCATGCGTTCTTTCACATAGGCCGCCGCTGACCCCAGTTTGGGGACGCGATCGATCACATCAATCACGAGATTGAAGCGATCGACTTGGTTGCGAATGGCTAACTCAAGGGGCGTGTTGATATTGCCTTTTTCCTTGTAGCCGCGAACATGGATGCGTTCTTGGTTGCTGCGGCGATAGGTGAGTTTGTGAATCAGCCAGGGATAGCCGTGGAAGTTAAACATCACCGGCTTGTCTGGAGTAAAGAGGCTGTCAAAGTCGCGATCGGATAAGCCATGGGGGTGATCCACTTCCGACTGAAGCCGGAACAAGTCCACCACATTGATAAAGCGCACCTTAAGATCCGGGAATTCGTCCCGCAGAATCGCCGTGGCGGCTAGGGCTTCCCGTGTCAGGATATCCCCACACGAGGCCATCACCACATCCGGTTCATCAGGGTCTTTGCCGCAATCATCATTACTGGCCCATTCCCAGATGCCGATCCCCTTCGTACAATGGGCGATCGCCTCCTCCATGGTCAAATACTGCAAGTGGTCTTGCTTATCCGCCACGATGACATTGACATAGTTTTTGCTCTTAAGACAATGATCCATCACCGAGAGCAAGCAATTGGCATCGGGGGGAAGATAAATCCGCGTCACCTCAGCACTCTTATTGGTCACCAAATCAATAAATCCGGGATCTTGGTGACTGAAGCCATTGTGGTCTTGCCGCCAGACCACCGAGGAGAGCAAGATATTCAGCGAAGACACCGGCGCCCGCCAAGGCACCTCATTTTTACAGATATCCAACCATTTGGCGTGCTGGTTAAACATCGAGTCAATGACGTGAGCGAAGGCCTCATAGGTATGGAACAAGCCATGTCGTCCCGTGAGGAGATAGCCTTCGAGCCAACCTTCGAGGGTATGCTCACTCAGCATCTCCATCACCCGGCCATCAGGGGACAAGAAGCCACCATCCTCATCTTCGGGCAGAATTTCGGCCATCCAAGCCTTCTTCGTCACCTCATAGAGAGCCTGAAGCCGGTTTGAGGCCGTCTCATCGGGACCAAACACCCGGAAATTGTGCATATTATCGCGCATCACATCCCGCAGGTAGAAGCTCATGATGCGGGTATTTTGGGCCTCGACATGGCCCGGTTGCGGCACATCGACGGCATACTTGCGGAAATCGGGCCGGCGTAAGTCCTTACGCACCAATCCCCCATTAGTAATCGGGTTGGCACTCATGCGTCGGGGGCCCTTCGGTGAGAGTTCCTGGAGTTCCGGAATCAGTTTGCCCGTTTCATCAAAGAGTTCTTCGGGTTTGTAGCTACGCATCCAGTCTTCCAAGATAGTCAGACTGTCGGGATTTTGGTGAACATCGGACATGGGGACTTGGTGGGCCCGCCAGGAGCCTTCGACTTTATGGCCTTTCACGGACTCCGGCCCCGTCCAGCCTTTGGGAGAGCGGAACACAATCATCGGCCAGCGGGGTCGCTTGGCCACCCCAGTGCGGCGCGCCTCCTCCTGAATGCGGTGAATCTCCTGAACGCAGTCTTCGAGGGTCTGCGCCATTTTTTGGTGCATGGTCTCAGGATCACTGCCCTCGACAAAATAGGGGCGGTAGCCATAGCCTTGGAACAAGGCCTCAAGTTCCTCGTGAGGAATCCGTGACAAAAGGGTGGGGTTGGCGATTTTGTAGCCGTTCAAATGCAGAATCGGCAAGACGGCGCCATCACGAATGGGGTTGAGATACTTGTTGGAATGCCAAGCCGTGGCCAACGGACCGGTTTCGGCTTCTCCATCCCCAATAACCGCCGCCACCAGCAAATCAGGGTTGTCATAGGCGGCGCCAAAGGCGTGGGAGAGGCTATAGCCGAGTTCTCCCCCTTCATGAATTGAGCCGGGGGTTTCCGGGGTGACGTGGCTGCCGATATGGCCGGGGAAGGAGAATTGCTTGAAGAATTTTTGTAACCCTTCTTCGTCTTGTCCTTTGTCAGGATAGACTTCTGAGTAGGTTCCTTCGAGATAAGCCGGCCCTAGGATTCCCGGAGCGCCATGACCTGGGCCCGCCACGTAGAGGGCGTTGAGGTCATATTTGTTGATGAGGCGGTTGAGATGGATGTAGAGAAAGCTCAACCCGGGACTAGACCCCCAGTGACCCAAGAGCCGCTTTTTGACATGCTCGGCTTTGATGGGTTCTTTGAGGAGTGGGTTGTCCTTAAGGTAGATCATGCCCACCGCCAGGTAGTTGGCAGCCCGCCAGTAGGCATGAATCTTACGGAGTTCTTCCGCCGACAGGGGCATTTCAGTGGTGACTGAGGATGTGGCAATCGTCATAACATTCAGTTCCTAGCGTGAGGACAGGGGGAAACCGTCACTGGGATGATTCCAGGGGTGCGTAAGTTTCCCTCCCTTTATCGATAGCAGCTTCTCCCCCTAAAATTCAAGAAAGATTTTGTTAAGTTTGCCAAAATCTCTGACAATTCTCCGTTAAAAAACTCAATCTATAAAATGTAAGCTCGGTTACATCAAAAGGTTGACAGAAGTGCTGATTGTATTTCAGTTCCAGGGGGGCGATCGCAAAAGTCACGGGTTTAGGGACAGATGGAGAGAGCATTCCATGGCGCCACATTCTGAACAGGAATCTTTCCCAACAATCGCCCTAAAATTTTTAAGGATAACTTAATCTGGAGGGATGACCTCCAGGGGAGATCCTGATCCTATACTATAAACAGTTGCCATGGCTAACTCAGCGAACGGCTGAGGCGAGGCTACTCCTCCCTATGTCTCCATGTGATCGGGCTGGGCCGTTTCACAGACTCTCTAATTTGCTATCATCCCTAATGTTTGAACATCTGTTTACCACGCTCCCGGATTCTCAATTTCAGGCCCTGCAACCCCGTAAAGCTGTGATTATTGGGGCAGGACAGGTGGGGATGGCCTGTGCCTATTCTCTGTTGATTCAAAACTGCTTCGATGAACTGGTATTACAGGATTTGGCAACAGATAAACTCGTGGGAGAAGTGATGGATTTAGCCCATGGCTTACCCTTCGTTGCACCAACGGCAATTTGTGCCGGCACCGTGGCTGAGGAAGGTCGTCATGCTGATATTGTAATTATCACAGCCGGAGCGGCTCAGAAGCCCGGGGAAACTCGTCTTGACTTAGTACAAAAAAATGTAGCAATTTTTCGTCAGCTCATTCCTGAGATTGCCAAATTTTGTCCAGAGGCGATTTTACTGATTGTGACAAATCCCGTAGATATTATGACCTATGTGTCTCTCCAGCTATCTGGGTTTTCATCATCACGAGTTTTGGGGACAGGGACGGTCTTAGATACGGCTCGCTTTCGTTCCCTATTAGCGCGAGAATTGCACCTAGATGCTCGCAGTTTACACGCCTATATTATCGGGGAGCATGGTGATAGTGAAGTGCCGGTGTGGAGTAAGGTAAATATTGCGGGGATGCCTTTGTGTGAGGGAGGTTGGCAGGGAAGCCCCAGCGCCGATGATCCTCGCCTGCAACGAATTTTTCAGGAGACCCGGGATGCTGCTTATGAGATTATTAAACGCAAGGGCTATACCAGCTATGCTATTGGCTTAGGGGTGACCGATATTGTGCAATCTATTCTACGAGATCAGAATCGAGTGATGACCGTCAGTAGTTTAGTTCATGGGATTGCCAATATTGAAGATGTATGCTTGAGTTTGCCCACTGTCGTCAATCGACAGGGTGCTGATCGAATGCTTCAGTTGTCGTTAACGCCAACAGAGTCTCGACAACTTGAACAGTCTGCCAGAGTCATGATCGATATTATCAAGGAGATATCACTATGAACCGCACGAAAATTGTGGCGACTCTTGGACCGGCAAGTAATAGTCCTGAGGTGATTAGAAAAATGGTATCTTCCGGGATGAGTGTAGCCCGGTTGAACTTTTCTCATGGGGGCTATGAGCAGCATAAAATCACCATTGACAATCTACGCAAAATTTCCCGAGAACTGGATACGCCTATCACGATTTTACAGGATTTGCAAGGTCCTAAAATTCGCGTTTGCAATTTACCTCAGGGTGAAATTCCTTTAACGGAAGGGGAGGAATTGATTCTAATTCCCAATGCTGAGTATCATGAGCAAACCAATACTGTGGGCTTAGACTATCCTGATTTGGCTGAGGAAGCTCAGGTGGGATCGCAAATTCTTTTGGATGATGGCTTGCTGGAGTTAGAAATCACAAAAATCGAGGGTCATGCTGTTCATTGCGTTGTGGTAGAAGGCGGATGTCTAAAAAGTCGTAAGGGTGTGAATATCCCTACTTTAGACTTGCATTTGCCCTCGATGACAGACAAGGATAAGGAAGATTTAAAGTTTGGCTTGTCTCAAGGTATTGATTGGGTGTCGTTGAGCTTTGTTCGCACAGCAGAGGATATTCGCCAATTGAAGGCGTTTATTGCAGACCATAGTGATACCAAAGTTCCTGTCATTGGCAAAATCGAGAAACCCCAGGCGATCGCCCATTTACAGGAGATTGTCGATGAATGTGATGGGATCATGGTGGCCCGGGGAGACTTGGGGGTCGAAATGAGTCCTGAAAAAGTCCCCATGTTGCAAAAAGAAATCATCCGCGCCTGCAATCAAAAAGGGATTCCAGCCATTACCGCCACCCAAATGCTCGATAGCATGATCCGGGAACCGCGCCCCACTCGGGCCGAAGCCAGTGATGTGGCCAACGCCATTCTCGATGGTACCGATGCCATCATGTTATCCGGTGAATCAGCGGTGGGGAAATATCCCGTAAAAGCAGTGCAGATGATGGCCAAAATTGCCCGTCAGATTGAACCGGAGGCGGAATTTGTCAACTATCCCCCCTCGGAAACCGACGAAACCCACGCCCTGACAGAAGCCTTAAATACCATTGATCGCTTGTTAGAGTTGCGCTGTATTGCAGCCTTCACCAGTTCCGGCTACACGGCCCGCATTGCGTCTAAGGAACGGCCCCAAGCCCTGGTGGTGGCCTTCACCACCAATCGGGATGTCTATCACCGGCTGAATTTAATTTGGGGGGTGAAGCCGATTCTGATTGATGATGATGGCGAAACCTTTGAGGAACTGGTTGAACATGCCAATTCGGGGTTACAAGAGCGCAATCTGGCGGAGATTGGCGATCAGATTTTGATTGTGGGGGGGATTCCTACGAAACATTCCCGAGGGACGAATTTCCTCAAGTTACATCGCATTAGTGAGTCGCCATTGTGAGGTTTTTGATGAAAGTCTTAGTGTTGAATGCCGGATCGAGTTCCCAGAAAAGTTGTGTCTATGAGTTGCCTGAGGCGGCCTTCCCCGAGACACCAGCAGAGCCAATTTGGGAGGCGATGGTGGATTGGGGAATCAGCCCAGATTATGGCCAGTTAACGGTGACGGCGAATGGTATTAAGCAAGAGACACACCTAAGCCGTGATACTCCCAATCATGGCTTAGAGGAGATGTTGGCGACTCTGGTGCAGGGGGAGACGCAGGTGTTAGGGGCGTTATCGGAGATTGCGATGGTTGGCCATCGAGTGGTACATGGGGGCGATCGCTATTGTCAGGCGACGTTGATTGATGAGGCGGTGAAACAGACGATTGAGGACTTAATTCCCCTGGCCCCCAATCATAATCCGGCTCATCTGGAGGAAATTTTGGCTGTGGAGGCGGTGTTGGGGGATATTCCCCAGGTGGCGGTGTTCGATACGGCGTTTCATACCTCCATTCCCCCAGCGGCGGCGACGTATCCGATTCCCTATGACTGGTTTAAGAAGGGGATTCGTCGCTATGGCTTTCATGGTATTAGCCACCGCTATTGTGCCCAACAGGCGGCGACGCTGGTGGGCAAACCCCTGGAGTCGTTGCGGATGATTACGGCTCATTTGGGCAATGGCTGTTCCCTGACGGCGGTTCGTGGGGGCGAGAGTGTGAATACAACGATGGGGTTTACGCCTTTGGAGGGATTGATGATGGGAACCCGCAGTGGTTCGATTGATCCGGCGATTCCTCTCTATTTGATGACGCAGATGGGAGTCGAGGCTTCGGAGGTGGATCGACTGTTAAATAAGCAGTCGGGGTTAAAGGGGATTTTTGGCCCCTCGGGGGATTTACGGGAGATTTTGCAGGCCCGAGAGGCGGGAGATGAGCGGGCCCGGCTGGCGTTTGAGATGTATGTGTTACGGCTTCAGGGGGCGATCGCGGCTTTGATTCCCCAGTTGGGGGGCCTGGATCTGTTGGCCTTTACGGCTGGGGTGGGGGAGAACTCGGCGGCGGTGCGATCGGCCGCCTGTGCTGGCTTTACGTTTTTGGGCCTACAGTTGGATGAGGGCAAAAATCAGGGTTCGCCCAAAAATAGCCTGATTTCGACTCCTAACTCTGAGGTGCAGGTGGCGGTGATTCGCGCTCAGGAGGATTGGGCGATCGCCCGCGAATGTTGGCAATTGGCCCGGTGTCCTTAGAAAGGGTATCCTAACGGGACGGAGAGATTGTCTTGATTGTTGGGAACCGGGATTATGAACAAAACCGAAGGTGTACGTCAGTTAGTCGAACAAGTCTTAAATTGTTTCACCTCTCCCCCTGATGAAGACTTAATCGAGCATGTCTGCATGGCCATCGAAGCCAATCCCCAATGGTCTGCCCAGTACCATCGCCTGGCAGAAGAATTGGGGGCGCAGACGACCGTTAATAGTTGGATTGGGCGTTATGTTAAGGATCTGTCTGGCTTCAACAGTGGGCGATCGCACCCCTCCAAAAGCCACCTCATCAAGTCCTACCGCAAACTAATCATCCCCGAACAACAGTAGCCGCCACCCTCTCACCCCCGAGATGGGGCCAGAGTTAATCGACTGCTCGGCTCATATAACTGCGCCAGAGTTCCGCCGCATGACTGCTACTCCCATAGGTGCGGCTGTTATCATCATTCCCTAACCAGACTCCCGTCACTAAGGAACCTTGGGGAACATAGCCAATAAACCACAAATCCACGGCAAAATCTGTCGTTCCTGTTTTGCCCACCTCTCCCGCGCCAAAAGCTGCCGCTGTCCCGGTTCCTGACTGCACCACACCCCGCAATAAGTTGGTCATAATCCCGGCCACCTCCGGAGAGACGACGGCTTGATAGGTGGGTTCTTGCTGAGCATAGTCATAAATCACCCGACAGGTTTGGAAATCATCGGCATTGGTGCAATCACTACTGTCCAAAATGCGACGAATGGCATGGCCACGGTTCCAGCGGCCCTGATTGGCAAAAATGCCATAGGCGTTGGTAATTTCCAACAAACTGACTTCACTTTGGCCCAACGCTAACCCCGGAACTGGGGCCAACTCCGAGCGAATGCCAAAGTCCCGTGCTAGACGGACGACATTATTGAGTCCTGCTTCTCGGGCAATGCGCAGGGCCACCACATTCTCCGACTGAGCCATCCCTTGATACATATTGATATCACCGCCACTGCGTTCACAGGGACGGTAGGATTGTCCCTGCCAGGTGAGGGGTTGACAGGAGAACACCGTCCCCGGACTGATCCCTTGATTGAGAGCTTCAGCGAAGGGAAAGACTTTGAAGGTGGAGCCGGGTTGTCGGCGAGCTTGGGTGGCCCGATTATATTGACTGCTCCGATAATCGACTCCCCCGGCTAAGGCGACAATCTCCCCAGTGCGATAATCCAAGGACACGATCGCCCCCTGAGATATGCCCAACGGACTGCCAACGGTACCAACATACTCCTGTAAACTCTGCTCGGCTTGCTCTTGTAGTTCAGGATTAAGGCCGGTTTCCACAATAAAGTTCCCTTCCCGCGCCAGTTCGTAACCGAGGAGTTGTTCGAGTTCCACAAAGACGTGATCATAGAAATAGGGGGCAACCGTGCTTTCGAGAATTTCCCGAGCTTCCGGGTTAATTTCAATGCGCGATCGCCGGGCCCGATCCGCTTCTTCCTGAGAGATTTTCCCCAAGGCCCGCATTCGTTCAATGACACGATTGCGGTATTGCAGGGCCAACTCATAGTTTTGGATGGGATTAAAGCGATTGGGGGCCGGCAAAATTCCGGCCAGGGTGGCGGCTTCCGAGAGGGTTAACTCCTGGGTGGACTTGCCAAAATAGAAGCGAGCGGCATCTTCAAAGCCATAGAGATCAATCCCCAGAAAGACCTGGTTGAGATAGGTCAGTAACAGATCATCCTTGCTGTAAAAGGTTTCGAGCTTCAGGGCCACGATCATCTCCCGCAATTTCCGTCCCGCTGAATCCTCAGTCCCCACATAGTCTCGGTAGAGACTGCGAGCGAGTTGTTGGGTGACGGTACTGGCCCCTTCACGAATCCCGCCTCCCCGCAGGTTGGTGACAAAGGCCCGCAACACCCCAATGGGATCGACGCCCAAATGCCAGAAGAAGCGACTATCCTCAGAGGCAATGACGGCATTGGGGAGATAATTCCCAAATTCTGCCAAGGTGGGATGTTCGACATGGGTGGTGCTGTAGGGTTCCCGTAGGGGCCGTTCGGCATCTCGGGAATAGACGATGGTGGGCCCGGTGATGGAACGAGGCAGGGGACGCACGGTAAATTTTTGCCATTCTGCCAACACCAAGAGGGTGGCTAGGGCACAGGCCCCGGACACCCCATAGAGGCTCCAACGAAAGCCCCGCACGTACCAGGGGGGCGGATCATAGAACTGCACTCGCACCGCATCGGCGAGATCCGGGGGGCCCAGGGTCAACACATCGCCATGTTGCAGTTGCAGTTTGCGGAGGCGACGTTTGCCGATGTAGACGCCGTTGGTGGAGCCTTCATCCCGTAGAACAAAGTGGCGTTTGCCTTCGCGGCTATCACGACTGAGGGAGAAGTGGGTTTTACTGACGAGGGGGGTGGGAACCACCATGTCACATTGAGACGATCGCCCCAACAGATAGAGATCGCCCACCAGAGGATAGATTTGGGCATTGTCCTCACTGCCCGTCTGAACCCAGAGTTCAGGAACCCGTGCCTTAGGGTTGAGAGCCAAGTCCCCAAAGTTCACCTTGGCGTGAAGCTTTTTGGCCACCTCGGTGACGTTGCCTAGAAAGGTTTGGGGCTGAGTTTGACTCGGCGGCATCTCCGTCGGAGGAGTTGGCCGTTGGCGATCGTGGGGAGGCTTTGGTGAAGTCACAGGCAAATCAGGACCGTGTCGGAGAAAGGACAAACATCTGGCTCTATTGTGACATCCACCTTTCTCAGTTGCAGGATGACTGGGGTTTCCCATGATACAAGAGCCAACTCTTTTAACTACAACTGCGCAACTTTGTCAACCCCTATTTTTGCAAAGTTTTGTATGAAAATCCTTGGCAAGCTGAGAGTGAATCGGGGCTTTCATGGGGACAATTTCGGATGCGTCTATCCAGATAAACCTCGCAATAAAGATTTCAGCCATTTTTTCTTTCCTGAGAACTTGACCCGTTTGCATCACAAATGATAACATTTTGAAAACATTTGTTATAAAAATTAGCACATGCCATGGTTGAGGCCGCAGCATCGCTGTCATCCCAAACTCGGTTTGGGGTGGCCTGTCTTGTGGCAGTTTCATCCTGGCGATGTCCTGGCGATTATGGCTTACTTCGTTGTCCAAGACATGGGTGAGCCTGGGAAGGGAGAGGGGATCAAGTTTTGAAAAAGTCAAAAGCGAAAATCCTAGTCGTTGACGATGACGCAGCCATTCGGCAAATGTTGGATGTGCGCCTGTCCATGGCCGGCTATGATGTGGCAACAGTGGCCGATGGTCAGGATGCCTTGGCCTTCTTCGAGGAGAATCAGGCGGATTTAGTCGTCTTAGATGTGATGTTACCGCAGATCAATGGCTTTCAGGTTTGCCGACAACTGCGCCAAGGCTCCAGTATTCCCGTGGTCATGTTATCGGCCCTGGCAGACATTAAGGATCGCATTGCGGGCCTAGAAGCCGGTGCGGATGATTATTTAGTCAAACCCTTTAGCCCCCGAGAACTCGAAGCCCGCATCGAAAGCATCCTACGGCGTTTCCGAGATCCAGCTTCAGCGCGGTTTGTGGCACCAGGAACCCTAGAAGTTGGGGAAATTCGCATCGACAGCAACCGGCAACAGGTGTACAAGGGCAGTGACCGTATCGCGCTGACCTACACAGAGTTTAAACTGCTAGAACTGCTCTTTGAACAGGCCGGAGAACCGGTTTCGCGAGCTGAGATTCTCGAAAAACTCTGGGGATATGCCCCCACTCGTCAGGGGGATTTGCGGGTGATTGATGTCTATGTGGCTCGTGTCCGCTCTAAAATCGAAGATGATCCCAAAAACCCCGAATTGATTTTGACGATTCGGGGCTTTGGCTATGTGGCCCAGCGGCGAGTTTCTCAATTAACCCTTGATTATTAAAGCGCCTCAGGGGATTAGGGGGCGCTGTCTGTCTCTCGCCAGGCTACAATCAGCAAGCAGATGATGCCCAGGTTAATGCTGACATCGGCCAGGTTGAAAATGGGGAAGTTGATAAAGGGGATAATCGGCAGATGTAGGAAATCCACCACTTCTCCCAAAAAGAAACGATCAATGCCATTGCCCATGGCCCCACTGAGGATAAAGCCGAGGCCCACTTGCTCCCAAATACTCAGGCGAGGCCCCCACAGCAGCAGTGCGATCAGTCCCAGGCTGGCGGCGAGAGATAACCACTTCAGCCAGGGGCTCTCGAAGAAGCCAAAGGCAGCTCCTGGATTGCGGACATAGGTGAAATAGAAGACATTGGCGATGATGGGGCGACTTTCGTGGAGATAGAAGTGATCGGTAATCCAAGCCTTACTGAGGCCATCGGCCACCAACCCCAGAATCGCTGGGGGCCAACCGTAGACATTGCGTAGTAGTAACCGTTTCATTCAAGCTAGATCCCCATTATCGATGGGTTTGAGCAGTTCAACCGCGTCCCGTCCATCCCAATCCTCAACCCAAAATTTCACTTGTTCATCTTTGGAGGTCGGCAGAGTTTTCCCGGTAAAATCGGGGTGGATGGGCAGTTGCCGATGACCGCGATCGACTAAAACTGCCAACCAAATTGCGTCAGGCCGACCATATTCTTGCACAGCATTCAAGGCAGCGCGAATCGTTCGCCCGGTGTAGATAACATCATCGACGAGTAGGGCAATCTTATCATTGAGATCAAAGGGGATCTCGGTTCGTTCCGGAGTTCGTACTCCGATGCGATCGAGGTCATCTCGATAAAAGGTGATGTCGAGCGACCCGACAGGAACTGACACATTTTCTAGGGCCTCAATTTGTTCGGCCAGCAGGTGAGCTAGCGGGACTCCTCGGGAATGAATCCCCAATAAGACGAGCCGATCCGGATGACCGGATTTTTCTAAAATTTGAGAGGCTAGACGGGTCAGGGTTCGGCGGATTTCTTCAGCCGAGAGGATTTCCACAACTTTCATCATGACAAGATGTCAATAGGGGGGCAAGGGACTAGGGAGTGATGCTATAAGATTAACAACTCTCGGCGGCCCGCCCTTGGGCATGGTGGGGGAAGATAACCCGAGGGAGCAAGGGACAATGGCATCGAGCCAATGCCGCTCTTGCGAGCATACTGTCTTTCACTAAACCACAAAACTTGTTTGTTCTCCCTGGGCGGCTTGCCAACTTCGGGCATCATGGTATAAGTCTTCTAAGGAAATCCGATCGAGGGCTTGTTTGAGTTTTTGGTGGAGTTGGTTCCAGAGAACGAAGGTGACCCAATCTTCAGCAAGTGCAGCATCGGGATCATGACGGGGCAATGGCTGTAAGGTTTCCCCAACAGCAGCCAAAATTTCCCCTAGACAAATCTCCTCGGGCGATCGCCCCAGTTGATACCCCCCCTGGGGCCCCCGTACAGATTCTACGATCCCCGCCTGTCGCAGCCGAATCAATAACTTTTCTAAATAAGGGGCCGGGAGATGTTGCCGTTGGGCAATCTCGCGGACAGAAACAGGGCGATCGCGTGCGTTAGAACGGAGATCCAACAGTGCTTTGACGCTGTAGTGGCCTTGGGTGGTTAGTTTCATGTTCGTCCCTAAGATTCGTGGGCTTGTCTCCCGGTCGAAGTCCCAAGGATTCTCGCTAGTCCGTTGGGCTGAAAAGGCGATGATCGTTCAGGAAATTGATATCAATGCTAAACTTTTACTCGAAATAAACTTCCGTTAAGATACAATAGCGAACAACGGTTGTCTATCGTTTTTGAGAGAAGATTAATGAGTACCACGAATCCAAATGCCTTGACCGGAAATGAACTGCTTGAGAAAGTTCGGGCCTTGGGAAGTCTCCCCAAAGAGGAAAAAGCCCGAGAATGTGGCTATTACACCGTCACCAAAAATGGTGTAGAACGAGTCAACATGATGAAATTCCTCAATGCACTGATTGATGCTGAGGGCATTGAACTCGATAGTAAGCAACCGTCCAATGGACGGGGTGGGCGCAGTGCCAGCTATCGTATCAGCGTCCAATCCAATGGTAACTTGCTGATTGGGGCGGCCTATACGAAACAGATGGGACTGACTCCGGGAGATGAGTTTGAAATTTCCTTGGGTCGTAAACATATTCATCTGAAACAAGTGGGGGCTGCCGAGGAGGAGCTGTAAGGCCCCAAACCGGAAAGCCCAAGCCACACCCGTCCTGACTCAACTTGCGTTCCGATCTCTTAATAGTGATCCCAGAGTCAGGTGTCCTCGATATTGGGCAGACAGTTTTTGAGGTCTCCTGCTAAGCTAGACAAAGCTAAAATCGTCTTGATACAGTTCCGTCTCGGCTCTCAAAGCCCTTCTCAGACGGCCCTGGGGATTGGCAAACCAGCACTGCTGAACTCGTGACCTGGGTAATCTGCTTGCCACAACTGGAACAATCGAGGTTAGGCTAGTGGAGAGACCGGTCTATTGACTGACCCACTTGCCCTTGAGTTGGACTTAGCGGGCCAGATCGTCTCAACCTAGGCATCCACCCAGTAAGCTGAGCGGCATCGGCCATCCAGTCCTATGTTCCATCATTGTGATCTAACTCACAGTAGCTTGCTGACGTTAACCCTTACTTTGACTTAACCCGTTGACGCGCTCTCGCCAATCGAAGCGAAAACCACCCATGTCTAGCATGAACGACCAATTCACGGTTCATTTCTGGGGCGTTAGAGGTAGTATTGCCTGTCCCGGGCCCGAAACAGTCCGATATGGCGGTAATACGCCCTGTGTCGAGATGCGCGTTGGCAGTGAGCGCCTCATTTTTGACGGAGGAACGGGATTGCGGGTTCTTGGACAGAATCTGCTGTCACAAATGCCCGTCGAAGCCAATTTATTCTTTACACATACCCATTGGGACCATATTCAGGGCTTTCCCTTTTTCATCCCTGCCTTTATCAAGGGGAATCAGTTTCATATCTATGGCGCGGTCGCACCCAATGGGGCCACCATTGAACAGCGACTCAACGATCAGATGCTGCACCCGAACTTTCCGGTGCCGTTACAGATTATGGGAGCGCAACTGGACTTCAATGATATTGAGGTGGGCCAGACGATTGAAATTGGTGAGGTGCGGGTGGAAACGGCCCATCTAAATCATCCTGGAGAAGCTGTCGGCTACCGCGTCAACTGGCATGACTATGCCGCTGCTTATATTACGGATACAGAGCATTATGCCGATCGCCTCGACCCCAATGTCCTCAAATTAGCCCAGGATGCCGATGTGGTGATCTATGATGCCACCTATACGGATGAGGAGTATCATCACCCCAAAACCAGTAAGAAGGGTTGGGGTCATTCCACCTGGCAGGAAGCGGTTAAGGTGGCCAAAGCCGCCAATGTGAAGCGCCTGGTGATTTTTCATCACGATCCACTCCACAATGATGAGTTCCTTGACCGGACGGGGGAACAGGTGAAAGCGGCGTTTAGTAGCAGTCTTCTGGCCCGGGAGGGGATGAGCGTGGTAATTGCTCCCTCTCCCGGTGCCTTTATGCCAGCTCATGCTAAAGTTTGACTCAACCGGGACGGGGGCCCACTCTGGCACTGATATCCCGTTGTTCTTTTTTACCGTGCAAAGCCTGTGTGGGTGACTTCCTCTTTGACAACAGCCCTGAGTCCTGCCAAGGTTGCCTTAGGGAATTTTGATGGTGTGCATCTTGGGCATCAGGCGGTGATTGGTGAAATCCTTCATGATGCGCCTCAACGGGATTTTTCCCTGTCTCAGGTGCGCGGTGAGGGCGCTGAGTCTGAGCTGAGTCCCCGATTGAGTGGCGATCGCGACGATCGCATCTACGCCACCGTCATCTCCTTTAACCCCCATCCCCAAGAATTTTTTACCGGAACTGCGCGATCGCTCCTCACCCCAGTCCATGAAAAAGTTGATCTTCTGCGATCGCTCGGGGTCGAACAACTGGTTCTCCTCCCCTTCACCCGAGAACTGGCGCGCCTCACCCCCGAGGCCTTCGTCAGCGAAATCTTACAACGACATCTCCAGACCCAACGGGTAAGCGTCGGCGAAAACTTCCACTTCGGCCGTAACCGCTCGGGTAATAGCGCCCGACTGCGGCAGATTGCCCAGGACTATCATATGGAGACCTCCATCGCTGGCCTGCAATACTTAGAGGGTCATCGCATCAGTAGTTCTACCATCCGGCAGGCGCTGACAGAAGGAGAGGTTGAGCGGGCCAACCGTCTCCTCGGTCGTCCCTATCAACTGCAAGGCACCGTAGAACTCGGGCAACAACTCGGCCGTACCCTGGGCTTTCCCACCGCCAACCTGAAACTCCCCCAGGATAAATTTCTCCCTCGTTGGGGGGTTTACAGTGCCTGGGTGCAATTGGATGATGGAAGCAAAGTCCCGGCGGTGATGAACTTGGGCAGCCGTCCCACCGTCGCTGGCGATCGCCCCACGGTAGAAGTCCATCTGCTGGATTGGCAAGGAGACCTCTATAACCGCTCCCTCACCGTCCATCTGATGACCTATCTCCGTCCTGAACAACAGTTTCCTGGTCTCGATGCCCTCAAAGCGCAAATTCACCAGGATTGTCAAACGGCGCGATCGCACCTACAAACCCTTCCCTGACCTCCTTTGACCTTGCTTACACCACTATGGATCATCTGACATCTCTCCAGCGACTGCGTGACAATCTTGGTAAAACCCTTGTGGGTAAAGACCAAGCCGTCCGTCTCGTCATTGTTGCCCTCCTCGCTGGAGGCCATGCCCTGCTCGAAGATGTCCCTGGTGTCGGTAAAACCCTACTAGCCAAATCCCTCGCCCAATCCATCGGCGGTAAATTCCAGCGCATTCAATGCACCCCCGACCTCCTGCCCACTGACATCACCGGAACCAACATCTGGAACCCCCGCAGCGGCAGTTTTGAGTTTTTGCCGGGCCCCGTCTTCGCCAATGTCCTACTGGCCGACGAAATCAATCGGGCCACCCCCCGCACCCAATCCGCCCTCTTAGAGGTGATGGAAGAAAAACAAGTTACCGTCGATGGCAAATCCCGCGCCGTCCCCCAGCCATTTTTCGCCATCGCCACCCAGAACCCCATTGAATATCAAGGCACTTTCCCGCTCCCGGAAGCACAAATGGACCGCTTCATGCTCTCCCTCTCCCTGGGCTACCCCACGGAACAGGAGGAACTGCAAATGCTGCAAGGACTCAGCAGCCGCATCTCCGTTGACGAGTTAACCCCCTGTCTCAGTCTTGAGGAATTACATCAGCTCAGTCGCCAGGTGGCTCAGATTACCGTAGAACCAGCCCTACAACAGTACATGGTGGATTTGGTCCGCAGCACCCGCGTTGATGACGACGTGACCCTTGGGGTCAGTCCTCGGGGTGTGGTGTCCCTACAGCGAGCCAGCCAAGCCTATAGCTTCTTAGAAGGGCGCACCTACACCAGTCCCGATGATGTTAAGTTCATGGCCCCCTATGTCCTCACCCACCGTCTGATTCCCGCTGGGGGTCGTAAGGGGGATGCCATTATTGCCCGTCTATTGGAGACGGTCCCCATACCCTAGACGAACTGGGGCATCCCGTTCGACGGCTAGGCGAATGGCCTCGGCCACGGTCAGACTATAAAGGCTAGAGCGAGGGTCAAGATATAGGGGCCGTCCCTGGCAGAGATAGTCTAAAACCCGCCGGGTATCCTGGGCAAAGAGACCCCGACGTGAGCCGATGGCAATGCTCTGCTGATGGGTTCCTTGGTCGAGTTGTCCCTCATCCGGGGTCAGACGCAGGACTCCCCCCACGCCACGAGCTTCTAGGAGATGCTCTTTGACTAGGAAGCGATCTCCCTTCCCGTAAATAACATCGGCAAAGACCCCAGAACAAAACTGCAACTGGGCTTTACATAAACAGGCCTGGTAGTACTCCACCTGGGTTTCCGGCCAAAAACGAGCTTGAGCCGTCACCGACTCCACTTGACCCAAGACTGAAATGAGACGATGCAGCCGGGACAACGCGCCGATGAAGGGAAAGCCAAACTGCTCTATGGAATAAGTCCAACGGCGAGGCGCGGGATGTTTGGGATTAATGGTGCAGTAGCGCAGATCGCTGACACCTCCGAGATGGGGCAGATGGTCTACAAAGGCTTGGTGTAAGCCCCCAAGTAATTCAATATGGGCAATGTGTAACAGCCTCTGCTGCTGCTGCGCCAGGCTCAGAAGCGCCTGGGCCTGGGCGGAGATGAGGGCTAGGGGATATTCAGCGACGACGTGTTTTTGTTGCTCTAGGGCCGCTTGGGCGATCGCCCCCCGGTGATGATTCACACTAGAGATGAGGATCAAATCCAGATCCGGGCGATCGACCAGCTCTTGCCAATGACCATAGGGAACGCCCCCCCAGTCCTGGGTAAACTCATGGCTGCTTTGCCAATCCCGGCCTGCCACTGCCACTAACTCGGCCCGCTCATCCCCTAGCAAGGCCTGCGATCGCCAGCGGGCCACAAACCCTGTTCCGACCAAACCTACCCGAATCGGCTGTTCACGCAGCATTTCTCTGACTCTATCCCCAGTGAGCGCCATAGACTAACTCTAACCCAGTTCTGTGCAAGCCTTCAGTCGCTCATGCTGAGATACTGGCAACTCCAAGTTCTCCAATCCCTCAGAGGCGATCCATAAGCAAATCCACATTGAATTAGGAATTGTTATAATAAATTTCGTTACAAAGATTCCCGAGTTGGGGGTTGCATCCGTTAGCTTTTCCCGTAATATCAGAGATAGGAGATACCTAAACAACGCGGATCGGGGCCTAAGACTCCGATTTGTTAGATTAGGAAAACTTATAGATATAGAGAGGATCATTTCATGGCTACTTACAAGGTCACGCTCGTTAACGAAGAGCAAGGTCTCAACACGACGATCGAAGTTCCCGATGACGAGTACATCCTCGATGTTGCCGAAGAGCAAGGGTTGGATCTGCCCTACTCCTGCCGTGCGGGTGCTTGCTCGACCTGCGCCGGTAAAATCACCGAAGGGGGTATCGATCAGTCTGACCAGTCCTTCCTCGATGATGACCAGATCGAAGCGGGTTATGTGCTGACTTGCGTGGCTTACCCCACCTCTGACTGCACCATCGAAACCCACCAAGAAGAAGCACTGTACTAAACGAGTTTTTTCAGGTGCGACGCTGGCTGTATTGGTCGGCCAGCGTCTAAATATCTTAGCGACCTCGACGCTATCCCAACCCGCAACGAAGCCATCCGCTTCCGCAGCGGGTTTTTCGCGGCCGAACCTCCGGTGACGGCCTCCTAAAGAGGGGAACTATACTAGAGACAATCGCCCCGGACTGGCGAAGAATGGCAAAATCCTGACGTCTTACCCCCCTCAATGCCTAAAGTTAGCGTTTGTATCCCCACCTATAACCGTCACGGCCTGCTTCCCTTCGCGGTTGACAGTGTTCTCAAGCAATCCTTTCAAGATTGGCAACTGATTGTCTGTGACGATGGCTCTCAAGATGAGACCCCCAGCTTGATGAGCGCCTATGAAGCCCAGGATGAGCGGGTTCGCTATGTGCGTCATCCTCAAAATATTGGCAAAAGTAATAATATGCGATCGGGATTTGACGCCGCCGAGGGGGACTACTTCATCAAGTTCGATGATGACGATCGCCTCACCCCGGAGTTCCTCACTCAGATGGTGGCGGTGTTAGACGCTCATCCTCAGGTGGACTTTGTCAGTTGTGACCATTGGCTGATCAATGACTCGAATCAGCGCGATCTTGACGCCACAGAACAAAACTCCCGCTATTGGGGACGGGAATCCCTGAAAACCGGTGTGATTGAGAACCTCTTAGAGGTGGTCTTTATTCGCCAGAGTTTACAAGTGGGCTGCACCCTCTTTCGTAAAGCCGCCTTAGACGATGTAGGCTTCATGCGCCCAGATTTGCAAAACTGCGAAGATAACGACTTATTAGTGCGCTTAGCCCTGGCCGGAAAGGTCGGCTATTACCTCGATGAACGGTTGATGGACTATCGGGTTCACGCCGAACAGCAGAGTATCCAGCGGGATATCCGCTACCTCGAAGACAAACTCAACTACCTAGAGTATTTCCACTTTCAGGATGCCCCTGCCGTGGAAGCCAATCGCCAGCAACGACTCCAAGACACGCAACTGTTATTAGGCTTACGCTATATCGAGGGCAATCAGCCCCAGCCGGGACGGAAGATGTTGCGAACCTACCGAGAACAGCATCCCTCTAGCCGTAAAGCCCTCTTTGGCTTGTTGATGTCCTACGTTCCCTCTGGCCCACGGGAGCAACTCTGGACTCTGGCCCGCCAAATGACCCCTCGCTCCTACATGGAACAGATGCGTCAAGGCAACTAATCTGCCCCCTGAGCGGTATGATGGTAGGTATGGCAACCATTGACATCCTCGGGGTCAAACACGTTTACGAGTTAAGTGATCCCGTCCCTACCGGCTCTGTTTTAGTCTTTATCCACGGTTGGCTGCTCAGTCGTCACTATTGGCAGCCTGCCATCGATCGCCTATCGCGATCGCACCAATGCTTAAGTTATGATCTGCGCGGCTTCGGAGACTCCCAACTCTCTCCAGATTCCCCCAACAGTCTCGGCTATAGTCCCGCCGACTACGCCAAGGACTTAGATCACCTGCTCGAACAGCTCAATCTCCAGGATGTTTGGCTTGTGGGTCATTCTCTGGGGGGCACCTTGGCCCTCTGGACGGCTCATTTATTCCCCCAACGAGTCAAAGGAGTTATCTGTCTCAACGCTGGGGGAGGAATTTATCTCAAAGAAGAGTTTGAACGTTTCCGAGCGGTGGGCCAGCGCATTGTTCAATGGCGATGGCGTTGGTTTAGCCAAGTGTCCCTAATGTGTTGGCTGTTTACCCGCGCTGCCGTCGCCAAACCCCTCCCCTTTGTCTGGGGTCAGCAACGGGTGATTGATTGGGTAGCGGCCCATCCTGAGGCAGCCTTAGGGGCGCTTCTGGACTCCACCACGGAGGGGGAAGTCCATCGCCTCCCTCATATTGTTTCCCAACTCCAGCAGCCGGTGTATTTCATCGCCGGGGCCAAAGACAAGATTATGGAACCGAAATATGTCCATCATTTGGCCAGCTTCCATACGTTGTTTAAACGTTGTTGCGGGGCCAATGTAATTGAACTCGACAGTTGCGGCCATATGTCCATGTTGGAACAGACCGAGGATTTACTGCACCACCTCGAAGCCATTCTCGCCCGCCCCCAAGACGACCCCCCAGACTAAGCGCGCCCCTACCTCTCTCCCCTCCTGGGAGGGGTGCCCGGAGGGCGGGGTGGGTTCTCCCTGTTCCCTGTTCCCTGTTCCCTAGGGCGACCACAAGGGTACGCCCCTACGTGGTTCCTCTCCCTGTTCCAATTTTGAGCGTTCCTGACTGAGAAACTCAAAGGCTTGGGCGATGAACTGGGCGCAAATCGAGGGGGAAGCCTCATAGAAATGACTCCAGGCGGCGGCGCGGTCTTCATCGTAGCGGTCAATGCGCTCGGGATAGCGCTGTTGCCAAGATAGGCGCACCGCATGGCCAATGAGTACATCTAAGATGATGTAGTCATCGATTTCTAATTCTGGGTTGCGGGCAAAAATCGCCTGTAACTCCATCAAGGCTTCGATGGTGAGATGACGATATTGGGGGGCAGGAATTTTGTTTAATAACCGTTCCACCCGCAGGGCAAAATTTTTCTCGCCGGGGGTCATCTCCGCCAAGATATATTCACTCTCGATGCGGTTGCGGCTTTCGAGTTTGTCCCCAATCACCAGGCCCTTACAATGGTTGAGGATTTGCCAGACTCGGGGATAAAACTGTTTCGGAACCCGGCCGGCGGCCCCATCCCGCTGACGTTGGCGTAACCAGTCATCGGGGGGAGTTTCCTCGGTCATGTCTTCGGGCAACACCCGCCAGTCAATGGTGCTGCTGCTAGATTTGATATGGAGAGATTCCTGCTGTTGCAGACGGCGGTTAAAGCCTGTGTAGCCGGCGATCGCCCCCCGGAGGCGGGTTTGAATCTCGAAGGGACTCAACTGCATCAGTTTGCCATAGGCTTCATCCTGAGTCATGCCAAACTCACTGACAATCTCGCTGGTTAACAGCAAAATCAGATAGCCCACCCGCAGGGTGAGTAAGCCGTCAAACAAACTGGGTTCGGCCTGAATCATCAAGCCTAAATAGATGGCGATTTCTTGGGTGAGGACGCGATCGCGCACATCTTCATGACAGAAGCGGCTAATCTTCTCCATCAACTCATTATGAGGCAGGGGACTGGTAATAATCGACTCTTCACTATAGGATTTGCCGATGGCCAACTGTTTCTGACGCACCACAATATCCGTGACGGCTTCCGTTAAGCCGAGGCTGGCTTTCCCCAATAGTCCCGCCGCATAGCGCACTACGGACCAATCAACCTCACCGGCGTTGCTGGCGTCGCGATGACTGGCTTTGTTGTAGAGTTCTTCGAGTAAATCTGCCACCGTTACCGGGCGATCGCCCCCCAAGCCAGTATCAAACTCTAAACCTTCTAAACTGACCAGAGTTCGCAGAATTTCCACCTGTTCATAGGGGTTCTGAGACCTACGCAACCCCTCCAACAGCACCTGGCTATCCCGTTCACATTCGAGGCTAAACTCTTGGGTGGGGGTCAGGGGCTGACTGTGAGCTGGGTTATAGAGAAGATAGGCGCTGGAGACTTCGGCTTCCTTTTGGCTGGGTTGGGAGAACTCAAAGTCTTCTAAATCATCAATGCGTTCACTCCCGGCGGTTAGGAGTAACTGATTGAGAGACCCCAAACGAACGGGGGTTCCCTTACAATCCCCCTCCCGCAATTGCAACATCAGTTGTAGCAGGGGTTCTTGACCCGTTTCCACCAGTTGACGCGTCAGCATCAGAATGAGGGTGGGACGACCTAAGTTGTACCAATGGCGAGAAATATAGGAAATTTCACTTTCAATTTGAGCAATGAGAAAGTGATAATCGAGGGTGATATAAAACTGTTGTGGGTTCACAAACGAGGGTAAAAACATTACCCGTTCCCCCCGAATCCGAAACACTTGAGCCGTGGTCAAACTACGGACTAAGCGAATTGGTCGCCCGCTCAAATTTAATTTATCATTGCGCCCGACTTGGTGATAAATCCAAGCCAGTTCTTGCGCATCGCTGAGCTTAATCGGTTCAATTTCCGCCAGAGTTTCGGTGGCAATACCATAGCCTGCTAATTCATCTTGTAAGGCGGCATCTTCCGCTAGTAACGCCACCTGAACCACCGAAGGATGAGGTTTGCGTCGATGTAAATGCCGTCCAAGGGGGTCGATGTCTCCTAAATCAATCAGACCCATTTCAATGATTTCGCCCAACCAATAGAGACTTTGCGCCCAAACTAAGGGGATATTTTCATTGGGTAAACGAGGTTGAGTATGGGGATTTTTCCGTTCAGCATCGAGTAAGTTTTCGGGAACGTAGTAAAGTTCTGGAAGTAATTTCCAGCCATGTTTCTCGACTAAAATACTTTTAATCTTCTCTCCATATTTATGGGCTTTCTCGGTATTACCCATAAAGAGATGATTGAGATATAAATAGCAAAAGAAGAGGGGCCATTCACATTCGATATTCTCAAATTGCTGAAGTTCCTGGGGTTCATAGTGAAGACGGTTACTATCCTCAATCACCGTCTGGTGACCGTCCCGCAAGAAGCGTTTACAGCCGTAGTTGCCTTGCAGTTTATCGACAATTTTGCGGTGGGTGCGATCGCGCAACTGGCTATCCTCGACTCCAAAGGCGGGGAAGCCAATCACACTCAACAAGGCTGCATCGACTTCCTTAGAGTTGGATTCCCGAGGGAGTAAAGCTTCGAGGGTAATGCGAGCGCGGGCAATGTCATCGGGAACCACATGAATCACTGAGGCTTGATCGCCACGAGATCCAAACAGGTTAATCCCTTGCATCGCCTCTAGGGCCGCTTTTGCCATCCCCACGGAACTGGCGTTGAGTTCCGGCTTGCCATGGTTGATTTTGTTGCCCCGTTCCCAAATGCCATAATCGGGGGTGCGGTAGGTGCGGCCAATGTAATAGACCAAGTTTTGGACAAAGTTCACCTCATCCAAATTAAAGACAATTTGTAACCCCGAGGCGGTCATCTGAGACAGCATCAGCAGAAACACAGCGGTGGCATCAATCTGTAAATGGCCCCATTCATGATCGGCGACTACGGGATTGCCGTTGCTGGTGTCATACTTGGCATGAAGGGCATCGAGGGGGTCTTGGGTATGTTTAAACCGTTCGACTTTGTTAGCCTGGCTCATCATCGATCGCAACAAACCACGCATTAACTTGACCACACTCTGTTCAAGTTCGTAGGCCCGTCCCTGTTCCGTGTCAATTTTGCGGTAGGCCAGGGCGAGTCCCCAGACGGCAAGGATACTGTAGACATTATCCCGAACCCAGGCATCGGTGTAGTTACCATGTTCATTGACGGCTGTACTCGCCGGTAGCAAGCCACTGACGGGATGTTGTTTAGCGAGGATAACCCCTTTAATTTCGTGATAGAGGCGATCGAGTTGGGGGTTGAGCATGGTAGGGAACAGGGAATAGGGAACAGGGAAAAGAAAAGACGTAGGGGCGTACCCTTGCGGTCAGCGAGCGATAGCCGAGCTGTGGTCGCCCTAGGCAGTAGGCAAAAGAAGGGAACAGGGAATAGAAAACTATTTTTTCAGAATATCTTGCCATTCTAGGACGACAGGGAGGGGAATTTGCAAACTGGCCGCTCGTTCTTTGAGGGGAAGGGTTAACTCCAGGGAACTGCGAGAGGGGAGACGATTGGCGATCGCCCGGACATCATATTCACCGATATTGGGGGCTGGGGCCTCCTCGGCAAAGTCATCAGCGGCTTCTAAGATTTCCCCCCGTGAGGTGGTTAGGATTAGGGGTTGGGGATGCTGAAACTCAACCGCACCGGGAAATCCAGCTAGACGTAGATTGAGATTCCGAGTCTCTTCCCCCTCGGCCACTCGTTTGTAGAAAATCACCTGCCAGGAGTTCCCTAAACTGTCTTTGAGGCGATGACGGGTTTGGTAAATGACCTGTCCGGGGGCCTCCGTTTGTTGTTGCATGGGAGCCGCCTGGGCCATGGATTGGCTCGGCACACCGTAGAAGGAGCCACCAAGCAGGATGAGCAAACTCGCAAGGACGAACAGGGTTTGGCGTAAGGTTTGAGGCAAGATGCACGTCCAGGAGCCGCATGTTTGCAAGAAATCTGGGTCTTTATCGTTCACAGTCAACCTCAAAAATGCAACGCTGTTTTGAGATTTTAACGTGCTTTCCCTGGCTCTGGGTTCACGTCTCGTGACGCAAGCCGCAGCAGTGGGATCTGTTGGCGCTGGATTATGCCATCTTGTCCGTGCTGTATGATAGGTTTGCCTTGAACTTACGAGGGATGACGGTGTTGGCGGCATATTGGAAGGGACTAAGGCTATGGGTTGGGATGAGTCTGTTGGCGATCGCCTTGGCGGCCTGTTCTGCTGTACCGATTTTCTTTGATACGGACTTAGTGGCGGATGCGATTTCCTTACAACTCGAACAAACTCAGGGCCAACTCACCTCCCAGTTACGTCTAAGTCAGAACCCCACCTGGAGCGTGGATCGGGTTAAGGTGACGGAGAATGCCCCAGTGATGATTCAAGAGTTACCAGGGTATCATCTGCGGGGAACCTATCGCCTGACGATTGAGTTGCCCAGAGGGACCGTGACTCGCCCCAAACAACCGTTTGATCTCTATTTACAAGGACAAAAGGAGGGCAAAACCTGGCGTTTAGGCAAGTATGGCCCCTCAGAGCCGGGGGAGGAGCCGGATTGGACGACGTATTTAATTACGCCTGAGGGGTATTACGGGGATTAGGAGGCCGCTTACAAGTCGTTGAGGCAAGTCTTTGAGCGATTGCCCTCCTGACATCTGAATTGTCTACAATGATCTGTTATTCATTATTCCATGACCTCGCCGACTCTATTTCTTGCCAATGCTGACGCCACCCACCGGCTGGGGGTGCAATTGGGCCAAACTCTCCCCCCTGGCACAACTCTACTGTTGCAAGGGGAGTTAGGGGCCGGTAAAACAACTCTGGTGCAGGGCATTGGTGCGGGGTTGGGGATTGGCGATCGCATTGTTAGCCCCACGTTTACGCTCATCAATGAGTATGATGAGGGTCGCATTCCTCTGTACCATTTGGATTTATATCGCCTTGATTCGTCTGAGGTTCAGGGGTTACAGCCTCAGTTGTACTGGGAAGGTTGGGAAGTTGAACCGGGGTTGATGGTGGTTGAATGGGCTGAGCGTTTACGGGAGTTGCCTGACTCGTATTTGACGTTGCATTTGTTGTATCGGGATGAGGCTCGGCAAGTGCAAGTTTCGGGAACGCCGGATTTATGTGCGGTTTGGACGCGGTTAACTGCGGATTTTTAAGGGTTAGTCAGTTGGTTTCTGAAATGAATCGGGGCGGAAGGTTCCGAGTAAGTACTGGGTGAGTTGTTGCCCTTGCTCAGCTTCGGTTTTGGGGCTTTCTGGTTGGGGGAAGCGGAGGGCTTCGTAGAGTAAGTGGCGGTGAGTGTCGAACGTCGCGTCGATGAGGATGCCGTACACCTGTGCGGCGGGCAACATCCAGAAATAGTAAGCTAACACTGCCACCAATAAACCAATGGGAATTGCGATCGGGTTCAGTAACCATCCACAGGTGGCAAACAGAATGCCCCAAATCCACAGACGAACGGCGGAGTTGAGGTCGCTGCGGGCGCTAGTGAGGTCGAGTTTGACGGGATCGGGGAGGAGCAGCCAGAGTCGCGACCAGCAGACGATCGCATCGAGTCCGTATTTTTCTGTGGGTTTGCGTTCGTAGGCGCGGAGGATGTTCCCGAGACGGGTGGGCATCAGGTCAGGGTTGTGGCTAGCCGTTACATTGAGTGGCAGTCGTTCGAGTTGGGTGATGAGCTTAATGAGTTTTTGAGACTCGTCGGCAGTGAGTTCCTTCTGGGTATCGAGTTTGCTAAAGTCCTGTTCGAGTTGGTTTTGGTAGTTTTCCCAGTAGCGAATTAAGCGTTTACGCAGTGGGTTTGTCCAGGCGAACCAGTAGCCTTCAAGGATTCGTAGACAGGGGAACTCGAACTGCCGAACAATAAAATCAGATGCAATGATCGCGCTCAAAGCTAATCCGACAATAACGAGCTGCTTGGAGTCATCATACGTGGAAAATTCCTGAAAAAAATCTTGCCAATTGTTCTCAAGTGAGTAGATGTACAGCAGGAAAACCCCGACCCAGAATAGTAACGGCGAGCCAAGGATATTGGGCAACCAACGCTCGGAGACCTTACTGATGGCTCCTTCAAAGACTTTCGCACTCATAATTCTGCTTCCGATGAGGGGGAATCGTCCTCAAATGCAATGAGTGTCACGTTATGGTGGGGACATTTGGGAATCGCTTGAGCGAGGTTTCGACGCGACCAGACGAAATCACATCCCTTCTCGGAACAATGGTATTTTTGAGTCTGCAATCGCGTGCTTGGCATCCCAGGTAATCCTTGATACCCCAGGCTTTTTGTACTACTGCTGAGCTTCTGCTTAACCCATCCCTTCGTTTTTTGATTGCTATTTAGCAGTTGCTTGATCTGCTTTAAATTAAGGGTGGGGTCGGGAACATTGAGTAGATCATTAAGTTCACGATCAATTTTTTGGGCAGTATCTCGATCGCCAAGAATAGTTTCGAGTTCGGAACGAATGGCACGGGCAGCATCGATGATTTTATTCGATTTAGACATGGGCGAACAGTTCAGAACTTTCGGGAATCGTTGTTGCAATAAAGTTTACACCCCAAGATAGCTGAAGGCGCTCCAGTGGAAGGGGTGAGCGAGATCGCGATCGCCATCGCCGATATATTCCTCCTCGTAGTCGGGAAATTCAGCGGCAATTTCGCCGTTCGTGCTGTCGCGCAGCCAGATTTGGGCTTGGCGCAGGGCTTCACTGGGTTCGAGTTTGTGGTTACGCCAGAGTTGATAGAACTTGCGGAGGAGTAGCGAGGTGCTGAGGTCAGAGACCGACCACAGCGAGGCAATGACGGCAGCAACTCCAGCTTGCATCATGCCCACGGGTAAGCCGAGCGCCTCGTCAGCGAGTTCGATGCCGGGTAAGCCCGTCTCGCAGGCAGAGAGAATGGCGAGACGAATGCCGCCGCTGCCGCGTTCGGTCAGATTCAGCTCGAAAATCTGAGCCAGGGTCAGCAAATCGTCGTTCATGAGCAGTCCGCTGGTTAAGGGTTCGTTGAAGTTCGCGGTTCCGTGGCAGTAGAAGTTGACGACGGCGTATTCTCCAGAGAGTGCCTCTCGAACCTTTTGTGTCTTCGCATGAACGGTCTGGAGGTGTTGGCGATTGGCTTCGGGGAAGCTTTCGAGTGCGGCGGTGGTTGGCAGTTTGGAGTAGGTAATGTCTTCGGTCGGGTTTTCGATCGCCAAAATCGAGTCGGGGTTGGGGTGGCGATCGGCGATCGCGCGGGCGGCGATGAGAGATTGGGCGTTGGGGGCGTAGGTGAAGGCGATCTCGTCGAGGGCATAGCGTTTGCCGGTGGGTTTACTGTCGTCGTGTGTCCAGGCAGCGTGGAGGGGGAGGAGGCTGAGGTAGCCAGTGGGGATAAGGGTAGCGCGGTGGTGGTTTTGGGTTTTGAGGCGATCGATGAGGGGAGACATGAGTGTGTCCCAGAGTTGACGAGTGCCACGTTCAATTTCGTTGAACCAGCTATCGCGATCGTCAAAGGAAGGATTGTACGCCCCAAACCAACGTGTTAATTCGGGATCGTCTGCTGGACCGAAGAGAATTTCTTGTAACTGAGTCTCAGTGAAGTCATCGAGCCAGAGTTCTTGGATGGTGTCGCGCGTGACGATGAGAGCGAGGCTACCGTTAGGGGTGGTGACGAGGTAAACGACGGGGTGATCGGACAGTAAGTCGCGCTGAATGTTGTTGAATTCAGTAGGTTTCAGGAAGGTTTTGTAGCCGGGAGTTTGCTGGATTTGCTCAATTGTCTCGCGAAGTTGCTGGTTGAGGGATTGGGCGGTGGTGCGATGTTCTTCTGGGGTGAGTTCGTTGCGCTGGTCGGATAGACTGCGATCGCGTTGCAGGCTTTCGAGGTTGCGGAGTTGGTTGGTGATGTCGCGGTAGCGATCGTAGAGGTCGGGGCGTTGCTGTTGCAGTTGTTGCAGGTCAGCGCGATCTCGGTCTAGGGTTTCGCTGAGACCACGGGCGCGTCCGCGTTCGATGGTGGCAAACGCGCGATCAAATTGTCCTGTTTTGGCGTAGGCGTAGGCAGTGCGACGGGGAAGGTCGGCGGTTTCTTTGAGTTCGGCGGCACGGCTATCGAGCAGGAGGCAGGCAGCGTACAGAGTTTCGGCAGCAGCGAGGGCTTGACCGTAAGCAGTGGTGGCGGCGTGCCAGTTCTGGCGTTCGGCTTGGAGATTGCCAAGCGAACGCGATGTTATGCGGCATCCCTGCGGAAAGGCGTCGCGGGTATAGACGTCCAGCGCCTGTCCGTAGGCGGCGATCGCCTGTTCGAGGTTGTCGGCCCGTTCCCCTCGGATTCGGTCGCTGTAGGCTGCTGCCAGGTTGTTTTGTGTCGTTGCCCATTTTTCGGGAAAGGCGTCGCGGGTATAGACGTCCAGCGCCTGTTCGTAGGCAGCGATCGCCTGTTCGAGGTTGTCGGCCCGTTCCCCTCGGATTCGGTTGCTGTAGGCTGCTGCCAGGTTGTTTTGCGTCCCTGCCCATTGTTCGGGAAAGGTGTCGCGGGTATAGACTTCCAGCGCCCGTTTGTAGGCGGCGATCGCCTGTTCGAGGTTGTCGGCCCGTTCCCCTCGGATTCGGTTGCTGTAGGCTGCTGCCAGGTTGTTTTGCGTCCCTGCCCATTGTTCGGGAAAGGTGTCGCGGGTATAGACTTCCAGCGCCCGTTTGTAGGCGGCGATCGCCTGTTCGAGGTTGTCGGCCCGTTCCCCTCGGATTCGGTTGCTGTAGGCTGCTGCCAGGTTGTTTTGCGTCCCTGCCCATTGTTCGGGAAAGGTGTCGCGGGTATAGACTTCCAGCGCCCGTTTGTAGGCGGCGATCGCCTGTTCGAGGTTGTCGGCCCGTTCCCCTCGGATTCGGTTGCTGTAGGCTGCTGCCAGGTTGTTTTGCGTCCCTGCCCATTGTTCGGGAAAGGTGTCGCGGGTATAGACTTCCAGCGCCCGTTTGTAGGCGGCGATCGCCTGTTCGAGGTTATCGGCCCGTTCCCCTCGGATTCGGTCGCTGTAGGCATTAGCCAGGTTGTTTTGCGTCATCGCCCATTGTTCGGGAAAGGCGTCGCGGGTCCTGACCTCCAGCGCCTGTTCGTAGGCGGTGATCGCCTGTTCGAGGTTATCGGCCCGTTCCCCTCGGATTCGGTCGCTGTAGGCATTAGCCAGGTTGTTTTGCGTCATGTTCGAGGTTATCGGCCCGTTCCCCTCGGATTCGGTCGCTGTAGGCATTAGCCAGGTTGTTTTGCGTCGTTGCCCATTGTTCGGGAAAGGCGTCGCGGGTTCTGACCTCCAGCGCCCGTTCGTAGGCGGTGATCGCTAGCTCCAGATTCAACTTCCGAACACCCAAGGGAAACTGTTGAATTAAATTGCCAAAACTATTAAATACAGCTGCAATGATTTCTGGTGAGTTGTGCGTTTTTAAACGCTGAAACACTACGGGCAGTACTGCTAGAAAGTCCTCGTTAAATCGTGCTAAATTCGCCCGCCAAAATTCATACACCTGCATCGGATCGCCCTGCACTTGCAGGATTTGCCTCATCACCTGGCCGACAAACCGAAGCGTATCCTGCGAAACTTCACCCGCACTCGCCGAACTCAATGCCTGCACCAACTGCCCCGCAAACTGCCGCAGCCAGCCTGCATTTCCCTCGCCTGCTTCCTCCATCTGCTGCGCCACTAACCCCATCACCTGAACCAAGCCTGCATCCACCAGCTCGGCATTGTCCTGCAACACCGCTCCTTCCTGCCCTTCTGGACAGCTCAACAGTGCTTGAATCAACTCCAGGTATGCCTCAATCCGCTGCTCGTCCATTGGTGTCATCGCGATCGCAAACGCTCCGAACCTAGCATAACCTGAGTCCGGGTTAAGCCGAACTCAGGTTAATTCATGAAAAAAAACGCAAATTCTAGGTCGAGGACGGGGATTGACTCACCGACGAAGGTTGAGAACAGTCAGCTTCATAAAGCTGCTCAAAATAGGCTTTGAGTTCCATGGGGACGGCGGTAAGCCGGATGGCAAAACAGTTGGGGGGGACGCTATCGTCTTTGATAACTTTGCCGTAAAACTCTTCGGGACTTTTGCCAAATGATTCGGGCAAATCGATGATAAATCTTAGGTTCATGAGTAAGTCTGCCCCATGGGGTGAACTCAGATGAGCGCCATGGGGAGAGAGTTTGATTAGCTCAGCGGGGTAGTGGCGATCGCTCAATTGTTTGCCATGTAAGGGGGTAAAGGACACGGGAAGGGCAGGGTTCAGCTCATGGAGAGGCGGTTGGTCTCGGGATAGGGTGAGGTTATGTTTGCCGCTAATGCCGACGACGGAATAAATAGAGATGGGTTGGGTGACCCCTTTTGGACATACTTTGTCTTCAGCATCAAAATCAATGATGCTGTCGACGTCCTTGAGGGTGGATTCGGTAATGAGAATCTGACCGCCGACGGTATAGGATTCGATGCGATAGGTTAAATTGACTTGAGAGCCGACAATTCCATATTTGGTGCGTTTTAGGGAGCCAATGTTACCGACAACGACCTCGCCGGTATTGATGCCAATCCCCATTTCTAGGTTGGGCAGGTCTAACTCAGTCATTTTTTGGTTGACTTGGGTCATGGCTTTCTGCATGGCGATGGCACAGGCGACGGCTCGCTCGGCATCATCACAGCGTTGGGTGGGAGCGCCAAACAGAACTAGAATCCCATCTCCCATGAACTCATCAATAGTCCCCTGATAGCTGGTGATGGCATCGGCCATGGCTTCGAGATAAATGTTGAGGATTGAGACGACATCTTCTGGGGGGAGTCGTTCGGAGATGCTGGTGAACCCTCGTAAGTCGGAGGTGAGAATGGTGATTTTGCGCCGTTCTCCTCCTAAACGTAAGCCTTCGGGGGTTTCTAGGAGGGTGGCGACCACTTCATCGGTGAGGTAGCGGCTAAAGGTATGGCGAATATCGATCGCCGAGCGGGCCACGTAAGCCACGATACTGAGGGCGGCAAGGCTTTGGGCGATGAGGGGGGGCAGTAGGGGAATCCACCAGCCTTGTAAAAAGGCCCAATAGGCGATGCCAATCACCAGGGTTCCTGAGAGGATTTGCCCTAATAGGCGCATGGCGCGATCGCTATAGCGCCAAATCCAGGCTAACGCGGCACCGGAGACGGCCGCTGAGAAGATCCAGGCCCATTCGAGGGGTTTGGGAAGGGTGAGAATTTGCGATCGCCCGTCGAGGGTGGCACTGAGAATATGGCTGACGACGTTGGCGTGAACTTCAACCCCTGAGGTTTTCTGGATGCCCTCGGCTTGAATACTGAAGGGGGTATCAAAAAAGTCTTTGAGGCTTTCAGCAGTGTGGCCAATTAGGATGGTGCGATCGCGAAAGATATCTGGGGAAACTTGCTGCTCTAAAATGTCCTGAAGTTCAATGGTTTCAAAGGTTTTGCCATTGTTGCGGTAGTTAATAAAAATTTGGTAGCCGCGATCGTCAAAGCTGCCATAGCCGCCATCGCCACTGGAAAGGGGGACAAAGATGGTATCTGCAAGTTGGACCCATTGACGGTCATCGTCAGTAATTTGAGGCAGAATTCCATAGGGTTCGAGGTGCAGTAGGGCTAGATGTAGGCCAATACTGAGGACAACGTCTTGGGATTGAGGATCTGTGAGATAGAGAAAGGCTCGTCGTAGGCGGCCATCTTGGTCTCGGGGTAAATCATTAGCCCCCACGCGCCCCAGTTCAGCTAAGACGGGAGGCGGGGCCACGCGATCGACCCCACCGGTCACTTTACCAATGCCGATCAGATTTTCGATGTCTCGGTAGATCTGGTTTAACTGAGCATAGCCGGGTTCTAGGGGGGGAGTTTGAGTGAGTAATTCTGGTTGCTGCTGAAACTGCTGGACAATCTCTGGGTAAGGTGGGGGAACAGGTAAATCTCGATAGATATCTAAGCCAATGGCCCGAGGTTGGCCGGTGGCGATGTATTCCAGGGCCTCGGCCAGGAGTTGATCATTGATGGGATGACCGTACTGCTGCAAATCATTTTCGGAAATTCCCACCACTAACACCCGTTTGTCTGGCTCTTCCTGGGGACGTAGACGAAAAAACACATCCAAGGCCGCTAGTTCTAAGCCTTGGAGGAGTCCCGTTGCTCGTATTAGAAAAACGATTGCGGTGGCGGTGGGGGCGATCGCCCAAATGCCTCGCCACCGCCAAACCTGTCCTCGAAGTTTATCCCGCATGAGATTGTAGTTGGGGAACAACATTCGATACACCCGAGATGGCAAGTTAGTGAGTCCTTAATCGACTCCTTATTTAGCCAAGATATGACTACTCTAGATCGAGAATCCACTCTTGGTGATGGCCGAGGTCGAGGTCAGTCTCATCGGGGTCAGTCTCATCTGAGGATGAGGGATGGCGGACGAGGGGATAGAAGGTGACGTTGGGTTCCTCTGAGACGGTTTCAGTTTCATCTCTGAGAATGTCAACATCCGTTTCCGGCTGGATGATACCAAAGCCCGAGAGGATATATGACCAAGCATCGAGGGTACTCACCATCTCCTGAAGATAGTCAAACCAAATCCCGGCTGTTCCATACTGATAGGCTAACTCTGAGGAGGCCTCCCGAGGGGTTGACCCCTGAGCGATCTCTACGTCTGGCTCAACTCGCTCAATCCAGCCCTCATAAATCATGAGGCTAGTGGGATCTTGGAGATCGAGAGGGTTACATTGAATTTCTAAGTACCAACGATATAACTCGTCAACGGCTAAGCCGGGTTCGTCGGGGGATGCTGAAAACTGCAAGATATGCTCCCTGTCGTTGAGGGTTGAGGGGAGGCTCACGTTCACTCGGTGGACTTCTTCGATGTCACCCTGATTGTTATCGCGCTCAATGATAATTTTGGCGCTTTCTAAGCCGGCTTTGGCACTGCCGATGTACCAGTAGAAGCTCGGATGCTCTTGATAGGTTAAGCCGAAGTGGATATTGCGGTCATCAACGGGCATCAGGGGGACAACATGAATGCAATCCGATCGCCGAGTTGCTCCCCCGTCGGCAGAGTCTGGAGCGCCGCGATCGGGGGGGGAGAACTGAAGGGTGCGTCCCCCGGAACTGATAGGAGTTTCTGAGTTGGGGGCGGAAAATTGGGCCTTGACAGGACTGTGATGGCCACTCAGGAGTCCAAGCAGCAGTCCTAAACTCAATGTTAGAGATGGAACACGATTGCAAACCATGGTAACTAGGGAAACAGAAGAGGATAATGAAGTCAGCTCGCCCTTGAATATCCACTTGATGGCAACGGCACAATACCCATGCATTGAGCGAGTGTACTTAGTTAGAGTCTAGCGCGCTATCTCTCTCATCTGTTCGTTTGGGGCCATTCTCTCAACAGTCCACGTCAATTTCAGATGCTCTTTAATATAGGCTCAGGTTCGGCGGATTGGGTTCAAAGTCTGGAGTGGGGTTATCCGCGATCGCCGGGCCCGCAGACGCGCAAAAGCCGAATCTGTTGTTCAAAGCCTCCGCGTTCTTGGTGACGCTGCTGTTGTTGGTGCTTTAGGCGCTCAGGAGGGATGTGATAGCTGGTGAGGAGAGCGTCTATGACTTCCCTGAGATCGGCCAGTTCGCTGAGGAGATGGTCATTGTCGGCCTGGGCCGCTTCTTGGGCTTCTTCGATGAGTTTGTCTCGCAAGGCCTGTCGATAGTCCTCTTGGTTGAGATATTCGATTTGGCAATGTTTACCGGCGTTTTTAATAATCTCGGGAATGCGATCGCGAACCAGTTTATGGGGGAATACTTGAGAGTTATCCATAGATAATAAAGTATGCTAAACTGCCAATCCCTAATCCTAACAGTGCCGTTATTAAAATCAAGACGAGGGCTTGGATATCGGTTAAGCCCATAATGGTGGCATCGAGGCGATAGAGTAGGCCTGCCGAGACTAACAGCACTAAATGGGAAAACACAGAGACTTCGGTCAGGAGAATGACGGCTAAAAAGGCAGCTATCATGGCGGTGACGAAGCCCCGTAAACTGGAGTTGAACCAGCGGGTGCAAATGTTACGAATAACAGACCAAGGGGAGGCGAGGGCTTCTGCTAAGCCAAGGCTCATCAGTAGAATCAGCAGCCAGAGACGCCAGGAGGCCTGCTGATTCTGTAGCAGCCAACCGAGGTTGATGTAGACCAGCAAGAAGATGCTGAATGAGAGCCAGGAGCGAGTTTTTACGGTCGACAGAAGATGTAAGGGGCCCATAATTCGTCTGGGATTATGGCGGAGGAGGGGTTAGAGGTTGGTGGAAATGGCTTGCACGGGACAGGTGGCGATGCACTGTTCACAGACGATACAGCGCGATCGCGTGAAATGCAGTTCAAAGCTTTCTGGATGCAGGGATAGGGCTTGGGTGGGACAAACACCGGTACAGAGGCCGCAGTCGACGCAGGCGGTTTCGTCAATTTCGATTTCACCACTGGCGACGGATACAGAAATTTCTTGGGCCCGCATCCAGTCGATGGCTTCGTGGATTTCGTCGATGTCTCCTAATAGTTCTAGCACCAGTTTGCCGATTTGATTGGGGGCGACTTGGGCGCGGATAATGTTGGAGGCGATGTTAAAGTCTTTGGCTAATCGGTAGGTGACGGGCATTTGCACCGATTGGCGGGGGAAGGTGAGGGTGACACGCTTTTTCATGAAAACCAGTCTCTGAAGGGCGATCGCCCCATAGGGGCTTTAGACTAAAGATAGTTTTGTTGTAACGCTTTGGAAAGAAATGATGGGTGAGAAACCATTGGATACGAACCTCGACGCCTCAGAGGTGACCCTAGCGACGCGAATCCGTAATTTGATTGTGGTCACGGTGGCGGCGGTTCTGAGTGTCTTGATTGTTTTAGCGCTCCAGACTCAGGGAACAACGGCCTCTCTGTCTAGCTTAGCGAATCGTTCGGTGCCTTTGGAGGAGGCTCTGACAAATGGTCAACCGAGTTTTGTGGAGTTTTATGCGGATTGGTGTACCAGTTGTCAGGCAATGGCGGGGGATATGGCGGCGTTGCGAGAGGAGTATGACGATCGCGTCAATTTTGTCATGCTCAATGTAGACAATAGTAAATGGCTCCCGGAGATGGGCCGCTATGAGGTGGATGGGATTCCTCATTTTGTCTTCTTGAATCCTCAGGGGGTGGCGATCGCCCAAACCATTGGTGAACAACCCCGAACCATTGTGGCGGCGAATCTTGAGGCCCTGTTAGCAGGACGGCCATTGCCTTATAACCGCCAGGCGGGTCGCACCTCTGAGGTTCCATCGGGGGCCAATGTTGGCTCCCAAGGGGATGATCCCCGCCGTCATGGGGCGCAAGTCCAGGACTAATCTTGGCTTGGGGGTTTGGGTCGGAATTGCTCCCCAACGACTTGGGCGAGGGTGTCTCGGGGCAAGAGACGGGGGATACTGGTAATGAGATGGTTGGCCCAGCCCCCGACGACGGCACTGCCACTATCGCGTTTCATGACTTTGAGGGATTCACTGACGACGGACTCTACGGAGGCAAGTCCTGGGGAGGTGTTGGCCGTCTCGTTTTCGGAAAATCCGGCGACGTCGTTAAATCCCGTTGCGGTTGGCCCGGGACAAATGGCCATGACTTTGACGCCTAGGTCTTTGTTCTCAGCCCAGAGGGCTTCGCTAAAGCTGAGGACAAAGGCTTTGCTGGCGGCGTATAGGGCGAGGTAGGGGATGGGTTGGAAGCCGCCGATGGAGCCGATGTTGAGGATGGTTCCCGATTGGCGCGATCGCATAGGTTGGAGAAATTGATAGGTTAGGTCTGTCAGGGCGGTGATATTCAGTTGCACCATTCCTAGGAGTTTGTGGCGATCGCCCTGGGCAAATTCCCCATAGTCGCCAAAGCCAGCATTGTTGATTAATAAATCAATCTGGAGGTTGCGATCGCTCGTCTGCTGATACAACTGACTGGGGGCATCGGCTTGGGTCAAATCCAGAGGAATTACCTCCACCTCAATGCCCTGACTCTGGCGCAGTTCGCTGGCGAGGTGTTCTAATGCAGCTTGCGATCGAGCCGTGAGGACTAAGTCATAGCCTTGGGGGGCAAGTTGGCGAGCAAATTCAGCGCCAATTCCTGATGATGCACCGGTAATTAAGGCTCTGGGCATGGGTTTGAGACGGTTAGGTGGATTGGAAAAGCGGTGTTAGGAGGTTCTAGCCAGTTTACGAGCTTTCAGGGCCTGTAATTGCTCTCGCAATAGGGCTAACGCGTCGGGGCGATCGGCTTCGGCGTACTCTTGACTGGCTTTGAGAAGATTTTCCACGGCTTTGTCATCTTGCCGTAGGTTGGCAAAGGCCAGTCCTCGGTTGTGATAGGCTTCTGGGTGCTTCGGGTGCGATCGCAACTCAGTTTCAAAAGCCGCGATGGCGATGGCATACTGGCCCTGTTTAAAGGCGTCGCAACCTGCCTCAAAGGCTTCAGCGTCACCGGTTTGAGACGGAACCGGTTGAGGAAACAAGATCGCCTGACTGCCACTGCCCACATAGGCCCAGACCATCACCCCCATTCCCGCAAGGGCGATCGCCAACAGTAGAAAAAAACCGAAAAATTGCTGAATTTCCACGTTCACTCGTTGATTGCTTAACACATCTTAACAAAAAATCAGCAATAAAAAACGGGCTAACCTGTCAACATCAGGTTAACCCGCAAGATTGGGAACGCGCAGCGATTCTACTTTTGAACCATCAGCTTAACGTTGGCGTTTTGCAGACCCGGACGGCGGACTTCAGCCAGAGTCTTGTTGACCGCATACTTCTGATTGATGGAGTTGATCAATTCAGTTTGATTGTGCTTTTTAGCAACGCCCCAGAGGTCAGCGATCAGGTCAAAGGAACCATCGCCATTGCGAGACCAGCCGAGATCGTACTCACCGTCGAGAACCGCGACGAGATCAGCACGAACCCGTTGACCGTTGTAACCACGCACATCGGCTTCGGTTTTCACATTGATGCCGAGATCACGCAGAGACGATTTCAAAACTTCAGCGTCAGTGATTTTGGTGCGCAGGGTGCTAAAGTGAGACATGAGAGTTTCCTCCGTATGGAACTTGGTTTAGAACAACGTGGTTGGTTTAGGTAAATGACACTTGCGTGTCGTCTGAACAGCTAACCGGTTGGGCTAGCCTCTCCCCCCCGAAGGATGAGTTCGGGGGGAAAGCTTTGTGACTACGACTCCATGCGCTGATAGTCAGCCATGGCAGCCGCAGCTGGACGCGCTCGCTGTCTTGCCCAATCTCGTAGCGCAGTGACCTGTTCGGTCATGGTTTTGGACAGCGGTAGCGTGGATTTCACGGCGGCGATAATGTCGAGCTGGGTGAACTCGCGATCCTGGGCAAACGCCTCATACATCGCGGCAATGGTTGCTTGCTCGATTTCTGCCCCCGAAAATCCTTCGGAAACTTTCGCGAGTTGATCCAAATCGAAGCGGCTGATATCCGTGCGTCGCTTCAACAGATGGATGCGGTAAATTTCTTGACGCTCTTCCCGGGTGGGTAAGTCCACAAAGAAGATTTCATCAAACCGTCCTTTGCGGAGGAATTCCCCTGGGAGGCGTTCGACCCGGTTCGCCGTTGCCATCACGAACACGGGAGAGGTTTTCTCCTGCATCCAGGTTAGGAAGGAGCCAAAGATACGGCTAGAGGTTCCTCCATCGGAATCCCCGGAACCCGCTCCCCCGGCGAAGGCTTTATCCAATTCATCAATAAAGAGAATGGCTGGGGAGATAGACTCGGCGGTTTTTAGGGCATTGCGCAGATTCGCTTCTGAACGCCCCACCATGGACCCGTCATACACCCGACCAAGATCCAACCGCAGCAGCGGCAGTCCCCAGAGGCGGGCCGTGGTCTTGGCAATCATGGATTTACCACAACCGGGAACCCCGAGAATCAACATTCCTTTGGGTTGGGGTAAGCCGTATTCCCGCGCCTTCTCGGTGAAAGCATTAGAACGTTGAAAGAGCCAGCGTTTCAGCTCTTCGAGTCCCCCGACGGAGTCAATGGTTTCATCCTCGTCAATGTATTCCAAGATGCCATTGCGGCGGATGAGTTGCTTTTTCTCCGACAGGACAATGTCAACTTCCTCTTCCGTCAACCGGTTTGCGGTGACTTGGGCTTTGCGATAGACCTTTTCTGCTTCGTCCTTGGTGAGTCCCAACGCTGCCTTGAGGAGCTTCTCACGAGCCTCAGTGCTGATGCGCTTACTGCGCGAATCCGCTAACTGTCGTGAAAGAACTCGGTTGAGTTCGTTGAGATCGGGAAGCGGGAAGTCCAAAACTACCACTTCTTTCTCTAACTCGACGGGCACACTTTGGACCGGAGACATTAGAATAATGGTCTTATCGGTACCTCGGAAGTAGGCGATCGCATCCCGAATCGCTCGGGTGACATTAGGGTTTTCCAGGAAAGGATGTAAATCTTTAAAGATATAAATCCCTGGTTCCTTATGACGGATAACCCAGTCTAATGCGGCTTCTGGAGATAGGGTGTTATGAGGATTAGCTCCACCTGACTGACTGTAGTCAATCAATCCTTTAGTGGACGTCCAGGTAAAGACCCGGCGCTGCGGTTTCACAGACTGGGCAATCACCTCAATCGCCTGTTCAGACCGCTCCTCCTCAAAGGTCACGAGGTATATTAAAGGGTATTGAGCCTGGATAAGAATGTTTAGCTCTTCTTTCATAACCATCGACCAGAGTGAACGGAGCAAATAAAGATCAAGGGCGTCAAGGTGAAAATCCTGACGATGAAACTTAGGGAGAACTCAGCAGGTAACTAAATCTTCTTCAGACTCAGAGGACTGCTCAAGACCGGCGTTGACTTGTTCAACCAAATCGCCTTCGATCGCTTCAGAACTTTGTCCAACAGCTATCAACTCCCCTTCTCGGATAACTGCCTGCGTTTCGCAACTGGGACAGCTATACACCTGATGGGCATGGCCGGACACAGCGTCAAGGCTATCAACCACTTCAGGATGTTCGAGAAAAAAAACGAGCGCCTTTTGAGCTAGGGCTGACATGGGTTCCCCGTCAACCGCTGCTCGAATTTTGAGTTTGCGGTGTAATTCCGACGATAGATATAAGGTTACTTTCTGTTTATCTTGCATGTGATTTCGGGTTGTTCGACCCAGGTATGTTCAACACTCTAAAGACTTTCTCCGGGACTGTCAAGACAGATTGCTGTTTTGACGTCAATACTGTAACATTCCGTTACATAAAGCAGGAAGTCAGAGGACTGGCTCTAGGGGCAGATTCCTTGCCGTGAGGGAGGATTCAGGGCGATCGCCCCAAGATCCATGGACCGCAATTTTGGCGTACTCTGAGTAATGTGTCGCTATTTGAAGGAGACCGTTACCCGGTTCACTAGCCCCTGATCTCTATGATGTATTGCCAACTTCCATTAGCCTTTTTAACTCCTGCCGACTTTTTACAAGCCACCCTCTGGGCTTTGGGGACGACGGCCGTCTTTGCCGTACTGGCCCTGCTGGCGTTTCTCTTGCAATGGGGCTTTCGCTTCCGACTCGTGGGAATAACTGGCTTTATGGCCGTTTTAACGGTGGGGCTGTTCTCCCTGAGTCTATTTCCCATCACCACCACTCTGGTTCCGGGTTCTGTCCCCTATACCGTCGTCTATGACAATGGAGCAGGACAGGTGGTGATTAAACTGCCCACTGACATCAACGAGAGCCAACTCGAAGCCACACTCCGTCAGGCCGCCATTAACCAGTTTTCTCCTGGACGCTTAGGGCAAAATCTAATGGTTCGTGGACGCGTGCTATTACACCCAGAAGAGGATGTCACGGAACCCCTCTTTATTGGACAAGTGACGCGATCGCAGTCTGATGGCGATGAACGTGACTTTAACATTGAGATTAACCGGGATGCTTTGGCTCGCCTTTAACCGAGTTTATCTTAACCCTTAAAGCAGAGTCCCCCTGACCTCTCACCACCGGCCGTTTTAGCCTCAGCGGCCGGTTTGAGATTCTTTAGGGCCGGGGATTACCTCCAGGAAAGTTGCGTATGCTTACCATAAAATACCGTTGGGTCATAGACTCTTACGCCAGTAAATATTCAGTAAATATACGGTTTCTTTTGGGCTTAATGACCGGAAGTATCTCCGGGTAAAACGTCCAGAGTCCTGCCTGAGTTCAAGCCTCAATTGAACGACCCGTTAGAGCCTATATTTAATGGCCAACAATAACTTTACAAAAACAACATGAAATCTTAGCAATCGAGGAGGCAAAACTCCAAAAATAAGGCTAAGATAAAACAAGGAAGTAGGGAAAACCCTCTTCAATTGTCGTCTTGGCGATTTCCCCATCCGGTGTTGAGTCTTCCTCACCCGAGGAGAATCGAACAAAATACACCTTTAAATTTGAGGTTAACCTGTGATGAGAGCTAAGCAAATTTCGTTAATGCTACTCGGGACTCTAGCCTGGTGCGGTCTATTGGTCACGTCGGCCCACGCGCAAGACACTGGAGGTAGTGGCGGCGGTGGGGTAGCCCCCACACCTACACCCACACCTACACCCACACCGGAACCTACCCCGACACCCACACCCACACCCACACCCACACCCACACCGGAACCTACCCCGACACCCACACCCACACCCGCACCCATCATCGTTCCTCCCCCTTCGAGTGATGACGATTCGACATCCATCATCGTTCCTCCCCCTCCGACGGACGACAGTTCGACTTCCGTTCCTGAACCTACATCGGTCTTAGCTCTGCTGGCCCTTGGGGGGATGGCCGCCGGTCTCCGGAAATCTCGTAAGCGGTAACGTTGCAGCCGGCTGTCCAACGACTCTATTCACTCCTATTCGCCTTGAGTCTTCTAGCCCTGAATCCCTGGGGCGAGACTCGGGGCGAAATTTGGACTGTGCCGAAAATTGGGGTCTTAATTGCCCTTTATGGACTCAACCTGGTTCTACTGTGGCGAAAACCCCTTCGCTTCCACTCTTACCATTGGCTGAGTCTTATTTTTTGGGGGGCTTGGTTAGGCTTAGGGGCGATCGCCGTTTTGGAGAGTCCTATCCCAAGACGAGCCTTTTGGGGACAGGATGAGATGGGAGATGGCTGGTTTTACTGGGCGGTTTTAGCGAACTTTACCCTCAGTAATACCGCCTTACTAAGACAGTATCCCCACCTGTTGCGATCGCAACTCAAAGGATTGCTCCTAGGAGGGGTGGTGCTGGTGCTGGCCATGATTCCCCAACTCATTGATTGGCGCATTGACTACACCCAAACCATGGGAGAACTACTGCGACCCGGAATTTTACGCAGCACCATTTTCCAGGATCACCAACCCATCGGCACCTATTCTCATCGGGGTCACGTGGCCTTTGTGCTCAGTTTCCTCTGTATCTTGCTGTTGCTGCTGCGACAGTGGCGCTGGCTTTCCCGAGAAAAGACCGTCTTAGGACTGGCCCTATTTGGGGGGATGCTCTGGATGTTACGAACCCGAGTGGGCATTTTAGTGTTTGTCGTTGGGGTTCTGTATCTATTCGGTCGGCGATATAAGCGCACGATGATCGCCCTCTGTCTGCTGGGAGGTCTCTTGATGGGACTGATTACCTTCAGCCGTCCCATTGAAGGATTACCCCTGATTAAGCAAATCACCTCAGATCGGGTTTATCTCTGGCACTTGGGGCGATCGGGGATTCGAGAGCGTCCCTTATGGGGTTGGGGTTTCAATGGCTTTGGCGTTGCTTACGCGCACCTGGTAGAGAAGCATTCCGACAATAGCCGACGCATTGAGGTCATCCATGATGTTTACTACGAAGCCCTTACCCCAGAGGGAAACATTGAATTTGAAATGCTGATTTCCAATAAAGCCCATAATCTGATTCTCGATACTTGGGTCTCTACAGGAGTTTTCGGCTTAATCAGCTACTTAGGTCTGTTGGGGTTTTATGCCTATAGTGCTTATCAGGCCCCGCTCGCTCGCCTAGAAGTCATCGTTATTATTTATGTGACCTTCACCTTCACTTGGTTTGAGGCGGCGCAATTTAGCCATCTTGTCTGGTGGGGACTCAGTTTAGCCTGGTATCGTCCGCAAACTGGTGCTGACTCCTCACCGCCGTTACTTCCACCACAGCTCGATGAAAAACAGGAGACCCCCCCAGTGGGAGAATCTCCTGAAGATGAGATCCCCAATGAGACCGGGGACTCCTTATCAAGTTCTTAGTCAACTGAGGGAATGAACCCTTAGCGGACGACGGCGCGGCTGGCTTCCATGTCAATGGGTTTCATGAAATAGAGTTTCACGAACTGGACACCATTGTTCGCCAATAGGGGCAGTTTCTTGAAGAACTTCACCACACCCGGCGCGTTGGAATCGTCAATTTCGCGCAGCTTCTCGTTGTTGGCCACACAGCGATCGAGGCGACCATAGAACTGAGGATTGTTGACATCTAGTTTAATGGGGAAGACGCGAGCAGCAGTTTCGTTGGTCTTCTCAATCACTTCGATGTCATACTCCCGCGCATCGAGGCCAATGGTTTTGTAGAACCCAGACCGTTGTAGGTCATTGAGGTACATAGTGGCGAAGACGGACAGAAGGAAGAAGCGACTCCAGAGGCGAGCTTTCCAGTCGTTGAGATATTGGGGTTGGGCCCGCATGATGGCATCAAAGAAGTCACCATGACGGTTTTCATCCTGACACCAGTTCTCGAAGAAGCGGAAAATCGGATAAATCCGGTCTTCAGGATGCTGTTCTAAATGGCGATAAATGGTGATGTAGCGCCAGTAGCCAATTTTCTCAGAGAGATAGGTGGCGTAGAAGATGAACTTAGGCTTGAAGAAGGTGTATTTCTTGCTCTTAGTGAGGAAACCCAAGTCTAACTGTAGGTTGAAGTCAGACATGGCCTTGTTGAGGAAGCCTGCATGACGTGCTTCATCACGGGACATGAGATTAAAACACTCGGCTAGCACAGGGCTGCGGTCTTTCAGACGCCGTCCGAGTTCCTTATACAGCAAGAAACCTGAAAATTCAGCAGTGCAGGAGCGTTCAAGGAACTCAATGAAGAGCCGGCGTTCCTCTCCCGTGATTTTGTCCCAAGACTGGTTGAATTCCTCGTCCCGAACAAAATGATGTCGATTATAGTCAACTCGGAACTCTTCGAGGATGGCTTGGAGTTCATCCTCGTTGACGGAGATGTCCATTTGGGCCATCTCTTCAAAGTCGGTGGTGTAGAAGCGAGGAGTGAGAATCGTATCTTTGCTGGGGGCTTTGACCCCAGGACGGATCTCATCGGCGACGGGTCGTTGAACGGAATCTACCATAAGATTTTTTTACTCGTTTCCTATCACTGCGATCAGGGGCTGGCTTGGATTCAGTCCCTCGCTCAAGTGGGTTGCTTGGGCTAAGGGGTCGTGCATACGAATCGGCTGCCGAAATGAGGCTAAAGTTAGTATTGATTTTCAGTGTACCAATCTATGAGAGTGAGGTTGCCGGAATTTCGTTAAAAGTTATAACAATCTGCAACATTACGTTACAAAATGCCGCACAAAACACAGCGGTGTGAAATTTGTCACAATAGGGGTTAAGGGCAATCCGCCCCCATTGCTAACCTATATAGCAATCTATGGCAATCGAAGATTGCCAGATTGACTCTGAGTTGGGAGAGAAGTCCGAACCTGCTGCCTGCTGCCTGCTGCCTGCTGCCTTCTCTTCCCCCATTTTTTGCCCAATTCAGACCAATTTTGGCTATACCCGACTGTCTCTCGGCTCATCACTGCTCTCTGACGTTTTCTGTGCCAGCAATGACGTTTTGCCTAAATCCGGATTGTCCTCAGCCTCAAAACAGCACAACCGCCTCAATCTGTGCCACTTGTGGTTCTCCCCTACTGGTGGGCGATCGCTATCGGCCTTTACGGGCCATCGGGGCTGGGGGGTTTGGTCGTACCTTTTTGGGGGTAGATGAATATAAACCCTCGAAGCCTCCCTGTGTGATCAAACAATTTAACCCCCGCGAACAGGGAACCCAAAACCGCGATCGCGCCGCCGAACTGTTCCAGCAGGAAGCCAAACGCCTCGATGAATTGGGGAGTCACCCACAAATCCCTAACCTACTGGCCCATTTCCAATGGAACCAGCACCAATACCTAATTCAAGAGTTTATCAATGGCTCTGATCTAGAGGAAGAACTCAATACCAGTGGCTGTTTCAGTGATGAGGAGATTCGGCAACTTCTCCAAGATTTGCTTCCTGTTCTCCAGTTTGTCCATGATCACAAGGTGATTCACCGGGATGTTAAGCCCGCGAACCTGATTCGCAGCCAAAATGGACAGTTATACCTGGTGGACTTCGGGGCTTCTAAGCTGGCGACGGCGGCTAATTTAGCTCTAACGGGAACTCGGATTGGGTCGGCAGGCTATGCGGCCCCGGAACAGGCCATGGGTAAAGGGACGTTTGCCAGTGATATTTATAGTCTGGGGGTCACTTGTATTCATCTACTCACAGGAATTGCTCCCTTTGACCTGTACGACAGTAATGATGGCAAGTTGCGTTGGCAAGATTACCTCGATCAGGGACGACGGATTGACCCCCATTTGATGAAGGTCTTAGACAAGATGGTGGAAACCGCTACTGGGCGACGTTACCGTTCCCCGGCGGCGATCCTCTCAGACCTCAATAATCCTCGCCCCAGCTATCGGCCTCAGGGAAGTGTCAGGTCTTCGGCTTCGGTGACAACAGACTCTCCCCAGCCGAGTCGTCCGCTATTTCAGGGGGGAGACTCGGATAACACCCCCTCGAAACCGGACTCCACCCCCGAATATGAAGCCCGAGTTCGCACCAGCTATTTGTTATGGTTAATTGCTTTTTTACTGGGTTCTGGCTTTCGCCCCCTCAAAGGGTTACACCGCTTCTACAATGGCAAAATCTTTACGGGGTTTTTGTGGATGATTCCGGTGATTGGGGATATCGGTGGTTTTGTGGACTTATTCCTGATTCCTCAGATGGCCCAGGAGCGAGAAGAGGAAATTCGCGCCCGGTTGGGGGTGTCTAGTTCTGGGGTTCCTATGATGCCCTATACCTCGGTGACTCAGGTCTTAACCCCAGCCAGTCAAGATGAGCAAGTGATGAAACTGCTTCAGGTGGCCGAACGCAAGGGGGGTCAGTTGACGGTGACGCAAGCGGTGATGGCGACGGGGTTATCGTTTGATAAGGCGGAACGGTTATTGATGGAGTTGGCGAAAACGGGATATGTAGATGTGGATAATGATGTCTCGACGGGGGCAGTGGTGTATCGGTTTCGGGAGTTGTGAGTCCCTGGGGGTGGCTATTGGGCCAGCAAAGGGGCGATCGCGGCGGCCCAACCCCGGGCCCCGGCGTGAGGGGCGATTTGAGCGTTGAGATGCTGTAAGCCGGGATGAATCAGGCCTTTGTTGTTGGGGATAATAATGGGGGACTCAACGGCTTCTAGCATATCGAGGTCGTTGGGACTGTTGCCCAGGCCAATGACATGGCGGGGACGGGAGTCTTGGAACTGGTTGAGTAGCCAGCAGACGGCGGTGCCTTTGCCAGCCTGGGGGCCAATGAGATGGGAGAAGCGATCGCCCACAACCACCCGAAATCCCAGTTTCGTGACGGCCTGTTCAATCTCCCGGCTAGACTGCTGCTGGGGGGTAATAAAGGGTTCGCTAAATTCACGAGTTTGAGCCTGTTGGGCGGCTTGGGGGGAGAGGCCGGTTAAGGCGGTGAGGTCGGCAACTGTCAAATCCCCGAAACCTTGTAGACTGACTCCAAGCTGTTGACTCAGTTGTGCTAGTCCTGAACGAGCCTCAGAGTAAAGACAGCCAAATCGCTTCAGGCGATACCCTTGCCAGGATTCTGTCTCCTTCAGGTTAAACCGCTTATCCTCGGGGTGAATGAAGACGCCGCTTCCGTTCTCGATGATGAAGGGTTCTTGCAACTGTAAATCCTTGAGCAAGGGTTCGACCTCGACCCGAGTTTTACTGGTGACGGGAATGATGGGAATGTTTCGTTGTTTGAGCAGAGTGAGGGTGGGGATGGCCTCGTCAAAGCGGTAGTCATGGCTATTGAGGAGGGTTCCATCGAGGTCAGTAAATACAACTAGGGTCATGTCATCGCGTCATCAAGGGTCTGGAGTTGGCTTCGGGGTTAACCACCGCTGACGGGGGGAATGAGAACCACTTCATCGCCGTCCTGGAGGGGGGCGTCTGGCTCGACAAACTCTAGGTTAATGCCAAAACGGGTGCGATCACGCCAGGGGGCGAGATTGGGATGGTCGGCGATACAGCGATCTAAGACCGTGGAGACGGTGCTGTTGGGGGGGACGTGCCAGGTGAGTTCGTCCCTCTGATAGGCCTCTTGGTAGGCGGCAAAGAGCTTGATGACGATGGTAATGGAGTCAGACGGGGTCATGGGGATGGCTCGGGCGTGGATGCCAAGTGAAACAAAGGACTCTATAATTTCGATTAATGTACTTAAAGGTAAGACCTTAAGGAATATGGCTCGTGGAGGCAAACGGGTTGGCGCCGGTCGTCCCCCAGGAACGGGAAAATATGGGGAGCCAACGAAAGCGATGCGCTTACCCCTCAGTCTGGCTGACCAACTTTCTGAGGTGTTGGACACCTGGGGGCGATCGCGCTTCGAGGATATTGTGCCACAACTGCAACGAGTGCGCTGCAAGCCTGAGGCGTCTAACGGTTTACCGCTCTATTCTCAGGCCGTGGCGGCGGGGTTTCGGGAGCCGATGAGTGATGAGATTGAGCAGGAACTCGATTTTAATGGCTATTTAACAACTCACCCAGATGCGAGTTTTTGTGTGCGAGCCACAGGGGAGTTGATGCTGGAGGCGGGGATTCAGGCAGGGGATCTGCTGGTGGTGGATACGCTTGGGGAACCCGAGGATGGGGATCTGGTGATGGCGGTGGTGGAGACGCAGTTGATGGTGAAACGTCTCGGGCGGCAGGGCGATCGCCTCTTGTTACTATCAGAGAAGGCCCAGCAGCCCCCTCTCGTCCTCACTCCAGAGCGGGAGTTTTATATTCTGGGCCGGGTGACTCATTCCATTCATGCCTTCTGAGTCAAGGGGCTGGGGTTGTCTGCTGAGGGCGGGTTGGGCTGCCCCCTAAAAAAAACTCCGCCAGAACTGCCCCTGTCACAACAATTCCTTTACAATGTTCTGTAGAAGTTTGAAAATTCCTAAAGAATTGTAAGGAGTAGGCATGGTTAGCCTCGATCGCGTCGCGGACATTATCCGAACTGAACTCGGCGATGCTGAAGTGCAGGTTCGGGACCTCACGGGTGGCGGAGATCATCTCGAAGCCCTGATTATTTCACCGAGATTTGAAGGACTCTCATTGGTGCAACAGCATCAGTTGGTCTACGGTGCATTGCGTAGCGAATTGGCATCTGAGGCCATCCATGCTCTGGCTCTAAAAACCTATACCCCAGATAAATGGGCGGCGACGAGCCAGGTGGGCTAGGCCTTGCGGCCCCCAAATTTGACGTTTTCTTGATACCATCACTCAGTTATAGGATTATGACTCCAGAAGCTCAAAAACGAATCGATGACCTTGTGAAACAGCATAAAGTGCTGGTTTTTATGAAGGGCAATAAATTGATGCCCCAGTGCGGTTTCTCGAACAATGTCGTTCAGATGCTCAATAGTCTGGGGGTTCCCTATGAAACCGTTGATGTTTTAGAGGATTTTGAAATCCGTCAGGGGATTAAGGAATATTCCAATTGGCCCACGATTCCTCAACTCTATGTGGATGGACAGTTTGTGGGTGGCTCGGATATTGCCATTGAACTCTATCAAAACGGCGAGCTTCAGCAGATGGTAGAGGTGGCGTTGGCCTCCCAAGCCTAAGACAAGCGGCTGTTCATATGTAGCCCTTCCAGAAACTGGAAGGGCTTTTGTGATTTTGTCAAGGGGTGAGAGTATGGTTTATGTTAAGATTTGTGTTACAATTGAGAAGAACTAGATAAATTTCTAAAGAATATGAATTTTTCCAGCCTAGCCAACCTACCGGGTTACAGCATTGTTGTCGTTAGTTGTATCTTTGCGGTTCTCTGCGGGATTGTTTTTAAGGATATTTTGGAATATCAATTTGCCCAGTGGAAGGCGAAGGGCAATCCTTCCGAGATTCATTATAAGACGGGTAATTTGAAGGTGGCGTATCTGTTAACCTCTTTGTTTGCCACAATTTGCGTTTGTACGAGTTTATCGACGTTTGAGGTTCCGCCGCTGTTTGCCTATCCCCTGGGGGCAGTTGTTGTCATTCCCACAGCGATTTTAGTTTGGGTACAATTGGATTCGATGTTGTCTTTGGCGGCTCGGGAAGGGCTTGACTCAATTCGTATTGATGTGGAGATGAGCGATCGCGAGGCCTTTCAGGCGAATAAGAATAGTTAGAGTGTTATCACTCAACCCTAGATTGGTGAGATCATGAGTAACTCGATTACGGCTAAAGTTCTCGAAGAGATGGACGAATTACCCGATCATCTACAGCAGCAAGTTTTGCGGTTTGTTGAGTCCCTACGCCAAAAACACCTTGAAGAAACCTCTGGTGGTGCCTGGGATGTCCTAGCCTCCCTGACGGGTACTATTGAAGCACCAGCCGATTGGTCAGCTGAGCATGATCATTATCTCTACGGAACTCCCAAGCAGCAGCCAGAGTAATGAGTCGCGATCGTTTATTCCTTGATACCGCTTTCATTCAGGCCTTGCTCAACCCCCGCGACGATTATCATCAGCAGGCCAAAGGACTCTTTCCCCTTGTTCGCTCTGCGTCAGAAGTCTGGATCACTGAGGCTGTCCTCGTAGAAGTTGGTAACTAGCGATCAGCACTTCCTCCAAGCAGGTTTCCGCAGGTTGATGGCCTAAAAAATGCCAATAACGCTCAAAGAGACTGAAGTTCCACTGTATAGCCCCGTCTCACTCCGGCGCGATGGGATTGCAAGAGGGCGATCGCCTCTTGACGTTTTATTCCTTTTGTGGTACCGGGATTCGCCATAGCTTCCCGCTTCTTTTTGCTGTTCAGCTTAGCATTCACGGGAGGCGGAGCCTCCCCCAGAGCGTGTCACGGCTTCAGCCATGACACGAGAGCAGAGTAGGGGCGAACGACCGTTCGCCCTCTTCGCAGTCGTATGTCTTTGCTCTTACACTGCACCCACTAATTCCGCTTCCGACGGGGGCGTTTCCGCATCGGCTTCTCCCAACACTTCACAGGAATTGCCAGGACTTTCAATCAGTTTCACCTTATATAAACTCGCCCCCAACTCGCGAATCGGTTGAGTTAAAATATCGCGAATGTGCAGGACAAAATTCTCAGTGGTGGGGACAAGTTTCTCGAAATGGGGAATGTCATAATTCAGAAACGTATGGTCGAAGGGTTCGGCGACCAAATCCTCAATCAGTTGATTTAAGGCCCCTAAATCAACCAGCATTCCGGTGCGTTGATCCATCTCACCCGTCACCGTCACCTCTAAATTGTAGTTGTGACCATGACCGTGGGGATAGGCACATTTGCCATAAATCGCATCATTTTCATCGTCGCTGGCATCCGGGATGGCCAGACGATGGGCCGCGCTAAAATGAGTGCAGGTGGTTAAATGGGCCTCCCAGCCGTTGCCGAAATAATCGGCCCATAAATCAGGATGTTCTGAAAGCTGAATTTTAACCAAGGGGAGATAGTTTTCCAGTCGCTGCCAAATCACCCGTGCTACATTTTCGGTGGTGGGTAAGGTTTCTTTAAATTCGGGCCAGACTTCATTCAAAAAGGAAAAATCAAGCTGACTGGTGACTTCCCGTTTAATATCATGTTTGATATTTGAGAGGTTTAGCACCATGCCATACTCATCGAGTTCTCCGGCCATAGATACATAGAGGACATAGTTATGACCATGGCCATGAACATTCGCACAAGCCCCGAACTGGCGGCGATTCTCGGCTTCGCTCAGTTCCGGGAGCCAGTAGCGGTGACCGGCGGAAAATTGGGCGCGACGATTGATGATACAGTCCATAAATCTTAGGGGGTGACAAGCGTGATGGTGGGAGTACGAGCTTTTTTGAAGTTTTGTAAAGCTGTTTTCAATTGTAGCGAAGATCTCAAGCAAACTGGAGTCGTAACCGAAAAAAAACGGGGGAGGCTGATCGCCACCGGGAGAGAGTTCCCCGGCAAACGGTACACTGAAAGCAGCGTAAGCGATCGTTTGACCCAATCGGAGAAAATCAGAATGACTGTTTCTACTGTAGCGTCTTCGTCCTTGGCTGAAAGCGCCCATCGAACCCGTCAGGCGGCGCAACAGTTAGGATATCTCAGCAGTGATGCTAAAAATGCCGCCATCGAGGCGATGGCCGATGCCCTGGAACTGGCGGCGACGGAGATTTTACAAGCCAATGCGGCGGACTGTGAGGCGGCCGAGCAAGAGGGCTTGCCAAAGCCTCTGTACGATCGCCTCAAACTGAGTGAAAGTAAACTGCAAGGGGCGATCGCCGGCGTGCGGGATGTGGGCAAACTCCCGGATCCCGTCGGTATGGCCCAACTCCACCGAGAACTCGATGACGGGCTGGTTCTCAAACGCATTACCTGTCCCCTGGGTGTCTTAGGCGTGATTTTTGAGGCCCGCCCCGATGCCGCGATTCAAATTGCCAGCCTGGCTCTCAAATCCGGGAATGGGGTCATTTTCAAAGGGGGCAAAGAAGCCAGTCACTCCTGCCAAGCCATCGTCGCCGCCATCCATCGCGGCTTAGACTATGCGGGACTTCCCACCGATGCCATTCAACTGCTGACGACTCGCGAAGAAATCCTGGAACTCCTGCAACTCGACTCCATGGTGGATTTAATTATCCCTCGGGGATCGAACGCCTTTGTCCGGTTTGTGCAAGACAATACCCGGATTCCTGTATTGGGCCATGCCGATGGGATTTGTCATATCTTCATCGACCAAAGTGCCGTACTCGATAAAGCTATCCCCATTGTGGTGGATGCTAAAACCCAATATCCCGCCGCCTGTAACGCCGTGGAAACCCTGTTAATCCATCAAGGGGTTGCCAAAGCCTTTTTACCGCCCTTGGCCGCCGCCTTGCGGGAGAAAGGGGTGAGCTTGCGGGGGGATGCGATCGCCCAGGAGATTGTCGAGATGGAGGCGGCAACGGAAGACGACTGGCAAACCGAATATAGCGATTTAGTCCTAGCCATTCGCGTGGTGGACTCACTGGCGGCGGCGATCGCCCATATCAACACCTATGGCTCCCGTCATACCGATGCCATTGTCAGCGAAGCCTCGCAAGCGGTGGATAACTTTTTTGCCCAAGTCGATGCGGCGGGAGTCTTCCATAACTGTTCGACTCGCTTTGCCGATGGCTTCCGCTATGGCTTTGGGGCAGAAGTGGGCATTAGTACCCAACAACTCCCCCCTCGGGGCCCAGTGGGCTTAGAAGGCCTGGTGACCTATAAATACCAGGTGGTGGGTAATGGTCATATTGCCGCCACCTACAGCGGGGAAGATGCCCGAAGCTTTAGCCATCGGGATCTCTAACCGCTCAGTCTGAGCCGTTGTGGCCCTGAGAGAACAGGCATAGTCCTGAGGCCCACCTCAAACACACTCCGATACAAAGGGAGCATTGAGCGTGCCGTTGCACGGCATTAAACCTATGAAACGAATGTTAAACCTATGGCAATGGAGCCGTTCGGGCTGGGGGCGCTGGTGCAGTTGGTTTCTCCTCTCCTTAAGCCTGACTTTAGCCAGTGCCAGTCTGATTCCGGCGTTGGCTCAAGATCCAGGGGGGCCAAGCTTTCCTCGCATCACCCGCCCCAGGGAAAGTTTTTGTCCTCCCTCGGCCCTATCGCGGCTGCGATCGCATACCGTCGCCCCCGGAGAAACCCTAGAGGCGATCGCCGCTGAGTATGATCTGTTTACCACGACCCTGATGGGAATGAATCCCCAGGTGCGCAATGGTGTGGTTCGCCCAGGAATGCGGCTGAGGATTCCTCCCTACGATGGTATTGAAGTTAATGTGAGTCGGGGAGAGATGTGGGAGGATTTAGCCCAGGAGTATAACGTGCGGGCCGATGTTCTTTTTGAAGCCAACAACTGCAATCCGCCCACGGATATCGCCTTTATCCCCGGAGCCAACTGGTATCCCCACCGAGACACCCCTGATGTCCCATCTGAGGATGGGGAAACGCCAAGCATCGCGGTTCTGCCAGAATATCCTCTCCCCAGGGTAGTCGAGGCCCTCCTTGGCTATGGCTGGGTCTTACCCCCCGGCTCAACTCAAGTGATTTTCCATAGTGGCGTGGACTTACCCGCCGAGGAAGGTACTCCCGTCAGGGTCAGTGATGATGGTATTGTTGCCTTTGCTGGAGTCCAGGACCCCTATGGCAATTTGGTGGTGATCAACCATAGCCAAGGGCGTCAAACCCGCTATGCTCATCTGCAAACCCTGGAGGTGGAACGGGGCGAGTTTGTCGATGCGGGACAACCCGTAGGAACCGTGGGAACCACCGGAGAGCCGGATGTTCCCCAACCCCATCTCCATTTTGAAGTTCGCAATAACTCCGAACTGGGGTGGGTGGCCCAAAACCCCGCAACTTACCTGTAACGGATAATGGACTCATGCTGAGCAAAATCCAGGACATTGGTAATTTTTGCCGAGAATTTGGCATCATGGCTGCCGAGACTCGAATCAAGATGTAGTGTAGAGAAGGGTGGGTTTCGCAAACCTGTCTAGTGGTCTTGTCCCCAGTCTGGCTCCCGTCCCTTCCCCCCCCTTAGACCTTCACGGAATTGGCGAATGGCTGTTTACGCGCCTAGCACTGTTCTCGCTTGGAACATCGCCGCGATCGAGGCAAAATCCGGTCATGCGAGCGAGATTTCCCCGGCTCATCTCTTGCTGGGACTTTGTAAACTCTGCGATCTTGACTTAGAACGGTTTTGTCCGCGACAGATTCGCGACAATCCCATGCAAAAGCGAGATTTTCGTAGTGATATCCAAGTCTTACAACAATGGTTTGATACTTGGGGACTCGATCGCAGCAATTTCCGCCGTCGTCTGCGATCGCAAATCTCAGCGGCGACTCCCCTACCCGTCCATCAGGGCATTATGCACCGAGATGCCCATGCGCGCCAGGTATTTGTCCGGGCGGAGGAACTCTCGGCCCTACAATCTCTCGATGAGGCGGTGGTGCGTCCCTATCACCTCTTGCAAGCTCTCTGTGAACTGAGTAATACTCCCTGGGATGACCTGCTCTCAGAAATGAGTGCTTGTGGGGTGGATACGCCCTTCGGGGATGGGGCAGAATGGGCCCTGGATGCGCTCCCGGCTGATCCTCATTTACTCCTAGATGGAGATCCCCTCTATCAAGATTTGGAAAAACCGGCCACGCCGCTGCTGGACTGTTTTGGCCGGGATTTGTCGGAGTTGGCCCGTAAATGTCAACTCGATCCGGTGGTGGGGCGACAGACGGAGATTCTGGCCCTGGCTAGTATCTTGATGCAGAAGCGCAAACGCAATGCGATTCTGGTGGGAGATCCCGGTGTGGGAAAAACCTGCATTGTCGAAGGCTTAACCCAATGGCTAGCCAGTTCGTCGGGGCCCCCGGAGGCCCTGCGCCAAAAACGAGTGGTGGAAGTCTCCATGGCGTCGCTGTTGGCGGGTTCTAAATATCGCGGCGAGTTTGAGGAGCGGATTCAGGCCCTGATTCGCGAAGCCAGTGCGGCGGCGGATACGATTGTGTTTATTGATGAAATCCATACGGTGTTAGGGGCCGGGGGAACTGGGGCCAGTGATGCGGCGAATATCCTCAAACCGGCCCTGGCCCGGGGAGAAATTCACTGCATTGGCGCGACAACGGTTCGGGAATATCGCCAGACCATTGAGAAGGATGGGGCGTTGGAACGACGCTTTCAGGTGGTGTGGGTGTCAGAACCCACTGCGGAGGAGACCCAGGCGATTTTGCAGGGGTTGCGATCGCAGTTTGAGCGTCACCATGATCTGAAAATTCATGATAGCGCCCTAACCGCAGCTGTGGAGTTGACGGGCCGCTATGTGAGTGATGCCCGTTTCCCCGATAAAGCCATTGATGTGATTGATCGCGCCTGTGCTGAGGCCCGTTTAGACTCCGGGGGAATGTTAGCTCAGAAAGGGGTTCCCCTCTCGGGGCCGCGTTCGATTAGTCGCAGTGATATTGCCCGAGTGGTGGCCCATCAATGTCGTTTACCCCTCGAACAGATTTCTGAAGATGAGCGATCGCGCCTATTACGACTCGAAAGTTCCCTGCGTAAACAGGTGATGGGACAGGATGAGGCGATCGCCACGGTGGCCGACACCATTCGCACGGCTCGGGCCGGCCTAAAAGCACCGCAAAAACCGGTAGGGGCCTTTTTATTTGTCGGGCCAACGGGAACCGGCAAAACCCAATTAGCCCAGGCCTTGGCGGAGTTTCTCTTTGACAGTCCCCTGAAACTGATTCGGGTGGATATGTCCGAATATATGGAGCCGAGTTCCATTTCCCGTTTAATTGGCGCTCCTCCGGGATATATCGGCCATGAAGGGGAAGGCCAGTTAACGGGAGCGGTTCGCACTCACCCCTATAGTGTGGTGCTATTCGATGAGATTGAGAAAGCCCATCCCCAGGTGTTGGATTTATTCCTGCAAATTTTAGATGAAGGGCGACTGACAGATAGTCATGGAAATCAAGTGTCCTTCCGGGAAACCATTATTATCATGACCTCCAACCTAGGCGCTGGGGTTAGTTCTCAGGGACACCTGGGCTTTGGCGTAGAGAGTGGGAGTTCGGTAGAGGGCGATCGGCAACGCGATCGCGAGACCATTTTCAAGAGTTTACGGCAATCTCTGCGGCCGGAACTCCTAAACCGGATTGGACAAATTGTCTATTTCGATCCGCTCTCCCTGGAAACCTTACGAGAAATTGTCGAGAAAGTGATTGAGCAAGTCCGCCAACGCTTGCAACGGCAACATCTACGGCTCAAGCTGACGGAAACCGCCTATGAGTTACTGATGGAACAGGGCTATAACACTGAGTTCGGCGCTCGGGAGATTGAGCGGACGGTGGAACGGCTACTGGTGCGTCCTCTGAGTCGAGCCATTCTCAGTGGTCAGTTTTCGCCCCATTCTCTGATTTGTGTCGATGCGCGGGAGAATCAGTTGCATTTTGAGGCCATTCCCCTGCGGCGACGGAAACGGGTTAAAACGGCGCTGAAGGGAGAGTAGAGGGAAGTTTTGAGGATTAGCCGACAGGAAGCTCAGCCTCGTCGACGCTGTTGGTCATCTCGACCTCGGTGCGGCCGTCTGGGTTCCTGATAAATTCGGCAAGTAGGCTCTCAATCACCTCCACAATCCGACGAACGGCTTCTGGTTCAATCGATGGGGTTTTGAAGCCATGACTGAACTGATGGCGTCGGGGAAGCAGAGTGTGCAAATCCTGGTAGTCTTGGCGAGATAAGACCCCTTCAAACAGCATAACTTTAATCAGATAGGCGCAATCCCTATGTTTGAGCCGAATCTCCTCTTGCTCAGCGATGAGTCTGAGGGTGGCTTCGAGTAGGGCCCAACTGTAGAGCCAGGCGGGTTCTGGGGTTTGCTCAATTAACGGTTTTAAGGTCTGGAGTCGGGCTAAAATCTCGTCCTTTGGCCAACTGGGTTCGTGCTCTTGAGGCTGGGGTGGCTCGGCTAGGAGAAGCAAATCCAATCTCCAGTTGTCATGCTGTTCTACCTCTTGGGTGAGTTGGGCCAGTTGAGGGGAGCCAACGTCCTTGCGGGAGGTCACTTTAACGATGATGAGTTCACCACCTCGACGCAGGAGGAGATCAGGAGCATAGGTGGTAACGAACTCGGGAGTCAGCCCCAAGGTATCTTGGAGAGGTTCAGAGGCAGAAACCGATTCATATCCTTGGTGGCGATAGTCTTGCTCCAAGTCGAGTAATTCTTTATCTCGCTCTGGGTTACTTAAACAGTCCATAGTTCTAACACCTTTTGCTTGGGATATTGACTAATCGAAATATATAAAAACTCCTGATTTTTAGATAATTCTTGTTCCAATACTAACGATGGATTTCTGATTTTAAAGGTTTTATCCAGTTGTCTTTTACAAATGAAAATATCCGTAATTTGGACATCATCATCATAAATTAGTCCAATTAAGGCATCTTGAATCGGCTTAACAATGTTATCAATATCCAACTCATGATTTTGATAAAAATAAATAACTTGTAGGGCCAATAGACCCGTCAAGGGAGGAGATCCGTCCGACCACCCTATCTCAGCTGCCTGACGAACCTGCTGTTTCCATACTTTCAGTCGTTGTCGTCGCCGAGTTTGTTGAGATACCGGGGGACCTTCGACTGTAAACTCGAATGTTCTCAATTTAATCGCTCTCTGTCATCAAGACCCCCTCTAAGTCTAGCGACTCAGAGGGGAAGGTGGCTAGAACCAATCACCCACTAGAACGCCGGACCGATCGCAAAATAGGCCCGGAAGTCACCGCGATCGTTGACCCCCGCTGTGATGCGGAGAGTATCAACGATGGGGACATCTAAATCCAGGAAGTGCAAGCCAACACTAAACCCGAACCCATCTCCCGGTTCATTGCGGACTTCCGAGGGACGACCAATCACATCAGAGGCGGAGTCGAAATCAGTGACATATTGCACCCCCAAACTGCCGCGCATTTCCTCGAAGAAGCCCCCCGGTGTCACCGCAATCGGGAAGCGATATTCCAGACGCGCTTGGATGAAGCTACTGGCGGTTCCGACGTCACCTTGGCCATAGCCTCGGGCGGAGTTGAATCCCCCGAGATTAAAGGCTTCATAGCCGGGGACATCCCCGAGAATGGTTCCTCCTTGCAGTCCAAACACGAGGGTGCGGGGTCCTTCGGCAAATCCGAACAGGTTGACGGGGAGATATTGCACATAACCGGCACTCAGACGATTAAAGTCCAGGCTACTGGTTCCAATAGGAATCGATTGTTCTGTGCCAAATTGAAAGACATTGCCGGAGATGGGAAAGCCATACTCATCGCGGTTAACGTTGTCTTGTAGGGCAAATAGACTCAGCAGTACGAGGTCATCTTTGCCATCGTTGCTGGCCGAGAGGCGATTCCCTTCTTCATCTACGGGAAAGAGGTTATCGGTAAAGGCTCGGTTTTGGATGCGGATTTTCTCGTAGCTGAGTCCCGGCATAACAACGGTGTTGCTGCTGATGGGAACGACAACTTGGGTTTCAAAACCAAGACGGTTCACCCAGGGTTCCTGTTCGTCACCCACAGGGAGAAATACCTCCCGCACATCGTCATCGTCACCATCGCTGAGAAAGGCATCGTCGCGAGTGTTGTTGAAGTTAGCAGAGAGGCGGTAGCCAACGCGCCGGCCCTCTCCATTGCGATCGCCACTGAAGGCGGCTTGAGTATAGGTCACATCAGCCCCGGCGAGAAATTCTCCACCCCGGCCCGTGAAGACAATCGATCGCCCCTCGCCGTCGCGATAGCCAGCACGCAGGCCGGCAAAAATCCCCTCCGCATTCTGAATGCCAAAGTCACCCCCGAGGAAAAAGCCGGATTCTAAACGGTCGAGGAGTTCTGGGGAATAGACTTCGGGCCGTTGTCTAGGAATGGGCCCGAGGATGGGGACAAAACGCGTGGGACTATCGGATTCAATCCGCAACCGCTGGGCCAGTTGGGGAACGTCAGGGCTGGATTGGCTTTCAAAGGATGTATTGGGCAGATTGGACGCTGATGAGACCGTCGAGGCGATCGCCGGTTGGCCACACAGAAGCGCACCGAGGGCAATTCCCCAAGGATAGAGCGATTTCGACGGATGAAGTTGCATGGGCATACAGTCACTCCCCTAACCAGGTTCTAATGGGTTATCTGAGGCGTTTCCAGGAAATACCATCAGGTTACACCCAAGATACTACCGACTCTTGGAGATGGCTAGGTGAACCTGGGAGCAAACTGTAGCAATTTGAGATGATTGGGGCGTTTGGCTAGGCACGTTGCAATAGGGCCGCCGGATTGGGAATTGAGGCAATCAGTTGCCGGGTATAGTCCCGTTCTGGCTCACGATAGACTCGGTCAGCGGCGCCAATTTCTTCGATTTTGCCTTGGTTCATGACCATGATGCGATCGCTCATAAACTTCACCACACTCAGATCATGGGAGATGAAGATATAGGTCAAGCCAAACTCATCTTGCAGTTGTCGCAAGAGATTTAAGACTTGGGCCTGTACGGAGACATCGAGGGCGGAGACGGACTCGTCACAGATAACAAACTTGGGATTGAGGGCTAGGGCCCGGGCGATACAAACCCGTTGCCGCTGTCCGCCAGAAAACTCGTGGGGATAGCGTTTGAGACAGTCGGCACCGAGTCCCACTCGTTCGAGAAGCCAAATACAGCGTTCCCGTCGTTGCCGGGGTCCACCGCCGACGTTATGAATTTTGAGGGGTTCGGCGATCGCCGCCCCAACGCTCATGCGAGGATTGAGGGAACTAAAGGGATCTTGAAAAATAGCCTGGATGTTACGGCGTAAAGCTTGCAGTTGCTTGGCATTTAGGGTTGAGATATCTTGTCCTTCAAAGATCATCCGCCCCCCTGTCGGTTGAATGAGCCGCAGCAGGGTCCGGGCTAGGGTGGTCTTACCACAGCCAGACTCTCCCACTAAGCCCAGGGTTTCACCGGGATAGACATGGAAGGAGATGCCGTTAACCGCCATGGCGTAGCGTTGGGTTTTGCCAAAGAGACCGCCCCGGATGGGATAGCCCACTTGTAGGTTCTCCACTTGCAGGAGGGGAGGCTGCCGTTGCAGATGCGCCAAGCGTTGGGCCATCTCTAGGTCGGAGATACGATTTTCGGGATTGGTCAATAAGCTCAGGGGAGACTCTTCAAGGTCATTTGAGTCAGAATTATCTGTTTCGGCAGCTTCTTGAGCCTCTGAGTTACTGCTCTCGATGGGTTTAGATTGGGGTTGCCCCTCTTCAGGTTTAGCCCCTAACTCATCCTCAGGGTGGGATGAATTAGGCTGCTCCCCTTGGCTGTTCATGAAGTCGCTCAGGGTGGGCAAACAGCGTAACCGTAGTTCCGTTTGGGGGCGACAGGCCAGGAGTCCTTGGGTGTAGGGATGTTGAGGTCGGGTGAAAATCTCCATGAGGCTGCCCGTCTCAACGATTTTTCCCTGATACATCACCGCCACATAATCGGCAATTTCAGCAATCACCCCCAGGTCATGGGTAATGAAGATCATCGACATCTGATGACGCGATCGCAACTCCCGCAACAGTTGCAGAATGGTTGCCTGAACCGTGACATCAAGGGCCGTGGTGGGTTCGTCGGCAATCAGGAGGGCGGGGTCTGAGGCGATCGCCATGGCAATGGTGATCCGTTGCAGTTGTCCCCCGGAGAATTGATGGGGATAGCGGTTGAGCAAGGTCTCTTTACGCCGTTCGACGTCTTCTAGGACTTGTCGCCGTCCGGGGGCTGCATCGGGCCCTCCCAAGGCGGCGATCGCCTCCTCCTGAAGCTGCTCCTCAGGGGGCAATAACTTCACCTCTTGCAGTCGGGCGATCGCCTGCTGTTCGGCTTCAGTTTTCGAGACTTTGCGATGGAGACGAATCGCCTCAATCAACTGATAACCAATGGTATACACCGGATTCAAGGCGGTCATCGGTTCCTGAAAGATGGTGGCGATGCGTCCTCCCCGATAGCGTCGTAGTCGTTTCTCGGGTAACTCCAAGAGATTGACGCGATCGCCCACCACCGGATCAGTAAACCAAATCTCCCCCCCAGCCACATCGCCAGGAGGACTCGGAACCAATCCCATCACCGCCAAGGAGGTGACGGACTTCCCCGAACCCGACTCCCCAACAATCCCCAGGGTTTGGCCGCGAGGAACCTGAAAACTCACCCCATCCACCGCACGAATGAGGCGATCATTGGTTTGGAAGTGAACCTGAAGATCGCGAACCTCCAGAACCGTTGGGTCTAGAGTCTGATCCGGGGACGTATCTGCGTGCATAGGGATTCCGGGATAATGAACGGTCAAGGCGTGGGGGAAACCAAGCCGATGACTTAATCAAGCAATGCCAACCTATTTAACAGCCAGCTTCCCCCCAAACTGTTTAGGATTCACCCTTTCAAGTATTGGGCACCATCGACAACACGAGCCGATTCGATGCGATCGCCCCGGCCGAGTTTCTCCAGAACATCCAGGCCATCCACCACATAGCCAAACGCCGCATAGCGACCATCGAGCAAGTTCAATCCCGCCGGGGTTAACTCCGGTTGGAACAGGAAGAAGAAGAACTGAGACGATCCACTATTCGCATCGAGATCCCGATGGGCCATTCCCAGAGTACCAAAAGCCGAAAAGGGTAGAACCGGCTGTTCCCGATAGAGGCCAATCTCTTCGAGGGTAAAGCCATAAATCGGGTCATTCTCGCTACGAACCCGAATTTCGAGGGGAATGGTGCGATACTCACCGGTCTCAGGGTCCACAAACCCATCCTCAGGCCCCGGTGGATCTCCCGCCTGTAAGACATAATTGGCTTCAGCCCGCACAAAGTCGATGCCATCATAGAAACCCCGTTGCACCAAATCGACGAAGTTTCCGGCCGTGATGGGGGCATTGTAGCCATCAACCACCATGGTTAAGTCCCCTTGACTGGTGGTCATTTCCACCGTGGCGCGGCCTTTGAGTTGGGGTAAGTCAGCATACTCTTGAGGAATCTCAAAGGGAAACTCACCCACCATCAGCGATTGCAACTCACCAAGCGTGTTGAGAATCTTGCGGCGAAGAATCCACGCCTCTTCTCGGTCTTCAACTTCGGCAACGGCTTCTAATTCACGAATCTGCTCATCAACGCGATCGAGATAGTCTTGTCCCGCCTCTCGTTGCGAAGGAACCACCGCCTCTAGGATTTCATCCCGGCGATAGGCCAAAGTTGACTTTGCCCCGCGCACATCCCGGCTCACCGCTGACCAGCGTTTACGGGCCCGAAGCTGTCGCCCAATATCCTCAATTTGCTCTTGAACCCGTCGCACCGCGTCGTTCTCGATGGGGAGAGCATATTGCAGCAGGGCTTTAGGATCGGTAATAGCATCCCCTTGGGGCATCCGACTTTGGCGATAGTTCTGGCGGTCTCCCCCAGCATCATCGCCATCCCACCAAGCGGCACTGAGTCCCAGGGAGAGGGGAAGCAGTAGGGCGACGAGGAGTGCGAGTTTCAGCCAGCGTTTCAGTACAGTCATACGTATGGGTTAAGTGACGGCTTTTATAAGAAAATTGATGATTGAAAAGAAGTTCGGCAAGCCCCAGGAGGCAGCCGTAACGCCAAACGCCATTATAGCCCAGGGGATCAACCGGGGAAAATCGGGATAGAAGTTCCTGTTGCGGTGTTCCGGTTTCCCCTGAAGAGGGCGCCCACAAGGGAACGCCCCTACGTTATTTCTCCCCTCCTGGGAGGGGCAAGGGGTGGGTTCGTCTAGAAATCGCCGCGAGTTTGTAAGGCGGTGGTAAGTTTCTCAATCACGTCAGGAATTTGCAAGGCCCCCAACTCTCCAGACGCACGAGTGCGGACGCTGAGAGAGTTGGATTCTCGTTCCTTCGCCCCGACAATGCACATGACGGGAATTTTCCCCTTCTCGGCATTGCGAATTTGTTTACCCAAGCGTTCATTACTGGTGTCGGCTTTAGCACGAATGCCAACCGCCAGCATCTGCGCTTCTACGTCTTTGGCGAAGGGTAAAAACTCCTCACTGACGGGCAACAGCCGCACCTGTTCGGGGGCTAACCAGAGGGGGAAGTCTCCGGCGTACTCTTCAATCAAAATCCCGATGAGACGCTCCAGAGAGCCAAAGGGAGCGCGGTGAATCATCACAGGACGCTGACGGGAACCATCCTCGGCTACATATTCAAGTTCAAAGCGTTCGGGGAGGTTATAGTCCACCTGCACGGTTCCCAACTGCCATTCTCGTTCCAGGGCATCTTGGAAGATAAAGTCCAGTTTGGGGCCATAGAAGGCCGCTTCTCCGGGAGCCTCGAAGTAGCTCATTCCTCGGGATTCCATGGCTTGACGGATGGCGTTTTCGGCTTTGTCCCAAGCGGCATCGGAGCCAATATATTTATCGGAGTCCGCGTCGCGGGTACTGAGGCGGGATTTGAAGTTGGTCAGCCGCAGGCTTTGGAAGACGGTTAAAATCAAGTCCACCACGCTGAGAAATTCGGCTTCGAGTTGGTCGGGGGTGACGAACAGGTGAGAGTCATCCTGGGTAAAGCCGCGCACTCGTGTTAGTCCGCCGAGTTCCCCAGACTGTTCATAACGATAGACAGTGCCAAATTCGGCGTAACGGATGGGGAGATCCCGATAGGAGCGCAACTCGTTTTTGTAGAGTTGCACATGGAAGGGGCAGTTCATGGGTTTGAGAACAAATCCCCGTTCATCGTCGAGGGTGGAGTCCTCGTCGGACATCATGGGGAACATATCGTCTTTGTAGTTCTGCCAATGACCCGAGGTTTTGAAGAGGTCCACACGGGCAATATGGGGGGTGACGACTTCTTGATAGCCCCGTTTTTGTTGTTCTTGTTTGAGGAAGTCTTGCAGAGTCGAGCGGAGAATGGTTCCTTTGGGAGTCCACATGGGTAGGCCGGGGCCCACGGTGTCGTTGAGGACGAACAGGCCAAGTTCTTTGCCCAGCTTGCGGTGATCTCGTTTGAGGGCTTCTTGTTTGCGGCGTTTGTATTCTTGGAGTTGTTCGGGGGTTTCCCAGGCGGTTCCGTAAATCCGTTGCAGTTGAGGGTTGTTGGCATCCCCACGCCAGTAGGCTCCCGCAATGCTTTCGAGGTCGATGGCTTTGGGATGGAGGTCGCCGGTGGTCTCGACGTGGGGGCCGGCGCAGAGATCCCACCATTCCTCGCCTAGGTGATAGACGGTGATGGGTTCTTCTTTAATGTCGGCGAGAATTTCGAGTTTGTAGGGTTCCTGGATGTTCTCAATCCGCGCCTGAGCTTCATCACGGCTGACCACTTCCCGCGTGACGGGGAGTTTCTTTTTGATAATCTTCACCATCTCTTTTTTGATGGCTTTGAGATCTTTCTCGGTGAAGGGTTCGGGGCGATCGAAGTCGTAGTAGAAGCCATACTCAGTCCAGGGGCCAATCGTCACTTGGGTTCCGGGGAACAGGCGCTGTACGGCCATCGCCATAACATGGGAGGCCGTGTGGCGAATCCGTTTGATGGAGTCCGACTCGCTGGTACGAGGAAGGCGAATCGGCTGTTCGGCGTGTTCGCTGACAGGAGACTGGGAAACGACCATGGACGAGTTTGAGTACGGCTAAAGAACTCTTCGATCCTAACGCAAATCTGACCCGAGCTAGTGCTGGGTTTGGCTGAGCTGGACAGGGAGGCTGAGATGGGTTGGAGGGATGGCTAGGAAAATCGCTATGATTTGGAGGTAGAGTCTATCTGGAGTGCAATGTTATGAATCCTAAGCCTGATCCGAACAGCAATCTTTCACCGCAGGAGCGCGATCGCCTACATACGGAGGGAGAACGAGCTGAAGTTGCTGAGCGTTATTTGATTTCCTCTCGGATTATCCGCATTATTTCTTATTTAGTCAGTGCTTTACTAGTATTGTTATTGCTGCGATTCTTTCTCCGACTCAGTGGTGCAAATCCAGAGAATATGTTTGCTAATTTTGTTTATAATCTGTCTGAACCCTTTTTTGCACCCTTTGATAATTTATTCATGAATCCCGACGATTTGGCGGGAGCAAACGTGTTTGATGTGAATGTGTTGGTGGCGATGGGAGCCTATGCTCTGTTAGGTTGGCTCGCTATTCGGTTGGTTTACTCGTTTTTTAGTCCTCAGTAAGCCTGGTTCATATTTTGACTCATGCCTTGATTAATTTAGGGGTTCGATTTGGGGAACCTCATGGGTTTGTGCCTGAAAATAGGGTTTGTCGTCAAAACCACTGAGTGTGGCAATCAGGGATTGGGGAAACTGATTTAAGCTGCGATTGTAGGTTTGTACCGCGTCGTTGTAGCGCATTCGCTCGACAGCAATGCGGTTTTCAGTTCCGGCAATTTCGTAACTGAGGTTTTGGAAGGCTTGGGAGGTTTGCAATTCGGGATTGCTAGCAACGTAGTCCTGGAACTGGCCAATGGCGGCTTCGACTTCGGCGATCGCCGCCTGTTTTTCGCCAATTCCTCCGGCTTGGAGATAGGCTTGGCGCGATCGCTCTAATCGCTCGATTAAGTCCTGTTCGGCGGCGGCTTGGCTTCGCGCAACTGTGACGAGGTTAGGGATGAGATCCGCTCGCCGTTGCAGTTGGTTTTCGACTTGGGCCCAGCGGCCCTCGACTTCTTGGGCACGACTGGCGAGTCCGTTATAGGCACCAATGCCCCAGATATTGGGCCCAGCGGCCCTCGACTTCTTGGGCACGACTGGCGAGTCCGTTATAGGCACCAATGCCCCAGATAGCGAGGATAACGGCAACGCCAGTGGCAATCCATTGCACGGTTTTGCGCCGCTCTTGGGCCTGTTGCTGTAGCGAGGATAACGGCAACGCCAGTGGCAATCCATTGCACGGTTTTGCGCCGCTCTTGGGCCTGTTGCTGTTGTTGGCGTTCTTGCTGTTTTTTGACCTGAACATCTCGAAGGGCCTTTTCAATAAATTCCGGTGGAATCTGAACTTCGGCTCCCGCATCTTGTAGTTCCGCTAAGGAGTAACTATTCTGAGACTCGCTATAGTAACGGGAGGCAATTTCTAAGATTTCGGGTGCGAGTTCATCTGGAATGTCAGGCTGATTTTTGCTCATTTTTCTCAATTGGTTGGCTCTAGGTCAGGGATTGATTTAATTGTTTTTAGTCTTTGTTAAGGTCTGAATAATTCCTGAATCTTAGCTTGCGAAATGTTAAGTTGCTGGCAAGGTTTTCCCAAGGGTGTCAAGATCGAGACAGGAGTTTGTTTAGGGCTTCTTTCAGTTTAACCAATGTTCTTAGGGCTTGCCAAAAGGTTCATGGCTCTGGGAGTTGGTCTGTGTTGATAGCGATGGGAGATTACGCAACTATGTGGATCTCAATCTCGATGGGTGAACTAAGGAGGCTTCGTTTGACCTTTAATCCCTTAGATTGGCGTTGCTGGAACAGGTGGCTGCGGCGATCGCAATGGGGATGGGCGATCGCGTTTACGCTGTCTTTGCTAGGATTTCCCCTAGCCAGTCGGGGATTGAGTCAGGGAGGAGCCAGCCCGGCCATGGCCCAAACAGATACTGGGGAAGCGAGATGGCTATTGGGGGCGATCGCCCTGCTGGTGTGGTTGGGGGCAGGCTATGGCTATTATCGCTCCAGGAGACGCTATGGGGAGCAGTTTAAGCTCAACCCGGAGGGGCGATCGCAGGTTCAAGGCTACTATGATCACCGAGATGATGCGGGGCTGTTTGGCTGGAGTTATGGAATCAGCGTTGGGGCAACCTTGGGGCTGTTGCTGGCGCTGTATGCGCTGTGGCAACCCTGGCTCAGGGAGGTTCTAGATCTGGGACTCATCACCGCTTTGGGGTTAATAGTCCTGTTGTCGATCGCGATCGCCTTTTTTGCCTATCGGATTCCTGAACAAGGATTACAAGCCTTCATCAAGCGAGCAACCTGGCGCTGTCGACGTTGTGATTCTCCCTTAGAGTCTGTCAGTTGCCATGAGGGGGGCGATCGCCTCGGGCGGGCCCAGCGGGTGGCCCAAGACTTAGGGAGTACCCGCATTGAACTGTGGCATTGTTCCCACTGTTTCCCCCAGGACTCCTCGCGGGTTCACCGCCGGGACTACATTTTGGATGCCATCGATTATCAGGAATGTCCCCATTGTCATGAATTAACCATGACTCGCAGCCAGACGGTGGAAGACGAGGCGACCGAATCAGCCCCGGGGATGCGTCATGTGGGCTATATCTGTCAAACCTGCGGTTATCAGGAGGAGCGAGAAGAACTGATGACAGCTAAGGGAAAACTGAGCTATGACCGTATTGATTCCTCTCATCGTCCGGCTGCCGATTTAGATCGTCATACTGGGGTTGATGGCTGGGCCGGTGGCGGCTTCGGTAGTGGCGGCGGTAGCTTTGGCGGAGGAGCCAGTGGCGGAGGAGGTGCTGGCGGCAATTCTTAGCCCTGAGAAGATAAACCAGTTTGAGGTGAAGGCCATGTGGACATTATTGATGGTTGCTCCAAGGTTGACTTTAGGAAGATTTGCTCTAGAAGCAGTACAAGGTGTCTGGCAAGGGATTAAGCGACAGCGGCGAGGTCACTCTCGGCAACGGGTGAGGAGGCTAATCTGGGGCCTACTTCTCTCGGTGGCGATGATCGGCTTTCCTTTAGTGAGTCAGGCCCTAACAGTGCAAGAGGTTCCTCATCCTCGACAGGAGTATGGCGGTTGGGTGACTGATAGGGCAGGGGTTCTCAGTGAGGAGACGGAACAGAGACTCAATCAGATGATTACGGGATTAGAAGCCCAGAATGGAACCGAAATCGCGGTGGTGACAGTTCCAAATACGTCATCTGAGGCAACTCCCAAAAATTTTGCGACGCGACTGTTTAATCATTGGGGAGTGGGAAAGGCGGATGTGGATAATGGGGTGCTATGGCTGCATTCCGTGGGCGATCGCCGCATTGAAATTGAAACCGGTTATGGGGTAGAGGGGGTACTCCCAGATGCTCAGGTGGGACGAATTATTGATGAGGTGATAATTCCCCGGTTTAAAGAAGATGATTTTGATGCGGGAACGCTGGCAGGAGTTGAGGCGTTGGTGATGGTGTTGTCGAGGGAGGAGTTCTCTTTACCCGGTGATTCGCTACAGATAGATGGCTGGATGTTGTTTGATTTTGGTCTAGGGACACTCATCTGTTGGACTGCTTAATTCGCTACAGATAGATGGCTGGATGTTGTTTGATTTTGGTCTAGGGACACTCATCTGTTGGACTGCTTGTCTGCTGGGATATAGCTCAACTCGCTGGCGGTTGCAGCAACCGCGTGAACTCGACCCCCAGGGGCGATCATCTGCTGGGATATAGCTCAACTCGCTGGCGGTTGCAGCAACCGCGTGAACTCGACCCCCAGGGGCGATCGCAGGTTCTTGGAATGAGCGCGGCGGACTGGGCCGCGTTGGGGGTAGGCTTCTGCGGCTTTAGCATCTGTCTGGGGGTATTAATTCCCCTACTGATTTTAAATTCCTCTAATGTTTTCGCCAAAATCGTGATTCTGTCATTGTTTGGGGTAATTGGGGTGACAGCAATTTTCCGAATTGGGCAATTTGTCGCTCGTTCCTGGAAAGCGAGTTTTCAGAAAACGGGACGCGATCGCTACATGGGACTGCTGGATATCCCTGTCAAGCTGTTTCAGAAGGGATTGCTCTTGTTGGTTGGCAGCACTATCTTGCTCGTCATCCCCGCATTCTTGTTCTTCGAGCGGTGGGGACATGACCTCGGATGGATTTTACTATGGTTCTTAGTCGCCGCTCTGGGGATGGGTTGGGTCGTTTATACGATCAGCCGATCTTGGATCAAGCGTAAACTCAAACCGATTTGTAAAACTTGTGGGGAGGATCTCTTGATTGTGGATGAGTCCCAGGTGACTGAAGAACTCAATCATTCCCAGAAAGTCGCTAAAGACATCGGAAGTACCACATTTACTGGCTTATGCTGTATTAACTGCTACCCTGAAGGTCACCCGTTTCATCTACGCAGCCATGTTTTTACCTGGAGGAACTTCACTGAATGTCCAAATTGCCAGGAGTTTACGGTCACTCATCAAATAAAAACACTGGTTGAACCCACTTATGAGGCCACGGGACTGAGTGAAACGACCTATGACTGTCAAGCTTGCGATTATTCTAAACAAGAAGAAAGCGTTATTCCCCGACTAACTCGTTCCACGTCGAGTGGCGGTGGAAGTGGCGGTGGTGGTGGGAGTTTTGGCGGCGGAAGTAGCGGCGGCGGTGGGAGTGGCAGAAGTTATTAGAGTCGTCAACAATTTATCGTGCTGTCTGGAATTAAAAAGGAGGGGATTATGTTTGGTTTTATCAAGGTTACTGGAAAAACAAATGTGGGGGGCGATGGACAATTTTTTAGCCAATTGTTCAGGCGAGTTATACCAATATCTGTGGCACGGTTTTTTAGAAATGGTATTATCAACCGACTTTTTCAATTCAAACAACAAGTAAAAAAGGGAGTTAGGTTGCCACGGAGAAAGACCCCAAAATTCCTAATTGTCTTTTGTGGCCTTATCTTAGGGCTGTCGTTGGTGCTGTGGCCCACGGCGAGTCAAGGCTTAACGGTGCAGGAGGTTCCCAATCCCCGAGAACAGTATGGCGGTTGGGTGATGGATGGGGCAGGTGTTCTCAGTGAGGAGACGGAACAGAGGCTTAATCAGATGATTGCGGGGTTAGAAGCCCAAAACGGAACCGAAATCGCGGTGGTGACGGTTCGCAATACGTCATCTGAGGCCACTCCCAAAGACTTTGCCACTGCCTTATTTAACCATTGGGGGATTGGCAAAGCTGAGGCAGATAATGGGGTGCTATGGCTGCATTCCGTGGACGATCGCCGTGTCGAAATTGAAACCGGCTATGGGGTTGAAGGAGCCTTGCCGGATGCTCGGGTGGGCCGGATTATCGATGAGGTGATCATCCCTAAGTTTAGAGACGAGGAGTTTGATGCAGGAACCCTAGCGGGAGTTGAGGCGTTAGTAACAATACTGTCTGAGGAGGAGTTCCAATTTCCTGGAGATACGTCTAATTCTGTCTCTGATGGTTTTTTGGATATAGATGGGTTTGGCTTTGGTATCGCGACTGTCGTCTTTTGGGGAGCCTCGGCGTTAGGCTATGGGAGTATTCGTCAGCGGTTGAAGCAACCCATTGAACTCGACCCCAAGGGGCGATCGCGGGTGATGGGGAAAAGCGATGCAAGCCTTTATGGAGGAGTCTTGTTTGGGGCAACCCTCTGTGGCTTTATGCTCTCTTTGGGGGTGTTAATTCCCCTGCTGATTTTAGATTCTTCCCGGACCTTGGCTTTCATTGCGATCGCCCTCTTATTGGTGGTGACTGGGGTGACAGCCATTGTCAAAATTGGGCAATTTATCATTCGTTCTTGGGGGGCGAGTTTTGAGGAAGAGGGGAGCGATCGCTATATGGGATTGCTTGCGATCCCTCTCAAGCTGTTGTTTGGTGGATTTGTTTTCTTGATAGGCAGCACCATCTTTATGGTCATCGCTGGAATCTTGTTGGTGGAGTTTTGGGGAGATGACCTCGGACTGGTTTTACTGGGTTCCCTCGTCGCGGCCTTGGGGATGGGTTGGGTCACTTATACTTTGACTCGACCTTGGGTTCAAGCAAAACTAAAACGGGTTTGTCAAACCTGTCAAACGCAGTTAGTTCCCGTTTCCGAGTCGAAGGTGACGGCACAACTCAATCATCACCAGAACGTCGCGCAAGACCTTGGGAGTACTAAATTTACTGGCTTACGTTGTCCTAACTGTTGCCCAGAAAAGTCCGAATTTCATCTACGCAGCTATATTCTCAAGCGGGGGGAATTCACTGAATGTCCAAATTGTGAAGAGTTTACGGTTACTCATCAGACAAAAACTGTCGTTCAACCCACTTATCGGTCCACGGGGCTACGTGAAACGACGTATCAATGTCAGGCCTGCGATTATTCTAAACAAAAACAAACGATTATTCCCCGACGCACTCGTTCAACATCGGCCGGTGTTTCCGGTGGAAGTAGTGGTGGCGGTGGTGGTGGCAGTTTTGGCGGTGGAAGTAGCGGTGGTGGTGGCGGTGGTGGTAGCTATTAGAGGTATGAACTAGGATGATGAACGGTTGATAATTGCTAATTGACAATTGAGGATTTATCGTCAAGAATAGGCCAGCCCTCATTGTGGCTTAAACATCCTTCGTTACATTTGTCCTATATAATCTGGCGACTGCTCTTAATGTTAACTATTCTAGGCTGGATTAACTGGGTTTTGACCTGTGGCGATCGCCGATTCATGAGGCTTGTATTAAGCCTAAACTCAAGCATGACCTGTCGAGTGTTATGTCGTCGAATGTTCAGGAGACATGATAAACGATGGAAGGCGATAGCCGCGATTCTTTTGGGATTCAGCCTTGTGCTGGTTCCTCAACTGAGTGCGGCGAGTCATTTGGGATTAGCCAGGGGATCTGGTTTAGGAACATTTGGATGGATCGATTTTATCGATCATGAAACAGAGATTAACCGGTTTCGTTTTTTTGACTTTGATGCTGGTTGGATTTTAGGGAGTACCGCCGCCGTTTGTTGGCTTATTTCTCTGTTAGTTTATTGGAATACCCAGGACAAATTAAAGCAACCCACTCAAATCGCTCCTCGGGGGGAATCTCGTATTCAGGCTTCGGGTAATTATGGGCGTTATTTTGAGGTCTTTGGAAAAGCTGGAATTGCGGGATTTCTTCTGTCTTTGGGAATATTTTTGCCTCTGGCTCTCCTTAATTTAAATATAGCAGTCGTTGCGATCGCTGTCAGCTTAGGACTCGGTGTGATTCAGGCAATTCGTACCAGTATTAAAGTTGTCATTAGCGCCAAAGAAAAAAGTATTGAGCAACAGGGAGCCAGCCCATCTCAGGCACTCCTAAACGGCATCTTTACATTAGTTGTCTATAGTATTATTCCATTTATATTTATCTGGATCGTCTCATTTCAATCCTTAATCCTAACTAGAATTTGGGCAAATCAAATCAACCTCGTCTTATTTTTTAGTTTCGTTGCATCCTCTGTCAACGGTTGGTGGACAGCGGTTCTGGCTGAAAGCTGGATAGACAAGAATCGGAGATTTATTTGTAACATGTGTGGAACTGAATTGGTATCCGTTGAAGGACCTCGTCTTCACGACCGTTTAAACAAAGCTCAAAGGGTCGCCAAAGACTTATCGAGTACCCAATTTAAAGGCTGGAACTGTCCAAATTGTACCCGTCATTCGTCTGAATTTCATGTGCAAAGCTGTGTTATCAATCCCTGGATGTTTGACTGCTGTCCAAATTGCCAAGAATTTACCGTAACTAAGACATTATCGACATTGGGACCATCTCTTAGTTACAATAGGAAGATTCAGCAGACGACCTATAACTGTCAAGTCTGTGGTTATTCCAAAGAGGAACATAGTATCACCAGTGAAACGAGAGACGGTTAATTGAGTTGGATGACAGCGATGAGGGGAGAGATGAGAAGCGGTGAGATGGCGAATTGGTCTTTAAGGGTGTTTGACAGTTGCTGATTCATCGGTTAGGACTTGAGAGGCGGTGTACCAGTAACCTCAGTGGATATCCCAACCGTTTAGGATTAGGAGTTATGTTTAAATGCCGAATTTCTTGGGTTGGATTGATGGGGTTTATGGAAATGACCGCCAATTCATAAGGCTTAGACTGAACCGCCACCGTCGCGTGTCGTGGCAAGGGTTCGGGAGAAATCATCAACCCTGGATGGTGATTTGCGGTGTTGTGCTGGGTTTAAGCCTAGTTCTCTTCCCTCAGCTAAGTTATGGATGGACGACGCCAGATGTGGTTTCTCAGCATCCGTCATCTCGGCGTTGGCCCGAGGAATCCACTGGGAGGATGAGTCAGAATTGGGAACAACAGGGGTTTGGGCCGCGGTGGCGGCTACAAGGCTTTGAGTCTGAGAAGAGTGAACAACGGATGGAAGAGATTGAAGACGCGATCGAATCACCCAGAACTGTGACAGATAACGCTGTACTCCTCAAGAATTTCTTGATGCTGTTCCATTCCTCCAAAGCGCCTGTTCAACTCAATCTTTTTAAGGTTGTGTTACTTGGCTGCGTGATTTTAGCATTTTGGGGACTCGCCATTTCCGGGATAAAACATCTTATTCCCCAGCTGCGGGGTCGAATTGAATTAGACCCAAATGGGCGATCACAGGTTCCGGGACCCCGCGATCGCGCTCTCTATAATTCAGCGATTCTCAAACTCGGATTTTGTACGTTCTCTCTCTCGATGGGACTCTTGACGGCAACAATTTTTATCGACCCTTATTATAATTTAGCCGGGATTATATGTCTAGCTATTTTGGCGATTCTTCTCGTCAAAGTTCTTATTTTTTGGGGTCAAACTCTTGCTAAATCAACAAGTCGTTACTGGAGAATTGCTCTGGATCGAGAGGGATTTTATCGAACTCTCAGCCTAGCGATGTTCCCGATTCGCTTACTGGTGCGAGGGATGGCTTTAGTTGTTATCAGTTTAACGATTTTGGTGATATTCATCAATTTACTATTTCTCCTGTATATGTTTTGGGGAGATCATGTGTTCCTTATGGCGGTTCTCTATGGTGTAACCTCATTAGGAATGATGTGGATTGTCTATGACCTCACCCAACATTGGATTCAGTCTAGGATTCACTTTGTTTGTCAAACCTGTCAGGCGGACTTATTACCCGTAGCCAAGGAGCAAGTTGAGGATGGATTGACTCAGCCGCAAACGGTTGCTCAACAACTTGGAAGTACCTCATTTCAAGGCTTGAATTGTCCCAATTGTACGCCAATTTTGTCTCACTTTCATTTAAGACGTTATCGCTTAGTTCGGGATAAGTTCGAAGAATGTCCAAATTGTCAGGAATTGACGGTAACCTCTACCACTGAGGTTTTGGTTCATGTTAACCGTCGCAGTCCTGGACTTCAACAGATGACCTTCCAATGTCAAGCCTGCGATTATTCCAAAAGTATTTCTGTTACTGTACCCTCAAAGTATTGGAAAGAGTATAGGGGAAATCGTTGGCGATCGCCGTTTTGAGATTCGGGTTAACCCCTTGGGATTAAAACCCACCTCGAACCAGGAAATAAGACCCCCAAACTGCACATAACAAGACCACAATAATTGACCAAACAGGATGTCCATTGGGTGGGGTTTCTCCCTGAGAACACTGCAACTGATCCACATCAATCCAAGGGCTAACCCCACGACGGAACCAACCCGTCACCACCACCTCTTGCTCGCAGGCCTCCAGAGGCCTTAGCAGTTGCGGTAAGAAGTCGCCGAGAGGACCGAAACGACTACAAACATGGAGAGGAATTTGCCAATCATCGAGTTCTAACACTAGATCCTGGCCGAGCCAGTTGGCGGTTCCCTTACGTCCCCGTAATCGTCCTGAGAGTTTCACCGGGAGACTGTCAATGGGCAAGGCTTGGGGATTGCTGAGCCATTTGTGCCAGTTGGGAGAGTCATGGAAGAGTTTGGGTTTGAGTTCGGGGAAAAAGGCATTAAATCTCAGGACAGTCCCTACGGCGAATCCCCCCATGGTTAGCCCCAAGAGGAGCCACCAGCGATCGGTATAAAGCCAACCGACATAGCGAAGTTTAAACAGGCGATCGATCCAGCCAATGAAGGCGGGGCCCAGGGCTAAGCCAATGCCGATCGCCGTGGCGAAAAAGGGCGCTCCTTGCAGGCGGAATAAACCGGGGGTGCGAAGATGAGGTTTGACTGGGGTGGCATCGGCCCAGTTGAGGAGCGGGGACACTTGCCAAAATTCGGCACAGCGGTGGAACCGATATAAGCGTTGCCCTAAGAGGGGATGGGTTTGGTTAAAATTCAGCCAGGGGGCGTAGGGACTTTTCAATTGCCAGGCCAACACCGTTTCTGGGGCATCCTGTTGTAAACGTTGCCCCGAAACTTGAGTCGGGCGATCGCCCAGGGGAGTCAGGGGTTCCCAGCTTTCGTAGAGGCTGCCAGACTCGGGATGATGGGCCCGATGTTCGCCAATGGCCAGGGCGAGGGAGAGTAAGCCTCGGGTGAGGCCGTTGGGATGGCCGCTCAGGTCTAGGGCGAGGCGATCACCGTAGTTGTGACGCAGGCGGGAGAGGGCTAACATCGGATAGCGCCAGAGTTTGAACAGGCCATAACTGAGGCTGGCGATGGCGGCGCTAAGCCAAAACCCAGCTTGATAGAGAATCGCCAGGGCTTTGTGGGCGGAGTTCGAGGCGCGATCGCTCAGCCAATCCCCCAAACGACTACTCTGGAGATAGAGGGTATAGGGCAGTTGTAACACTGCCATCCCTCCCGATAGGGCCAAAATATTCCCATGGCCAATCTGGGCCAACTCCCGAATTACCAAAGCTGCAATTTCCTCATCCCCGAGACGATTGAGGAAGCCACGACTCACCACCAGCCGGGCATAACGGGGCAGGGTTCCATAGGTAAAGATAATCGGCGCATCATTAGGAATCAGGCGTAATTCAGGGATAGCAATTTTTTGTTTGCGGCAGAGTTGACGCACGGCCTGTTTTGCTTCCGGGCTAAGTTTCCCTAATTGACTCAGGGAAAAGGGCTGACTGCCCCAATTCAGCCGTAAGACGAGATCCAACAACCAGGGGGATAGGACGGTTAATAGGAACAGGGTCAGCCAAATATGACCGTTGTAGTTGCTGAAAAATGCCTGTATGGGACGAAGTGCTCGAATTTCGATTAAAACTTCATTTATCCCCGTCATCAGCCAATGGAGGGGCAGAGAGATGCTTATAAAAAGCATTATGGCGGTCAATACCTCTAGCCCTCGCAGTCGTCCTAAGGGGGGCTGTTTGAGCGATCGCCGACCTTGGGGACGTTGAAGGGGAGAGTTTCGCCAATCTTCGATGGCCGTTCCCTCGGGGGGATGGGGAGGCTCGTGGGTTGCCGGGAGAGGGTCTGAGTCAGCTGGGGGCGAGGATGGGGAGTCTTGAATGAGCTGAAAGGCTAATTCGGGTTCACTGGACTCAGGCGGCTCAGGATTGGCGGCGTCGTCTGGGGGGTCGTTGGCGGCGGGAGGACGGTAGATTTCCCGTTGGTTGTGGGTTTGGCTCTCGGGGCTATCTTCTAGGGGAATAAATCCCAGAGCTTCCGGGGGAGGTGGTTCGGGAGAGATGGGGTTGGGGGTGAGTTGCTCTAGTTTCTGACTGGCCCAGGCTTTGATTTTGGGATGGGAATGTTGGCGAAGGTCTTGACAGAGGGCGATCGCCGTCTCGTCCTGGCCGGTTTTACGGTATAACGAGACTAAGGCTCGCTGGGCTTTGAACTGCTCTGCCCCATGACGACTCAGGCGAGCGGACTGTTGCAAGGAGGCGATCGCCGCATCAGACTCGCCCCGTTGCATTTGGGCTAGTCCTAACTGTAAAAGTTGTTTCGGTGAACGGGGGGGATAAGGAGGAATGGGAGGGGGAGTCGGAGGAGACATAGGCCACTGTCAGGAACCGCCAATCTCCTCTACGATAACGCCGTGACGGGGAAGTTGGGCAAATTTTCCAAGTTGGCCCCCTAAGATCCCCGCTGAATTTCCTGGAAAATCTCTTCTAAAATTTCCGTAGCCCCTTGGTTACGAAGTTCGTTGGCGAGTTGTTCTCCGAGCCGTTCCGCGTCGCTGGCGGGGCCTTGAAGGCTATCTTTGATGAGTTTTTGGCCATCGAGACGAGCCACCATTCCCGTTAAGGTGAGTTGGTCTCCCTCAATACTGGTATTGACGCCGATGGGAACCTGACACCCCCCTTCTAAACTGCGTAAGAAGGCCCGTTCAGCTAAGCAGCGTTGGCTGGTGGGGGTGTGGGCGATGGCTTGCAGGAGTTCCAGGATTTCCGGATCACCTTCGCGACATTCAATTCCTAATGCCCCTTGGCCGACGGCGTGGAGGGAAACATCGCTGGGGATGACTTGATGGACGCGATCGCCCATTCCCAACCGTTCCAGGCCAGCCACGGCGAGGATAATGGCATCATATTGACCTTCATCCAATTTAGCCAGGCGGGTGTTGAGGTTACCGCGAATATCTTTGAAGGTGAGGTGGGGGTAATGATGTCTCAGTTGAGCCAGACGACGGAGGGAGGAAGTCCCAATGACTGAGCCTTCGGGGAGAGTGGCCAGTTGTTTGTCTTGATGTTTTTCATGCACCACCAACGCATCGGCGGGATCTTCCCGTTCCGTGATGCAGCCGAGAATTAGCCCGTCGGGAAGGTTGGTGGGTAAGTCTTTGAGGGAATGCACCGCAAAGTCCGCGTCGCCGCTGAGCATTCGCACTTCCAGTTCCTTGGTGAATAGCCCTTTATCGCCAATTTTCGCCAGGGCCACATCGAGGATGTTGTCCCCTTGGGTACTCATGGTGTGAATGTCAAATTGATGACCCGGGTGGGATTCTTGGAGGCGATCGCGCACCCAATGGGTTTGCACGAGGGCGAGTTGGCTTTTACGGGAGGCGATGCGAATGGTGCGATCGGCGGCGGAAACGGTAGAAGTCATGGATTCGGTTTTTAACGGATTGTTCTTATACGCCCAATCTAGGATAGCGCAAGTTCTGGCTCAATCCCTGTCGAGAAGATGGGAGGATTGAGGGGGATGGGAGGCTAAAAATCGCGTTACAGTGAACTCTGGGGGGAATCAGATGCCCCCCGGGTTTTGGTCCGGCTTCTCGATACCCCCACAACTACTATGGCAACGGTTCGACTCAATCAGATTACACGACGCTTTGATGCCACGAATGCGATTGAAGATATTAGTTTTACGGTTCCCGATGGTGAGTTTTGGGTGTTAGTGGGAGCGTCCGGTTGTGGAAAATCGACGATTCTCAGAACCATTGCGGGATTGGAACAGGCGACATCGGGGGATCTGTATATTGGCGATCGCCGGGCCAATGATATCCCAGCTCGGGAGCGGGATGTGGCCATGGTGTTTCAGAATTACGCCCTCTATCCCCACATGACGGTGGCCGAGAATTTGTCCTTTGGCCTACGGATGCGGGGGGCGGACAAGAAAACCATTTGCGATCGCATTACCCATGTCGCCAATATCCTTGATATTGCTCATCTGTTGCAGCGTAAACCGAAACAGCTTTCGGGGGGACAGCAGCAACGGGTGGCCCTGGGCCGGGCGATCGCTCGTCAACCGCAAGTGTTTCTGTTAGATGAACCCCTGAGTAATTTGGATGCCCAATTACGGGATGAGATGCGATCGCAGTTGAAGGCGTTACATCAACAGTTAGGAATTACCACCATCTATGTGACTCACGATCAGACCGAGGCCATGACCTTGAGCGATCGCCTCGTGGTCTTACATGACGGACAAATTCAACAAATTGGCACCCCTTTAGATGTGTACAATAAGCCCAACAATCAAACCATTGCCAGCTTTTTAGGGAGTCCACCCATGAACCTGTTACGGGCCAGCTATGGCGGATCAGGTTTTAAGATTGGCGGCCAGGAATTACCCGCCTCTCCCCAACTGCTGCGATCGCTCGCAGCCCTCAGCCCCCAAACCTCCCCACCGACGGTCAATCTTGGGATTCGTCCTGAAGACATCCAGCTTTCCTCAGAAGCCCCCGGAAGCCTTCGGGTACGAGTCAGCATCACCGAACCCCTCGGACGAGAGACCTTAATTCGGGGAGTCCTCGACGGCCAGGAGTCTGCCAATCTCGACGATTCCCTAAACTTCTTTGTCCCCGCCAGCATTCAACCCCAACCCGGCGAGAGATTGTGGGTTACGTTTCCCCCCGAGAATCTCCTCTATTTCAACCCCATCACTGAAGACCTCATAAAGCAGGCAGTAGGCAGTAGGCAGTAGGCAAAAGAAGGCAAGAGGCAAGAGGCATAACCCACCCCTGCCCCTCCCAGGAGGGGATGGCAAGAGGCAAGAGGGGGGGGTTTTCTCTTTCTCTTCCTCTCTCCCCCTCTCTTTCTCTGTCTCCTCTGTGACTCCGTGGTTCTCTCACTGAATTGACTGACAAAAGTTTAAGGGGGCACCGTAGGAGGGTAGGAGACGTGAGTTCGGCTTAAGCCGAACTCACGTTATTGTGGGGGGTCTATGCCGCGTGATGTTAACTCTGGGCTGTTGATTAAGAACGTGGGGTTGGACGTCGCCTCCCTCAAAAACGCGAAACCCAGATCCAAGCGATCTGGGTGGAGAAGCCCGCGCCGTACCGCCTAAGCAGTCGGCGTCGGGAGTACGTCACGGATAGAAGCCGAGGGTGGGTAATCCGGCGGTTTCCTCTAGTCCTAACATGAGGTTCATCGCTTGTAGGGCCTGTCCGGCTTGTCCTTTGAGCAGATTGTCAATCACCGACATGACAATCACCCGTCCTGTGCGCGGGTCAACTTCAATGCCGATGTAATTGAGGTTAGAGCCACAGGCCCATTTTGTTTGCGGATAGACTCCTGACGGCAGCACCTTCACCCAAGGGGAAGAGCGATAGAAAGCATTATAAATCGTCGCCAGGTCTTCTCGCACCAAACCGGGGTCTCGCAGGGTCGCATAGACGGTCGCTAGAATCCCCCGCACCATGGGAACCAAGTGGGGGGTAAACTGAACCATCATCTCATGGCCGGCTAATTCACTACAGATTTGCTCAATCTCTGGGGTATGCCGGTGACGGGCCACCCCATAGGCAGAAATAGATCCACTCGCTTCGGCCAGCAGCAGGTTCGTTTTCGCCTGACGACCCCCTCCAGAAGTCCCGGATTTGGCATCAATGACCAAGCTTTCCGGTGCAATCAGCCCCTGTTTTAGGAGAGGGGCCACCGCTAAGAGGCTGGCGGTGGGATAACAGCCGGGACAGCCGACGAGACTGGCCTCCTTAATGCGATCGCGGTACAGTTCCGGGAGTCCGTAGACCGCTGAAGCCGCGATGTCTGCGTCCGTGCGATCGCCCCCATACCAAGCCTGATAGGTATCGAGATTAAAAAAGCGATAGTCAGCGGACAAATCCAGGACTTTACAGCCTTTCTCCAACAGGGCCGGGGCCATGGTCCAGGCCAAGCCATTGGGAAGCGAGAGGAACACCACCTGACAGCGTTCGGCGATGCGATCGACCTCCACGGGTTCGACCTGTTTTTTAAAGCGGTGTTCCAAGTGGGGATAAATGTCTGAAAAGGGCTTTCCAGCACTTCCCTGTCCCCCCAAATAGACAATATCGACATTTGGATGGTCTAGCAGCAAGCGCACCAGTTGCACGCCGCCATATCCTGAAGCGCCGACAATGCCCACTGATACACGCTCAAAATCTCCCATTATGCTTCTCCCAACCAGTTTCGGTTCATTAAGGTCTCACGTTAGAGCTAGTCTAGCGTTACTCTGGCCGCAACGAACGTTTTGCCAAGGAATCCTGATGATTTGGAGACAAGGGACTGTCCGCGTCTAGGTTGAGGCCAGGGAGCGAACTGAGAGGATATGACGACGGTGGCGGGTCTACGGTGTTTCGTCAAGTTCGTCGAGGAGGTCTTGCAACTCCTGTTTTTTAGCGTTGGCTGAGGTCATACTGCTGAGGCTGAAAATCGTCCCCGTGCTGGCGGTGAATGCTGATTCGGCGATTTTGTCGGTATACAGCAATCCCACGCCGAGGAGGGTCACGACATAGGAGGTGGCGATCGCACCCACCGTCACGTTATAACTCTGTTTAGACTGCCGGAGAAGTTCCCGTTGCACCTCCTGTTTGAAGTCATCGTTGCGGTTCGGTTCCTGTTGGCGAGAAAAGAGATTCATCATGGCTGTCTTTGATGTTGGGTGAACTGAAAATCGATACTCAAATCGTAGCCAGTTCGACTCTGGCAGTCGAGGGCAGATAGGTTGGGTTTTAAGAAAGCTGCTGCCCTACGAAATAGGGCAGATAGGGCAGAAAATCAAATCCCGCTGCCCTGGCTAAAAAAATGGGCGATCGGCTATAGTGTCAACATCATGACCTTGCACATTTAAACGGATTGAGATTATGGCGCGATCGCAGAACGTTCAATCAAGTGAAGCTGGCAAAAAAATATTAAAAGAAGCGTATAAAGAACAGGGATTGACTCAGCCAGAACTAGCAGGAAAGTCTAATACATCTATTGATACCATCAAAAGACTATTGGGAACTAAAGATTGTCCTAATGGTGTTGAAAGATGGTCGATTAAAAATATTTGCAAGGTTTTAGGGTTGAAGCCGACCGATATCGTCGATCCGCAAGATTGGCATGGCTGCGAACTAATACCTCAAGACTTCCAATCTTTGATTGAAGAAAAACTAAAGCGTTTCTGCGGGCGAAAGTTTGTCTTTAAAGCCTTCGGGGACTTCATTAAAAAACACCCCTGCGGCTACTTCATAGTCATTGGCGAGGCAGGAATCGGCAAAAGTGCCGTCGCCGCCAAATACGTTCAGGATCACCACGTACCCGGCTATTTCAACATTCTCGCCGAACGTCGCAACCGCGCCGAACTGTTCCTAAAAAGCCTGCGCGGACAACTGCAACAGCGTTACAACCTGCCCAACAGCGACAATGCAGACTTGCGGGAACTGCTGGCAAACGTGGCGCGGCAACTTCCTGAAGGTGAACCGCTGGTGGTGGTAGTGGACGCATTAGATGAGGTGGAACAGGAGGCCGGGGAAAACCTGCTGCACTTGCCCAAAGAACTGCCGGACAATGTCTATTTCCTGCTGACGCGGCGACCCTACAGCCTGGAAACCAAGCGGCTGACGGTCTCGGCGGGAACGGCGACGGACGAACTGGATTTAAGTGGGGACGAGTACGCGCCCCACTGTCGGCGGGATGTGGAGGAGTACCTGGGGCGCTGGTGGGACGAGGAAACGGCATTGCAACAGTGGACCCAGGGGCGACACCTGAGCCGCAAGGAGTTTGTGGAAACCCTGGCGGACAAGAGCGAGAACAACTTTATGTATCTGCGCTACGTGCTGCCGGAGATGGTCAACGGGAACTACGACAGCCTAGAATTGACGCAACTGCCCCAGGGTTTGCAGGAGTATTACCAAACCCACTGGGTGCGGATGGGGATGGAGAGGGCGGAACGGCGGATGCGGGTGATGGTGCTGTTCGTGCTGGTGGAGATTGGGGCGGCGGTTCCGGCGCAGGTGCTGGCGGACGTGCTGGATGAGGACATCCTGCACGTGCAGAAGGTATTGAATAAGGAGTGGCGGGAGTATTTGAAGCTGCAACCCGAAGATGGGGAGGACTGCTACAGCATCTATCACGCCAGTTTCCTGGATTTCTTGAATGGGAAGGTGGAACTGAAGCCGACGCGGAAGCTGTTTTGTGAGGTGAACCAGCGGATTGCTGACTATCAAGAGCGGGAGATGGAACAGTGAAGCGACTATCTGAACGACTGGCGGCAAAACCCCGTCACTTCCAGCGGCATTATTTGCAGCGTCCTGACCGCCTGATTCGTAGTGAACAGTTTGAAAAGTATTGCCAGTGCCTGTCGGACTATGAGTTTGTTGAGGCGAAAGTGCAACACCCGGAGTTTGGCGTGCAGGCGCTGATTGAGGATTACGACTGGCTCAACGATGCAGAGGTGACAGCCACACTCGACCCGGAGACAGTGCGGGCGTTGCAACTGATTCAGGGGGCGTTACGGCTGTCGGCCCATGTACTGGAACGAGATGTCACGCAACTAGCCGGACATCTGTGGGGACGGTTACTGCCCCACGACCTGCCTCATGTACATCGGCTGTTAGATACTGCTAAAGCAACACCAATATCTCCTCGGTTACGCCCCATCACCGCCAGTTTGACTCCTTCTGGTAGTGCGCTCCTGCGAACCCTCAGTGGTCACAGTGATTGGGTCAACGGGCCAGCAACGGTTAAGTCTGGAGGGTCACAGTGATTGGGTCATGTCAGTGGCGGTGACGGCGGATGGCTCCGGGGCCCTGTCTGGGTCGCGTGACGGGACGGTAAAGGTCTGGGATTTGCAGACGGGCCAGCAACGGTTAAGCCTGGAGGGTCACAGCCGTGGGGTCAACTCTGTGGCGGTGACGGCGGATGGCTCCGGGGCCCTGTCTGGGTCGGATGACGGCACGGTAAAGGTCTGGGATTTGAAGACGGGCCAGGACATTGTTTGTTTTACAGCAGATAACCCTATCTGGAGCTGCGCTTTTTCACCAGACGGCCAAACCATCGTGGCTGGAGATATGGGCGGACAAGTTCACATCCTGCGCCTGGAACTGCCGGAGGAGGCATGATGAAGACGATGCTGCCGCCACTGACGCAGTTTCGGGCTGTGCTGAGGCAACACCAAACTCGCTTCCTCCCCCGTCCCTGGCTCAACCAAACCCTCACCGACTTCTGCCAACAACACGATCGCGGCTATTTTACCCTCGTCGGCGCACCAGGTAGCGGCAAAAGTGCCTGGCTGGCCCACCTCGCCAACACCCACCCCCAAAGCTTCTACTACTGCGCCCAACTCCCCGGAACCGACGACCTCGACTTTGCCCAGCGCACTCTCTTCGAGGCATTGCAACACCTCAGCGACGGCAACCCCGAGGACAGCGACGGCCTCTCGCCGCTGCTGCAACGGGCCAGCCAAACCCTCTCACCAGGGGAACGGCTGCTGCTGCTTCTCGATGCCGTCGATGCCATCGACACCCGCCCGCAACCCCCCGGTTCTAACCGCCTCTACCTGCCCCGCTATCTGCCGCCTGGGGTGTATGTGGTGCTGTCCCGCCGTCCCGTTCCCCCCGGCCGTGCCGGCCTGCTCGTCGAAAGCCCCGCCCAAACCCTGGACTTGTCCCAGTTTGGCCAACTCTGTCGTCAGGACGTGCGCCGCTTCCTGCTGCGGGAGTTGCAGCGGGGTGAGGGGGCCATCGCGCCTTGGCTGAACCGCCACCAGATGACAGCGGAGACGGCGGCAACTTCCCTGTCGGACTACTGCAACGGCAATTTCGCTGTCGCCCACCATCTCCTCCAGGATTTGCGTCAGGGCGTCGATCTCGCCCCCGACGGCCAACTCTCCCCCCACCTCATCGCCGCCTACGGAGACCTCTGGGATGACATGGCGGCGGATGCGGAGATTGTGCAGCAGCTTCAGGGCGATGGGGCAACGGTGGAGGACATCGCTCAACGCCTCGACGCTGATGAGTTTGATGTGCAATGCGCCCTCGATCGCCTAACCCCCTATCTTCACCATCAGAATCAGGCAGATGGCAGCCACTATGGTCTATTTCACCCCAGTTTTGGGGCATTTGTGGCACAGAGAACTGGCGAGTGACCTCGGGAACGTCTGGGGCGATCGCACCATCTAAAACAATAGACCCGAAGGCAACTGTTAAGCTTACATCAGGCGCTGCTGTCCCCCTACCCGGCAATTTTATGAATACTCCTGACTCTCTACCCCAGTCTTTACCTCGGAAATTCGCCAAAGTTCTCCTCCATCCCCTCGTGGTGTCCTCCGTCGCCGTCGCGGGCATTGCCGCGTTTCAGGCTGAACGCCTCACGGAGAAAGTCACCGAGGCCCTGTTTCCCGCCGCACCCGCTCCCGTCACGGAGGTGAAAGCCTTACTGGTGAATCAATTTGAGGGAAAAACCGAACTCACCACCGCCGAAGTTCTCCTCGAAACTGTGGTCCGCACCCATCAGGATCGGATGTTTGGTCATCTCTATTTAGGACAAACGGTGGTTCTCTATCAAGGGGTGGGACGAGTTCGCGCTGGAATTGACCTAGACCAATTAGAGGTCAAATCCGTCGATCGCGCTAATGGCCAGATTCACCTTCTCCTCCCCCCGCCCTATCTGGTGCAAGCGGATTTAGATATCGATGAATCGGGCATTTTAGAACATCACCGCACCTGGTTCGCCCCCAATGTTGAGACGCAACTTTACAGTGAGGCCCAACAAACGGCCCTGCTGCAAATTCGCGAACAAGCCTGTCAGGATGGCCTGTTGCAAAAAGCTGATCAGGAAGCCGAAACCCTAATTCGCAGGATTCTACAGGCAGCAGAATACACCGACATTACCATTGAAAGCCAATTGGGGCGATCGCCTAGTTGTCTCATGAACGCCGCACGCTAACTGCCCCGGTCTAAGTGATGCGTTCCGGCAAGTTTGAATCGATGGGTCTAGGTCACAACCCGAACTGATGCCGGAACACATCCTACCACTGTTCCCTTCTTTTGCCTCTTGCCCCTTGCCATCCCCTCCTGGGAGGGGCAGGGGTGGGTTATGCCTTTTGCCTCTTGATTTGCCTCTTGCCCCTTGCCATCCCCTCCTGGGAGGGGCAGGGGTGGGTTATGCCTTTTGCCTCTTGCCCCTTGCCATCCCCTCCTGGGAGGGGCAGGGGTGGGTTATGCCTTTTGCCTCTTGATTTGCCTCTTGCCCCTTGCCATCCCCTCCTGGGAGGGGCAGGGGTGGGTTATGCCTTTTGCCTCTTGCCTTTTGCCTTCTTCCCCCTCAAGCACTAAAGTACTTCGCCACCGGGTGATACACCACAAACGCCGTCGTGGACTGTTCAGGATAGAGTTGTTCACTCTCATCCATAAACATCCCGATGCGATCGGTTCCCATTAACTCCAACTGGCGATACTGATCCGACACCTTCGGACAAGCCGGATAGCCAAAACTATAGCGTGACCCCTGATGGCGTTGCGCTAACACATCCCGCACATTATCCGGTTCGAGATGACCATACCCCAACTCCCGGCGAATGCGAGCGTGAATCCACTCGGCCATGGCCTCGGCGACCTGTACCGCCATGCCGTGATAATAGAGATAATCCGTGTACTCATTGGCCGCAAACAGTTCATGGGCGAACTTCGTGGCGATTTCTCCTACCGTTACCGCCTGCATGGGGAAGACATCAATCACCCCACTCTCCTTAGGTGCAAAGAAGTCCGATAAACACAACCGCCGTAGCGATCGCTGACGGGGAAAACTAAACGTCGCCGCTGGTTCCCCTAACTGGCCCGCTTCCGCCTCTTCCGGGTAATACACATGAAGGGAATTCCCCTCCGACTGACAGGGGAAATAGCCATAAATAATCGTCGGATGTAGGAGATTTTCCTCGACAATCCGCCGCTTCCAATGGTCCAGAATGGGATAGACCTCTTTCTCTAGGAAAGCATCATACTCCTCCCGAGACTGTTCCCGAGGTTTGCGGAATTGCCATTGTCCCGCAATCAAAGCCTGTAAATCCAAATACCAGAATAACTCCTCTAGGGGGATATCCTCCGGGGTGAGAATCTTGGTTCCCCAGAATGGCGGTTGGGGGCGATCGATATCCACATCTACCGCCTCGGAACGGCGAGTATCGATTTCCACCACTTGAGGCGTTTCTGACTCCTGGGAGGACTCTGAGGTGTCAGTGGGACTGTCTGATTCAGCGGCCTCCTCCTCTAACGCCACTTCATCCAAAAAGCCCTGCAAATCATCCCAATTGCCCTCAGCTTTGGCTGGCATTAACTTGTCCATAAAATGCAAGTCAGCAAAGGCATCTTTGCCATAAACAACCTTGCCCTTATAGGTGTTTTGACAGTCCTTATAAACAAACTTAGGCGTAAGTGCCGCCCCCCCTAAAATCACCGGAACGGTAATTCCCTCCTCATTAAACCGCTCCAAATTATCCTTCATAAATGCCGTCGATTTCACCAACAAGCCACTCATGGCAATACAATCCGCACCATGTTCTCGATAGGCTTGAATGATGTTTTCCACCGGTTGTTTGATTCCCAAATTAACAACCTTATAGCCATTATTGGAAAGAATAATATCGACTAAATTCTTGCCAATATCATGGACATCTCCCTTAACTGTTGCAATCAAAAAGGTTCCCTTACCGCGACCATCGGAGTCCTCCTTATCCATATAAGGTTCCAGATAAGCCACCGCCGCTTTCATAGTTTGCGCCGACTGTAAGACAAAGGGAAGTTGCATTTGTCCCGACCCAAATAACTCCCCAACGACTTTCATCCCATCCAGGAGGAAGACATTGATAATATGCAACGGTTCATAGTCTTGACGCGCTTTTTCCAATGACTCCTCTAAGCCAATTCGCTCCCCATCAATAATATGCTGTTTAAGCTGTTCCTCAATGGGAAGATTCTTATCAATGGCTTCGGTTTTCTTGGCCGATTTCCCTTGAAACAGGGTTGTTAACACTCCCAGGGGGTCATAGGTACAGACATCCCCATCAAACTCCCGTTGATCATAAATCAGTTTGCGGCAGATCTCCTGATGGTCGGGGTCAATCTTAGCCAGGGGTAAAATCTTGCTGGCGCTGACAATGGCTGAATCTAATCCCGCTTCCATGGCATCATGGAGAAATACGGAATTGAGAACCTGTCGCGCCGCCGCATTCAAGCCAAAGGAGATATTAGACACCCCCAGGGTAATATGACATTCCGGGAGTTCCTGACGAATGCGACGGATAGATTCAATGGTGGCTTTACCATTTTCCCGGTCTTCCTCAATCCCTGTGGAGACGGGAAGGGCCAGGGGGTCAAAAAATAGTTCTCGGGCCGGAATCCCAAACTCAATGGCGGCGTAGTAGGCCCGTTTGGCGATTTCAAATTTCTTGTCGGCGGTTCGGGCCATTCCCTCCTCGTCGATGGTCCCAATCACCACCCCCGCGCCGTACTGCTTGGCAATTTCCAGGACTTTATAGAAGCGTTCTTCGCCATCTTCGTAGTTGGTGGAGTTCAGCAGACATTTTCCACCGGCCACCTTTAACCCCGCTTCCATCTTCTGCCATTCTGTGGAATCCAACATCAACGGCAGCTTGACATTATTGACCAAACGTGACACGAGTTCGTGCATATCTTGCACCCCATCTCGGCCCACGTAATCGACGTTAACATCGAGGATTTGTGCGCCTTCGCGTTCCTGCGATCGCGCCAGGGCCACCAAACCATCCCAATCCTCATTATTGAGCAGCGTCCGCATTTTCTTAGACCCACTGGCGTTGAGGCGTTCGCCAATAATCAGGAAGGAATTATCCTGCTCATAGGTTTGGGTACTATAAATCGAAGCGGCGGCGGCTTCATAATGGGGGTGACGCACTTTCGGGGTCAGCTCTCGGCTAATCTCGGCTAAGGCCGCGATATGTTCAGGACGAGTTCCGCAGCAGCCGCCAATCACCTGCACCCCCAAGTCCTCGATGAAGTGCATCAAGGCCATCCGCAGTTCCAGAGGAGTTAGTTTATAGTGAGCTTGGCCGCCGACGTTTTCCGGGAGTCCGGCGTTGGGGATACAGGAGACGATGAAGGGGGAATGGTCCGACAGATAGCGGATATGGTCTTTCATCAAGTCGGGACCGGTGGCGCAGTTGAGACCCAGAATATCGATGTTATAGGGTTCGAGAATTGCCAAAGCAGCGCCAATTTCGGACCCCACCAGCATGGTTCCGAACTGTTCCATGGTGACGGACACCATAATCGGACGACGTTGGCCCCGTTGTTCAAAGACGGTTTCCACGGCGTTGAGAGCGGCTTTAATTTGCAGCACATCCTGACAGGTTTCAATCAGGAATAGGTCAACCCCGCCATCGTAGAGGCCCTGAACTTGGGTGATATAGGCATCCCGGAGACTGTCGAAGTCGATATGGCCCAGGGTGGGGAGTTTGGTTCCGGGTCCCATGGAACCGGCAACGAAGCGGGGTTTCTCGGGGGTTGAATAGTCGGCGGTGATGCTTTTAGCCAGTTCGGCGGCGGCTTTGTTGAGGGAGTAAGATTGGTCGGCGAGGTCGTATTCGGCGAGGACGAGGGGAGTTCCGCCGAAGGTATCAGTTTCGATGACATCAGCCCCCGCGTCGAGGAAACCGCGATGCACTGTGGCGACAGCATCGGGTTTGGTTTTGACCAGGTATTCGTTGCAGCCTTCGTACTCTGGCCCACCGAAGTCCTCGGCGGTCAGGTTTTGCACTTGTAGGTTGGTTCCCATAGCACCGTCGAAGACGAGAACGGGACGGTTAGGACTATGGAGGCGTTCGAGGAAGGCGCTAGTCATACCAGGTCGAATGGGCGTTGATGGGTTAGTCCTTTATTTTATCAGGACTTTTGCCGCCGGGTCGGGACAAAGTACGCTGGTCAGCAATTCTCATTATGGAAATTTTGTCCGAGCTTATTACAAATTTCTCAATAGTGATTCTTAAAAGCCCCATTCCTTCTTCAAGCTTGGGCATCTTGGAACAGGATGCAAGTCAAAATGAGAATTGCTGCCTGACCCGCCACAACCTCCTCTGAGGACTCCCATTTTGCTATAATTGGGAATCGTTTTTTTTAATTATCTTCATTACCTGTGAAACTTCCTCAAAAATTGATGCTGCTCGGTTCCGGTGAACTGGGGAAAGAAGTTGTTATCGCCGCGCAACGGTTAGGAAATACCGTGATTGCGGTCGATCGCTATGCCAATGCGCCGGCCATGCAGGTAGCAGACATTGCTGAAGTGGTTTCCATGCAGGATGGGGATGCGTTGGAGCGGCTGGTGAAACACCATCAGCCGGATTATGTGGTTCCCGAGATTGAAGCTATCCGCACCAGTAAGTTATTGGACTTAGAACGTCAGGGATTTCGCATCATCCCTACGGCGGCGGCCACGAATTACACCATGAACCGTGATCGCATCCGGGAATTGGCCCATACTGAGTTAGGCGTCCGCACCCCTCGTTACGGCTACGCCAATGATTTAGCCAGTTTAGAAGCCATTTCCCAAGACTTAGGATTTCCCAATGTCGTCAAGCCGGTGATGTCCTCCTCGGGGAAAGGCCAATCGGTGGTTCACTCTCCCGAGGAGGTGTTCCAGGCTTGGGAATATGCCATGACGGGATCTCGTGGTGAGAGTGAGCGGGTGATTGTGGAGGAGTTTATTGATTTTGAGGTCGAAATTACCCTCCTGACGCTGCGACAGTGGAATGGAACCACCCTATTTTGTCCCCCCATTGGTCATCGTCAGGAACGAGGGGATTATCAGGAATCTTGGCAGCCGGTGGGATTGTCGGAGGTAAAAATTACCCAGGCCCAGGAGATGGCGAAAACCGTCACCTCGGCCTTGGGGGGGGCAGGAATTTTTGGGGTTGAGTTTTTTGTCACTCGGGATGAGGTAATTTTCTCGGAGTTATCGCCGCGTCCCCATGATACGGGGATGGTGACGATGGTCTCTCAGAACCTCAATGAGTTTGAGTTACATCTGCGGGCTATTTTAGGCCTGCCAATTCCCAAAATTGAGGTGTTGTCCCCAGGCGCGAGTGCGGTGATTTTGAGCGATCGCGATTCGGATACTGTGTTTTATGAGGGGGTGGATGAGGCCCTGTCCCAACCCGATGTGGAGATTCGCCTCTTTGGTAAGGAAACTGCTCGTCCCTATCGTCGCATGGGGGTGGCTCTGGCCAAAGGGGACACCATTGAACAGGCACGTCAGAAAGCAACCCAGGCGGCGGCTAAGGTGCGCTTAGGGTATGGGGATAAGGAATAGTAGACTCTTGAAACAGGACGACTCATTATTTCAAAACCCCTTTTAGACAGGTTTTCACTTTAAGTAATACAAGGTTTTCAAAGTCTTGCCATATAAGGCTGTAGGGGCGAAGGGCTGTTCGCTCTCCCCCAGCGTTACCCTATGGCGAGCCTTTCCAAACATGGTATAAAGCGTCCTAATTGATGTGTCTTTCTCGGCATGGAAGTAGCGGCTCTAGTATTGGGTTTGCTATAATGTTGATGTAAAGTTCAACATTTGCGGGGAAGGGATTATGACTCGGACTTGTACCGCCACCACGCCTCAGCGTCGTCGTCTCCGCCAAGCCGCTGCATCAAGTAATCGCTATCTGAATGCTGTGATTCACCAGTTCGGGGGGTCTGATGCGGTGACGATTCAGGGAAAGGAACGCAACACCTATCGCGTCGTCGCCGAGATGAACAATGTGGCAATTCGGGGAACGATGGCCCATGTGACTCAAACCTTGGAGGATGTACGTCAAACCCGTTCTGCTTACAGTGATGAGGAGTTACGACAGATAACGGAGTTGGAGTTACAGGAGGCTCGAATGCTGCGGGAGACGCAACCCCAGGGTCATCTGGATATCATCCGTGTGGTCTCCCAAGTGATTGAGAGTTGCTAAGATTTGGCGGTATTTTAATTAAACCACTGGGGGCATTCGGTGCAACAGCTTAATCTGTTTGAATCAGAGTTCGTGAATTTGGCACCGGTTCCCCCCAGTTTACCAGGTGCTACATTTACCTTTGTCGATTTATTTGCGGGGATTGGCGGCTTTAGAATTGCCTTAGAACGTTTGGGGGGTCAATGTTTAGGGTATTCAGAAATTGATGCCGAGGCGATCGCCGTCTATCAGAAAAACTTTATCACTCCTGTTGGTTCTTCTGAACGCAACTTAGGGGATGTGCAAAAAATTGGCAAGTTACCGGAGTCCATTGATCTGATTGTCGGTGGGGTTCCCTGTCAGCCTTGGTCAATTGCGGGGAAAATTAAGGGATTTGAGGATAATCGCGGCAAACTTTGGTTTGATGTGATTCGGATTATTGAACAGAATCACCCTAAAGCTTTTATTTTTGAAAATGTCAAAGGTCTCATGGAACCCCGCCACCGTGAGAGTTTAGATTCGATTGTGACCGAACTGAGTCAACGAGGCTATGAGGTCACGTTTCAGGTTTTGAATTCCTATGATTTTGGCTTACCCCAAGACCGCGATCGCATTTTCATTGTCGGGATTCAAACGACTATCAAGACCTACTCTAAGTTTAGGTTTCCTGAACCCTTAGGTGATAAGCCACGACTCTATGACTGTATTGAGGGGGTAGAACGTCGTCCAATTCAGAAACAGAAATTTCCGCCTGAGCACTTATTTGGCGATCGCATCCCCGCATCCCGAGGGCGTTTTCAAAAAATTGATGAACTGAATAACTTTTTTCTCTTTTCAGATGTCCGAGATGGCCATACCACGATTCACTCTTGGGATTTAATTGAAACCAGTGAACGAGAAAAAGAGATTTGTTTGACCCTACTTCGCAATCGACGCAAGAAGAAATATGGACTCAAAGATGGGAATCCGTTACGTTTTGAGCATTTACAAAAGCTGATTCCTGATTTAGCGGTTGAGGAGTTAGAGAAACTGGTGGAGAAAAAGATATTACGTCACGTTCAATCTAACACCATTTTTCGAGATATTGGCTATACATCTGATACTGAGGAGGGCGAACGGCTGTTCGCCCCTACAGATATCTATGGTACGACTTCTGAAAAATGTTATAACAAATATGAGTTTGTCAATTCAAAAATTTCAGCAGGAATCAATGGTGTGGCTAAAATTATCCTCCCTCATGCTGATGCGATCGGCACGTTGACGGCTACCGGAATGCGAGATTATGTTGCGACCTGTTCGTTAGATCATCAAGACCCCAATAGTTACAAACAGGAGTTTATCGAGAAGATTTATAAGCCAAGAAAATTTAAACCCATTTCGGCCCAGGATTATGCCCGATTACAGGGGTTTCCCGATAACTTCATGATGGCGAGACGAGAGGCCATTGCTCGTAAACAGTTTGGGAATGCGGTATCCGTTCCTGTCGTCTATCATTTGACGCGATCGCTCCTTAATGTGTTGTCAGCCTTCGGGATTAACCCCTCTTTCCTCGTCCGTGAGAGGGGTTAAGTCCAGGCTGGCGTAGATGTCCGCCAGGGGTGCGTCAAGATTTAGGCTTTCAATCCTGGCGATCGCCTCTAAGCCTTGATAGGTATCCAACAGCCAGCGATCGTCCTGAGTTCGCTGGAATACCTCAACCATGTAAGTTTGGGAACTCACCAGAACATAATCTTGCAAACTGGGAATACTCCGATAGCATTGAAACTTTCTACCTCGGTCAAACGATTCGGTTGATTCAGATAACACTTCAATGATGACTACAGGTTTATCAACATAAACGAGACTGCTGTCGTCATTGGGATCACAGGTGACCAGCAAATCAGGATAAAAAAAGCGTTGTCCCTCATTAATTCTAACTTTAACGTCGGCAAAGTAGGTGCGACAGGGAGAGTGGTGAAGGGTGTTACGCAAGAGAAGGTAAAGGTTACCACTGATGATATTATGGGCTTTCCCTGTCCCCGCCATCGCGTAAACTTTCCCATCGAGATATTCATGTTTGATGGGGCTATAAAATTCTCGCTCTAGGTACTCTTCTGGACTGATATAATCGTCAGATGTTACAGAAATCATGGGTGTTTGAGGAGTTACAGGGCCTCCAGTATAACCAGGATTCTAGGACTGACCATCGAGCCATCGCTGTAAGATAACGGCGGCGGCTTTGCGATCGATTGCCCCTTTATCTTGAGACGGATGTCGTCCCGAAGCCCGGATTAACTCCTCAGCTTCGATGGAACTGAGACGTTCATCGACAAACTCGATGGGAAGTCCTAATGCGGCACTGATACGGTGGGCCAGCTTCTCCAGCCGTTGGGCCTGTTTACCCATGGTTCCATCGTCGAGAGTATAGGGCATCCCCACCACTAAAACCGTGGCCTGACGTTCGTTGACGAGTTGACGCAAGGCCTCGATATCTTGGGCGAAACTACTGCGTTTGATGGTGGTGAGTTCTGTAGCCAGTAAGCCTAAGCCGTCGCAACCGGCCACTCCGATGCGACGGCGACCTAAATCTAGGCCTAAAGCAGCAACTCGCGGCTTCATGGGCGATCGCCATTCCCGTTTTGCGGATGATGATTCGGCTGATCTTGGGGGCAATCGCCATTGCCATTCTGCTGATGGCGTTCATCTTTCACCGGCTGCGGGGATTGATGAGACCAAATCATTCGTCCGGGGACGGGTTTACGAGAGGGTTGTAAGCCGCCTAAGACATCAGACAGTTGCAGGCCTTCTAGGGCGACTTGTTTGGTTTCCCGCAGTTTGTGCCAGACGGAACGGGACATTAACAGCGTGTTGGCGATGGGTTCAGCTCCGATACTGGTGAGATATTCTTCTCGTTCCGGCTGATAGTCCGTTGAGGCCAGCCGTAGGGATTGGGGGGGCAACTGTTGGGTGATCCGGGCCATCTGGGCCAGGAGTTCTGGGTATAACCAGGTGTAGGCGGGATGAACCGTCAGTTGGGCTTCGTGGTGGCTGCCACCGTCGCGGCTGAGGCGAATTTGGAAATAGCCGATCGCCGCCTTGCGTTGTGGTTCAAAAACATAGCCACTGACGACTTCAGTTTTGGCAAACCACTGTTTGATTCCTGAGAGGATGGATTCAAAGAGGCTGGTTTTGAAGTCGAGAATGTGGCGATCGAACACCTGACGCACCAGAGGCGGCATAGAAACGGTGTCGAGTTGATAGAGGAGTTGGGCGTCGGAGTTGCTGACGGGGGTGAGATTGGGTAAATCGGGTTCCCGTTCCCCGAGTTGGGCCAGAAGTTCCGGTTCAATGGTCCAATAGGTCATCTGGGCCAGGGGTTGAAAGCCATTTTGGCGATAGAGGGCCATGGCCGTGTTATCGCTAACTTCGACTTCCACAATCCAGGTTCGGGCTTCCCAGATGGCTTGCAGACAATGACGCAGCAGAATCGTTCCCGTGTCTTGGCTACCGGCGGCGGGATCGGCGATCGCGCGATCGACTCGCCAGGTGGTGGAGGTACGGTTCACCGGCGAGACTTGGATGGCCCCGAGGAGGCGGCGATCGCATTGGGCGACATAGGCCCGCAGTGAATTTCGGTAGGGGTTGGGAAAGAGGCTGAGGAGTTTGAGGAGTCCGTAGCGTTGGCGGATGCGATCGAGATCCAGGGCCAGATCCAGTTGATCACTGGGGCTTTTGGCCGTGAAGGCATCGGCTTGCAGGAGAGATTCGATGTTATCCAAGTCCCGATATTGAATGGGGCGAATATCAATGGTGGGTGTCATCGAAGTTGGCGGAGTGGGAGTTGAGGAAGTCATGGGGAAACCTGGGGGGACGAGGGCAACCGACGGGGGGGCAGAAGAACCACTACCGCCATTTTAACGAAGATTCTTAACTTCCCCAAAGGATCTAGGAGTTTCGGGGTCGGATGAGGACGACTGGGGTTTGTTCGTCGGCATTTCCGGCGGGGTTACTGCGTAGGGCGGTTTCTAGGAACGTATGGGGTAAATCTGGGGTGGCGGCCAGGACTTTGACGGCTTTTAGGTCATTGACATCGACGATCGCCGCTGATAATCCTGTTTCTTGCTGAATTCGCTGCACTACGGCCTGGGGGTCATCTGGCCCGAGAACAATAAATTGGTCGTAGGGGGGGAGGGTTCCGGTAACGTCATCAATCAGGCGGGCTTGTTCTCCGGCCAGTTGATAGAAGCCCCCCCGTTGGCCCAACAGACGCAGGCCGACGCCCCCGAGGAAGGCGAAAAAGACGCGAGGGGTTCCCACTTGGTCGATGAGGGTTTGCAGGCCGCAGGCGGTGGCCAGGCTGGAGGTGGGGAGGAACCAGTAACAGAGTCGCCGGGCCAGCCAGCCGGGTTTGACGGTGGCGGGATCTCGCAGTCGCCCTTGAATGATGGCCAGGGGGGTTTCGCCGATGGTGACGATGTCGCCATTTTTGGCATGGGGCATGACATAGCGACGAATCACCTCAACGGGATCGTCGAGATGGGTGAGGAGATGGGTTTTGACGGGAAACACCTCGGCGTTGTCTTTGGTGAGCCAGTTGGCGGGTGTGTCTGCGTCGGGGTATTGCAGGGGGAAGACGATATGTCCGGTTTTGGGGATGCGTCCGCCGGGGCCGTAGGTGAGATAGTTGAGTCGTAGCCAGAGGGTTTGCAGGCGATCGAGGTTCGGCCCGGTTAGGGCAACGTTGAGTTTGATGTGGGTACTGTGCCGGGCTTTGATGATGTAGGGGAACCAATAGCCATCGGGGCGGGCGGGGGCATCCTCATGGGCGGGGATGACCTCAATCTGGCAGGAGATGTCGGAGACGGAGGCTTTGGAGAGGAGGGTGGCGTTGGCGTTGACATCGGGAATCATGATTTCGAGTCCCTCGGTGGCGTTGAAGAGTTCCACGTCCCCTTGGATGTCGAGGTGATCGCCCTCGTGTTGGGTGATGGCCCAGGTTCCGGGGCGAAATTCGAGTTGGTTGCCCGGTTTCCGTCGGTAGTTGAGGTCCAGGGCGATCGCCCCCAGAACCATCACCAGAATGATGATGCCAATTCCAATTACAATGCCGATAATTACGTCGATCGCCACGATTCCTGTCTTGCCTCACAAATCCTAAAAACTCCCCTGGTTATACCATGGATAATCGGCAATTCCTCAATCGGCTCTTGAATCGACAGCACATCTTCCGGCGACGGATTCGGGTCTTTCTCGTTTTTTTACATCGTCATGGGTCGATGATCGGTCAATCATTTGGTTAACTCTTGTCAACTTAACACTCTAAAAATAGCTGTTTCATGAAGTTATAAAGTATCGTTTGATTCGCCATTTTTTAGGCAGGTTAAAGCTTAGAACCCTGGTTCCCCCTTTTTTCTTACCAGGCGCCTCAACTGGCTTGTCGCAACACACTCAGCTTCTTCAAATCAACTTTTTTCGCTCAATCTGGAAAAAGTGTGTTACCGTGTTTTTACGTAGATTTTACGTACTCAAGTGATGGCGACCCGAGATCGGCATTGGTAGAACTCGGTCGCCGTGTTTAGGAAAAAATCTCCGTAGCCACCCGTAGCTTTTTGGAATTATTCAGAATATTAAAAATCCCTTACCCTTTGTGGGGTGAGAGCTTTTTATTTTTTTTGACACGGAGATGTTTGGTTTTCCGATCTGCAGTATTGCGTTCGGTTATGTTCAGTCACAAAACCATTCAGCTTACTTTTTGAGTAAGAAAAGTTTCTCATGAGTAATACCATTAGCACCGCAGTTCCGCTCGGCGATCTGAGCGAGCCAGTCACAATTAACTCCTCTATCAGCGGAAGTCGACAGCCTAGTCCAACTGACACGAATTTTTATCGAATCGATCTGGATCGAAGTAGTAGCTTGATTGCTACGTTTCAAGTGGCTAACACCCGCGGCTTTCCTAGCCTCAGTATCGTTTCTGATGCAAATAACAATGGATTAGTTGACCCAGGCGAAATTATTAGCACTGTAAGAGGTAGCGTGCGAGGTGATTCTAGCACGGTTGACTTGGGGGCAGGAACTTTCTTCATTCGTACAAATTTTGGACCTGTACTAGGAGAAACTGAAACAAGCTACACGTTCACCTTGAACAATACATCACTCGGTACTCTCGCTACAGACCCTGGAAATACAATCCCTTCGGCACTCGATATCGGAATTTTGCGCGGCGGAGAATCTTTCTCCGATGCGGTTGGCCCCTTTTCGCTAGATCCATTTGACTTCTATAAATTCACACTGGATCGGACAGAAGATGTCAATATCACCGTATCGGATGCAACGGGTTCAATTAGCTTTCTCCTGATCCAAGACTTGAATAATAATGGTGTTCTTGACAATGGTGAAACGTTAGAAAGTCGAGGTGCACGTGAAGACAGTCCGGGTTCGATTAACAGGACTCTGGAACCTGGTACATACTTTGTTCGGGTTCGGTCGGTACGCGAGGCACTTAGTGCTAACTACACCCTAAACTTCTTCACCGCTGGCAACAACAATCTTGGCAACGATGTCGTCAACGGAACCGAAGGCGACGACACGATCGCCAGCGGTGGCAGCAATGAGATCATCTTTGGAACCGAAGGTAACGACACGCTCGCAGGCAGCAACGGCAACGATATCATCCTCGGAAACACCGGCAACGATATCATCAACGGCGGTAACGGCGACGACATCCTCGCTGGCGGCGAGGGCAACGACATCCTCGACGGCGGCGACGGCAACGACATCATCTTCGGAAACACCGGCAACGATACCCTCTTCGGCGGCCCAGGCAACGACATCCTTTTCGGCGGTCAGGACGACGATATCCTTTTCGGCGGCGATGGCGATGACACCCTCTCGGGTGACTTCGGTAACGATACCCTCACTGGCGGTGCAGGTGCAAACACCTTCATCCTCCGCGACGTGCCAGGTTCCGACCTCATTACCGACTTTACCGTCGGTACGGACAAAATCGGACTCTCTCAACCGTTGACCTTTGACGCCCTAACCCTGGAAGTTAGCGACAGTAGTACGACCATTAGCTTCAGCGGCGAACTGCTGGCAACAGTCTCCGGGGTCGCGAATCTCAGTGCCAGTGACTTCATCTCACTGGGCTAGCTTAGGGTAAGTTCGGAAGGGGGAGGCACCTCGTAGGTTAATTTCATATATTTCCCCATGCCCAACCCTCAGAAACCGGGTTTCTTTGTTAAATCTTGGTGAAAGAATCAAGATGCTACTAGAAACCCGGTTTCTTTGACCTCACCCGCTGTTTTAGAGATTTGCACTGCACAATTAGGCTACAGTCTTCTAAAATAGACAATATCCAACCCATTAAATCACTCCCTTATGGCACTGACCCGAATCACCGCTACCGGAACCGCCACCATTCCTCCAGAAATTGTCGACTGGCTGAACTTAAAACCAGGCGATCGCATTAATATCGCCATTTCCCCTGATGGCAAAGTCTATTTAGAACCTGCCCCAAAAGCGGCTCAAATTGATGTCCGTACCTTATCGGGTTGTCTCTACAACCCTGACAGAAAACCCGTTTCTCTAGCGGAAATGGAACAAGCCATTGTTGAAGGTGCAGCAGAATCAATGTGAAAGGTTTGGATACCAATGTCATCGTCCGCTTTCTAGTCCGAGACGATGAGTCACAATGGCAGCAAGCGGATCGATATATCAATCAAGCCCTAGAAAATCATCAACCCTGCTTGATTAATAATATTGTCCTCTGTGAAGTGGTTTGGGTATTACGCAGTCAGTATAAAATTAAGCGAGATCAACTCATTACTATTCTAGAAAATCTCTTAAATACCAATATTTTTATATTTGAAAATTCCGATGATATCGCTTGGGCAATTCATCAAATGAAGTCGGGAAATGCTGATTTTTCTGATTATTTGATTGTTCGCATCAATCAACAGGCTGGCTGTGATGAAACCGCATCATTTGATGTCAAGCTAGGGCAATCATCCCAGGTTAACCGGCTGGATTCATAAACTTTCAGAAATCAGGTTTCTTGCTTAAATCTTTGTGAAGGAATCGAGATGCTGCCAGAAACCCGGTTTCTTTTGCCCAAACCCCCAGAAAACCGATGACTAAAGATTCCTAACTTTGCGTAACTCCTCCAAAAACTCCTCCCGCGTCACGGACCCTAAAACCTCGCGCCGTTCCTGGGTATAATCTCCCTGTCCCCAACCCATTTGTTGCAAAAAGCGAATCGCATCAGACTGTCCCAAATGATTGACTAAAATCTGATAGCCCTTTTCTCTTAATTCTAGTGCGTTCATCATTAACGACTCCTGTTTACTGCTCCTGTAAAACCTCAATCAGCCACACCACCGGATTACGAATAGCCACCTTTAATTGTAGTTCATGTCTGCGAGCCGTCTTGAGCAAGCGATCGCCCGTAGAAAGAAAAATATCCGGACGCTTCTGCACCAGCCAGATGAAAAGAATCAAAAAGCCCAAACCCTAGACCTTCTAGTTGTCGTGAACGTTCCTCAACTGCCTGATTGATTTCCTGCATTCGTGTTGCTAATGCCAAGAGATTAAAGATGCTGGCTTTTTTCTCCAGATTCCGCATTTTTTCCAGTTCTACGAGAATGGCTTCACTGGAAATTAGTTGCCATTCTCCCGTGCGAACCCGTTCCTGCACCCATTCATCAAAGGGGCGATTGAGACAACACACATCTAAATATACCGCAACTATCACACCCCCTGTAACTGCGCTGCCACCAACTCGCACACCTGCACCAACCCCTCATCCACCAACTCCAGATGACCGTTGAGGATATCATTTACTTTACTGGGACGATTGAGGATTTCTTGAATCAGGGCGAGATAAGCCTGCGATCGCTCTTCATCCATAGCCGCGCACCGGGTAAAGGACTATTGTTTTATCCCCATTTTACCCTTCGATTATCCTGCCGCAGTCGAGCATCAACGCCTCCGCAAAACCTACCCCCGTTTAGGGAATATGGACTTGAAAATTGCTGACATTTCTCGGGTTCAGAATGCCACCCTCCTCACGTGCAACGAGTCTGATTTTGGCATGATCCAAGAACTCTCTATCGAAAACTGGTCAATCAACGGTTCTGGAATCAGGGATAAATAAGCCTGCACCCGTTGTTATCCATCGCCGCGCACCAGGTCAGGGATTATGACCCCAATTTTACCCCATTGCCAACCCTCAGAAACCCGGTTTCTTGTCCAGCGGCTCAAAACCCCGTTTCTGCCCAAAAACCATGAGTTACAATAATCCTGAGACTCCCATCACCTGAACCCTCAACCCTGACCATGACCCGGAAACCCAGCCAAAATCAGCCCCAGGGAATCCAAACACCAATCCCCCGTTTCGACATCGATAAAATTTGGGTTCCGGCGACCTGGAATGAGTACCTACGTGTTTTGGAAGACTCCGCCCAGGTCAAATCCAATGGCTATTATACTCATGGGCGAATGCAAGTGGAGATGCAACTTCCCGTCAGCTTCGATCATCGTCACAATCAAGGAATTATTGCCCTAGCTATCAATCTTTATGACATTCTCAACGGCATTCCATTTACGGTGTTAAACAACTGTTCCTTATTCCCTAAGGGCGAAATCGACAGTCTCTTAACCAGGTTTGAACCGCTTGTCCGACAGCCCCTTGACTACTCTCACGGGGGGGACTAACAATCCCCGGTTCGGGATAGTCCCCGAGGCTGGAAAATAGGGACACTAACCACCAACCCTCTTCATTTTGGCTCAGAAAAAGCCAATGAAAATGTTGCAGTTTGACGCTGGTATCTTCGTGGGGTGTTCGTTCTAAGGTGGTGATAAAAACCTGTTCAACCCCTTCAGGAATTGGCTCGTCGAGGGGAAGTGGCTCAAATTCTGGGTTCCCGGCCACTAACACGGTGGTTCGGTTGTTGCGAGGGGCCTGCACCCTCTGCGATCGCCGCAACACCCGATTCATATAGCCGGGTAACTCGGGCAACATCTCCTCAATTAAGGGTTCGAGGGCGGTGGGACAGCCTTGAACTGGGGTGGCCAGTAGCCCCCAAGTTAGGAGAATCCCCCCCAGTCTCGCGATTCGTTGCCCTTGAACCATGGCGTTATCCCATTGCGTCTTTGAGGGCATTTTGGGTCATGGAGGCGATCGCCTGATCGCTGGCTTTGGGCAGATGATAGTAGGTTCCACCGGCGGTTTCGGCGAGTTCCTTGGCAAATCCCGTGGAGACGAAACGGCTTTCGGTATTGACGACTAATAACTGAATCCCCAAGGCGCGAATCCGTCCGGCGATGTCCAGTAATTCGGCTTTGATGTCGGGTTTTTCGTTGGGGTCAATGTCTTCGCCGAGCGATCGCGCCAGAGGAATGTTCCCCCGGCCGTCGGTGATAGCAACAATCGCCGTTTGTCCCACATCTCCCGATTGCTGGGCGTTGAGACAGACGCGCACCGCTTGGGTTAAGCCATGGGCTAAGGGCGACCCACCACCGCAGGGCATCCGTTCGAGGCGACGGCGGGCCTGGGTGATGGAGCGGGTGGGGGGAAGCAAGACTTCCGCTTGTTCGCCCCGGAAGGGAATCAGGGACACTTGATCGCGACTCTGATAGGCTTCGGTTAAGAGTTGAATGACCGCCCCTTTGGCCGACTGCATCCGGTTTAAGGCCATGGACCCCGACGCATCGACGAGGAACACCACTAAGGCCCCGGCTTTGCGGGCTAGGCGTTTGGCTCGGAGGTCGCTTTGTTCGACGATGACGGTACGGTTGGGGTCTCGGAGACGGCGGGCTTTTTGGTAAGGAGCGGCGGCCCGCAGGGTGGCATCGACGGCTACTCGTCGGACTTTGCCCTGGGGCAGAATGGGTTTGATATAGCGGCCGCGATCGTCGGAGATGATGAGACTGCGACTACCGGAGTTGCCGGCCCGTTGCATGGTTTGGGCGAAGTTCATCACTTCGGGGTCGAGGATGACGCCTTCGGGGTCGAAGACAAATTCTTCGGGGATATCGGGGGTTTGGTCTTCGGGCTGTTCGAGGTCTTCTTCGTCTTCGTCGTTGTCCTCCTCGTTCTCATCGTTGTCCTGGGGGTCGTTGTCGTCCTCATCCTGGGGCGATTCTGGGGGCGGAGGCGGGGGGGGTTGTTGTTCTTCTTCCGGGGGCGTTTGCACCACGGTAGAGCGCGGTACGATGACGAGTTCCACGGCTCGGCGCAGGTCGTCGGCGTTAACGTCGGTGCGACCTTCGAGGGCGGCGGCGGCTTGGGCGACACGCAGGGCGAAGAGTTCGGCGCGATGGCCTTGGACGACTCCCCGGATAGACTCGTTGACGAGATATTGGATTTGTTCGGGTTTGACGTTAACGTCTTGCAGCCATTCTCGGGCTAGGAGGATTTGGGTTTTGAGTCCGTCGATGTCGTCGTCGAATTGTTTGAGGAAGTCGTCGGGGGATTTGGCGTAGTTTAAGACTTGTTGGACGGCTTCGACGCGCATATCGAGTCCGAGGACGCGATCGGCTGAGAGGGTCATGGCGATGCGATCGAGCAGGTGTTCGCGCAGGGGACCTTCTTGGGGGTTGTAGGTGGCGATGAGGAGGGGTTTACAGGGATGTTGGACGCTGATTCCTTCCCGCTCGATGATGTTGCGACCTTCGGTGAGAACGCTGAGGAGCAGGTTGGCGATTTCCGTGTCGAGGAGGTTGATTTCATCGACGTAGAGAACGCCGCGATGGGCTTTGGCGAGGAGTCCGGGTTGGAAGACGGGTTCGCCTTTTTGCACGGATTGTTCCACGTCGACGGACCCCAGGAGCCGGTCTTCGGTGACGTTGAGGGGGATTTGGACGAAGGGGGCGGCGATGACTTGGGTGTTGAGGTCGCTGATGTCGTCGGGGTTATCGTGGCTGCGGTGGGCGTAATGTTCGAGGGCGATGTCGTCCCATTCTTCGGGGCGGGTGGGGTCGCAGTTACTGATGGACTCGGTGAGGACTTCGATGGGGGGAAGTAGGGCGTGCAAGGCCCGAGCCATGACGGATTTGGCGGTTCCTCGTCGGCCGGCGATCGCCACTCCACCGACGCCGGGGTCAACGGCGGACAACAGGAGTGCGATTTTGATGGCTTCTTGGCCAATGACGGCACTCAGGGGGAAGGTTGTTCGGGGGGCGGTGGTGAGGGCTGGCGCTGACATAGGAGCGGTTTGGGGGGTGTGGATGCCTATAGTGCTTGCTTTAGTGATCGTACACTGTGATGGGAATGAGGGGAATGGTTTGGGGGCGATCGGCTGGTGGGGTTTGGCGTTTGGGTTGATGGCTTGCGGCCTCAATCCCTGGCTGGAAAATGGGATTTTTTAGATGCTTCAGTTAGGACGACAGTCAGGGGTTTGGGAGACACCTCTTAGGCATCGGGTGTTGAGCGCGAAGTGTTGTCCTAGTTCTTGTGTCATTTATTAGGGTGCTGAGGGTCAGTCCCGCGATGTCCCAGAGGTGAGACACTGAGGAATTGAGGAATTGCAAGCAGAAAAAACCGCCCTAAATGGGGCGGCTGATTTAACGGAACTTCATTTTATTCTATAGAGAAAAAATCTTCGGCAAGCTGTTCCCAGAACTGAGTCTGGGTAATGTTGTGCGCAGCACAGTATTCCCGCACCTTTTCATCTAGTTTGGCGTCTAACCTAAAGCTGAAACTGTTTCGGCTCTTGGTTCCCGCGAATTGGTTGATTCCCTTGGGGTTTCGAGGTGGAATTTTTTTCTTAGCCATCTGTCCCATTAACTACGGTTTCCTTAATCCTAGCACGCAAGGTTATGAACTTTTGTTAGTTTCAATCCCTAAAAGGGATTATGAGGAATTGCAAGTGCAGCGGGGGGAATACTTTGAGGAGGCGACGGATGGTTTCAATCCCTAAAAGGGATTATGAGGAATTGCAAGAAATCAGCATTCAGAAACTTTGGAGTTAGTGTTGCTCAGTTTCAATCCCTAAAAGGGATTATGGGGAATTGCAAGCCTTGAATACGAGGATTAGTCAACCCCTCAAACCCAGTTTCAATCCCTAAAAGGGATTATGAGGAATTGCAAGAAAAATCTGGAGCAACTGGAGAGTGCAACCAGACTTGTTTCAATCCCTAAAAGGGATTATGAGGAATTGCAAGTAGAAGCGATTGAGAGCCAAAGCCCTGGTGCAATCAATGTTTCAATCCCTAAAAGGGATTATGAGGAATTGCAAGGAGTGGTGGCAGATTTTGGGATGCTTTCCCACAGCAAAGTTTCAATCCCTAAAAGGGATTATGAGGAATTGCAAGTGCAAGGTTTATCTTATTCAGCAAATCAATCTTCTCAAGCAAGTTTCAATCCCTAAAAGGGATTATGAGGAATTGCAAGCAATCGAGCGAGTTCCTTTGCCTTTTCTATTTTTTGTTTCAATCCCTAAAAGGGATTATGAGGAATTGCAAGCCAATACCAGCAGGAAGAGAAGCGTCACAATCAGCAGCAACGTTTCAATCCCTAAAAGGGATTATGAGGAATTGCAAGGGCGCTTCTCTCAGCAGGGGGGGCTGCTGGCGTTTGGTTTCAATCCCTAAAAGGGATTATGAGGAATTGCAAGGTTTTCGACGCCCCGATAGGCGCACTGCTAGGGGTTTCAATCCCTAAAAGGGATTATGAGGAATTGCAAGTGAAATCTATCAGCCAGGCATGGAGTTGATTGAGCCAAAGTTTCAATCCCTAAAAGGGATTATGAGGAATTGCAAGCTTCGATTTGCTGTATTTCACCTGGACGGGGGAAGGTGGCGTTTCAATCCCTAAAAGGGATTATGAGGAATTGCAAGAAGCGGGGCAGATGTTGGGGAACTTTTCCTTTGAGGTTTCAATCCCTAAAAGGGATTATGAGGAATTGCAAGACAAAACATTGTTCCGTTTTGCGGTGCTGGTGGCTGAGTTTCAATCCCTAAAAGGGATTATGAGGAATTGCAAGACGATTTTGGTAAGAAATTTGTATACACAACCGACGCCGTTGCAATCCCTAAAAGGGATTATGAGGAATTGCAAGCGCGTCTTTGTCCTCTAATCCTGTTGTGCCTTCATCAGTTTCAATCCCTAAAAGGGATTATGAGGAATTGCAAGCGACTATTCCTTTGAGTAGTGCGGCGGTATCTGAAGTGTTTCAATCCCTAAAAGGGATTATGAGGAATTGCAAGGTGTCCGAGTCTCCCAAAGGGGCGGTATGGGTAGCACAGTTTCAATCCCTAAAAGGGATTATGAGGAATTGCAAGTTGATGGTCATCTTGGCCGGTCTTCTCGGGTATCGTTTCAATCCCTAAAAGGGATTATGAGGAATTGCAAGAGCTACGGGATCTTGCCAGACTTACCCGCGTCTCCCAAGTTTCAATCCCTAAAAGGGATTATGAGGAATTGCAAGTCACCGGCGACCCCGTCATGCTTGAAGCCTATCGGTTTCAATCCCTAAAAGGGATTATGAGGAATTGCAAGTCTAAAGCATTCGAATTCTAAAGCTAGAAAATCTTGTTTCAATCCCTAAAAGGGATTATGAGGAATTGCAAGGCGCCCAGGTGGTGATTGTCTGCCAGAAGTATACGTTTCAATCCCTAAAAGGGATTATGAGGAATTGCAAGGGGGCTAAGGCGGCGTGGGTTGCGCGAATCACCGGTTTCAATCCCTAAAAGGGATTATGAGGAATTGCAAGGTTGAGAAGGGAACTACAGGGGTGTTAGAAGGGCTTGTTTCAATCCCTAAAAGGGATTATGAGGAATTGCAAGTGTTGATGCGATCGCTTTTGAAGTCGTTGACTCCAGTTTCAATCCCTAAAAGGGATTATGAGGAATTGCAAGCAGAAAAACTATGTTCTTTTTTGAAATGCCTCCAGGTTTCAATCCCTAAAAGGGATTATGAGGAATTGCAAGGGACATAACGCTGTCTTGGCGGTCTTGCCGACCGGCGGAGGCAAGTTTCAATCCCTAAAAGGGATTATGAGGAATTGCAAGGTCCCTACGTTGCCCGGTATGGGGTTGATGTTGGGGGTTTCAATCCCTAAAAGGGATTATGAGGAATTGCAAGGTGTCATAAGCAAGAAAAAAGGGGTCGTAGCCCCTCGTTTCAATCCCTAAAAGGGATTATGAGGAATTGCAAGACTGCAACTCTCAACTTTAGCGTCCCGGTAGTAGAGTTTCAATCCCTAAAAGGGATTATGAGGAATTGCAAGGGGGCCGGGCGAACTCAAAATGGAAAAACCGGCCCTTCGTTTCAATCCCTAAAAGGGATTATGAGGAATTGCAAGCCTATGACCAAGAAAATTACTGACCCCACGGTTTACGTTTCAATCCCTAAAAGGGATTATGAGGAATTGCAAGGTGCCATGAACATAGACGTTTCCGGAGTGCCTTTTGTTTCAATCCCTAAAAGGGATTATGAGGAATTGCAAGTCCGCCGCAGCATTTCCCAATTATCTCGCACTTGCCGTTTCAATCCCTAAAAGGGATTATGAGGAATTGCAAGTTGGAAAACGCGATCGCGGAACTACCCCCAGAAGGTTTCAATCCCTAAAAGGGATTATGAGGAATTGCAAGCCTATGCGTAGCCAAGGGGTTGCGTAGAGACTCGGGTTGTTTCAATCCCTAAAAGGGATTATGAGGAATTGCAAGAGTAGTGTTGACGGAGAATTCGCACTGCCATGCTCCGGTTTCAATCCCTAAAAGGGATTATGAGGAATTGCAAGAGAGCGTTGACCTCACCGTCGCTACCGTGGCGGCCCAGTTTCAATCCCTAAAAGGGATTATGAGGAATTGCAAGAGTTTCGGGTTCCAACCCCCTTAGTTTGCACAATTTCGGGCAGACTTTGTTTCAATCCCTAAAAGGGATTATGAGGAATTGCAAGCTGCCATTCCCTGGGGCTATCGCTGGAGATATTCGTTTCAATCCCTAAAAGGGATTATGAGGAATTGCAAGTTGACGGGGCCTGATGGAGTTGACCCGGGCTATCCCGTTTCAATCCCTAAAAGGGATTATGAGGAATTGCAAGCTTCCGTTTGCAAACTCGCTGCTGGATAGAATCTGGGCGAGTTTCAATCCCTAAAAGGGATTATGAGGAATTGCAAGATGCCACTAAAGCGCAAAAAATTGCGGTCAAAGTGCCAGTGCCCATAAAGTTTCAATCCCTAAAAGGGATTATGAGGAATTGCAAGGGTGGTTAAACCACAAATCTGTGACCGTGACGTACGTTTCAATCCCTAAAAGGGATTATGAGGAATTGCAAGCCCCAATACTGGCGGTGCTGGCAATCGTGTCCCCTCGTTTCAATCCCTAAAAGGGATTATGAGGAATTGCAAGCCGCTATGAGATTTGCCATAAGCGAGAACCCCTGGTTTCAATCCCTAAAAGGGATTATGAGGAATTGCAAGAATCGGAACTTTGAGGTGGGGGTCGTAAGCTGATGGTTTCAATCCCTAAAAGGGATTATGAGGAATTGCAAGCTTTTCCTGATTTTGGGCGGGCTTTTTTATCGGGTTTCAATCCCTAAAAGGGATTATGAGGAATTGCAAGTTGCTTCATACTCGCCTTAGTGTGTTACAATATTTCCAGGTTTCAATCCCTAAAAGGGATTATGAGGAATTGCAAGGGCCCCCTTCCAGAACCCTGACACTATGCAGTTTTCAAGGTGCATTTGCGCGAGACCCCCTGATTCTAACACCCATTGATCGAAAAACGCAAGCCCTTGCATATCAAAAACCTCCAAAATCCTTTCCCAGACAGACATCGCGAATTTGCGCGACACTTACAATGTACTGCAACCCCTAAAACCCAGTCCCCATGAGGGGTTCAGCCATTTTTTTGCAAAACTCGCTCAAACAGCTCCCCCCTCGCGCAAACTCCCTACGACACACGTCCCTCTTGAAGACGACGCATATTCAACACATCACTCATCTGGCGGATTTGCGCAAAGGTGCGATCCAACTGCCCGAGATCCCGAATCCCAATCCCCAAATCAATCATCGCCGGTTTCCCCTGCGTTGTCCGCACCTGGGCACTATGCACATTAATATTGTTGTCCTTCAACCGGGACAAAATATCATTGAGAACCCCAACCCGATCCAACACCTCAATCGAAATATCCACCGGATACGTCGGCGGCCGGCTGGTTTCCCCTTGACTGTTCCAACTCACGGGAACCAACCGTTCTCCCGGAACCGAACTGACATTATTACAATGCTGATTGTGAATCGAGATACCCCGATCGCCCCGAGTCACCACCCCAATAATCGGCTCTCCCGGCACCGGCTTGCAACAACCCGCCAGATGGTACACCATCCCCTCAATCCCAGCAATGGGAAACTTACCATTGGACTTCGACTGATCCGGAATCGCCTTATTCAGCAACGATACTGTGGTTTGGTCGAAACTCGTCACCTCCGGCGGCGTTTGTTGCACCTTCACCGTATCTTGCAAACGGTTCACCACCTGATTCAGCGTCACCTCACCATAGCCAACCGCCGCCAACAAATCCTCCACACTGTGATAATTACAGCGTTCAGCCACCGTCTTCATCGGTTCCGACTTCAGCAACGCCTCAAAGCCACTTTTACCCAACTCTTTCTCTAACATCTCCCGGCCGCGGGCCACATTCTCATCCCGGTGCGATCGCTTGTACCATTGACGAATCCGGTTACGAGCGCTGGGTGTCATCACAAAGTTGAGCCAATCCAAACTGGGATGACTATTCTTTTGGGTAATAATCTCCACAATACTGCCATTGTGCAAGCGACTATCGAGCGGCACAATCCGCCCATCCACTTTTGCCCCAGCGCAGTGATTCCCCACTTCCGTATGGATGCGGTAAGCAAAATCCACGGGAGTTGCCCCCTGCTTCAACGCCACCACATCGCCATTGGGGGTAAACACATAGACATCATCCTCAAACAAATTGTCCTTGATGCTGTCGAGATATTCCTGGGCATCTTTTAAGTCATGTTGCCAATCTAACAATTGCCGCAGCCAGGTGAATTTCTCATCTTCAGCCGTCCATTGACTTTGAATGGAACCGGATTCCTTATACTTCCAATGAGCAGCAATCCCGTACTCCGCCACATGGTGCATTTCAGCGGTGCGAATTTGCACTTCAATCGGTCGCCCACTTTTGCCAATTACTCCCGTATGCAAGGATTGGTAGCGGTTGGGTTTGGGTAGGCCAATATAGTCCTTAAACCGTCCGGGAATGGGGTTAAAGGCATCATGGACGATCGCCAAGGCCCGATAGCATTCATCATTACTATTGACAATCACCCGCACGGCGGCAATATCATAAATCTCGGTAAAGTCCTTCTGTTGTCGCTGCATCTTGGTGTAAATCCCATAGAGATGCTTGGGACGACCGCTGACTTCAAAATTGCTGATCCCCACCGCTTGCAACCGTTCACTTAAGGTTGAGGCCACCGCCTGAATCCGAGTTTCGCGATCGCCCCGTTTGTCGGCCACCAAATCCCGAATGCGAGCGTAAGCTTCCCCATCGAGATACTTAAAGGATAAATCCTCCAACTCCCATTTCAAACGTCCAATCCCCAGCCGGTTCGCTAGGGGTGCAAAAATTTCTAACGTCTCCTGGGCAATCCGTTTTTGTTTCGCCGGGGGCAAATGGGTTAAGGTACGCATATTATGAAGGCGATCAGCCAGCTTAACCACGATCACCCGAATATCTTGGGCCATGGCCAAAAACATTCGCCGGAAGTTCTCCGCCTGGCGTTCAGTTTTACTCGAAAAGTTGAATTTCGAGAGTTTCGTCACCCCTTCAACCAACCGCCGCACTTCTTCCCCGAAGTGTATCTCCAACTCTTCCGGGGTGATGTCCGTATCCTCAACCACATCATGCAAGAACCCAGCGGCGATGGTGGCCCCATTTCCCCCTAAATCCCGCAGTAACCCCGCAACCGCCACCGGATGGGCGATATAGGGTTCTCCCGACGCACGACATTGTCCCTCATGGAGTTCATAGCCAAATTGAAACGCTCGCCGGACTAAATCCACCTCCTCGGGGCTAAGATTAGCCAGTAAGCCATGGGGATCACGGCCTTCGAGGGCGGCTTTTAGCCAATCGGGGACATCAATTGAAAAGTCAAAGCGACAGGTGGCAGATACTACGTTCATAATGGTTTCACTGTTTCGAGCGATCGCAGATTAAGGGGAAAAATAGAAATGGAACTCAGATAACGTTCATAATGGTTTCACTGTTTCGAGCGATCGCAGATTAAGGGGAAAAATAGAAATGGAACTCAGATTCAGGTCAACACTCTCCCTGAATCAAAAGGCTATGGGATATCCCTCAATTCTGAAGCTTCTACTGTATCGACAGGTCAACACTCTCCCTGAATCAAAAGGCTATGGGATATCCCTCAATTCTGAAGCTTCTACTGTATCGTAGAATACAGAATTTGTCGGGATTTGCCGTGACAAATCTGAGCGGAGATAAGGAAGACCCCGCGATCGCCCACAGATGCGATCGCAGAGAAACAAGAATCCGAACCGAGTTTTAACTGCTAATTATGGAGCCAGTTCGCCGTTTCGGGACGACGTTCACAATGTCTTAATTTTTTTAAGAAATGGCTTAACCTAATTGTAGCAACCTACACTCATTTTTGGTAGCCCCCATGTCAACGAATCCTTACCTGGAGCTACAGGAGCGACTGCGCCGCCTAGAGACCCGCGAGGCCAACCCCCCCCTAACGGTGCAGGTTAGCAACCTACAACAGTGGTTTCAGCAGACCCTCCTCAGTCCCGAGAGTGATCGCCCCCAATCGGAACAGTCCCTGCTAGTGGAACTGCACAAACAACTACGCCTCCTGGCCACCGACGCCGCCTTTCTGCAATCAGCCAAAACCCCACCAACCCAACAACAGCGACAGCAACAGATGGGCGATCGCCTCAGCACCCTGCAACGCTACTGCAACCATTTACTCAATCCCGAGGACAAGACATAATAGACAACGCAATTCCCACACCACCGTTCACCGTTCGCTGCTTATGCAATCTCCCAAAGCCCGCCAGATCACCCTGCAAGAGACTAATCTTGAACCCGGACTCCCCGCCCAGCATTGTCCCGAAACCGGAGGCGTTTGGATCGAGCGAGAGGACTACGAACAGTGGTGTCAAGAGCATCCCCCAGAAGACCTCAGCCCAGAAGATCTCAGCCAACGCCTAGCCAACTTAGAGTTTACCCCCGCCCCAGAAGACAGCAAAGCCGCCCTCTGTCCTCAAAGCGGCAAAATCCTCATTCGCGCCCGCGTCGATGCCCCTCAGCCCTTTTATATCGAGCGTTCTCCCCAAACCGGTGGCATTTGGCTCGATCGCGGCGAATGGGAAGTTCTCAAGGACCTCAGCCTACACAATCAACTTGATCGCCTCTTTTCCGCCGATTGGAAAGCCCAACTCCGAGAAAAAACTCAAGTCGATCGCCAACGAACCGCCATCATCGACAAACTCGGGGAACCCCTAGCCCAAAAAGTCATTAAACTCGCCGACGAACTCCGTCAACATCCCAACGGCGACTTCGGCGTCTCCTATCTCACCCAAATCGTCATCAACAGTCAAGGATAATGGACAATTAACAATGGACAGTGGACAATGGAGTTCTCCTTGATTGCCTACCGCAGCGATGCGTTCCGGCAGTTTTGAATGGGTGGGCCTAGGTGCACAACCCTCACTGATGCCGGAACACATCCTACCGCTATTGCCTACTGCCTACTGCCCAGGGCGACCACAAGGGTAAGCCCCTACGTCTTTTCTGTTCCCTGTTCCCTGTTCCCTGTTGCCTTCTTCCCCCCTTGACCCTACTTCACATCGACCAACTACGGATAGCCTATCCCCAAACCGACCCCAACGAGCCTCTCACCTGGGCCGTTGACGATGTCTCCTTCCAACTTGCCCCCAGCGATCGCCTGGGAGTGGTGGGCGAGTCGGGCTGTGGGAAATCCACCTTAGGACGGGCCTTTATGGGACTTTTACCAGAAGGAAGTCATATCGAAGGCGATATCCGCTTTCAGGGCCAGTCCGTTCTCTCCCGAACCCCTCAGCAGTTGCGGCAATTTCGGGGGGAGGAGATCGCCCTGATCTTCCAAGACCCCATGACGCGCCTTAATCCCCTCATGACCATCGGGGATCACTGCATCGAAACCCTGCGGGCCCATCGTCCCAAGATGAGTTTCAAAGATGCCAAAACCCAGGCCCTAGAAACCCTAAACGCCGTCAAAATCCCCGGAAATCGCTGGAGTCAATATCCCCATGAGTTTAGCGGAGGAATGCGTCAGCGGGTGGCGATCGCCCTGGCCCTACTCCTAAACCCCAAACTCATTATCGCCGACGAACCCACCACCAGCCTCGATGTCACCGTCTCGGCGGAGATTCTCGACGAACTCATGGGCCTGTGTCAAGACAACGACTTGGCTCTGATGCTGATTTCCCATGACATCGCCTTAGTGGGGGAATACTGCGATCGCATTGCCATTATGACCGAGGGCAAAATCGTCGAAACCGGCAACACCGAGCAAATTCTCCAATCCCCCCAACATCCCTACAGTCAATCCCTCCTCAACGCCGTCCGCGAACTGCAAGAGGTGCAACCGCCTCCCCCTCCCGATCCTACCTCCTCAATCTCCCCTCTCTTGCAAGTCGAGAACCTGCAACAGCATTACAGCCTAGAGCAAAATATCATCGAACGGCTGTTCCGAAAAGGGAAGCCAGAAACCATCAAAGCCGTCGATAACGTCAACTTAAGCCTCTATCCCGGCGAAATTCTCGGATTAGTGGGAGAATCCGGCTGTGGGAAATCCACCCTCTCCCGAACCATCCTGCAACTGGTGAAACCTACCGCCGGGCGAGTGTCCTTTCTCGGGCAAGATTTAGGACAACTCTCTCCCGAGACGCTACGGCAACAACGGCGACAGATGCAGATGATTTTCCAAGATCCCCACGCCTGTCTCAACCCCATGATGACGGTGGGCGATAGCATCGCCGATCCCCTGATTATTCATGGACTCGCCAAAGGCAAGGCCGCCCAGCAGCAAGTTTACAATCTCTTGGAACGGGTGGGACTCACCCCCCCCGAAACTTACGCCCGCCGCTATCCTCGGGAACTCTCTGGCGGACAACAGCAACGGGTGGCGATCGCCCGGGCCCTCATTACTCATCCCAAGTTAATCGTCTGTGACGAACCGGTGAGTATGCTAGATGCCAATGTTCAGGCCCAGGTATTGAGTTTAATGAAAGACCTCAAAGCCGAATTTGACCTCACCTACTTATTTATTACCCATGACTTATGGGTGGCTCGCTTTTTGTGCGATCGCATCGCCGTCATGAACCAAGGGCAAATCGTCGAACTCGCTCCCACCGAAGACCTATTTCGGAATCCTCAACATCCCTATACTCAAACCCTCCTCAACGCCGCCCTAAGCGTTAAGTCTCCTGCCTGATCTCTCCCCCAATCTCCATTGAGAGATTGCTGTTATGAACCTAGAAACGCGCAAAAATCTAACCCGCCCTAGACGCATCCTCTCCATTGACGGGGGCGGAATTCGAGGCGTTATTGCCGCTGAAATTCTCTTAAAAATTGAGGACATTCTCTGTAACCGAGACACCCCCTGGAATTGCCTCGCCGATTACTTTGACTTAATTGGGGGAACCAGTACTGGCTCCATTTTAGCCTCAGCCCTAGCGATGGGGATGAGGGTTCAAGATATCCTAGACTTATACGTGAATCATGGCCATGATATCTTTAGCCCCAATGTCTTTTGGAAACGATGGTTATTTTCAAGATATAAAAGCCAACCTCTAGAGCGGAGGCTGAAAGACCTGTTTGGCGATAAAACTCTAGACTCTAACGAGTTAAAAACCTTTCTAGCCATTGTCAGCAAAAATGCTACCACTGCACGAAACTACTTTTTTATCAATCATCCCGATAATCGATTTTATGACGATAACCAATCTCTTCCCCTCTGGCAATTAATTCGTGCGAGTACCGCCGCCCCCAGCTTTTTTCCGCCTCAAAGCATGACCGTCAAGACCCACGGTAAGAAGCATGACTATGAATTTATTGACGGGGGGATGAGTATGTTCAATAATCCCGGCTTTCAACTGTTTGTAGAAGCGACTCAGCCTCAATACAGAATTTGTTGGAAAACCGGCGCCGACAACCTCTTACTGGTTTCCATCGGAACTGGCTTTTCCTCGAATACGATTGCTTTTGAACGAGCAAAACGCCACACCATTCTGAATTGGGCACCCTATGCCATTGGAACCTTGATGGAAGATGCTAGTGTGCAGCAAAACTTTATCATGGGATTGATTGGCACCACTCCCCCGGAACTGCAACGGCGAATGGATGATGAACTAAGGAATTTATCAATTCCAATTTGTCGAGAGTTGCAAGATTTACAACACTCTGACGCATCCCCTCATGCTACCCAGTTATCCAACCTCCTCACCTATCACCGCTATACAACAGTTTTCAGTGAAACACGCTTTCAAGACCTCAAACTCAAAAGCATCACCCCCAATCAAGTCGCGGCGATGGATGCGGTTGCTCAAATCCCCGCCTTAAAAGAGATTGGCCAGGCGATCGCCGACGAACAAGTCCGCCCCGAATACTTTGATAACTTCCTCCACCCCGATAGTGAGTAGGCATGGATTTCTATTCCCTTGTCTTCCCTCTTTCCCCTCTTGCCTCTTGCCTTTTGCCTTCTTTCCCAATGATTCCATGTTTTTCACTGTTATCATTCCCACCTACAATCGCCTACCAATCTTAAAAAAGTGCCTGCAAGGATTGGCACAGCAACAGCTCAAACTTCCCATTAAAGGCTATGAAGTCATTGTGGTTGATGACGGGTCTGATGATGGAACTTGGGACTGGTTAAACTCCTATCAACCTAAGATGCCTCAGTTGCATTGTTTCCAGCAAACAAATGCCGGCCCCGCCGCCGCTCGTAACCGAGGACTCGACCAAGCCCAAGGAGATATTATTGTCTTTATCGACAGTGATTTAGTTGTGACCGATGGCTTTTTACAAGCTCATGCCCAGGGATTACAACAGGCAATACAACAACTCGGCCATCAACGTCTCTTTACCTATGGAGCCGTCATTAACACCTGTAATTTTGACAATCCCACCGCCGAACCTTACAAACTCACCGACTTTTCTGCCGCCTATTTTGCCACCGGCAATGTAGCTATCCCCAAAGCCCTATTAGATAAAGTTGGCAACTTTGACACCCGATTTAAACACTATGGTTGGGAAGACTTAGAATTGGGCGTTCGACTCAAAAAAATCGGGGTGAAACTCATTAAATGTCCCGAAGCGGCTGGCTATCATTGGAACCCGGCGTTTTCCTTAGAACGATTACCAGCCTTAATCGAGCGAGAACAGCAACGGGCCAAAACGGGGGTGTTGTTCTACCAAAAACATCCCACCTGGGACGTGCGGCTGATGATTCAGATGACCATCTTCCATCGGGCCCTGTGGGGACTCTTATCCTTGCGAGGTTACTTAAACGAACATCGCCTCTCGGGACTGTTGCAATGGCTGATTCAGCGAGGTCAGTCTCAACTGGCCCTAGAAATTGCTCGGATTTTCCTAAATTGGTATCATGTTCAGGCTGTACGGGATGCCTACCGGCAGCTACAATAGCAAACCTCCGCGTCACCCTAACCCCTCACCCTAAACCCCTATGACCTCTTCGGTGCGATCGCAGCAACATCCCCTGATTCAACAACTCGCCGATGCCATCGAGTCCACATGGCAAACCCATCTCGACCTTGAACCCTATCAACTTCCCGAGGATTTAGGCTACGTGGAAGGGCGACTGGAGGGGGAAAAACTGGTGATTGAGAATAGCTGTTACCAGTCTCGGGAGTTTCGCAAGATGCACCTAGAACTGGCTAAAGTGGGCAAGAACCTGGACATTCTCCATTGTGTCATGTTTCCCCGCCCCACCTATGCCCTGCCCATGTTTGGCACCGATTTAGTGGGGGGACGGGGACAAATCAGTGCGGCGATCGTCGATTTATCCCCCACAACCGCAGATCTAACCCTCACCTCAGACTACCGTCAGGACTTAGAGGCTTTACCTCCGGTCAACTTTTCTCAAGTGCGTGATTTACCGGAATGGGGCGATATCTTTTCCGACTTTTGCCTCTTCATTCGTCCTTCTGATGAGGGGGAAGAACAGCAATTTCTACAACGAGTAACCGACTATCTGAAAGTTCACTGTCAACGGGCCACCGCCAGTCAACCGGTCAGTGGTGAAGCCCTCGCACAGGTGCGAGCAGGACAGTTGTATTACTGTAACAAACAACGGCAAAATGACAAGACGCGGCGTGTATTAGAGAAAGCCTTTGGGGAGGCTTGGGCCGAACGCTATATGACCTCAGTTCTCTTTGACTTGCCCCCAGAAGCCGCAGCCTAGGGTTTAGCTTAGCTAGAGAGGGTTGCCTGACCAAAAAAATTAAAGTTTTCCGGATGAGTCCTTAGGTGGTTGGGAAGAAGAAGTAGCACAATCACTCAAGAGGCTACTTTTGATGAGCATCTATAAAACTCTTTTCCTCTCTAGCTTGCTATTAATGGGATTCGCTGTCAACGTCCAAGCTGAACGCGTATCCTCCAATTCCAACTACGAAACCCTAAGTCAAGTGTTCTCGACCGATGGCAGTAATGCGGATACCGTTCCCCACCGTGGTAGCGGTCGCTAAAACACAATCCTCCGAGAGGGCTAGGTCGTTAATAGGTATAGGTATCCGTATTAAAGCATCGTTGCTTTAATGCGGATGTTTTTTTGGTAAAGATACTCCCTAACGTGAAATTGGTGAAATTTACCAGGAACCATTCCCGATCGCCCGTCTCCTCCGCTACAGTACAAAGAGATTGTTTTAATATCCTCCGATACCATCTCTATGACTGCAACAGCGGCTTCTTCCCCCTCCCAGGCGCGATCGCCCCAAACCTATGATGCCATTATCATCGGCTCGGGCATGGGGGGCCTCGTCACCGCCAGCCAACTGGCTAGCAAAGGGGCAAAGGTTCTCGTTCTCGAACGCTATCTGATCCCCGGCGGCAGTGCCGGCTACTTTGAACGCTCAGGCTATCGCTTTGACGTAGGGGCCTCGATGATTTTTGGCTTTGGAGACGAGGGAACCACGAACCTACTAACCCGGGCCCTAGAGGCGGTGAACATGAGCCTGGAAACCGTCGCCGATCCCGTGCAAATCCACTATCACCTTCCCAACCAATTAGAACTGAAAGTTCATCGCCACTACGAAGGCTTTATCAGTGAACTCACCGCCAAATTTCCCCACGAACGCCAGGGAATTCGTCGCTTTTACGATGAATGTTGGAAAATCTTCAACTGTCTTAACAGCATGGAGTTGCTGTCCCTAGAAGAACCCCGCTACCTCATGCGGGTCTTTTTCCAACATCCCCTAGCCTGTTTAGGATTGGTCAAATACTTACCCCAAAATGTCGGCGATATTGCCCGTCGCCATATCCAAGACCCAGAACTTCTGAAATTTATTGATATTGAATGCTACTGCTGGTCCGTGGTTCCGGCGGATCTTACCCCAGCAATTAATGGGGGCATGGTCTTTAGCGATCGCCATTATGGCGGCATCAACTACCCCAAAGGCGGCGTGGGAGCCATCGCCGAGGCCCTCGTCGAGGGCATCGAAAAAGCGGGGGGAGAAATCCGCTACAAGGCCCGCGTCACGAAAATCATCACCGAGGGCCGGCGGGCCGTCGGAGTGAAACTGGCCTCTGGAGACAGCCTCTATGGCCGTCGTATCGTCTCCAACGCCACCCGCTGGGATACCTTCGAGAACCTGCTTCCTCCCGAGAAGATGCCCCCCCAAGAACGTCGCTGGCAGAAGCGATATCGCAAATCCCCCGGCTTCTTGAGTCTACATATGGGGGTCGCCGCTGACGTCCTGCCTCCCAACACTGAATGCCATCATATTATCCTAGAGGACTGGCAACAGATGGAGGCGGCCCAGGGAACCCTATTTGTCTCCATTCCCACCCTCTTAGACCCCAGTCTGGCTCCCGAGGGCTATCATATTATCCATGCCTTCACCCCCGACTGGCTGGAGTCTTGGCAACATCTGCCCCCAGATGAGTATGAACAGCGTAAGGAGGCCGCCGCCTGGGAGGTGGTCGATCGCCTCGAAGCCTTTTTCCCCGGTTTAGATTCTGGATTGGACTATCTAGAAGTGGGAACCCCGCGCACCCATCGCCGCTTCCTAGGACGAGATGAAGGTACCTATGGCCCCATTCCCCGCCATAAACTCCCCGGCTTACTGACCATGCCCTTCAATCGTACTGCCGTCCCCGGCTTGTATTGTGTCGGTGATAGCACCTTTCCCGGTCAGGGCCTAAATGCAGTCGCCTTTTCCGGCTTTGCCTGTGCCCATCGCATTGCTGTCGATTTAGGTCTTTAGAGAGAGATTTAACTCTATCGAAAGGTGGGGGCGATCGCCCTGGAAATTTGCCAGAATGACAAGGTCTCTCGGGTCAAGCTTCCAGGGAGATCACAGCAAAAGGGAGTCAACTCAGATCCAAAACTGGATACCGTTGCGTTTATTTTCCCTTACCCTTAACTAAACCTTGGAGGAGAAACATTTTTATGAAGACTTTTAAGCGATTGACCGGTGCTGGATTGGGTTTGACCGCAGCCCTGGCGTTAGGACTCGGGGCTTGTAGTGCCCCAGAAGACCCCGACTCCCCCATGGCTGATGGCGGCGGGATGCCGGAAGAACCCCAGGGAATGGAACCCGAAGACCCCATGGCCCCCCAACCTGGCATGGATGCTCCTGGACAGCCGAATCAGGGGATGGATGAGCCTGGAATGCCTGGCGAGTCTATGGACGGTCAGATGCACGACCATGGAATGCACATGACGGCCATGTATCTCGGCCCGGCTGATGAGGAGTTTGAACTGCGCTTCCTCGATGCCATGATCCTCCATCATGAGGGTGCCGTTGAGATGGCCGAAGATGCCCTAGATAAGTCGGAACGGGAAGAAATTCGCCAACTCTCCCAGGAAATTATTGACGCTCAAGAAGACGAGATTACCCAGATGGAAGACTGGCGCGGTGACTGGTATGCTGAGGCCCCGGAAGAGCGCCAGATGTATGATGCTCAGATGTCTCAGACGGTAGAGATGAGCGACAGCATGAAATCTGCCATGAAAATGGATATGGATCTCGGTGAAGCCGATGACGATTTTGATTTGCGCTATATCAATGCCATGATTGCCCATCATGAAGGGGCATTAGATATGGCCCGTCAGGTGTTGGACAATAGCGATCGCCCGGAACTGCAAGAGTTTGCCGAAATGGTCATCGAGACGCAAACCGCTGAAATCCAAGAAATGCTGGCCCTGCGGGATAGCTGGTATCTCGACAGCTAACGCCATATTGCTCTAGCCAAGACAATACATCCAGCCGTCGCGACTACAGAGATAGACGAGGCCATCCCAGACAACTGGGGTGGCCTCAAACGATCCTCCCAGGTTGAAGCTAGAGATTTTCTCGACGCTGATGCGATAGAACTGTCCCTGGCCCCCATCTAGGGCCAGGGGATCGTCAGGGGAGGCGATGTCATAGTTGAGTTGAAACAGATGGACACCGTTATAGCCGGCGGAGATGAGACGATTGCCATCGGTGAAGATGGGGGTGGAGATGGAGGCGCCAATACGGTCTTTGAAGATGATAATGGGGGTGTCGTACTGGTGTTGTTGGAAGGGGCCGGGAACCTTTTCCCCTGTGACTTGGGTTTGACTGCCGATGTAGAGATGACCGTCGATGGCGTTGGTGGCAAACAGAGGCGGGGTGTTGGGGGCGCGATATTGGTCATTGAGGGCCACGGAACCGGTGATTCCTCCCTCCCATTCGGCAAAACGGACATTTCCGGTGGGGAGAAACCAGTCCACGCAGTCGGGATCGGGTTTACTGGGGTCGAGTTTGTAGGCGCCTCCCTGGCCGGGGATACGTTCGCGATCGACGGTACTGAAGAGTTTACCGTCTTGGGCGATGCTGATGCTTCCGTTGAGGTCTCCCCCAGCGCGAAATCGCCAGACAATCTCCTGACTGGGAATGTCAATCCCGTAAATGCGTCCCCCGCCTGAGGCTAAGTAGAGGCGATCGCCCGAGCGGGCGGGGGAGGATTCGGCGACGAGGTTACCCTGGTACAGGGGGACATCTTCGGCTTCGTAGAGTTGCAGTTCTTTATAAACTTCGGGGACAAAAAATCCTTGCTCGGGACGACGTTGCTCAACGCGACTGTTGATAAAATAGCCGATGGAGTTCTCCCCGGCGTTGAAGAGGGTATGGTTGCCTAAATAGAGCGGAGAACTATCATTGTCTCGGCTATAACTATCGGTTCTACGGATATTCATGCGCCAGAGTTCTTGACCGGTTCGGAAGGAAACAGCACGAAAACTGGGGACAAACGCAGAGGCTAGGGATTTATTATTGCCTAGACGACTTCCTTGTAGTACGACGACTTGATTCTCCTCGCTGGCGGTTTCATCAATGTAGATGGTGGCGGTTCCTTTGAGGATATCGTCAAATCGATAGGTCCAAACCACCTCTTGGGTGTCTAGATCGATTTTTCGCAGTTGGTGGTCGTAAGCCCCAATGACCAAATAGAGACGGCCGCGATCGCGCACCAGGGTCGGTTGTCCGGTCCAGCCGGCCCCACTCCAGGTGTAGGGGACGCCACCCACAATGCTAATGCCACTACCAAGGTAAAATCGATGTTGGACATTCAAGGCCTCGGGGGTTCCCTGACCATAGTAGCGGCGTTGGTCGTTGCCAAGATAGGTGGGAACGAGGAGTTGGGTTTCAGCGACATCCAATTTGGGGGATGCGTTAAGAATCTCGGTGACCTGACGGGTTATGGTGTCAGAGAGGGAGGTGGGGGTGACGAGGGGTGGTGTTTGGCTATCTTGAGATGACCGGAGTCGGCCAGGAAGCCAGGCGGCGAGTCCTAGGGACAGGGTGTATCGTGTGAGTTGTCGTCGGGTTAGGGCCATCCGTTACGGTCAGGGATCAGGGACAGGGGGGTGGGTTGTACCACTCGGGGGCGATCGCCTCAATTGCCAAGGGCGATCGCAACCGTTAAGATCAGGTTACCAATTTCCAATTATCAGGGCGATCTGCCATTTACCTAAACTTCCCCAACCGTGGGTTTGCCAGAGAGCGAAAAATGTTCAACGCCACTGAAATTTTAATTCAAGCATTTGTCGAGGAGTTACGGGAAGGGTATCATCGCACCTATGGCGGCTATAAACCTGATTATGCTGATATTATCGCTTGGGCCGGTGGCATGGCATTGGAAAATATTGCCAACAGTGATGCCCTTTACCATACTGTAGAACATACCATTGGTGTAGCACTGGTGGGTCAGGAAATTCTCCGAGGAAAACATATCCGTGAGGGAGGAATTAGCTGCGAAGATTGGCTCCATTTTATTCTCTCGCTGGTCTGTAGTGATATTGGCTATGTCAAGGGAGTTTGTCGTCAGGATAACCTAGAAAAGCATTGTTTTGATTCTGGCAAGGGCGAGCTAATTCAACTCGGTTGTGGTGCCACGGATGCCAGTTTAGCCCCCTATCATGTCGATCGCAGTCAACGCTTTGTAGAGGAACGATTCCACGGCCATAAGCTGATTGAAGCCCGAGAAATTAAGGACAATATTGAGTTAACTCGTACCCTATCGTCGGAGAGTCCTGGCTATGAGGATACCTCTGGCTTTCCCGGCTTAACTCGTGCGGCAGATCTGATTGGCCAGTTAAGTGATCCCCGTTATCTCAATAAGTTAGGTGCTCTTTACTATGAGTATGAGGAGGCAAACTATAACCAAAAGTTGGGCTATCGTCATGCAGGGGATTTACGTCAAAGCCATTCTCAACAGTATTGGTCGTTGATTTATCCAGCGATTGAACCGGCATTGGAGTATTTAGGCTTGACGCAAGAAGGCAAGCAAATTGTTGCCAATGTCTATGCTAATGTGTTTGTCGTAGAACATGATAATACACGTACGACGATTTCCACGGATTTGGAACAATCTTAAGTCTAGAACTCAGGAACAGGAAGAAGCAGAAACATCGGTAGTTACGATGTTGAGGCGATTTAAATACTGTTCTAATTGATGCAAGTGTCCTCGGTCGAGTCGATAATACATCCAGCGTCCTTCTTGTCGCGGCTGCACCAAATGAGCGTCTTTGAGAACCTTGAGATGAAAGGAGAGTTTTGATTGGGGGGTGTCGAGGCGATCGCATAAATCACAGACGCAAAGTTCGCGATCGCACAAATGTTCGATAATTTGTAAGCGCAAGGGATCACTTAAAGCCCGAAATCCCAGGATGAGTGGGTCGGGAGGCTGTTCACTGGACGATTTCATGGCGTTGAATTAGGGCAATGACTCTGACTCGATTCTACTCAATTTTCTCAAATTCTTCTAATTTTTTCTTGACAACTTGACAACTTCCCCTGTATTATAAGCACGATGGAAAAGGTGCGCCCAAAAAAAGACCTCTAGGACATCCCCTCATCTCGTCAGCACCCCCGGCTGAAGCACGGGGGCTTCGTGCCCCCCGCTTTCAGGTAGCTGACCAGCTTAAGCCTTAACTGGCTACGTTCAGAGCAAGCGTTAAAGTTCCTACCCGGGAATGCGTGCTAGTTCCCGGCTCTAGAACCAAATCGTTAAACAGTTTTAAGGGGTTAAGACAGTGCGATTGGGAAAGTACCGACTCTGAACATTAGCGAAGCAAACGTTACGAGCAATCAGAAGAGACGCAACAATGTCTAACCATGTTTTCGTTTTAGATACCAACCGCAAGCCCCTGACACCCTGCAAGCCAGGGGTAGCACGATCACTGCTCAACGCGGGGAAAGCCTCGGTATTTCGACGCTACCCATTCACCATTATTCTCAACAAGGAGGTTGATGCGAATCCTGAACCCCTCGAACTCAAATTAGACCCAGGCTCTAACGTCACTGGAATTGCCCTGAAGCAAGGGCATCGAATCATCTTTGCTGCCGAGTTGCAGCACCGAGGACAGCAGATTAAGGAAGCACTGCTGTCTCGTCGTCAACTCCGACGTTCTCGACGAAACCGCAAGACCCGATATCGACCAGCTCGGTTCTTGAATCGGACTCGTCCCGAAGGTTGGTTAGCTCCCAGCTTGCAGCATCGAGTAGATACTCTAATGACCTGGGTTAACCGATTCCGTAGACTTGCCCCAGTTGGCCAGATTACTCAAGAGCTAGTACGGTTCGACCTGCAATTGATGGAAAACCCTGAGATCTCAGGTGTTGAGTATCAGCAGGGAGCCTTACAAGGCTACGAAGTCAGGGAATACCTGTTGGAGAAGTGGGGCAGAACCTGTGCTTACTGTGGTGCTAAACATGTACCCCTTGAAGTTGAGCATATCCAGCCTCGGTCTAAGGGTGGCTCTGACCGGGTGTCTAACCTGACGATGGCTTGCCGCTCATGCAATCAAGCCAAAGGCCATGGGGACATTCGGGATTTTTTATCGGGCCAGCCTGATGTCCTGAGTCGTCTTCTGGGGCAGGCAAAATCACCCCTTAACGATGCGGCTGCCGTCAACTCGACTCGATGGGCCTTGTTCAAGGCTCTCAAAGCCACAGGACTCCCAGTCACTACAGGAACTGGCGGACAAACGAAGTTCAATCGACTGAGGCTCAACCTACCTAAAGCTCACTGGCTTGATGCTGCCTGTGTTGGACCCGTCGAATCACTCGAAGTTCTGACGTCAAAACCGTTGCTGATTTTAGCAAAGGGGCATGGAACCCGTCAGATGTGCGGGACGAATAAGTACGGATTCCCTACTCGTCACCGCTCCAGGAGGCAAATTCACAAAGGCTTTCAGACTGGCGACATTGTGACGGCTACGGTCACAGCGGGGAAGAAAATTGGCTCCTATGTGGGACGGGTTCTCTGCCGTGCGTCTGGTAGTTTTGATATTACCACCGCTTCTCGAAGGGTGGCAGGCATCAGCCACAAATACTGCAAACCCATTCACAGGAAGGATGGTTACGCCTATGCTTGAAAGATTGACGGGGACTAAAGTCCCCCTGTCGCTTTTCCTCCCCGGTCTAAAGACACGGGGCTTCCACGCTCTCAAGAGGTTTACGTGAGTCCCCCTGTCGCTTTTCCTCCCCGGTCTAAAGACACGGGGCTTCCACGCTCTCAAGAGGTTTACGTGAGTTTCTCCTCTGAGCCGAACTCCCCTCAGACATCCCCTCATCCTCTCGTGACGGTGTGCATTCCCACCTACAACGGGGAGCAATTTTTAGGGGAGGCTTTAGAGAGTGTGGGTGAGCAAACCTATCCCAACCTAGAAATTCTCCTATCCGACGATGGGTCTGAGGATGCCACCCTAGAGATTCTACAGGACTTTAGCGCCAACTCCCCTCATCCCTGTCGCCTCTACCGTCATTCCCATCAGGGGATGGTGCAAAATTGGAATTTTTGCCTTCAGGAAGCCAGGGGAGTTTATCTCAAATTCCTGTTTCAAGATGATCGCCTCGACCCCGATTGTATTCGCCAACTGGTCAACCTGGCCGAAACCGATGCTGATTTGGGATTAGTGTTTTGCGTCCGTCGGCTGGAGAGATTCCCTCAGGCCCAGGACATTCCCATCTTGCAGATTCTCTGGAGACATTGTCAGGAGATTCATCGTGGCTGGAGTCGCTTGCAATCTCGCCAAGCGGGGGTAAGTCTGTTGGCCGATTGCCAATTATGGGAGTTTCCCCTCAACAAAATTGGGGAACCCACCGCTGTTCTGTTGCGGAAATCGGCGTTGGAGGCCGTGGGAGGGTTTGACGAAGACTTATGTCAGTTAGTGGATGTGGAGTTGTGGTGGCGACTGTTGGCCCGCTTCTCGGTGGGGTTTGTGGACCAACCGCTGGCGGTGTTTCGTCTCCATCCGGGGCAACAAACGGTGACGAATGCCCGCAAGGGAGCGTTTGATGAGCGGCAGTTGTGTCTCAAAGTTGCCCAAAATCCCATCTTTTCTGAATCCATGAGACGGCAAGGGATGCTGTTTTGGCTACAAGGAGAGGATTGGTGTTGCCGAGATTGGTCTTTGGGAGTACCAGCGGTTCCCAAATGGTTTTGGCCCGATTGGTTGCAGCATCTGTTCTCCCATCTGCCTCAATGGCAGCGTCGCGGTGAGGCGATGTGCTATGTTCAGGGACTTTCAGCCTTGTCGGAGTATCTCTTAACTCAACTTGGCTACTCTCCCCAAGACTGGCTGGAGGTTTTAACCACCTATTCGCTTCAGGTCAGTCTTTGGCCCGCCTATTATATAGATGTCTCCTTGGACGAACTCTTGGGTCAACGGCGGCAACTCCTACAAATCTTTCTCAAATATCAGGGGTATGACCTGGATTGGCAGTTTTCGGGGCAAACGTCGGGAAAAACGGGAGTCTACTGTCCGAGTTGGCCCCTGGAGGGAATGGGAGAGTTGCCATCTCGGGAGATAACCATGTATTCACCGCAACCCCAGCCGCCATCCTGGGTTGGCGGGGATTGGATTCAGTTACCGGGAGATTTGCGGGGACAGGTTCAACAACTGCGAGAGGCGAATTTGGCAGAGTTGCTGTTGTGGGGAGATTCACTCAGGGAGATTAGCGCGATCGCCTTCCTGGAACTGCACCAACTCGCCCGAGTTCAGCGGCGCGTCTTGCCCTTCCCTGTCGCGGAATACCAGTTAGATGAGGGTTTTGGGCCTGGGGCGGCCAAATCTAGCACTCACCATAGCACGGTTGCTCAGTTAAGGCAAGGCCGCGATGAAACTTATTTAGACGTGAAGCAACGACTGGATTTAGGCTCAACGAGGGTCATTTTTTTTAGCGATGTTTCCCCGGAGAGTCTAACGGTTGAATTGCGAGACTGTTGGGCAAGAATTATTGAAGCGGTTGCCGATTCCTGTTTACTGCTGTTGTTGGCAAATAAGGATGAACAGTCCTATATAGGAGGGTCAAGCCGCGATCGCCTCCGAGAAACCTGGACCCAGTTTAACCTATCTCGGCAACAGTTGATTGTCGTCGATCGCCCCGATTGGCAGCAGCAGCCTCTTTGGTGGGATGTGGGAGATATCTATTTAGATAGTTTCCCCGTCAATTCCCCGCAAACCGTCCAGATGGCCTTAAGAAAAAATCAGGTTCCTGTCTTGTATTTCGGTAAAACTCGGCGATCGCAAACCAGCGTTAACGCCTTTTCCGGGACAATTCCCCCAGAGGCCATCGCCCAACAAGAGTCGGACTATATCAACCTAGCCCAAAAACTGGGAACTGATATGCCCTTCCGTCAAGAGATTTTAAGAAAACTTAAACTGGCTCAAGATATCAAAAACCTATCTTAAATCCCTTGTGCTAGAATCTGCCCTAACGCTCCTCACCTCTGGGTTTAACCATGTCCCCAAAAATTTCCCTCATCCTCAATAGTTACAATCCCTGTCACTATCTCCAACCGGCCATCGAGAGTGTTCTGCAACAAACCTACCCCGATTTTGAACTCTTAATTTGGGACGATGGTTCCAGCGACGACTCTCTCGACATCGCGCGATCGCAAGCCGCCCAAGATGAGCGAGTGCGGGTCATTGCCGCCCCCCACCAAGGCCGTGGAGAAGCCCTCAAAGCAGCAATTTCTGCCACCACCGGGGACTATCTCGGCTGGATTGATCGAGACGACATCTTACTCCCCAACGCCCTCGAACGCACCGCCGCCATCCTCAATGAGAACCCCCAAGTGGGGATGGTCTACAGCGACTATCTCGACATCGACAGTCAAGGAAACTCCCTCGGCTTAGGCTATCGCTGTCGTATTCCCTACAGTCGCGATCGCCTCCTAACCGACTTTATCACCTTTCACTTCCGCCTCATCCGTCGAGACATTTACAACCAAGCCGGTGGAATCGATCCCGCTTTTGAATACGCCGAAGACTACGATCTCTGTTTACGCATCTCGGAACTCACCGACATCTATCATCTTCCCGAACCCCTCTATCACTACCGCCACCATAGCGACAACGCCTCCCGGTCCCAAGCCAGTTTACAACAGGCGCGATCGCAATGTGCCATCAACAACGCCCTCCGTCGTCGGGGTTTGCAAGATACCCTACAACTGCAAGTCCAAGACAGGCGATTTATCCTCAAACCTCGGCCCACCGCCTCCCGCAGCCGTGTCGCCGCCGTACTCGCTTCCCTCTCCCTTCCCCTCATTCCCCTCAACGCCACCGCCACCGCCACCCCCACCCCCAGCGAATCCGGAAAAGCCATCATCGAAACCGCCAGTCAGGGGGTTTCCCAAGCCAAACCCCCCAGCATCACATCCGCCAACCTCCAAGACAACATCCAGCCGCAACAGATAGAACCCAACTGGGAACTCTTGAAACAAGACAATCCCCCCATCCCTCCCATTCGGGCCAACGAACAAGTCGGAGACGGCTATGGCTATCAACCCCCCGCCGCCGGTTATGGCTATCAAGAACAGACTACGCCTCCCACGCCTCCTCCCCTTCGTCCACTTATCCGGCCCCGTTCCCAGGAGAGTCGTCCTCAACTCAGTCAAGACGGTAATATTAGCTTTGAGACTCCCCGTGATGAGTTAAATTCTTAGCATCCGAGTCTATTGGTTGAGCGTTCAAAGTTAACCCCGGTTTTTATCAAGGTTTAGTGTTCCATGGTTCCCTTAAAGGATGAGAATCCCATTCAAATCACCCCCATCGTCACCTATGTCTTAATTGCCGCCAACATTGTTATTTTCATCTACCAACTCAGCCTTGGTACGCCCGAACTTCAGGCATTTTTACAAGACTTTGCCTTTATTCCCGGTCAACTGTCCGAGAGTTTGCAGGGGGGTTCCACGGGAGATATGATTCCCGAACCCCTAACGTTGGTCACCTCCCAGTTTCTCCATGGGAGCATTCCCCACGTTATTTTCAATATGCTCTATCTCTGGATTTTCGGGAATAACATCGAAGAGGAGATGGGTCATACTCGCTATTTGACCTTCTATCTTCTCTGTGGTGTCTTAGCAGCCTTAACGCAATATATCTTCGACACCAGTTCCATGATTCCCACCCTAGGGGCGAGTGGGGCCATCGCCGGCGTCATGGGGGCCTATATTTTCCGTTTCCCCGACGCCAAAGTCTTAACCCTAATTCCCCTAGGATTTTTCTGGTTCACCGTCCGGATTCCCGCGATTTTCTTCCTCGGATTTTGGTTTTTACAACAAGCCTTTAACAGTGTTCTCACCTTAGACGCACAAGTCAACACCGGCGGGGCTGAAAGTATGGTCGCCTACTGGGCCCACGCCGGAGGCTTCGTCTTCGGGGCCCTACTCGGCCCCCTATTTGGACTCTTCTCCCGCCGCAATTAATAGCCTACTGTTTACTGCCTTCTTCCCCCTACTGCCTACTGCCTACTGCCTTCTAATGAATCAATTTAACTCCTTCGAAGCCTTCTACCCCTACTACCTCGAAGCCCATGAAAACCCAATCTGTCGGCGACTCCATGTCTTGGGAGTCGTCGTTGCCATTGGGGCCATTCTCTACTCTATTATCACCCAAACCTGGTGGACCCTGGCGATCGCCCCCGGCTTCGGCTATCCTTGTGCCTGGCTAAGTCATGGAATCTTCGGTAAAAACGTCCCCGCCACCTTCGGCCACCCTCTCTACAGCTTCAAAGGGGGGATTCTCATGTATCGAGATATGCTAACTGGAAAAGTTCCCTTCTAATATCTTCGTTCAAAACTTTCTCACCAAAGCCCGCAAAAGCCGTTTTCTGTCACCCACAGGCTTTGACTCAATCTGTCACAGACCCTATATATATGGCGCCACACTTTCCCATGGTTCAATAGTATGTCAAGACCAAGACAATGTCAAGGAATTTCTCAACAAAATTGGCCCCAAAAACTATAGCAATCGAAGATTGACTATCCTGAACGAGCAACCCTTTCTGAAGGGGTGGATAACGATCGGACGGTATTGCCCGTTGCCTTCTCTTACCTACTGCCTACTGCCTACTGCCTACTGCCTACTGCCTACTTCTCCCCCATTTTTTGTCCTATTCAGACCAATTTTTGCTATATCACCGCAACCGGTCAGGCGGAGGACAATCCCAACATTGCCAATTCCCCGACGTGGGATGATGAAACCCCAGCCGAAAACTATGGAGAAAATAGCCACAATCCCCCGGAACCGGATAGGTTTGGGTCTGAGGATTAACAGTTAAATTCAACCCACCCCCCGGAGAATAGAGTGGGTCTCCCAGCAGAGGATGACCCACCGCCGCCAAATGAATGCGAATTTGGTGAGGTCGTCCCGTCGAAATTGTCACCTGCAAGAGAACCCCCTCAGACGAACGACTCAACACCGCCACCCGACTTTCCGCCCAACGGCCCTCAGCGGTGGCCCCATAAACCGTTCCTAACGTTGGATGAGGGAGTGTCCCAATCCGTTGATTAATCGTCAGGCGATCGCCATGAGACCAATCCCCCACCCAGGCCCGATAGACTTTCAGCATCTGCTGATGGCGAAGTTGCTGATTCAACTGCGATCGCCCCTGAGGAGACTTGGCCCAGACCATAATCCCCGACGTTCCTCGCCCCAAACGATGAATCGGAGCAATATCGGGATACTCTTGTTGTAACTGAAACAACAGCGTATGTTGCAAAAACCCCGCCCCCGGGAGAACCGGTAGGCCTGACGGCTTCCCCACCAAGAGGATATCCTCATCCTCCCCGAGGCGATCGAACCTCAGAGGAACCTCCGGTTCATCCCACGGAGGACGATGATAGGTAAGATATTGGCCCCGTTGTAGCCGCGTTTCTGGGCGAGTTGGCTTATCATTGAGATAGATTTGGCCTTGGAGGATGCGATCGCGCCACATTTGCCGAGTTGAATGGCGGTAGCGTTGAGCATAATAGTCTAAAACCGTCAGTCCTGGGGGTAGCGAATCCAGGCGATCGGTATAAGTCCAACCCTGATTTAACATTTCACATCACCCCCAAAAATTAGCATTTCCTAACAATAGTCCCCATTTCGCCCCATCTTTCCCCACAAGCCTCCATTCATTGCAACGAGCCACCACTTTTTTTGTAATACTACTAGAGAGACACGCAGAGTCGGCGATACATGGCGAACTTAGAACATCTCTCAATGCTGAGACAGGGAGTTGAAACCTGGAACCAATGGCGGGACATCAACCCTCATCTCATCCCAGACCTTTACGACGCAGACTTACGGAATTATCCCTTACAAGGGGCAAACCTAAGACGAGTCGTCCTCGGCAAAACCTCCCTAAGCTTGGCCCACCTCCAGGGGGCTGACTTATTCCAAGCTGATCTCTACGAAGCGGATCTATTTCGGGCCAACCTACAACAGGTCAACCTACAACAAGCCTATCTCTGTCGGGCCAACCTCTATCGGGCTGACTTACGGGATAGCCAACTGCAACAGGCCCGTCTCGGCCGCAGCGATCTAACCAAAGCCAATCTTCAAGGGGCCAATCTCTCCCATACCAGTTTCACCGAAGCCAACCTCAGCCAAGCCAACTGTCAGGATAGCGATTTCAGTTATGCCTTTCTCAAATCCGTGCGTGTCTATGGAACCAACTTTGACAATGCTAACCTGAACGGAACCTGTCTTCAAGACTTGCATATCGACTCATTGACTGAACTTGAAACCGCCATTTGTAAATACTTTTATCGTGATTACGATACGTGGGATAACAAGTTTTCACACCGCTACCCTACCTCAGATCAGGAATTTTTAAACCCCGGAGACCTGGCCCAGATTCTCCGTCCAACTGAAAAAACACTCAATTTAAATTTCAGTGAACCGATTTGTTTTCACTCCCTCGTTAAAAGCTTAGAACACCTCAACAAAAATCTACCCAAAAGCCATACCAAGTCCTTGGAACAGACGGAACATGGGAGCTTACTCTTCCGAATTTCTGTCACTCACGAGTCCGACATTGAGCCATTAAAACAGGCATTTTGGACTGAGTATAATCGCCTGCGTAAATCCCCAGGTCGGCGATCGCAACCCCATCCGGCTGACATCTTTTCCCTTTTAAAAACCCTGGCAAATCGTTAAGAAAGGCAGCAGGCAGTAGGCAGTAGGCAGTAGGGGGAACCCACCCCTACACTGGTGTCAAGTTAAGGAAATCGTGGAAAAGTCAAGAAAGTGTAAACAACCCGAGACCAAGGGAAAAATGCTTATAGGCTAAGGACTAGCTAGCCAGGACAAAAGATGCCTAAGAAGACCTATCACAAACCGGGAAACCCGGACTTCAGACGACATCGCTCAGTGCCCGGACCAGTGAATCGGACGATTGAGCAGCGCTTGTTCGAGATGTTAAGTCCGGGAACGTTTGCCTCCCTCAAAAGCGTAAGCAACAAAGGACGACGGTTACGAGAGCGAACTCTAACCCTGCCGGTGATGACAGCGATTGTCCTGAGCCTAGTTTACCGGCAAATGACAGGGCTAAGTGAAGTGCTGCGAACCCTAGAACAGGAGGGACTGTTTTGGGTGAAAGCTCAACGCATCAGTAAACAGGCTCTATCCCAAAGATTACAAAGCCTGCCGGCCCATCTGTTTGCCAGTTTGCTCGAGCAGGTCATTGAGCGCTTGAACCAATCCTCAGCGCCCGGGGAAGTCTCGCCATTCTGGAGACCGGTGCGGTCTAAGTTCCCAGCCATTTGGCTAGCTGACGGGTCAACCCTCGAAGCCTTAAAAAAGAAACTGCATCGTCATCGCGGCAAAAAAGCCACCTCCCCCTTGGCCGGCAAGATGATGATGATGGTCGATGCCTTCAACCATCGCCCCCAGGCGGCCTGGTACAGTCCTGAAGCCCAATCCAATGATAAGCTTTGGACTGACTCATTGCTCGAACGTCTGCCAAAGGGCGGTTTAATGGTGTTTGACCTGGGATTCTTTAAGTTTCCTTGGTTTGATGCCTTTAGCGATTCGGGCAAGTTCTTTGTGACTCGCTTGCGGGAGAAAACCGCTTACAAGAATCTCAAGGTACTCGGTCAAAACCGTTACGTTCGTGACGAACTGATAGATTTAGGGCAATACCGCTCTAATCCTTGTCACCATCCCGTGCGTCTGGTGTCCGTCTCTTGGGAGGGAACCATCTACCGCTATTTGACCAATGTCACTGACCCCGAGGTCTTGTCCGCCCGCTACGTTAGCGAGCTTTATCGCCAACGCTGGCGCATTGAGGAGGCCTTTCTCGTGACCAAACGCTTGTTAGGTTTGGCTTACCTCTGGGTCGGTGGCTCCAATGGCATTGAAATCCAGATTTATGCCACCTGGATTTTCTATGCGGTGCTTACCGACGTCTGTTCCCAGGTCTCTGAGGCTTTACATGAACCCATTGACCGCATTTCTCAGGAAATGGTTTTCCGCAGTCTTTACTTTTTCAGTCGCGCCCGGGAACAGGGCCGTGTTGAGGATGATGAACTCATTCCTTTTCTGGTTCAATATGCCCAGTCCTTCGGACTGGTTAAAGCTAGGCGTAAGCGCCAACGAAAGAAAGATGCTATCTCCCGTCAGGTCTGGTCTCACCCCTTAACTTGACACCAGTGCCCACCCCTAGCCCCTCCCAGGAGGGGAGATATAGCAATAGTAGGGATGGATAGGACAGAAACTACGTAGGGGCAATCCCTTGCGGTCAGCGAGCGATAGCCGAGCTGTGGTTGCCCTTTTCCGGCAAAGATTGTCCTAAGCGAACCTTCACTTGCTATATCACGTAAGGGCAATCCCTTGTAGTCGGCGAGCGGTAGCCGAGCCATGGTTATTCTAGGCAATAGGCACTGGGGGCGATAAACGCATCGCCCCACTGATGTTAGATGGCGATGGATGAGTTTTAAAAACTGAACGTTGTCCGCACAACTCCAATTAGAGCATCATCATTATTCGCATTATGATTGGGAGCAGTCAGCCAAATTAAGCCCGGTGTAATTGTCAAGTTTTCGCTCACCTGTAGCGAGTAAAAGGCTTCCACATGAAGCGACGTATCTGGGTCACTTCGGACGAAATTTTCGCCATCAGCTAGCTGCCGGAGGCCAGAACGATTCCCCGTAATTTTGGGTTCCTGTCCCACAATAATCCCCGCCAGATTTCCAGGAAGAAGTAGATCCGGGAACGCCAGAGTAACCGCCCAATTCCAACTCTCTAGAGTCCCCCGATTAATCTGTTGGCCCAAAGTCGAGAGGGTTTGGGTATTGACATAACCCACCCAGCCCCCGAGAGCAAAGTTATCAGAGACCTGGAATGAGCCTTGGAAGCCATAGGCGTTACTCACCGTCGGGATAATATCACCGGTGAATCGGCGAACATTATTGAGAACACTGCCTGTGTTCATCTCCTGATTATAGGCATTGACATAGGTCAGGGCGAACTCCGCGCGATCGCTCGGAGTAAAGGTTAACTGGGCCATCGCCCCATAGGGACCATTAAACAATCCCGCACCCCGACTAGGATTACCACTGTCTCCAGCAAAGTAACCAGCACTGAGAGAGAGGGCATCACCAAAGGGATATTCCACCCCAATCCCAGATCCTTCCATCAGATAATAGATCGAGGCCCGAGTTCCGAAGCGAGATAGGGCCCCACTGCCACCATCCCCATCAAAAAAGGGATTCACGGTCGAAGCAAAGTCATCGGCGGCCCCTTCATTAGCGGCAATCACCACATTGGCATTACCGAAAGGGAACTGATACACCAGAGCATCCACTTCCACGCCGCCACCGGTGTCATCCGAGAAGAACAAATCCCCTTCAGGATAGCCCGTCGCCACATCGGAGAAGGCGGGGATATTGCTGCTTTGCAAACGAGTCATCAGCAAATCCCGGCCACTGAAGCTGGTGTGGAACTCCAGACGGTTACGATAGCCAAAAGAAGGGATATGATCGATATTATCCCCGATAACATTATCACCCGTGGCAATGCCATAGAGGGAGAAAATGGCTTCCCCTTCCAACTTGGTCGTGGTGGAGAACTGATTCGCTTCCAATTCCGAGGTCCGGGCTTCTAAGCGATCAACCCGTCCTCTAAGGGTGGACAACTCCGCTGAAAACTCTTCTTGCAAGCGGCGAATGGTGGCTAAATCACTGGGATCGAGACTATCACCACCATCTACCAAGGCAATAATCTGATCCAAACAGGCATTCAACCCCGCTGCGAACTCATAACGGGTCATGAAGTTATTGCCCCGAAAGGTTCCATCAGGATACCCCGCAATACAGCCGTAGCGTTCAACGAGGGATTGTAAGGCTTGGAATGCCCAATCGGTCGGTTGCACATCAGACAGTTGTGACACCGAGGTAACTTGTGCCAGCAACATGGGGCTGTCACCACCATTCAACTGTTTTGTTGAAAGCTCCTGACCTTGGGCGATCGCGGGTAGGGCCAGTAAGCTTAAGGTGCTTAAGCCACTGGTTAAAGCAGTCCACCGCAGTTTAGACATAAAATTTTCCTGCACTCTCTCACGGGTTAGATTGCCTTATCTTAGGCGGCTAGGGCGAAGAGCGTCAATGGTGGGGGGAAGGCAGTAGGCAGTAGGCAGCAGGCAGTAGGGGAGAAGAAGGCAAAAGGCAGTAGGCAGTAGGCAGCAGGCAGTAGCCTACTGCCGGAAGAGGGCGACCATAAAGGTACGCCCCTACGTCCTTTTATGAATTCACCCTCGCTTCTCCCCCTTCTAAACCGAGGGATTCCAGCATTTCTTTATCCTTTTCCGGGGGTTGTCCCATGGTGGTCAGATAATGACCAATTAACATGGCATTGAGTCCTGATTTGAGTCCTAGGGCCTGTAACTCACCCATCACCGCTTCCCGTCCACCGGCATAGCGGAGAATGCGCGTCGGCAGAATCAGACGGAAAATGGCGATCGCCTTCAACGCTTCATAGGGATCGAGGCGATCGCGATCGCCCAGAGGTGTTCCTTCCCGAGGATTCAGTAAATTCAGAGGAATCGACTCCACCTCCAACTCCCGTAGGGCAAAGGCTAAATCTAGGCGATCGCCCCAAGACTCACCCATCCCCAAAATGCCCCCAGTACAGGCCTGAATCCCGGCAGCTTTCAAGTTCTTCACCGTCTGCACGCGATCGCGCCAACTGTGGGTACTGACAATCTCGGGGAAAAAGTTTTCTGAGGCTTCCAAATTATGGTTGTAGCGCGTTACCCCCGCTTCAGCCAACTCCTCGGCCTGTTCCGGGGTCACTTCTCCCAAGGCACAACAGGGCTTAATACTCGTTTCGGCAATAATGCGACGGACGGTTTCTAAAACCTGCTCAAACTCTTGCGACTTGGGGCTGCTATATTTAGGACCGCGACCCTGAGACACCAGACAAAAGCGTTTCGCCCCCGCCAATTCTGCCGACTTGGCCTGGGCCAAAATCTCTTCCGGGGACTTCAAGCCATAAATGGGAGAGTCTTCACCGGGATGATGGGCAGACTGGGAACAAAAGCCGCAGTTTTCTGAACAACTGCCCGACTTCACATTAACAATACTGCACAAATCCACCACATTACCGCAGCATTCTTGGCGCACGCGATCGGCTGCGGCACAGAGGAGAAGAATGTTCTCAGTGCCCTCAATCTCCGTTAACTGCCTGGCCGTCTCGCGGTCCAGGGCTTCACCCGCAATAATACGATCCGCCAGTTGATTTAACCAAACTTCCAACGCCGTGCGATCGCCCGCAGACTCGGCATTTAACATCGGGGTGGAATCAGTTGTCGTCAGGGGGGTATGAACCACAGTCAATCTCTCCATGCAGCGCGGTCAGCTCCCAATCAAGAGGGGCATTGCCGATTCTACCATTGATATCATCGGCAACCGCCCCGTCACCCCGGATACATTTCGACACAAACCGCTGAAACCTGCCTTAAATACAGAAATCACTACCCCAGTCCTGTTGTCCTCGACCCTGTTGACAGCGGAACTGTTGTCCCACCCAGGTCACCTCCCAATCCGCATCAGGCTCTTGAAGATCCCACGTCATCTCAATGCGATAGCGCCTACTATTGACCGAGTCATCGGGCAGTCCAATCATGGTATGGTTAACCACGGCCGTCCCAGAGGGCGGGGAGCCAACATAATCAATGGCATAATCAATGGTAACCATTTCCTCAGACCGTCCTTCCAGGGACACCGGGCGGCTGAGGATTAGTCCCATGAGCGATCGCGGCGTCAGTTGCTCCTCCATCTGCTCAAGTTGATGTCCTTCTTCAAACTCCGACACCTCCATCTCCCAATAATCGGAGCGATCATCACTCATCTCCTCCTCAGCGGGGTCTGACTCCGATTCTGTGACGTTCACTGGGGTCTCGGGAGTTGGTTCTTCAGCCATCTCCTGCACCTGATTACAGGCCAATTGACTCACCGCTAACAGAGCGACCATTGCCCACAACTTAACCATAATTTTAAGAGTCCTCACGTGAATTCTCTAAGGGGCCACTACAGCCGCCCCACAGGAGATTCCGCAAAGCCAGGTCAGGAAAACCCCTTTACACCGAGGCGATCGCCGGGGTTTCCAGATTTTTTAATGCCGCTGCTGCTGCCTCAAAATCAAAGGGAAATGGCAGTTTCAGGGGACGATAATCCCGAGGGTGGGGGTCTGTGTGACGCAGTACGGCATTGACTAAAACACAGGGGTCATCGCTCAAATTAATTGCCCCATGGGGAACCCCTGGGGGAATCTGCACCACCTGGGGCTGTTGCTGACTCAGGGCAATATAGTTATAGCGACGATTCTGCAAAATCACCAGCACCAAACTGCCCCGAACCACCAGTAATTGGTCAGTTTGGCCATGATGAACGAACAAATCATCAACGGTCTGAGGTGCCACCTGCACCAACATGGTCTCGTGGCTGGACTGAGGGGTGTAGAACTGGGCCATTCCCCCTTGGAAGGAGTCCAACGTCCGGATTTCTACCTGTCGTACCAGAGCCATAGGTCAGAACTCTCCTGGGTTGATCTGTGCTGCCCCTATTGTAACGCTCTATTTTTAAACTTTTGTGACTGTGGCGACAAAATAGGCACAAGATATGATATGTGTCGCTGCAAACATCTCAGCCTCGTCGCCAGACCTTGACCGTGCCATCGGCCGTCCCACTCACGATCGCCCCCCCATCGGGACTTACCGCCACCGCCATCACCGCATCCCCCCCATCACAGAACGAGGCGATCGCCCCCTGCTGTTCCAAACTCCAGAGTTTCACCGTCCCATCAGAACTCCCACTGACCACCGTATCCCCATCTGGGCAAACCGTCAGGGTTGTCACCGAGCCTCGATGGCCCTCAAACAGCCCTTGTAACTCCCCACTAGCCAAATCCCAAACCCGCACCATATGGTCGCGACTGCCACTCACCAGCCGAGTTCCCCCAGCCGCAAAGGCGATCGCATTCACCGGCACCGACATCTCCGTCAACAGGCGATCGCGCGTAAACTGTCCCGTCTCCCCATTAAACGACCAAAGCACAATCGAGCCATCAGCCCCCGCACTCACCAACCCCCTGCCATCGGGGGTAAAGCGAACCGCCTCAACCCGTCCCTGATCGACCAACGCGCGATCGCATAACGTGGTCGTCATGCGGCGACGTTTCGGAGACACCCGCACCTGCCAAACCTGTAAATAGGCCTCAAACCAACTACTGACAATAAACCGGCCATCCGGAGTCATCGAGAGCGATCGCACCGACCCCGCCTCCTCCGTCTCATCGGTGAGCGTATCCCCTAAAAACAAAGTTCCATCCCAAGGTTTCTTCGCCGTCGGACGAAACTGCCGTAGCCCCTGAATATCCCATAACTTCACCGTCTTATCCCAACTCCCACTGGCCAACAAAGACCCATCTTGACTCAGGGTTAAACTACAGACCGGACTCTCATGATCCGTCAACGCCCCAATCAACGCCCCAGTTTTCAGATGCCACACCGGAATCGTCTTATCAAAACTCGCCGCAATCAATAATTCCCCATCCGGCGTAATCAGCAAATCACTAATCCAATCCTGACAATCCTCAAGAGTAAACACACAATGCCAAACCTGTTGCGGTAGTCCCTGGGCCTCCGCCGCAGGCTGAAACTCCGGCAGGCCCACCTCCGTCACCCGTAGCGGTTCTGGCTCCCTCTCTGGCAACGTCTCAGCCGCCGGTTCAGGACGATTAATCTTATGAGAAATTGTCTGCGACCTCTCCCGAATCGGTTGAGGCACCGGCGTTGTCGGCACCACCCCCTTCTCTAGGGGTAACGATGGCTCAATAACGCCATCACGCTTCTCTGAGCGTCGTTCAATGGAGAATGTAGGAACCGGTGGCGGCGTAACCGGCCCAGAACTAGCCACTGTTGGCGTCTCTCGCGGCGTTGGAAAGGGCAAATCGACAGAACTTGTCCCAGGTTTCAGCGTCTCCCGCGAGACATCCACCGCCGCCTCCCGAGTCACCGGTGGGGTGCTAACCTCCCCCTCCACCGACCGGTCTCTGACCTGAATCGGCACCTCAATGGGAATCGTCGTCTGCCATTGCTGTCGCAGCTGACTCAACTCCTGATAGACCTGACTTAAACGATGCTCCAAGCCATCCAACCGTTGCGGCACCGGAGAATGATTCAGATAATCAATAGTATCCGCCAACGTCCGATGCAACTGATCATATTGCCCCTGAAGCTGCTGCAACTGCTCAGCCAATCCCTGCGACGAGGAGACCGAAATATCTAACGGTGGCGGCGAGGGAGGACGGGACGTCTGAGAAGCCATCCTCAGGTCCGGTTGATCGCGGTACAGGGCATCAAATTCCTGACACACCTGGTCTTGTAACTGTATCAAGGCCGTCATCGCCTGATGATTTAGCATCACCTCCAAACGACGGCGATTGATTAAATTCAGCAACAGCGACAGGGAGATAGGAACCCCCGCAAAAACGATCCGACTAGAAATTGCCGCCACCAGAGTTCCGATGACAGCACTCACCCAGCAAAGATATTCAGCAACTTCGAGTTGATTCGGCGATCGCATCAGCAGCAGAAAATGACAACGGAGCGGAAGCAGCAGTAAAGACTGCCATTATATTCGCATTTTCCCTGACCCTTGCCACAGGCGATCGCACAATTCTCAGGTAGCCAACCCCCTGCAATCGAGCCAAAGCTATCAACTTAAGGCGATCAAGCAACCCAAAAAAAAATCGCCTACACTAAAACAAGAAGATTTCCAGACCCTCACATCCTCAGTCATCCCAAGCCCGATCCATCCTTTAACTTTTTGTTCTCCATTGTTAACTATCCATTATCTATGACCGCCTTGACCTCCCTTTCCATTCCCTCTCCAGCCATGCTTCACGATCGCCTACGTCCTGAAATTCGCGCCTTACAGCCCCAACTGGTTCAATGGCGGCGACATCTACACCAACGGCCAGAACTGGGCTTCCAAGAACAACTCACCAGTGAATTTATCGCCGCAAAACTCGGGGAGTGGGGCATTGACTACCAAGATGGGATCGCCAAAACCGGCATTGTTGCCGTGATTGAAGGTCAGCAACCGGGGCCTGTCTTAGGGATTCGGGCTGATATGGATGCCCTCCCCATTCAAGAAGAAAACGAAGTTCCCTATAAATCCCGTCATGACGGCAAAATGCACGCCTGTGGCCATGATGGTCATACCGCCATTGCCCTCGGAACGGCCTATTATCTCAGTCAACACCGGGATTTTCCCGGAACCGTGAAACTGATTTTTCAACCCGCCGAAGAGGGGCCCGGCGGTGCCAAACCGATGATTGAAGCCGGGGTGCTCAAAAATCCCGATGTGGATGCCATTATCGGTCTCCATTTGTGGAATAACCTACCCTTAGGAACCGTTGGGGTTCGTCCCGGGGCCTTAATGGGAGCGGTGGAACTGTTCCGGGCTAAAATTCTCGGTAAGGGGGGCCATGGGGCTATGCCTCATCAAACCGTGGATGCGATCGTTGTGGGGGCCCAAGTGGTGAACGCCCTCCAGGCCATTGTGGCCCGCAATATCGATCCCATCAATGCCGCTGTCGTCACTGTCGGCGAATTTCACAGTGGTTCGGCCTTAAATGTAATTGCCGATACCGCCGAGTTGGGGGGAACGGTGCGTTACTTTAAACCGGAATATGCCGGCTTTTTTGGTCGTCGCATTGAGGAAACCCTAGCCGGGGTGACTCAGGCCTATGGCGCGAGTTATCAACTCGACTATTGGGAACTTTACCCCGCCACCATCAACGATCCTCAAATGGCTGAACTGGTGGGGTCTGTGGCTGAGCATGTTATTGAAACCCCCGCCGGTGTCGTTCCCAACTGTCAGACGATGGGAGGAGAGGATATGTCCTTTTTCCTACAAGCGGTTCCCGGCTGTTATTTCTTCCTCGGTTCTGCCAACTCAGAAAAACGACTGGATTATCCCCATCACCATCCCCGCTTCGACTTTGATGAAACGGCCTTAGCCATGGGTGTGGAGATGTTTGTCCGTTGTTTGGAGAAGTTTATGGAAAATGGCGGATACCGGTCTTAAGAGCTTACCTCTTGTATGTCTGGGGCGGGACGGTTGCTTCTAGGTTGAACGCAGGGAATTTCCAGCACAAATTCCGTCCCCTGTCCGAGTTGGGAGAGACAGGCGAGAGAGCCATTGTGTTTATCAACGACAATTGAGTAGGCGATCGCCAACCCCATGCCGGTTCCTTTGCCAATGGGTTTCGTGGTAAAAAAGGGATTGAAAATCTTTTCCCGCACCGACTCTTCAATTCCCGCTCCGTTATCGGCGATGGAGATGCAGGCCCGCTGCTGAGAGACCATGGAGGTGGTAATAGTAATCCTTGTGGCTTCGGTGCGATCGCGTTTTTCCTCTAGGGCATCAATGGCGTTGGCCAAAAGATTCATAAACACCTGATTCAGTTGCCCTGAATAACATTCAATCTCGGGCAAATCCCCATAATCCCGGATAATCTCAATGGCGGGGCTGCTAGAGCGCACCTTAACGCGGTTATGGAGAATCATCAAGGTGGTATCAATCCCATCATGAATATCCACCGGCTTTAACTCCGCCTCATCAATCCGGGAAAACTTGCGTAAACTCAAAACAATTTCCCGAATACGCTCGGCACCCACCTGCATCGATTTAAGGAGTTTGGGCAAATCCTCAATCAAAAAATCCAACTCCAACTCCTCTAAGGTTTCCTGTAACTCCTCATCGGGGTCAGGGTATTTTTCCTGATAGGTTTGGATGATTTCTAATAAACTTGTGGTGTACTCATTGGCATGACTCAAGTTGCCAAAAATAAAGTTGACCGGATTGTTGATTTCATGGGCAACTCCCGCCACCAGTTGACCCAAGCTTGACATTTTTTCGCTCTGAATCAACTGAACTTGAGCTGTTTGTAACTCTTGAATTGCTTGATTTAGTTTTGCTGTTCGTTCACTGACGCGTTGTTCGAGCAAAGAATTTTGTTGTGCCAACTCTTGCCCAATAAAATAGAGCTTGAGATGGAGACGAACCCGAGCTAAGACCTCTTCCTGCTGAAAGGGTTTTGTAATGTAGTCAACAGCTCCTAAGGATAGACCCTTCACCTTATCCACCGTATCCGCCAACGCACTGGTAAAGATAATGGGAATCTCTTTCGTTTCGGAATTTTCCTTGAGGCGACGACAGGTTTCAAAGCCATCAATTCCCGGCATCATAATATCCAATAAAATCAGATGAGGCGGTGCATAATGGACCTTATCGATGGCACTATAGCCATCTTGAGCCACTAAAACCTCAAACCCAGAACTGTCCAGAAAATCGGATAAGACATCCAAGTTAGCTGGATTGTCATCAACAATCAGAATTGTGCCGTGGTCAAGCTGTTGTGAGTTCATACCGAGCTAAATACTGTCAAGTGGTAGACGAGGGCTTAGAATGATTGACAAACGGTGGCATCCAGTCTGTAAATCGTTCTGGCGTAACCAAGAAACTCACCGCCTCCTCCGGGGGAAGTGGGCGAGAAAACAAATAGCCTTGGGCCAGTTCACAGCCCATGGCCCGCACAATTGCCAACTGCATGGGGGTTTCAATCCCTTCCGCGACGGCATCCATACCCAAGGCATGGGCTAGGGTGATAATGGTATGAACGATTTCATTGCCATTGTCGGTGGTACCATTCGATTTCTCTTGTAAACGAGCAACAAAGGCTTTGTCAATCTTGAGGGTATGAACGGGGAACTCGTGGAGGCGACTTAATGACGAGTATCCTGTGCCAAAATCATCGATACAGAGGGATAAGCCCAATTCTTGAAGCTTACGGAGAATGTCAAACACTTGGGCATTACTTTGCAATAAACAGGTTTCGGTGATTTCTAGTTTGATGCAGCCCTTCGGAAGTGGGACTCCCATTAAGGTGGTTTCAATAAATTCAACGAGCTGGGGCTGCATCAGTTGAATGGTCGATAGGTTAACATTTAAGGTTAGGTCTTTGAGGTCAGGAAACTGCGATCGCCAACGAGACAACTGTTGACAAGACTCGTAAAAGACCCAACTTCCCAATTGATGGATCAGCCCAATTTCTTCACTAATGGGGATAAAATCAATGGGAGAGATGAGTCCTTTTTGGGGATGATGCCAACGTAACAAGGCTTCAAAGCCTCGAACTCGTCCGGTTTTGAGGCAAATTAGGGGTTGATAGTATAAACTGAATTCATTATCAACTCTACGGTTAATCGAGCGAAAATGCTGCCAATTTTTTTGCCAGTCTCTTTGAAGAATAATACCATGTTCTACTGCATGGCGTAACTCATTTTCCAACTCTAGGCGCAATTTAGCTCGGGCTTGCATTTTAGGATTGAAAATTGCATATTGACCTCGCCCTGCTTGTTTGGCTTGATACATGGCAATATCCGCATCGCGCAGGACATCTTCACAATGGGAGTAGTTGGAATTTTTTAAGGCAATTCCAATACTAGCATTGGTGAATACCTCATAGTTTTGGTCTAAGTAAAAGGGCAATGAAAACTGTCTCTGGACTCGCCGCACCACCTCTAATACATCATCCAAGTTGGAAATATTTTCTAAGAGAATCACAAATTCATCTCCCCCCAACCGAGAGACCGTACTCATACCAGGTCTAAAAAAGTCAGGACTGAGAAGATCCCACTCTTGAGAATCACGCTCGAGGGCATCGAGGAGTCGTTGAGCCACAGTTTCGAGGAGAGCATCCCCGGCCAAGTGACCGAGACTATCATTAATGACCTTAAAGCGATCGAGGTCGAGAAATAAAACGGCAAACTCCTGAGCATTGTCAGAATCATTAATCAGGCGATTGAGGCGATTCATCAACCATACCCGATTGGTTAATCCCGTCAGAGAATCATGTAAGGCATCATACGCAAGCTGTTGTTCTCGTTCTTGTAGCTCTTGCTGAGTCGTTTGCAGTTGATAAATGGTCTCTTGTAACTCATGAGTGCGATCGCCCACAAGCTGTTCCAACTGATGATTCTGAGAGGTGAGGGAATCCGTTAGACTCCGTAATTGCAGATGGAGTTGCACCCGAGACAAGACCACATCCTCATAAAAAGGCTTAGGAATGTAATCCACTGCCCCCAACTCCAACCCCAGCACCTGATGCTCAAGATCTGATAACGCCGTCATAAAAATGACAGGAATCGCTGCTGTTTCTGAATTTGCCTTCAACCGGCGACAGGTTTCAAAGCCATCAATGCCTGGCATCATCACATCCAAACAAATGAGAGCAGGTGGATCATACTGGGCCCGCTCAATTGCACTCTGACCATCTCGGGCCACTAACACTTCATACCCAGATCGTTCCAGTAGGCTTGAGAGAACCTCTAAATTTGCAGGATCATCATCTACAATTAAAATCGATTGGCTGGTAGTGGGAATTGCATTCATCAGAAATTTTAGTTAAGGCCGATTGAGTAGTGTCAAGATGGCTTTATCTTGATAAGTACGAGCAAGCTGTTTCAAATGTTGTGCAAACGGGTCTAAGTCTGGATTATCTTTAACCAACTCGTCCGCTATATCCAACAACCGTTTGAGGCTGCCACGTTTGGCCAAATGAATCAACTCATCAAGCTGCTGAGGCTTGGGAAAAACCATTAGCTCCGGCTCTGGGGTCTGTGTGAAGCCATGTCTGTCATCAGGCTGGGGCCCGGTGGACTCATACACCCATTCTAAATTGAGATACTTGTCCAGTTGGTCTAACATCACCTCCGTATTGATGGGTTTACAGAGAAATTCGTTACAGCCAGCGGCAAAACTGCGATCGCGCTCTTGGACTAAGGTGCTCGCGGAGGTAGCAATAATGGGAATCTCAGCCAAAGTGGGATAGGTGCGCAGTTGACGAATCAGCTCAAACCCATCCATCCCCGACATGACCAGATCAGTGATAATCAAGTCCGGCGGCTGCTCAAGGGCCAAGGCCAGGGCCTGTTCTCCCTCCTGAGCTTCGCAAATCTCAAAGCCCAAATCCGTCAGCAGTTGAACCAGGGCCAAACGATTGACCGACATATCATCCACAATCAGGAGTTGACGACGAGGGCCACGATAGCCCCGACGGACTCCCAGGGGTCCTAAGGGTTGCTCTTCGTCTGACCAGCTTGATGCTTTCGGCAACCAGATCTCAAACCAGAAACAACTCCCCTGACCTAACTCACTCTCAACCGCCAGGATTCCTCCCATTTGATGGACGATTTTCTGACTAATCGTCAAGCCTAACCCTGTTCCCTCGGAGTGGTACGCCGGATCACTGACTTGTTCAAACGGCAGAAACACACGGGACACCTGTTCTGGACTCATGCCGATCCCCGTATCCCGTACGGAAAAACGAATCTGACAGGGATCGCCCGTTTCGGGGGCGGCCGATTGTTTCAGGGAAATCTCAAAGGTCACCGATCCCTGTTCTGTGAACTTAATCGCATTTCCCAGCAGATTAATCAAAACCTGACGCAGACGCTTAGAATCACCCACCACAGCCTTCGGTAAATCCTCGTGAACAAGACAGACAAAGTTCAACTGCTTCTGCGCCGCCTTGAGGCGGAACATCTGCACCACCGTCTCCAGGAAGCTCCCTAGAGGAAAAGGACTGTCCACGAGGGTCATCCGTTGGGCTTCCAACTTAGAAAAATCGAGAATATCCTCAATCAACGTCAGCAAATGAGTTCCACATTGATGAATGACCTGCACCCCATTGGCCACTCCTGGAGGCAGATTGCCCTGCCGTTTAAAGATTTGAGTGTAACCGAGAATCCCGTTAAGAGGTGTACGCAGTTCATGACTCATATTGGAGATAAACTCACTCTTGGCCCGGTTCGCCAAATCTGCGGCCTCTTTGGCCTGTCGCAGTTCCACCTCAACCCGTTTACGCTCCGTTGAATCGGTCCCCACGGCGAGAACCTCAGATAAGCTACCATCGGGGTTCAGCAGGGGTTGATTGGCCCACAAAACCCAGACTATGGTTCCATCACGACAGATATTGGGGTCTTCACGGGTTTTTCGACATTGGGGATTATCCTGTAAATCTTGGGCAAACCCTCGCCAATTAAAGGTCGTACCGCTTTCGGGTACCAGAATTGCAACGGGTTGTCCGAGTAACTCATCCTTGCCATAGCCAAAAAAGGCTTCACCATAGCTATTGATGAAGGTGATGTTCCCCTCTAGGTTCCAACGCAGGATGATCGAATTGGCCGTTTCCACCAACGTCCGATATTGTTCTTCCCGCTGCCGCAGTTCCAGTTCTGCCCGTTTGCGATCGCTCATATCCCGCATAGCGGCCTGAATGAGGGTGCTACCCTCCACCTCAATGGCACTCAGACAGACTTCACAGAAAAATGTTGTGCCATCAAGCCGCTGATGGACCCATTCAAAGCGTTGAGGGCCATTCTGGAAAACCTGTTTAATCCAGTCCTGGGCCACTTCCTTAGAAGGACGACCATCGGGCTGATAGGGCGGCGACAGACCCCAGGGAGTTAACCCATAAAACTCTTCCTTACTGGTTACACCAAATAGGGCCAACGCGGCATTATTACAATCACTAAACCGCCTGTTCTGTAACAGGGCGATCGCCTCCTGAGTTCCCTCGGCCAAGAGACGATAGCGCGTTTCCGAGCGATGCAATTGGGCGGCAATGGCTTGTCGTTCCTTGACTTCTTGCTCCAGTTCCTGAGTTCGTTCAGCGACGGTGGCTTCTAAATTCAGGTGCGATCGCTCCAAATCCTCACTCATGAGATTAAAGGAATCGGCCAAATCGGCCACTTCTCGGGGTTGACGCACCTGAACCCGCCGCGACAAGTTCCCCTCCGCCACATCCCGAGCCGCTCGCTGTAGCCGTTTCACCGGACGGGCAATCCAATGAGAGGCCCACCAGCCTAAGCCCCCCGCCACCGAAATTGCCACCAGACAAATCATGAGCGTCTGACGACTACTGCCATCCAAATGTCCTAAAAACCGAGATTCGGGAATCCCCATCACCAAGAACCAATCCACTCCCCCATCCATCTGAAAAGGAGTGATCTCGACAAAATGAGGTGTATCGCGCAAACGCAATCGTAAGCGATGCCCCCCCTGGAGCTGATCCCAAGCCCCAAACTCAGTCTCAACCGCCTCAGTAATCCCCTGAATAAAGGGAAATTGACTCTCTCGGGCCCGAGTCTGCGATCGCATCTCCTCCAGAAACCGCTCCCGGGCCTGGCCCTCTTTCGCCAGGGATGCGGCCAAAACTTGGCCTTGGCGATTCACCAGAAAAGCATCCCCCCCATCACTGATATCATCGTGACTTAACAACTCATTGAGGGTAATCAGTTCCAGAGTCATCACCATCACCCCCAGGGGATTCTCTTGAGATCCCACCACTTCAGAAAAGCTAATCAGAGGGGTTAGGGGCGGCGTTGGAGATAGGACAATTTCATTCCAACCCGGCTCGTTTCGACGTAAGGCGTTCCGATAACTGAGAAACCCCTGGGGGTTGAACGTCGCTAGGGTCTCTTCCTCACGAACTTCTTGGCCATTTTGATTCACCCAAATCGCCCGTAACTGGCCATTGCGTTTTTGTAGCGTTAGACTCTCGGAGTCTTGGCCCCGAAGCACGGCCATCGTATCGCCATTGGTGTTAATAAAGCCAATGGCGGAGATGAGGGGAAAGGTTTGTAGCTGATGCCATAGGAGGGCTTCAATATAATCGACGGAGGCCGGATCGAGCAGTTGGCTCTCTAGATAGCGGCGGTTCAAGTGAGAGACTTGGCTGAGCTGCTTGAGATGGGCTTCTAGATCGTGAAGTACCATCTCACTCATCTGTTGTTGATGGGATTGAGCCATCGACTCACTGGCTAACCGGCTATTGCGAGCAATCAGCCATCCCGTCAAGCCCACCGCCAAGGCAATTTGCAGCGCAAAGGGGGCCACCAACACCGCTCGCAGCGGAATCCCCTGACGGGGTTGACGCCCCCGAGAACGACGCATGGGAGCTAGGAAGTCCCGGGACTTAGGGGAGAGTTTCATGATAGGAGAGTCACCATCGGCACAAACGTTAGCGGTGAGGCAATCGGGACAATTGGGACTTGGCCGAAGATAAGCCCATGCCATAGAGACCCATCCCAAGCCGCTGGATCATTCGAAGAAGCCTCGGAATAGATGCGTTGGAGAGCTGAGTGACCCCAGCTAGGTCATTTACTCCTACTATAACGCCCCCAGAGAGCGGCTGAATCTTCCAATTCTCTATCCTTAAGTTTTGTTTTACGTTTAACCTTCCGTTTCACCTCAAGTTATTGAATCATTGACCTAACATCTATCCGAGTAGTTGTACAGAAACCGCCTCAGTTACCAACCCCAACTCCCCTGAATCCCTTTAAACGGCCCAACAATATCTTGAGTAATCCAACCGCCGTAAAAGTCACCGGGCTGCGCGTCAACTTTTTCATCCCGTATATAACAGGCATCCATCTGACTGGCGTAAAAGCTCACATAACCGGCGATCGCCGCGAACTCAGGAACAGGATTCGGGTAATACCAAGCCGCCTCTCGCGCCTGTTTATCTCCCACCTCAACACTGTAGTAGCGACAAGCCCCCTTCCACTCACAAAAGGTTTGGCGAGGGGAGGATTTTAAAACCTCCATCTGAATATCCTCTGGAGGAAAATAATAGACCGGAGGGTGGCTTGTTTCTAAGACTCGGTACGCCTTTTCTGTATCGGCGATTACCTCATCATTGAAAACAATCCAAAGGCGACCGGAAACCGGTTCCAAGCGAGGGGGACGGGGATAATCCCACACCGATTCTTGTCCGGGTTTAGGGTCAATCCGTTGCGGTCGATTCAACATGATACGGCCTCCTGACTTAGTTTTCCTTAGGGTAACCAGTCTTATCAAAAATCGCTAGGAGGGAGGAGTTCCCTAGGCGATCGCCGTCTTTCCGGCGAAATAATCCCGTAGTTGTTGTTCATGGTCATGACAGAGACGGTCATAGGGGATCTCCGAGGGGGCAAAGGCCTGCACCCCGAGAACTTCCTGAGTATCCTGGGGGTTAAACTCTCCCGTCACCTGCGCCGCCACCACAATCGAAATTGAGTGAATCCGGGGATCGCGATCGGGATGGGAATACACCCCCACCAAACGCCCCAACTGATGCAACTGTAACCCCGTCTCCTCATAGAGTTCCCGCCGCGCCGCCGTCGGAATATCCTCCCCCCAATCAATAATCCCCCCAGGAAGTCCCCAACGGCCCGTATCCCGCCGTTGAATCAACACCAATTTCCCCGCATTTTCCCCCTCTATCAATTCTGCCACTACCGTTGTTCCCGTAATCGGGTGACGAAAAATTATCCCCATCACCGTTTTCAAATATCGCCAAGCCTGCTGTCCCAACATAACCTTAATTATCCATCATCTAGTATTAATTACTGATTCTCCGCAAAAGCTGTTCCGTCCGCTGAACCCATTGCGGTTGTTGTTGAGCCTGATAGCGATCGCGGGCATATTCCAAGACCTCTCGGGCTTGTTGAAAGTTCCCCTGTTGCAGAAACACCAAACCCGCCCCATAATAGGCATTGGCATAGCCAGGATTCGCTTCCCGAGACGCACGAAATGCCGTCAGCGCCTCATCTAAATCTCCTTCCGACAGTAAAATAGCACCCAATTGATAGTGGGCTTCGGCATAATTTTCATTCAAGGAAATAGCTTGGCGCAATGCTGATTTTGCCCGGCGAATTTGACCCCGCTCAGTATAAATTAGAGCCAAATAGTAAGAAGGTTCAGGAGCATTATTCGTGTACCGTTGTGCTGAACGAAATGCCGAGAAAGCCTCATCCAAGTCCCCTTCTTGATAGTGTAAGAGACCCAAATTATAATGAGCGACCCCCAAACGAGAATCCAAGGCGATCGCCCGTTCCAAATACTGACGGGCCCGAGGCAGATTATTGGCCTCTAGGAGAACGGCCCCGAGATTACCATGAGCCAGAGCAAACCCCGAATCCGTCCGAACCGCCTGTAAAAACGCCTCCGCCGCCTCTTGTAGCTCTCCAGACTGACGCAACGCAAGCCCGAGATTATAGTACCCTGGAGAAAACTCCGGATCGAGTCGAACCGCCTCCCGGAAGGCGGCGATCGCCCCAGGAAGGTCATCCCGTTGCACCAACTGCAAACCCTGATTCAACGCCCGTTCTGCGGCAGAATCAAGAGGAGAGGATCGCATCTCCTGGGCAATCCCCGGCAACCCTCCCGGTGGCCAGCCTCCCGCCAGCCATCCCAGCAGAGCGATCGCCCCCAAAAGCGAAACCCCTCGTCGTCCCAATCGTCCCCACACCATCACAAAGCCTCCCCAAGCATCAGATCTGCCCTCAATTCTAGCCCCTACTCCCACCCTCTAAGGCAACCACAAGGGTATGCCCCTACGGGCAACCACAAGGGATTGCCCCTACGGGCGACCACAAGGGTACGCCCCTACGTCTTTTTCTGTTCCCTGTTCCCTGTTCCCTGTTCCCTCTTCCCCATGACCAGTCCCTTTGATCGCGCCATGATGCAGCGTTGTCTCACCCTTGCCCGTCGGGCCCAGGGACAAACGGCCCCCAACCCCATGGTGGGGGCCGTCATTGTGCAAGAGGGGGCCATCATTGGCGAAGGTTTCCATCCTGGGGCCGGGCAACCTCACGCCGAAGTCTTCGCCCTCGAACAAGCCGGCGATCGCGCCCAGGGGGCCACCATCTATGTCAGCCTTGAACCCTGCAATCACCACGGACGCACCCCGCCCTGTTCCGAAGCCCTAGTGAAAGCCCAAGTCAGCAAAGTCATCATCGGCACCGTCGACCCCAACCCCAAAGTTGGCGGCGGCGGAATCGCCCGTCTACAAGAGGCAGGCATCGAAGTCATTGTCGGCGTAGAAGAAGCCGACTGTCGCCGTCTCAACGAAGCCTTCTTCCACCGCATCACCGAGAAACGTCCCTTCGGCATCCTCAAATACGCTATGACCCTCGACGGCAAAATTGCCAGCCAAGGCGGCCATAGTGCCTGGGTCACCGGAACCGCCGCCCGACAACGGGTCCATCAACTTCGCGGTCACTGTGAAGCTGTCATCGTCGGGGGCAACACCGTTCGCAACGACAACCCCCATCTCACCTGTCATAACCACAGTCCCAAAAATCCCCTACGAGTCGTCATGAGTCGTCGCCTAGACCTCCCCCCGGATGCCCGACTCTGGGATGTTAGCGAAGCCCCCACCCTCGTCGCCACCGAGACCGGTACCAAGCCCGAATTTCAGAACCAATTACGCGATCGCGGGGTCGAAGTCCTGGCCTATCCCCACCTCACCCCTAGCGTCGTCATGGAGGATCTCTATCAACGGGGCATGATGACCGTTCTCTGGGAATGCGGAGGAGTGTTAGCAGCCCGGGCCCTATCCGAAGGCATGATTCAGAAAGTCATGGCTTTCATCGCCCCCAAACTCATCGGCGGCAATTCCGCCCCAACCCCCCTAGCTGATTTAGGCTTCAATCAGATGACCGATGCCCTCCCCCTCCAGAATTACCAATGGCATCCCATTGGTGAGGATTTGCTATTAGAGGGCTATCTTTGAAGGCAAGAGGCAATAGAAAAGACGTAGGGGCGTATCCTTGTGGTCGCCCGTAGGGGCAATCCCTTGTGGTTGCCCGAGGACACGGAGTTAGAGAGGTAGAGGAGGTAGAGGAGAAAAGTTTTTCGCCCCTATTGCCTCTTGCTAGCTTGCCCAGGGCGACCACAAGGGTACGCCCCTACCTTGTTTATGTTCCCTGTTCCCTATTCCCTATTCCCTACAAATCCAACGTCAATTGAACACAAGTATTGTCCTGCACCGTAACCGCAGAACCTGCAACGTCGGAGACTGTAACCTCCTGATCTCCCCGATTGGGAATCCGTTGATCCACAGCTAACCAGTTGCGGAAAATGAGGAGACGGTCATCATTGGGGACATCCAGACGATAAATCCGTAACACCTTCTTCTGGCGACGTTGACAGCGTAAACAGGTTAAGCCGTAGCCGATTTTGTCCAGGAACCGCCGTAGAATCACCATCGGGGTGGAGTTTTTCGCTAAGCCGATGCCGGTGGTTGTTTTGATATCTTGACGATACTTCAACGCTAACTCTGCCAGCTTTTGTAAGTCTGGATCATTATTCGAGAGTTCCCGTTCCGGGGTTTCCAGAAATTTGTGAATCCCTAAGAGGTGCATCGTTCCCACCGTGGCCCCGAGTTGGGAACGGTTGAAGTCCGGTTGAAAGATTTGACCTTGTCCTTGTTCAATCAACTGTTGGGCCACCTGGCGATCGCGCTGGGCCAGGAAGGGCCGCCCCACGGTGAGGTAGTAGTGAAGCCGCAGTTTTTGATAGGCCCCCTGGTCATCTTGTTGCACTAAGGCTTGCGTGACGGGGACTTTATAACGGCGGTGGAGTTCGTATTTACGCAGGGCCCGACGATCACCAGACCGTTTGACTAAGCGTTTCTTACAAGCCCGATACTCCGCTTCATTCAAGTCTGAAGCCTCGACAATGGCCAGACATTCACGATCATAGTTTTGTTGTTGCACCTCGGCGATGCGATCGTGCAGGGTGTCACAGGCGGATTTCGGGGCTTTGCTAGAGCGCGATCGCCGTTTGGCGGCGGCCACGGGACAGAGTCGGTGACCTTCGGCCTGTAGGGCCGCGACAATGGTACTGCGGTAATTGGCCATAGAGGCATTGAGGCGAACCCCCATTTTGGCCCAACAGCGTAGAGACTCGGCTTGGAAGCCCACATCAATATCATCAATCCCCTCAAAATCCGCTTGTTGCAACAGACGCACATTGAGTTGAGTTAGACGTTTACCGGAGGTCAACAACCCCGGAATCGACGTAGACCCATTTCCCACCTTATTAAAGCCATAGGGGGCGGCCCAGAGGTAGCGAGGAACCGCCTCCCGCACGCGGGCCATGGCTTGGCGGACGGTGTTGGCCGATTGGACTCCCTGGGCGATCGCCCACACGGAGGTAAACAGGCCCAGTTCGTCAATACTCACCCCTGTTTCCAGGGCCGGGGAAGCCAGGACAAGATCGTAATCCTTCAGACACTCGTTGAGATGACGGGTGCAATGATAGGCGGGATGTTTGGGATCTGCCACCGATTCGGCATCAATGCGGAGGATGCGATGTTCGGGAAATTTCTGGCGGAAATAGGCTTCGAGCGATCGCGTCCCCCAACGACTGGTGAGTTTTTGGGCTGAAAGACAGACGAACGGTTTACCGCCCTTCTCGATATAGGTTTCGAGGTCTTTCACGAAGCGTTTGGGGGTGCTGTCGCTGTAGTGATGAACCTCCCAGGATTCTTCACTACTAGGTTTCCAGGGATTGGAAATCAGAAAGGGTTGGGCATCCACAGCCGCTAGGGTACAGAGGTACTCTAGGGCCATATCACTCAAATCGGCATCGGCAACGAACACCTGCCCCTGATTACCTAGGGTATTTTCCATCAGCCGTTTGAGCGATCGCAACACCGCCACCCGTTGACTGCGACAGGTATCGGAATTTAAACCATGCCAGAGAACTTGTTCAACTTCATCGATAATCACCAGGGCATTCTGCCAATAGTCCGGGTCAAACTGGGCCTGAGAGTCCCCATGGAGGGAATCGATACAGAGTCCCATGCCCACCTCAGGACGTTGCGGCTGGGCCAGTTGACTGACATAGGGCAACTCAAAGCGGTGACAGAGGGCTTCAACGAGTTGCACCCGATGGCCTAAAACCAGGACTTTCTGATCTCGGGCTTTGGCGTGCTGAACCACTTGGGCCAGCAGTTGGGTTTTGCCCGTTCCCTTGGGGGAGTGAATGGCCACGAGGGGCTGATTCTCGGGAATCGGGATATCTCCGAGATAGCGACGGTTTAGTTCTTGGGCGGGGAGAACGGTTAGGGCGTTTAGGGATTGGGCTTTCCAGGTGTTGAGGGGTAAGGCCATCTCCACCGCTTGATGGAAAGCCTCGACTCCCTGGTTAGCGATGAAATCATCTACCCCTTTCCCGTGATCTGGGTTCCAAGTAACGATGTGTACCGGACAACCGGCTTGACTGAGAAGATAGCCAGTGCGGGCTAGGGCCGTATTGACGGCTTTAACGGTACTGGGTTTGCGATCGCGGTCAAAGACTAGGTACATGGGGCGATCGCCCTGACTAAGCCGTTGCAGTTGAGGAATCAGCCGGGATTTGCCCCGCCGCTGTCCCCATTGATCTCGTTCGACGCGATAGCCGCCGTTAATTCCCGGTAGGGCAATGGCGGCATAGCCGGCGCTGAGGAGGGTTCCGGCTTTTTTGGCTCCCTCAGTAATACAGAGAGGAATTTGGGGATGATCCAATAACCATTGCCAAAAGCCAAAGTCCGATTTCGCCTCATCGATGGCACGGTGGGAGAGGGGGACTCCAGCGCGATCGGCGATCGCCTGCCACAGGTGCAAAGGAACCCGCAGGGCGAAGACTCCGGTGGCGGTTTTGGGGGGATGTTCGTATTTGATGGGTTTCCCCTCCCCATTGAGGTTAAGACCCCCTTGAGGGCGAGGCTGGTTGGGTTTGAAGCAGCCCCAGAGGTCATCCTCTCCGGTCAGGAGGTTAATGCCCGAACACCACCAGCCCCCAGCTTCAATATGGCGGTAGCGTTCCAACGTCGGGCTAGAGAGACGACCATCATTACGCCGTGGCATCTCGTTGCCATAAAAGAGATAATCGTAAGGGCGGGTTCCATCTAAAGACAGCACGTTAAGACGGGTCAGCGCCTCATCAACTTGGCTGGCTGACCATTCGAGTAAGTGATTCACAGTTGTTGGGTTAAGTTCGAGCGTATGCGAGGAGTAGTGACTGTAGCATACGCTATATGTAGCGTGTCAACGGCTTGAATTTTTGACAAAACTCTGTATTTGGCGGAAGGCAGTAGGCAATAGGCAATAGGCAATAGGGGAAGAAAGGCAAGAAGAAGGCAATAGGCAATAGGCAAGCTTTCACCTTGACCTCCTCTACCTCCTCTACCTCTGTGTCCTCGGGCAGCCACGGTTCGGCTATCGCTCGCTGACCGCAAGGGCGTGCCCCTACGTGGTTCCCCTACTGCCTGCGGCCTAATGCCTACTGCCTACTGCCTGCTGCCTTCCCCCCCCTGTTCCCTTACAATTAATGCAGAGAACGCTACCTGGAGATGTTTTCAGGGAACTCCAGGGCGCACCTCTTGACAAATGCGTCAAATTGTAGTATGGAGTACGGATAACGTGATGCGAGTCGGCGATCGCCTACGTCAGTTCTGGCGGGCATTAACTCAAGACGAGAATGATGCCACCCAAGAAGCCTCATCCCAGGTGCGGCTGATGCAAACCACCCAGCAACTCAACAACTTGCTGCAACGGCATCAACTTCAGCCAGGAATCGATTATTGTATCAGCTTGCGATCGCGTCAAGTGCAAGTCTCGTTAGATAGCCCCCGGGCCCAGGAGATTGTGCGCACTCATCCTGAACTGCGATTACGGTTTGACGAGTTATTCGCCTGTCTTGGAGAGATGGACGGGCGAGCGGGTTATCCCTGTCGTCTAGAGAAGTCAGCGGCCTATCGGGCTAGTTGGAAGCGGGCTTCAGGCCGATAAAGCCCCCATCGTTAAGGGGGAACCCCTCACCGTCGAACAAGACGCAGTGGTTCCCCCATAGAGGTTAGCGATCGACCGATCCCATAATCACGTCGATGCTACCGAGAATGGCCACAATATCCGCCACTTTCGCCCCGCGCAGGATATGGGGCAGAATTTGCAGGTTATTGAAGTCAGCGGCGCGGATTTTGAACCGCCAGGGGAAGACATTGTTATTTCCCTTGATAAACACGCCGAGTTCCCCTTTCCCGGATTCGAGGCGCACATAATGTTCCCCTTCGGGAATTTTGAAGGTGGGGGGAATCCGTTTACCCATAAACTGATAGTCAAAGTCATTCCATTCTGACTTCGGACCTTCAGCCATGCGCCGGGCTTCGAGGTTCTCAAACGGACCGCCAGGAAGTTGTTTGAGGGCTTGACGAATCATTTTGACCGACTCGCGCATCTCACGAATCCGCACCAGATAGCGGGCGTAACAATCCCCTTCTGTTTCCCAGTGAATGTCCCAATCGAGTTCGTCGTAACATTCATAGGAATCGACTTTGCGCAAATCCCATTTGACCCCTGAGGCCCGTAGCATCGGCCCCGAGAGACCCCAGTTGATGGCTTCTTCGCGGCTAACCACACCAATTCCTTGAATCCGACGACGGAAGATGGGGTTATTGGTGATGAGTTTCTCGTACTCATCGACTTTGGGATCGAAGTAGTCGCAGAAGTCTTCGCATTTGTCCACCCAACCATAGGGGAGATCGGCGGCGACACCACCGATGCGGAAGTAGTTGTTATTAATCAGTCGCTGGCCGGTGGCGGCTTCCCAGAGGTCATAAATCAGTTCCCGTTCCCGGAAGATGTAGAAGAAGGGGGTTTGGGCGCCTACATCCGCCAGGAAGGGGCCAAGCCAGAGGAGGTGGTTGGCGATGCGGTTGAGTTCCAGCATAATCATGCGGATGTAGCTGGCCCGCTTGGGAACCTCGACCCCCGCCAGTTGTTCCGGGGCGTTGACGGTGATGGCTTCGTTGAACATCCCTGCGGCGTAATCCCAACGACTCACATAGGGGACGAACATCACGTTAGTCCGACTTTCGGCGATTTTCTCCATACCTCGGTGAAGATAGCCGATGACGGGTTCGCAGTCGATGACATCTTCCCCATCGAGGGTGACAATTAGACGCAGCACGCCGTGCATTGAGGGATGGTGCGGCCCCATATTGAGCACCATCGGTTCGGTTCGAGTTTCGAGGTTAGGCATAAGGTTAGGACGTATCAGGTTGGGTTTGTCTCAGCGAAAGCTGTTAGCCTTTAAGAGGCCGGTTGCGGGTCTTGACTGTCCCGTTTCGCTGTAGTTTTGATGTATCGTTTTGTTTCAACGTTGCCCTTATTATAGGGAACATGGGGGATTAGCTTGACTGAGATTGCACAAAATTCTACGGATTTGAATTCAACCCCGTTTCAGCATATTTCCGTGTTGGCCCGTGAGGTGCTGGAGTATCTTCAGGTTCGTCCGGGGGGCCGCTATCTGGATGCAACCCTGGGGGCTGGGGGCCATAGCCGCTTGATTTTAGAGGCGGCCCCGGACACTCAGGTGTTGGGGATCGATCGCGATGAGATGGCCCTGGAGACGGCGGGGCAGAATTTGGCGGAGTATGGCGATCGCGTCTCGTTTTGGCGGGGCAATTTTGCGGAGTTTCCCTATGATGAGCAGCAATTTGATGGCATACGATCGCGTCTCGTTTTGGCGGGGCAATTTTGCGGAGTTTCCCTATGATGAGCAGCAATTTGATGGCATGATTGCCGATTTGGGGGTGAGTTCGGGTCAGTTGGATATCCCGGAACGGGGGTTTAGTTTCCGTCAGGAGGCTCCCCTGGATATGCGTAAGTTCGGGTCAGTTGGATATCCCGGAACGGGGGTTTAGTTTCCGTCAGGAGGCTCCCCTGGATATGCGTATGGATTGCCGACAATCTCTGACGGCGGGGGAGTTGATTAACCACCATGATGAGCGGGAGTTGGCGGATATCTTTTATCACTATGGTGAGGAACGCCTCTCGCGTCGGATTGCTCGGGCGATCGTGCAACAGCGACCCTTTTCGACCACCACTGAGTTGGCGGGGGCGATCGCCGCTGCTGTGCCTCGTCGCTACCGCTATGGTCGCATTCACCCTGCACGATCGCGTCTCGTTTTGGCGGGGCAATTTTGCGGAGTTTCCCTATGATGAGCAGCAATTTGATGGCATCATTGCCGATTTGGGGGTCAGTTCGGGTCAGTTGGATATCCCGGAACGGGGGTTTAGTTTCCGTCAGGAGGCTCCCCTGGATATGCGTATTTGCCAAGTCTCAGTGCCATTGCGGTCGCTCTCGGTGAAATCTTGGGTTAGGATGACTAAGATGCGATCGCCCAACGGTGAAGAAATCAAGATTTACGCCGGACGGTTCCACAATATCGCTCACTATCCTAAAGTCACTGGATCACAGTAGTGTTTGCCGAGTTGCACTCGGCGTAATCCCTAACCTGTGATCACACCCTGTGAACTAGCCCACGAGTTGGAGATGGCATGAGTCGGGGAAAAGAAAAAAAACTCAAACTCCTCGTGGTTGACGACGAAACGGACAACCTCGATTTGCTCTATCGAACGTTTCGACGGGAGTTTCAAGTCTACAAAGCGGAAAGCGCACTGTCAGCCCTACAAGTCCTCGAAGACCGGGGCGAGATGGCGATTATCATCTCTGACCAGCGAATGCCAGAGATGAATGGGACGGAATTTCTCAGTAAAACCGTTGACCGCTATCCAGATACCATTCGCATCCTGTTAACGGGATACACCGATGTTGAAGACCTCGTCGAAGCCATTAACTCCGGTCAGGTCTTCAAATACATCACCAAGCCTTGGAACCCTGAAGAACTCAAAGCGGTTGTCCAGCAAGCCTCGGAAACCTACAAGGTCGTTAAACAGCGAACCAATGAACTCAATCGTATTCTGCGGCGCGAGTCGCTGCTGAATGCGATTATGACAGCGGTACGGGAATCTCTCGATTATGAGAGTATGCTCGGTACCATTGTCGAAACCGTTGGACGCAACTTTGATGCCTCGGGAACTAAACTCTATCCCGTTGACGGCGATAAACTCCGCAGTTCTGGGGCCGTATCCTACAGTTTGGAGGACTCTGATGAGTTAGCGGCCTCCCCCTATGACGAGAACCTCGTCCAGTCGGTGTTCCAGGGCCGTCAAAGTGAATTAGTCCAAGATGATGAATCGAGCACCTCTCATCTAGCGGTTCCCCTGATTTATCAACAAAATTTACTGGCTATCCTGGCGCTCTATCAGACGGGAAGTGAAACCCCTTGGTCTGATGAAGATGTACGGCTGATTGAATTGGTGGCGGAACAGGCGGCCCTGGCCTTGTCTCAAGCCCGACTCTACCAACGCACTCAGGAACAAGCTGAGAAAATGCTGGCTGAGTTGGATGTGGCGCGACAAATCCAGTCCAATCTGTTGCGTCAGAGCCTCCCCGAATCGGAAACGGAGAAGGTGCAAGCCTGCTGTTATCCGGCCCGAGGCGTGGGGGGTGACTTTTTTGAGGTGTATCCACATCCTCAAGGGGACTTATGGTTAGCCCTGGGGGATGTTTCTGGGAAAGGCGTTCCAGCGGCCTTGTTTATGGCCAGTGCGATGTCCGTCATGCGTCGAGAACTGGCCCAAGACAATCCCCCACCACCGGATGAGATGATGCAAAATCTCAACCGCAGTCTGTCGGATGACTTAATCAGCAATAACTGCTTCATCACGATGGTTCTGGCTCGGTATACGCCGGGCACCCGTCGGTTGGTGTATGCCAATGCTGGACATATTTATCCCCTGATTTGGCCCCATCGCACGACGGTTCAAGAGGTTCAGCAAGGTCAACCGGTGACCGCAGAGCCGAATTTCTTGAAAACCCGAGGGATTCCCCTGGGGATTCTTCCCGTCTGGAAAGCTAAAGCTGGGGATGTCACTTTGGCATCAGGGGATGTATTCCTACTCACCAGTGATGGGATTACCGAGGCCAGTGTCACCCAAGTGGATGAGACGGGCCAGGAGACAACGGTGATGTTGCAACAAGAGGGCCTTTGGGATCTCTTGCAACAGGAAGGGTCTCCGATGGATTTATCCCATCTCCTTGATCGTGTTCGAGGGAATACCCAAGAGCAAGAAGACGACCAAACGATACTCTCTCTGGAGGTTCTGTAATTTCATGAAGACGGAGCTACATGTTCCTAGCGAACTACGGTTTTTGAATATCGTTGAGAACTGGCTACTGGGCTGTCTCGAAATGGATCTCGGTGAGAGTGTCGATTGGGCCCGACAGTCCAATCGCCTACGGCTAGTTCTGGCTGAGGCATTCTCGAATGTGGTTCGCCATGCTCACCGCGATCGCCCTCATTTGCCGGTTTGGGTTCGTCTGGAACTCAAAGACAGTGATATTTGCTTGGAGGTTTGGGATTATGGTCGTGGCTATAACCTCAATGAGTATATGGCCCCAACCCCTGAAGCGATGCAGGAGGGGGGCTATGGTTGGCTGATTATGAATCGCCTGATGGACCACGTGGAATACACGTTACAGGTGGATATGGAAGGACGTAATTGTCTGAAGCTCGAAGCCAATCTCGTGGAAAAGTCGGAAACCTCTAAGACCAAAGCCTAAATGCCTCAGTCCCTAGGTCTTTCTCCTAGGGATCACGGCTGGGATTACTGCCCAAATTCTAATCGGGCCTGTTCGACGTACTCGACGGTGACGGCCTCGGATTCTGCATTTCGGGCCAGTTCTTCGATACGCTTGCGGGCCTGCGATCGCACGAAATAAGGAATATTTTTCAGTTTGGCAGTGGCTTCGGGAGTCCACTGGAGTTCATCGGCGAAATCAAAGTTAGACATAGAGGTTTAGGGCGTTGCTGTGTTGCTATTTTATAGGAGGGGATAGGGAACAGGGAACAGGGAATAGGGGAGAGAAGGCAGTAGGCAGTAGGCAGTAGGGGGAGAAGAGGGCAAGGGGCAAAATCTGGGTTGGCCTCTGGCGCGATCGCCCAGGCTTAGATAAAGTAAAGTAATATGAAGATTATTAGTCTGACGTTAAGATTTAGCTAAATCCCCCCTGTCATCTTCGATCAGCCAACCCCTCGTAGCCACCATGCCAAACCTCAAACGCACCCTCGGATTTATTCTTGCCACCTGCGTTGCCTGTATGACTTGGGCGGTGTCCCCAGCCTACGCCTTCGATAACCCGGAACTGTTGCCGGATGTCGAAACCCCCATTATCGACCTCGCTGACACCCTCACCAGCGTCCAGGAAGAACAACTTATAGCCAGCCTCGACCAACTCGAAGCCGAAACTGGCTATAAACTGCGGGTACTCACCCAGTTCGATCGCACTCCCGGACGAGCTGTTAAAGAATTCTGGCACCTCGACGATAAAAGCGTTCTCCTCATTGCCGATTCCCGAGGCGGTAATCTGCTGGGCTTCAACGTCGGTGATGCCGTCTATAACCTGATGCCACGAACCTTCTGGATTGAACTACAAACGCGCTACGGCAATCAATTCTTTGTCCGGGATAATGGCGAAGATCAATCGATTCTGCAATCCCTAGAATCCGTTGAAACCTGTCTGCGTCGGGGTGGCTGCCAGGTGGTTCCGGGACTCCCCCGTGAACAATGGATTCTCACCCTCATCACCTCAGCCTTAGGCGGCATTGTCTGCGGCTTTGCCGCTCAGCCTCGGGATGGCAAAATGTTTGCTTGGCAATGGGCCTTAATCTTCTCACCCCTGTGGGGCATTCTCTTTATCGCTTTCGGAATTGGCCCTGTTGTCACTCGCACCTCGGACTGGCTACCCCTAGCTCGTAACATCCTCGCCTTCGCCATTGGTGCTTTGGCCGCCTACCTCACTCCGATTATCAATCACTCCGCTTCGGATGCGACCTAATAAACCTGGTAAGGTGGATGGGAATCACTGACCCGGTTTTACAACCCCTATGGAGTGGCATTCAACAGAAGCTCAAGGCCTGAGCATTGTCGATCGCGAGTTTGGTCCGTCTGAACTTTCCCCGGCTGAGTATCATATTGTCCGCCAAGTCGTATATGAAACAGCAGATTTCGAGTACAAAACCCTGATCCGCTTTTCGGAAACGGCTCTTCAGGAAGGGGCCGCAGCCCTGGCGGCCCGGACGACTTTGGTGGTGGATGTTCCCATGGTTCAAGTGGGAATTACGGCCAACATTATGGAAACCTTCGCCAATCCTGTCTATTGCAGCATGGATGCTCTGACTCGTCCTCAGAAGGAGAAGACCAAAGCCGCTTGGGGCATTGAAACCTTGGCTCGTCGCTATCCAGAAGGAATTTTTGTCGTGGGACAGTCCCAGACAGCATTGATGTCTCTGGTGGAACTGATTGAGTCAGAAGCCATCCGTCCGGCGTTGGTGGTTAGCACTCCGACTGGGTTTAATGAGATTGATTTCCTCAAGGAACGTCTCAATGATTCCCGGATTCCTCATATTCGCAGTGCCGGACGCAAGGGATCGGCGGTGGTGGCGGTGGCAATTCTCAATAGTTTGGTGGATTTGGCTTGGCAAGCCTATGGCATCGTGGATAGTTAAGGGGTTACAAAAATTGGGGAGCTGGTGGAAATTTCCCGTACTAAGGTTCGGTTCGTGCTACAGACGTAAGACCGGATTACCGATAGGCTGGGGGTAATGGTATGGAGAGTGTGACAGTTTTGCTCACGGCCATACCAGTTCCCGACGACACAATAGAAAGGAGTTGTCGTGCTGCTATCTTGCCCATTGACCTTAAGCCAATTACTTGCCCAACAGGATCATCTCGCCGCGATCGCCGCTTCGGAGGGGGATGGCCCTGATGTGGATCATCAATGGCGTGCTGCGGTAGCGGCTCTGAATCAGCTACTGCGATCGCCCTCCCCGGCCGAGTCCCCGGTGGCGGGCCTGATGATTTGCGCCCCAACCCCAGTCCTCAGTGATGGGGTATCTGGGGAGGAGTTCAAAACCTGGATGATTAACTCCCCTGGGGGCGATCGCCTTGGCCAATCTCAGGCTTGTCTCCCTGGGGCCTCGTCTCAAGCTTCGACAACGACAACAGCCGCTCGGGGGCTATCTCTGACGGCAGATGATCCCTTAACTCAGGAGCAATTTGCCTTAATCCTGACGGCTGAGTTGAGTTTGGTCATGGTGCGAGGTTGGGGGGACCGAGGAGAACCCCTGTTTCAATATTCCTTTGAGCCGGAGGTGGTGACAGCAGCATGGCAACTCTTGCGCGATCGCCTTCAGGGCCCTGAAGCCATCGCTGAGATTGAACGACAGTGGCAGCAGTATCCCCCCGTCGAGCCTCACTACAAGACGGTGATGCAGTTTGGGCAAACGTTATTTTATACCGCCACCACTCACCGTAACGGTTCGGGGGCAACCTCTAGCACGGCAAAGTGGGCTTCATTCCGGACAAATTTCCGAGTGGATCTGCCCTCGAAAGCGGTGTTTGAGACTCCCTTTAACCCCCCGCCTTCAGAAGCCCCGGATGTGGAGTTATTGCGGGCCATGGCCCATGAAGTGCGGACTCCCTTGAGTACCATTCGCACCCTAACGAAGCTAATTTTAAAACGACAGGATGTTCCCCAAGGGGTTCGCCCCTGGTTGGAACAGATTGATCGTGAATGTAGCGAGCAGATTGGCCGGTTTGAACTGATTTTCAAAGCCGTTGAGTTGGAAACCGGAGAGCGATCGCGATCTCCGATGCACCTGACGGCCACCTCCCTCGCCGATGTGGTGGATAGCTGTATTCCCCGTTGGCAAAAGCAAGCCAGTCGTCGCAGTTTGAAGTTAGAGGTGTTACTCCCCCAACAAATGCCCCAAGTGGTGAGCGATCCGAATTTACTCGATCGGGTCTTAACCGGGGCGATCGACCATTTTACCTGTCGCCTACCGGTGGGGAGCAACATCCAAGTCAAGGTGATGCCCGCCGGACATCAGTTAAAACTGCAACTCAAAGCGAATTCAGACTCTAAACACACTACGAACTTACACACGGCCCCCTCCTTTAAATCCATTGGACAACTACTCAACGTTCAACCGGAGACGGGAAATATCAGCCTCAATCTCTCGGCCACCAAGAGTCTCTTTCAGGCCTTAGGGGGGAAACTAATCGTCCGCCATCGTCCCCAACAGGGCGAAGTTCTGACGATTTTTCTGCCCTTAAATTGAATTGAGGGGGATCGGGTTCAGATTTAGGATGTTGAGCGAGGCGGGGGAATCTCAGGAGCGCGATCGCCCCCTAAACTGGGATATCCCTGTTGTTGCAGTTCTTCGACAAAATCAGTGTCTTTATAGTGAGGTTCCTGATTCCCCGATTCCTCACTAGGGGTCGCCTGTTGTTGGCGGCGTTGTTGTTTAAGCTTCGCTTTGCGTCCCATATTTAACCATCCTCCGGGTTCTCGTCGACCGCCTAGGGCGACCACAAGGGTACGCCCCTACGTTATTTCTCCCCTCCTGGGAGGGGCAGGGGTGGGTTATGCCTACTACCTACTGCCTACCGCCTAATTCCCAAAATACTCCGGCTCTTGCCCAGGTGTCCATTTAATATTGCAGCCGATACTGGGTTTTTGCTCAGGGGAGATGGGTTTCCCCGCCAGCGCCTGTTCAATGGCGGCACGTAAATCCTTACCATTGAGCGGTTTATCGTTCCCAGGGCGACTATCATCGAGTTGACCCCGATAGACGAGTTTGCGATCGCCGTCGAAGAGGAAGAAGTCTGGGGTGCAGGCAGCAGTATAGGCTTTGGCGACAGCTTGAGTTTCGTCGTAACAGACGGGGAAGTTAAACCCTAGGGTTTGGGCCATGCGTTTGAGATGTTCTGGGGCATCGGCGGGATGGGTTGAGATATCGTTAGCACTGATGGCCACAACCCCTAATCCTTGTTCAGCATAATCGTGACCGATTTTAGCCAGTTCCCCTTGCACATGTTTGACGAAGGGACAATGCTCACAGAGGAAAATCACCAAGAGGGCTTTCTTGCCCTTAAAGGAGTCCAGGGTGATGGTTTCCCCGGAAACAGTGTCCGGGAGAGTGAATGGCGGGGCGGGGGTTCCCAAATCGAGCATCGTCGAGGGGGTGCGTACCATAGTCAAAAACTCCTCAATCGCTAGTGGTTTCTAGGGTCAATGCTTTCTAGCTTAGGGAATTTTTCGCAATTCTGGCAAACCTGACGAGAACCTTGACCATTCTGGCTGGCGCTCATCGGCGGAGGGCTGCACCGCTTTTTTGGGGTCACGTCTGTTTGATTTAGTGATATTTAGTGATATTTAGATTCCTGGGTATTTTTTAAAAAATTTTACCTATTTTTGACACTACTTTTGTGTTTTTGTCAAGGGTGCAACGTTACATTAATAACATTTATAATAAGATTATAAAATTTAAAGAAGTATCAATAAAAAACAAGCAATTCCCCCAAACTTAGTAATTTATTTTACAGTGAGGACAGGCCTGGGCTACGTCTCCCACGAGGTTCAACAACACGTCATGCAGATACCAAAACGCCTTGGGATTTTGACCAGCGGCGGTGACTGTCCTGGACTCAATGCCGCTATCAGAGCGGTTGTCAGCCATGCCACTCTCAGCTACGGCTGGGAAGTGTTGGGGATTCCCTATGCCACCGAAGGACTCCTAGAACGTAAAGCCGTTGCCCTGAATGTCCACGGGCTAGATATGCGCGGAATTGACCCAATGTTAAGTACAGGCGGAACCATTCTCGGGTCAATCAATCGGGGGCCAACAGAAGCTCATGCGGCGGACATTATTGCTGGTTATCATGCCCTGGAACTAGATGCTTTAATTAGTATTGGGGGCGATGGAAGTTTGGCGATTTTGTCCCAGCTCGCTCGTCAGGGAAATTGGAACCTAGTTGGCATTCCCAAAACGATTGACAATGATGTGGCCTTAACAGAATCGTCTATTGGCTTTGATACGGCAGTGAATACCTTGGTGGATGCCCTTCATAAACTCAGTTATACCGCCGCCAGTCACGATCGCGTGATGGTTCTCGAAACCATGGGCCGTACAGCGGGACATCTCGCCTTACAGGGTGGCATTGCTGGGGGGGCAGATGTGATTCTGATGCCGGAAATTCCCTACAGTATTGAGGGGGTTTGTCGGCAAATTAGTGAGTTGCGCGATCGCTGGGGTCATAAGTTTGCCATTGTCTTAGTGGCAGAGGGCGCGAAAACTTTGTCTGGGGAGTCTCGGGAATATCGAGATGCTCAAGGGGAAGTGCGCCTCCGGGGAATTGGTGAATATGTCACCGATGAGATTTGTCGCCAGACCAATAATGGTATTGAGGCTCGCGTTAGTGTTCTTGGTCATGTGCAGCGGGGTGGGATTCCTTCCGCCTTTGACCGGGTTCTGGCCTCGGTATTGGGGAAAGGGGCTGTGGATTTGGTGGCTCAGGAACAGTTTGGTCGCATGGTGGTTTGGCAAAATGGCAGCGTGCGATCAGTGTCCCTCGATGAAGTTTGCGCGCGTAGTCCCCGTTTAGTGAGTCCGGAGGGGGATTTGGTGCAAACGGCCCAGGCCCTGGGAATTTATGTGGGTGAGTTGGATGTACCGGCCCAGGTGAGCACACAAGACCTATTGGCACATTAGGGATGCTGGGGTTTGGGGGGTATCGCGTCGGGGTACAATGGAGGACGGTTGTTTTTTAAAATGACACTGAGGTGAGCTGTCTGCTTCAGACCAACTCATCGCCATTATCAATACTTTCACTTGTACATTCAACGCCGACGCGAAACCTATAAACTCGCATGACTGTAACTGCCGACGCTACTCCGATTGTCTCCACTCAGCCCCGTCGCCGTGCCGTGTTTCCCTTTACGGCGATTGTGGGACAAGAGGAAATGAAACTTGCTCTCTTACTCAATGTCATTGACCCTAAAGTGGGTGGGGTGATGATTATGGGCGATCGCGGAACCGGAAAATCCACCACAATTCGGGCGTTGGCGGACTTACTCCCGGAAATGGAGGTTGTCGCCGATGATCCTTTTAGTAGTGACCCTCATAATCCTGAATTGATGAGTGATGAGGTGCGCGATCGCCTCGGACGGGGGGAAACACTCCCAGTGGCTAAGAAAAAGGTCACGATGATTGACTTACCCCTCGGGGCGACGGAAGACCGCGTTTGCGGAACTATTGATATCGAAAAAGCCCTCTCGGAAGGGGTAAAAGCCTTTGAACCGGGACTGCTAGCCAAAGCCAATCGGGGCATCCTCTATGTGGATGAGGTGAACCTCCTCGATGACCATTTGGTGGATGTGCTGCTTGACTCGGCGGCGTCGGGTTGGAATACCGTCGAACGGGAAGGGATTTCTATTCGCCACCCCGCCAGTTTTGTACTGGTTGGGTCCGGGAACCCCGAGGAAGGGGAATTACGACCCCAGTTGTTAGACCGGTTTGGGATGCACGCCGAGATTCGCACCGTGCGCGATCCTGAGTTGCGGGTGAAAATTGTCGAAGAGCGATCGCAGTTCGATCGCAACCCCCAAGATTACCTGCATCACTATCAGCAGACTCAAGAGGAATTGCAAGAACGGTTGCTTCAGGCCCAAAGCCTCTTACCATCCGTTGAGATTAGCCATGAGTTGCGGGTGCAGATTTCCCAAGTCTGTGCTGAACTGGACGTGGATGGATTGCGGGGAGATATTGTCACCAACCGAGCCGCTAAAGCCTTAGCCGCCTTTGAGGGGCGTACAGAGGTCACCCTGGATGATGTTCGCCGCATTATTACCCTCTGTCTGCGTCACCGCTTACGGAAAGATCCCATGGAAACCATTGATTCTGGGACGAAAGTGCAAAAGGTGTTTTCTGAGGTGTTTGGTGTTCCTCTGGATGAGAACTAGGAGCATTAGATCTCAATGACAGCCGCTAACCCACGTATATTGGGACTCGATCCGGGGTTGGCGCGTTTGGGGTTTGGGGCGATCGTAGTTGAAGATGGCGATCGCCCCAAACCCCTTGATTTTGGCATTATCCAGACTCCCGCCAAACAACCCATTGGCGATCGCCTCCAGACCATTTATGAGGATTTACATGCTCTGTGTGAGCAGTTTTCTCCGCAACTGGTGGTGGTTGAGAAGCTTTTTTTTTATCGCATGAGTAATCTGATTTCGGTGGCTCAGGCCCGAGGGGTGATTCTTTTGGTTTTAGCTCAGCATCAATTGCCCTTAATTGAACTGACACCGGGACAAGTGAAACAGTCGTTAACTGGGTATGGGAATGCCTCAAAATTGGAGGTGCAGGAGGCGGTGGCTCGGGAATTAGATCTCGATGAAATTCCTAAACCTGATGATGCGGCCGATGCTCTGGCAGTGGCGATCGCCGGTAGCCTCTTTGCCAATGATGAGGTTTAAAAACCGGTTGTCCGACTCTGAGATTGAGGTGATTTGAGCAAGTATGGGCTGTAGGGAATTGACCCTAGCCATAAAAATTAACCCGTGAATTGGCAGGAACTTGGGAACCTAAGGCATCATAAAGACATAGGAAAGAAGGAGTCTATGAATGCCCGAAGCTCCACCCGTGAGGCTCAGCGGTTAAAGGCGGTTCAGCGTTATCAGATTTTGGACAGTCCCCCAGATGGGGCTTTTGACCGAATCACAGCGATCGCTGCGCGGTTATTTCAGGTCCCCATTGCCCTCGTGACCATTGTCGATCGCGATCGCATTTGGTTTAAATCACGACAGGGGGTGACTCTGTCTGAAATTAGCCGAGAACCAGGACTCTGCGCCTCCGCTATCTTACAAGATGAGGTCTATGACGTTCGCGACGCCCTCACCGACCCTCGCGCCCTCAATAATTCCTTGGTGCGAGGACAGTTTGGGCTGCGATTTTATGCCGCCGCGCCCTTAAGGACTGAAGACGGGTACCACCTGGGAACCCTCTGTGTTATTGATAGAAAGCCGCGCCAGATCACCCCAGACGAACGGCAAACCCTCCAAGATCTCGCCGCAATTGTCATGGAGGAGATGGAACTGCGCCTCGCGGCCCGTAACCTGGTGGAGACCAGTGAAAGCCAACGGCAAGCCATTGACCATTTCTATCATCATGCTCCCTGTGGCTATCACTCCCTAGGTCCTGACGGCATTTTCATCGAAATCAATAATACCGAACTCCATTGGCTCGGCTATGAGCGTAGCGACATCATTGGCAAGCTGCGGTTTTCGGATCTATTAACCGCCGAGAGTCAAACCACCTTTGCCATAAACTTCCCTCAATTCAAGGAACGGGGACGAGTGGATGACCTGGAATTTGAGCTGATTCGGGCTGATGGCTCCCGCTTCTGGGTCCTGATTAACGCCATCGCCGAATATGACGAGCAGGGCCACTATCTCAAAAGTCGATCCACGATGCATAACATCAACGATCGCAAACAGGCCGAGATTGCCCTACGCCAACTCAACCAATGTTTAGAAACTAAAGTTGACCTACGGACTGCTCAACTCTCTCAACGTAATGCCGAGCTAGAAGCGAGTAACCAGGCCCTACACCTGAGTGAATCGCGCTTTCATAATGCCTTTGACTATGCCAGTATCGGCATGGCGATCGTCAGCCTAGAAGGTCGTTGGCTAGAGGTAAACCCAGCCTTATGTCAGCTTACCGGCTATACGGCCCGTGAGCTATTATCCATGGATTTTCAAGCCATGACTCACCCTGACGATTTACAGCGAGATTTAGAGCAAGTTCAAAGGCTTCTGCGGGGGGAGATTCACTACTACCATCTCGAAAAACGCTATCGCCACAAACAGGGTCATTGGATTTGGATTTTGCTCAGTGGGTCTTTAGTTCGAGACTTAGAACAAACCCCCTTATATTTTGTCTCGCAGATTCAAGATATTGATGAACGCAAGCAGGCGACATTGGCGCTGGAAAAGAGTCAGGCCAGTTTGCTCGAAGCCCAAGCCATTGGTCATATCGGCAGTTGGGAGTACGAGCCTCAGCACAACCGGATTACCTGGTCTGCCGAAAAATTTCGCATTCTCGGGCGAGATCCTGACCTGGGAGAACCCAGCTTTGAGGAGTTGCTGCAAGTCCATCACCCTGATGATGGCGAAAAACTCCGCCAGGCGGTGCATCAGACCCTAACAACTGGTCAGCCCTATCGACTGCGTCTTAAATTTAGGCGCTGCGATGGCAGTACGGGCTATCTTGAGGACCGTGGTGAGAGCGAGTGTGATGCGAGCGGTCAGGTAATTCGTCTGTTTGGCATCACCCAAGATATTACAGAACGGGTACAGGCTGAACAGGATCTGCGGGAGATGAGTACCGCCTTAGCTCATGCTATTGAGGGGATTTCTCGCGTAGATAGCAGGGGATATTATCAGCAGGTGAATCAGGCCTACGCCGCCATGGCTGGCTATCGCCCCGAGGAATTAATAGGACACCATTGGAGTCAGACCGTTCACCCTGATGATTGGCCGCGAGTGAGCCAACTCTATGAGGAGATGCTGGAGAAAGACACCGTGCATCTGGAGGCTCGGGGTATCCGCAAAGATGGTTCGGTGTTTTACAAACAGTTATGTCTGGTGGTTGCCTATGACGACCAACAGCAACGCCAGGGTCACTATTGTTTTATGAAAGATATTAGCGAACGGGCCGAGTTGGAAGCTGAACGTGAACAGGCGCAACTTGCCCTGCAACAAGAACTCGATCGCCTATCTAAGGTCGTCGAGACGCAGCAAGAGGTGACGTTGGTGAATCCCCATCTCGGCAAGGTCATGGCCATTATTGCGGCACGGGCCCAAGAGTTAACCCAGGGAGATGGCGCAGCGGTGGAGTTACTTGAAAGCCAGGAACTGGTCTCTTATGCTCGCAGTGGTTTGGCCCAGGACCATCCGGGCTGGCGATTGCCTCTAAACCAAAGCCTATCTGGGGAATGTTTAAAGGCAAGTCGGGTTTTGTACTGTGTGAATAGCCATGTTGACCCCAGGATCAGCCGTCCCTTGTTTAAGTCTATGGGAGTTCAATCGATGGTGGTTGCCCCCTTAACCTATCAAGGGGGAGAGGTGGGCATCCTCAAAGTCTTTTCCCAAGACATTGATGCCTTTACGGAGTCAGATTTGCAAACTCTGCAATTGATGGCGGGGCTACTGACCGCGAGTTTGCACTTGGCTAAAGAATTTGAGGTCAAAACGGCGCTCTTACAAGATCTACGGGAAAGTGAGGAACGCTATCGCTCTGTGGTTTCTGCCTTATCAGAAGGGATTGCCGTGATCCAAGCTGATGGCAAAATTTTGACCTGTAATGCCAGTGCTGTTGAGATCCTCGGCTTGTCCAAGAGAGAACTCATTGGCTGCAAGCTAACAGACCTCAAGCGCACCATTATTCGTGAGGACGGCTCCCCCTGTCCCATCCAAGACTATCCGGTTTTGGTGACGCTACGTACCGGCAAGCCAATGAGTAAGCAAACCTTGGGAATTGTTAAGGATGACCAAACGACTTGGATTTCTGTGAATACGCAGCCGTTATATCAGTCCTGTGTTGGACGAATTGAGGCGGTCGTGGCTTCGTTTACGGATATTACGGAGATTCGACGATCTGAGGTGGCGGCTCTACGGCGACAGGCCCAGCAGGAACGACTCCTGAGTGATATTGCTCAACGAATTCGTCAGACCCTAAATTTGGATGTGATTTTGAAGACGGCGGTGACGGAGGTACAGCAGTTTTTACACACGAACTGGGTGATGGTCTATCGGTTGGAGGCGGATGGTTCTGGGGTAGTCGTTGCAGAAGCGATGACTCCGGGGTTATCCCCCCTGTTGGGGACACGGATTGAGGAGATGCTGGATCCCAATCAGGGGGAAGATTATCAGGAAGGGATGGTTAGAGCCTGTGGCGATATTGAGGTGGAGGGACTGATACCAGGTCCCCTAGATAAACTGACCCAGGCGAGGGCGAGGGTAATTGTGCCGATTTTTCAAGGGACAGGACTTTGGGGCCTGTTGCTGGCCTACGATACTGGGCAACCTCGCTCCTGGGAGGCGGCAGAACTTGAGGTTTTGACGCGACTGACGACCCAGATTGCGATCGCCATTCAGCAGTCTCAACTGTACCAACATATTCAAACGGCGAATCAGCAGTTGGCCCATTTGGCCACTCATGATGGTCTGACGCAATTGGCCAACCGTCGTAGTTTTGATACCTATCTGGCGAAGGAATGGGCTTGTTTGGTACGGCAACAGGCGCCGCTGAGCCTAATTCTCTGTGATATTGACTATTTCAAGTCCTATAACGATACCTATGGCCATCCGGCAGGCGATCGCTGTTTACAAGAGGTGGCGGCTGTTTTGCAAGAGGTGGTGAAACGTCCGGCGGATTTGTTGGCTCGCTATGGGGGAGAAGAGTTTGTCATTGTCTTGCCGGTGACGGATGCGTGTGGGGCCGAGGCGATCGCCGTCCAGATTCAAGAGATGTTAGCACAACGGAATATCTTGCATGGGGAATCGCCTCTGGGTGAGCGGGTTACCCTCAGCTTGGGGGTGGCGACGGTGATTCCCACTTTGGGGCGATCGCCCCAGTTTCTCATCGATCGCGCCGATGCGGCACTCTATGCGGCCAAACATCACGGCCGCAATCAGTATCAGATATTCCTGGATGAGTGAAACCTGAACCCAGCAGGATGACCTGGCCGTTTCCTCTGGCTGAACCCATCCCCTCGCTCAATGGTCACAATGGAACCCGACACCCTAATTGGTCATTGACGCTCACTACGGTTGACCCTCGCGAGATAGATGGGATACTAGATATTATCAAAACAATTGACCCCCCATGTCGTTGAGCGTTCACCCCCTAGAGTCCGTGCAACAGCTTAATCTGTTTGAATTAGAGCCAGTCCAGTTAGGGCCAGTTGCAGCCTGTCGGCCAGGGAAGAAATTTACCTTTATTGATTTATTTGCGGGAATTGGCGGCTTTAGAATTGCCTTAGAACGGTTGGGAGGTGAATGTTTGGGTTATTCAGAAATTGATACCGAGGCGATCGCCGTTTACCAGAAAAACTTTATTGCGCCTGTTTCCGGTTCTGAACGCAATTTAGGGGATGTACAAACTATCGGTAAATTGCCCAAGTCTGTTGATTTGATTGTAGGTGGGGTTCCCTGTCAACCTTGGTCTATTGCTGGAAAAATCAAGGGATTTGAAGACGATCGCGGGAAACTTTGGTTTGATGTGATTCGTGTTATTGAACTTAATCAACCGAAAGCCTTTATCCTTGAAAACGTTAAAGGTCTCATGGAACCGCGCCACCGGCAGAGTTTAGAGTCGATTGTCAGCGAACTGAGTCAATTGGGCTATTACGTTACCTTTCAGGTCTTAAATTCCTATGATTTTGGTTTACCTCAAGACCGCGATCGCATTTTTATTGTCGGGATTCAGAACACGATTCAGACCTATTCTGATTTTAGATTTCCCGAACCCTTGGCTGAGAAACCACGACTCTATGACTGTATTGAAGGAGTCGAACGTCGTGTTATCAAAAAACAGAAGTTTCCGCCAGAGCAGTTATTTGGCGATCGCATTCCCGCCTCCCGAGGACGGTTTCAAAAAATTGATGAACTGAATGACTTTTTCCTGTTTTCAGATGTCCGAGATGGCCATACGACCATTCACTCTTGGGATTTAACTGAAACCAGTGAGCGAGAAAAAGAGATTTGTGTTACACTGCTACGCAATCGACGGAAAAAGAAATATGGACCCAAAGATGGAAATCCGTTAAGTTTTGAACATCTACAACAGTTAATTCCTGGCTTGGAACTTGAGGAATTAGAAAAGCTGGTAGATAAAAAGATATTACGTCAGGTTCAACCTAATAAATATGAGTTTGTCAACTCAAAAATTTCCGCAGGAATCAATGGGATTGCTAAAATTATTCTACCTCATGCTGATGCAATTGGCACGTTGACAGCTACCGGAATGAGAGACTATATTGCTACCTGCTCGTTAGAATGTCAAGACCCCAAGGAGTATAAACAGGAGTTTATTGAGAAGATTTATAAGCCAAGAAAGTTTAAACCCATTTCGGCTCGTGATTATGCACGGTTACAGGGGTTTCCTGATGACTTCCAGATGGCGAGACGAGAGGCGATCGCACGGAAACAGTTTGGGAATGCGGTATCGGTTCCGGTTGTCTATCATTTAGGGCGATCGCTCCTAGACGTGCTGTTAAAAAATCAATCTTAGATATGACCCGTAAAAATTCTGAACAAATGAAAGCAGAAATCCAAGCCCTAATTCGGGAAATGATGGATAGTGTACTGGACAATGTTCTTTACAAAAAACCATTTTCACCGGATAAACATCGCGCAGCCAAGCCTCTGTACGCAGCATTAGTTCCAGATGAAATTTTTAAAGGATCTCATTTTGAACGTAAGTTCGTCACGCCGTTTGGTAAAGTATGGGAAAAACTTGCTCTGATCGCAGCTCAACATTATCTGGGACAAGCTGAAGTGGATTATGCTGTTAATGGAACTATAAAAGAGGGAAGACTAAATCGAATTACTGAAGTCTTAAACCGGCTCGAACATCCTCGCAAAAATAAGCAACGTGTTCATCCCAACTGGGATGATGAAATTTCTTACATACTAAATGGGCGTGGCAAGGAAATACCTATTACGGTGCGCTGCGATCTTCTGGCACAAGATGTCAAAACTGGTAAGTTTTATGGATTTGAAATCAAAGCTCCATTGCCGAACAGCGATCAAACTAAAGTTAGCAAGGAGAAAATCCTTAAACTCTGTAGTATGACACCCCGCATCATTTCTGAGGCTTATTACGCTTTGCCTTATAATCCTTATGGTCGTAAAGAAAACTATAAATGGTCACCTCCAAAACGCTGGTTTAATATGAAAGAAGATGCTGTTGTCTTAATAGGAGATGAGTTTTGGGATAAGCTAGGAGGAGAAGGAACGTATCAGCTATTTATTGAGGCTGTTAATGAGCTAACTCAAGACTACAAACCAAAGATTTATCGAGACTATCTTGGAATAGAGCCGCCCGATTCTGACGAATTTTTCACTTTACCTGGACTGAGCTGATAAGAAGTTACTTTCAAAGTTACGATTCATTATTGAATATTCTGATAGATTTGTATAATCTAAAAAATCACCGATGTTGCTCAGGGGCTTCCTCTCGCGCAATACGGCTCAAATCTAGGCTGGCGTAAATATCCGCCAGAGGTGCATCAAGATTGAGGCTTTCAATCCTGGCGATCGCTCCAAACCCATTGCTGCTGGTGAATCGTGATATTTCCCTCCTGCCGTGTCTTCGCTTCATCAATATGGCGGTGTAAATGGCGACCAAGAATAATATGTTCGTTGTCCCGCAACTCCCCCAACACATATTCCAGATAAAAGCGTCGAGGACAATACTCCCAGGCGTTCAAAAATGCCAACGGTAAATAGTCATCCATCCGTCTTTCTCCTAACATTAAACTCATCTAACTTGGATCACTTTGGCTGCAATCTGGGCCGAGGTTTTTGCCCCGAAGATCCCCGACCTCGTTTCAACACCAGTTCCGTATAGCCAAATCCCTGAGCCGTCTTACGTCCAACCCCAGCAAACTCAGCAAATCGCGCCAACATACTGGCATAGTCTTGAATATAGGGATCTCCAAAGCGGTAACGCACCCAACCGATCGCCCCAATTTCCACTCCACCTTGTCCTTTCCAAGCTTGACTTTTGAGGTCATAGGCAGCCACCCAGCCCCCCCAGTCCAACTCAGGAATTTGCACCGCGTCTGGGGCAAAGTGGTTCCAACGTCGCCGCAAGCCGTCAAAGACTAACTCCGGTAACGGGAACATCTGAATCCCCTGCTTTTGCTTAAAACTCATGGGAGAGTGAAACCGTAGTTCCACATCCGTTCCTAACGTATCTTGAGCGGCGATCGCTTCATAACTGCTGGCCTGAACCCGAGGATCGCTCCCCGGAATCGCATTCACCCGCTCAAGTTTGAAGGTCAAATTGGCCCAAGAACAGACCTGTTGTTCCCAAGCACAGAGTCCTGCAAATAGAGGTTGTAATAAGTTGCCCTGTAAAATGCCAATGGTTAGATGAACCCGATCGCCCGATCGCAGCCGAGGCGATCGCGTCCGTAACGGTGACAGACTAAAAGGGGTCAAATTCGCATCATGGACTTGACGGGCCAACTCTGGATTCCCCGCCTGCAACCATTGCATCACCTGAGCGTGTAATGCCCGCCCCAACAGGTCTGGAAGCGTTTGGCGATCGCAGGATACAAAATCAACCGTAATTCGATGTAACGCCGTATTCGTCATCTTGAACCTCAGTAAACGATAAATCCCAACTATAAATCTCTAGGGAGTTGGGGCATGGTAGTTGGCCCCATAGCGAGAACCATAGGGGAGATTGAGCTTTTGGGGGAGTTCCCGTTCCTGTCGCCAGAGGTCCCAGGCGTCCCCCCGCAGTGCCAGATACTCCCCCGATAGCTGCGATCGCCGCAACAGACTCGCCGGAGGCATCACCACCCGGTCATAAAGACGCACCCTTGTTTCCGGGGGCAAATCCAATGGGTTCAGGGGGTGATCACAACAATAGTCCCCACGATCAATCGTTTGACATTCAGGCGGAATTGCCTCCACCTCAACCTGCACTTTGCCGGCCCATTTTCCCAAACGAATCCAACGGGGAATTACCACCGTTTCCGGGGCCAGAATATAGGTCCGAAAGCGACTTCCCACCGCCAACTCTTTGGCCCGACCGTAGTTAATGGGATAATTGCGATCGGCCCCCTTATCTCCAAATTGTTTAGATTTTCCGTAATAGGTCGTCTGGGCCGCCTTAAAGGTATTGATTTGATAAGACCATTGCAACGGTTGAGCCGGAAACACATAAATGTCCAGGTCGCTTAAGACTTCTAGGCGGTTTTCTGCTGTTGGATGAAAGTAACTGGGTCGCTGAGCCGCCTCTCCGGTCAGTCGATACATTTGTGGCAGTTCTCTCCCGGAAAAAAGCGCATAACTCAGCCCCCAATTGTGAAAAAATTTCTCCGTTTCAAACAGTAACCCCATCTCCCGTGAGGCAAAAAATACATTGTCATGGAGGGTTAGAACGCAAGAATATAGCATCATCATTGAAACCGTAAGCGAGAATCGGAAATCGGGTGTGGGAGTTCCCGTTTGGTCTGCCCACAACCCAGCCTCAGCCCCCAAAAAGAGGCGGAGGTAAAGTTAGAACATCAGTCGTTATTTCTTACTTTTTTTCTTGGTGGTTTTGGCTTTAGCTCCGTGGGTTTGTGCGTACTGATGAGTCTGTTGATTGAGGGTCGTTAGAATTGCGGCGATCGCCTCATCATCTTGATATAAACCCTTGACATTTTTCATGATTTCTGCTAAATCATCTCCAAACAAAACGCGAGTTTGACGCACCGGTTCCTCAGCCAACAACTCCCGGACTGTCGTCTCGGCTAATAATTTCAATCCATCAATTCCCGGAATCTGCTCTGGATTCTCCAACCGGTCATAGAGTGCTTGAGTTAACCGTAAATTACTGAAGACTTCCCCATCACAAAAAGCAATTCCTACCAGGTGATTGGTCATTGTTCCCGTGCGAGACTCCTGAGCGCCATAACGTCGAGTCCGCAAGAGATTTCCTACCAAATAGATAAACCCCTCATAGGTCACATCCCGCAACGTTTCGACCACTGGAAAGGTGATTTCAGGAATCACATGATCTTGTTCATTGATGGAGTGACGCATCACACCACCCTCGCTCATGGCCCCCGCTTCCGAGGGAGCGTTGAACGTCATACTTTGGTGAGAGGTTTCATAGGGAGTCAGAGAAAAGGCTGAATCAGAATAGACTTTTGACCGTTCCGCACCACTATCTCCAATGGCAAATCCGTAAAGAATACAATCTGGACATTGTTTACAAGAATCTTCGCCATTATAGGCACAGTAATTCTCAGCATCTTTGGCTTGGCTGGTAATGTCAAGAGCGCGTAACAGTTCTCGACCGGTGAGTCGTTCAGGGGTCGTCTGTTTCCGTTTAAACATCACCAAACGATTAAACAGGTCACGATGTTTCGTGAGTCCGGCTTGGGTGCGGGCGGTATTGAGAACACCGTCGGTTTGAAACACCGGAAAGGACTGGCTATGACGGAGAACAAAGAGGTGGATATAGTGACCCGATGCAATGCGAGGAAATTCTTTGACAAAGTGTTCTTTGAGATGGTCTAACATGGTTATTTTTGGTAATTAGTAATGTACAATGTAGGGGCAATCCCTTGTGGTTGCCCAGGAACCCCATACCCACCCCTAGCCCCTCCCAGGAGGGGATGGCAAGTGGCGTGTCTTAGGACAGTGAATTTAGGAGGTTTCCTTGTCGATATCTTGGTTCTCATCCTTTTCTTCTAAGGTCAAAATTCGGTAGGCGAATTCAACCCCGGATTTAATGCGGTTGCGGTTTTCTTGTAAGAGGGCGCGATCGCCTTTATAGTGGCGTTCAAAGAGTTCTTCAACGCAAAAGGTAGTAAACTCCAAAACCGCTTCCAACTCCTGCTGAAATCGAATCTGATAATCCAGAGACTTATCCAACAAAAGAGGACGAGTGTACGCCGGTTGACGGTCAATAGCATCTTTCAGTTGTCCCGCCGCTTGCTGAATGATATCATCACGTTCTAGGTGAGGAGGGATGGCTAAAATTGCCCCTAGCACCTTCGTTAACGGTAAAAGAATCGCATGACTCGAATCCGTCAGTCGTACCCGATAAAAGCGGCGATATCGGGTCACCAACTCTTTTGTTACTGAGAGTTTTTCAGTCATGAGTACATTGTCCTGAGCAAGTTGTTGAGCAAAAAACCAATATCGGCGTGCTTCTGCGGGGTTGGCATCTCGGCCTTTTGCCCGCAAGCCTGAATCCGCTAAAACAAACACATTTAAAACATCACTAATCACCTCCCGAACGGTATTTTTCAAGTCTTGCCAACGAGGATCTGGGGGACTACTGCGACTATCTAAATGCAAGCTATAGACAATCAAGAGCCGCGTTAGCAAGGGGTCAATCTCTTGGATACGAATGCAACCATGAGACTCAGTAACTGAGGCAGATAACAAGTCCCAAAATCCCCCAGCCCCGTCAATTTGGGCAGCCCCCAGAAAATCGCGATCGCTCCCATAGAGTGGCACATGACTACTACTCGCACTGACCCGAATTCCCAACAATCGTGGTAAGGCTAAGGAAAGAAATAAAGGAACCACCCAAGCTTCTGTCAAGGTTTTCTTCTTGCCAACTTTTGTGATCAAGGTGGCAACAAAGGGTAAATCGCCGCTATCATAACGACGGCATTCAGGAGATCGGGCAAAACGTCCCGCTTCAGACGCCTCAGGAAGCCAATTTAAGCCATAAAGAACCCTTAAAAGCCCCGATTCTCCCCCCGATTTTTCCGGAGAACAATTCTTAATCCAAGCGTCATTAACCTTCCAAAGATTAAGAGTTTGCACAACGTCTTGACAAAACACACGAAGTGCCTTAATGGTTTGTGGGGCATAGACATAGGCGGGAAACAGATAGAGAAAAACCGGCTTTTCATCCTCAAAACTTCCTGCACTGGCTGACCAACGGGACTGCCGGATCAACATTTCTAATGCCCAAATTTTGGAAATTCCCCGTTTAATTTGTCGCCCTCCTAAAGCATTCTTATTACTGTATTGCTGAGGTTTAAAAAGCACCACCGAATCCAACTGATCCTCCGAGGGGAACTCCCCGGAACTTAAGGTACAAATGGGCTGTTTGCCTTGGCGAGTTTTAGCCTGACTGTAGCGGTCTAATTCCTGGGCAAAGTTACCCAAATAACTGTCCCAGCCAGAGAGATCCAAATAGCTGTCCAAATAACTGTCAAACACCTGCTGCGTGGGACTTTCATAGGGAGGGAGGCGATCGCCCCGTTGTCCCCAGTCCACAATCGCCTCAGCCAAGTCCTGCAACTGTGCCTTGAGATCCTCATCATCCCAACCGGAATGACGGGCCAAAACATGGGCTGCTAGGCGATACCAGCCATAATTGACTCCCCCCAGCACAATCTCAACCTGATCCGGCATTAACACCCCAGCCAGTCCCCAATAGTCAATCACCCAAGGCACAAACTCGGGAATCGCCGCAAAAAACTGTCGCTGTACAAACAAGAGAAACTCAGCCAAACGGTCTGCCCGTAAATCACTGTAGGCCTTAATCTCTGACCACTCCGCCTCACTGAGATCGCCCCGCTGTTGCAGTTTCGTTAACCGCTTGGGCGTTGCCGGAACCTTGGCATTTTGCACCTTCGCGAACATCACCTGAGGCAGCCCCCGGATTAACTCCGCCGGAGGAATCAATTCTAGGGCTTGGGGCGCTACTTTAACCCCCTTCCCATCTCGTTTAAAACCAATATCTCCTTGAAACATATTGTCTGCGAGAAGTTCCCGAATCCCATCCCAGAGATAGGTTTTCAGGGACTCTCGATCCGGCACCTCAGCCTGTTTGGGGCTGAGATAGATCACCCCCTGGGCGAAAAATGCCACCGGTTGCCAACCCTGTTCACGGGCAAAGGTCATCACCGTATTATGGATGGTGTTGGTTAGGATGCCGATGGTATCCCGTAGGCGGTGATAGCGAAATCTTAGGGGACTCCCTAAACCCCTTAAATGGTCTTGCAACCGTTTTCCTGAAGATGCCGTTTCCACATCGGCGGGATCCTTCATGTGAACGGTAATATCGCCAATGGCTGACAGATCTCGCAGTTGCGATAACCGTCGTGAATCGAGGTAGAAGTCTCCATAGTCTTGCCACTCCTGCAGATAAGGATTAGTTGCACATTTGAACTGAGTATTTTGGGCAAGAAAGGCCACATCCACCAGAGCAGATTGCCAATCGGGCCAGAACTCCTGGAACTGGAGTTTTGCCCCCAAATCACTACAGAGATTGAGAATATCGGCAATTTCATGAGCTTTGGGCGCACCTTCTCCATTGGCATGACAGTATTTGTTGTAGTCATGGAGGGTCTGACCGAGACAAAGAACCCGTTTTTCCGACTCGTTGAGCGGGAAGAGGGTTTCAGCGAGGTTCCAGGCGATGAGTAAGCCGTTGAGACAATGGACGCAGAGGTTTTGGTCGGGGCGGCGACTATAGCGTTGGGCCTGTTCTTGAATGCGGGCGATCGCCTCGGGGTTCCCGGCCTCGGAGGCATTGAGTTGTTGCCGCAGTTGGTGTTCATGGAGCCGTCTTGACCCTCCCTGGGCGGAAATGCCGCCAAATTCCCGTTCCATGGCGGGAACAAGCTGGGCAATGTAGGCTTGCAAAATTGGGTCAGTCTCAGCGGGTAAGGTGGCGGTCAGGAGGGTTTGTAATAGTGTTGTCATGGCATTGATGGAGAGAGAATCGGGGATTGAACGGTGAATCAGAAAATTAAAGACGTGGGACGACGGCGACATAAATCCGCTAGTCTGGGTTTTAAGGCCTCTAGGAGAAGGGCATCGCGGTCAAAGGCACAGGCGTAACTGTTGCCATCGGCATCGTTGAGGCGATAGAGGCCAAAAGTGGGCGGGAGTTTGAGACGGAGAAACACGGTCCAATGGCTGCGGCGATTGTGTTTGTTCACGGGAATGAGAAAACAGAGAACGGCCTGTCCGCTGAGTTGGCGGGAGAGGTCCAAATGCTGGGAAATACGCAAGTGCCGCAGTTGGCTGAGTTGGCAACAGTCCAGTTCCCCGGCGGTGGACCCGGTACTGAGGTCTAGGGGCGCTCTCTCCTGCCGCCATTCTCGCAGCCGTACATAGCCCCGTAAGAATCGCTCGGGAAAGCTGCTGGTGCTAAATCCCTGGGGACGGGCCTGGTTGAAAAAGGCCTCGCGATCAATGAGTTCAATGTCCGCCACGGGCAGTAATCGCAGCAGATCATAGGTATAAAACCGTTTCTGAGGACTGCTGTCATCCCAGACGGCAATTTGTAGGGCCGAGCCACCCCGAAAGCGCAGGAGTTCGTCTTGGATGGCCGGTCCGACGGGGCTATGTTCCAAGCTGTACCACTGACCTCGGCTAGAGGGGAAGCGATCGCCCCAGAGAGTCTGAAAACTCTCCCTCATCCGTTGCCGCAGGGGTTCGCTGACCTTGCGAGTAAACTTGTCCTCCGCAATTTGGGCTAAGAGTCCCTGGGCTTGTAGAGGTCCCCAACGCCGTCGATAGTCGTCAAAGGCTTGGGGTAGTTCCAAGCTGTGTTCTAGGGCTTGGTTGAAGCGATCGCGGGAGATGGGGGTTGCGGTGGTCAATTCTGGGGCTAAATCCTCTTGCAATCGTTCTAACTGCCAGGGGGTTTGAGCTGAGGTCAAGAGATAGGCGTGATACTGGTCAAAGCCAGGATGTCGGCCTAAGCGTCCCAGCCGCTGAATGGTGGTAGCGGCATTGCTGCTTTCAAAGACTAAGAGATGGATCTGAAAGTCCACCCCCACATCCACCGCTGAGGTGGCGATGACGAGAACCGGTGCCGTTGCCCTCTCATTGGCCAGTCGATCGCGGATGCAGTCCCGTTCCTGGCGGTCAATCCGACCACTGATTTCTACGATGTCAATATCCGGTAGGCGATCGCACAGGCTAGATACAGCCTGATGGACCTTGGCGATCGCATTCAACACCACTAATCCCCGTCCTGGGCGATCGCCCCCATCCTCACGCAAATGCTGGCGTAGTTGTGCGGCGTTCGCGTCCAACCATTGCACCACATCCTCGGTCTGGACGACCTCCAAGTCCACCCCTTGTAGAATCGGGCGATAGCCAACTGTGGGTTGATGACAATAGGTTCCCTGAATCTGCCTAAACTGCAATTGGGCCTGTTGCAATTGTTTTAAGAAGCTGTCTCGTGGCGTGGCGGAGGTGAAGAGAAAGCGTTTGCGGCGTGTTTGCATCTGATGAATGAGCATCATGATATTGAGGGCAGCCGTCTCCTCATGGGGGCCAAAGATATGAAATTCATCGAAGACCCAGACATCAGGAAACTCCGCCAGAAGACAAATCAACTCCGCCGTACCATAGGCCGGGTCGCGGTAGCGGTAATGGGCGATGAGATGGAAAATATCGGGATTCGTCAGCAGAATTGGTTTAGTTTTGATAGCCACCATGAGTTCCACCATGCGGCTAGACTCCTCTTCACTGACGCGGCGACTGAGTTCTTCTCCGTAGAGGCGATCGATCCGTTCACTGGCATCCAGCTGGAAGTCTTGGTGATATTGCCGTTGTTGGCGAGTTTGGTCTTCGACGAGTTCGATGGTGGGATAAAGTCCCATGAAGCGAAATTGGCGATCGAGGAGACTGGGTAAACTCGCTCCTAGGGTTTTCCCATCTCCTGTGGCTGAACAGTTGAAGATCACATCCGCCTCCCCAAACAAAAGCTCGGCAGCGGTTTCGACTTGATGGGTTGATAGGGGACAGTCAGCCCCGGCGGGTGGGGTTAAGTAGCTACTAACTTTGCATTGTCCGGCACAGCCGAGGGGACAGTGTTGGGCGTTGGGGTTGAGTTGGGAGAAAAGGGGATATAGAGCGAGTTTCATGGGACTGGATTGTGGCTTAGTGTTCAGCCTATAACCAGTTTCAGGAATGTTGTTATCATTTTTTGAACATGGGACTGGATTGTGGCTTAGTGTTCAGCCTATAACCAGTTTCAGGAATGTTGTTATCATTTTTTGATAACGAGTCAGAATGATTGAGTGTTCGACAAAATTCCCAGCAACGTCCCGCTGTGACTCGGCTGAGTCACAAACGAGTCAGAATGATTGAGTGTTCGACAAAATTCCCAGCAACGTCCCGCTGTGACTCGGCTGAGTCACGGTTCTACCACTGATGTAAACCATGACTCCAGATTCCCAACTCAGCTTTATCCTGCAACTCCTCAAGCATCTGTGTCACGGTCCCATCAGTCGTGACGAGTTAATCACAAAACTCAGCCTTGACCTCGATGAAATGGGTCACGCCAGGGGAGATGTGACACAGAAACTCGATCGCACCCTGAAGAAACTCAGGTCCTGTGGGTTCGAGATTGAGAGTGCGCCGCACCACCCCTACCACCTCAAACAGAGTCACTTTCCCCTCCTGCTAACTAGCAGCCAACGGGGGGCGATTGCCACCGCCACACATCTACTCGAACAACTCGGATTCGCCCAGGGAGCCGCCGAACTACAACTTTTACTCCAATCAAACGATTACCAGGATATTGCCAGCTTAGAAGCCGATTTTAGCCCTCCTGTGGACTATAGCCAGCCCAGGCTCGCCACCATCCTAGACCAGTTGCGCGATCGCATTGCCCAACAACAGCGATTGATCATCGATCAATTCCCCCAGGGTGTAACATTTGCTCAAGTCAATCTCAGTGCTGTCTCCCCTCGTCTTAGCGGGGGACTGGTGAAATTAAAGGCCCCATGGCCGGCAAAATGGAGATATCGATAGGGGACTAAGTGGGAGCTAAAACTCCTGGATTATTTCTAGGTCCAAGACCTCCTGGAGCCGTTCGTAGGCTTCCCGGACTTCAATGAACTCGCGCTCGCTTCCCCCCGCATCGGGGTGGGTTTCGCGAGCGCGACGGCGGTAGGCTTGGGTGAGCTGTTCTTCGTCGAAGGGATAGGCCAGTCGTAACCGGGCTAAGTCCGCTTGAATCCGTTGGAAGAGAGGATTGACGGCACTCGGCTCCTGGTCGAAGATGGGAACCTCATCCCAGTTCTCGAAGCGGGTGGTTTCAGGATTGCGGGAATAGAGTTCTCGTCCTAAGTCCCGAGAGGCCTGTTGGATGAACTTATAGAGGATAACCGGGAATAAGACGGCTAATAGGGCGATCAGGGGGAGCGCCAAGTTAGGGTTTACGATCGCCGTCAACACCACTAAAATTGGCAACAGTTGTAAGATAATAAGTATCGGTGGGTTATCTTTCATCAGGTTTAGATCGCGACCTTGAGGAATTGTTGGGGCGATCGCACCCCCTTCCTTCAGTCTAAAGGATTCCTTCGCCGACAATGGTAGATAGTCAGGGTGACGGAACACCCTATGACTCAAGTTCCGGTTGACGTTCAGTTGCAGTTGAGGCAAAGTCTGTGTCTAAAAAGCGTTCGGGTTGGTTTAGTCGTATTGTGCTGGCCATCGGCTTAATCGCCTTTCTTGGCTTCTCGATTGGGCCCCTACTCGGTGGGGTGTTACAAGCCAATCAGGGAAGTTCTACCCCTACTCCCACGAATACCCCGAGCGCCACGACGCCCGATGATGACCTCAAGGCTCAGGAACGAGGCTATAAGCTGGTGTTGGAACGCGAACCGGATAATCAAACGGCCTTGCGCGGCTTGATTGATGTGCGTCGTCAGTTAAATGACGTAGAGGGAACCGTCCCCCCCTTAGAACGGCTGGCGGAATTGAACCCCGAGGAATCTCGCTATCGGGTGTTGCTGGCTCAGACAAAACAGTATTTGGGCGATCGCGAGGGAGCGGTGGAAACCTATCGGGCCCTGATTAACCAGGAACCGGGCAATGTGCAAGCGCTCCAAGGTCTGGTGACACTATTACTTCAGGAAGAGCGCCCCGAAGCGGCGATCGCCGCCATTGAGGATATCCTACAACTGGCTCCTCAAGCCAACCAAGCGGAACCCGGAAGTATTGATGTGGTCTCCACCCAACTGCTTCTCGGACAAGTCTATGCCGAGCAACAACGCTATGATCAGGCGTTGAATGTGTTTGAGAATCTCAGTCAAGAGCATTCGAGTGATTTTCGTCCCCTGGTGGGTAAGGGGCTGATTTTAGAGGAAACCGGTCAACTCGATGAGGCAAAAGCCGCTCTGAATACGGCGTTGGAGTTGGCCCCCGCCCAACAGAAAGACCGGATTCAAATTCTCCTCGAAGACATCCAAGCTCGTGAAGCCAGTCCCAGTCCCGCTGAAGAAGAGTCTGGGGAGTAAGTCCCCCATCCCCCTCTGAGCAAGAGCCTGTCCTGATATTGATTGAGGAGTAAGCCTGTGGCATCTGAAGAAATTGTCCGCTTCTTTATTGAGGAAGGCAAAGAACACCTCAATACCCTGGAAAACGGGTTATTAGACCTCCCGGCAACGGTTCAAAATTCCGAGGAGATTGATGAAATGTTCCGTGCGGCTCACTCCGTCAAAGGGGGGGCGGCCATGTTGGGCTATAGTTCCATTCAAAAGGTTGCCCACCGCCTGGAGGATTATTTCAAGGTCTTAAAACAAGAGACGTTGCCCATTGACCGAAAGCTAGAAAGTCTCTTTTTGCAGGGGGTGGATTCGCTTCGGGAACTCTTGGAACTCCTACAAAGCCCGTTCGGGTTACGGGATGAGGATGCTGATGAGGTTTTTAGTCGGGTTGAACCGGCGTTTGGGGAACTTGAGGCCCATCTGAAACATCTGCAAGCGGGAGGAAGTCCCGTGGATACTCCGGCCGCTGGCTCATCGGCTCAGCTGAAGGGCAACATCCAAGATGACGTCAGCGAGCTATTACGGCAGATGTTAAGTCTGTTTCGTCAGGGGGAGAGTTCAGAGACTCGGCAAAAATTAGCGGTCTTTTGTCAGCATCTCCAGGAACTGGCGTCTGACTCCTCGCCGTGGAGGGAGTTAACGGATTTAGCAGACCGCGCGGTTCGCAATGAGAATAACCCCTATCGGATTTTAGCCCCGGTGGTGATTGTGGAGTTACGGGAGGCCGGTGAGGCGATCGCCGCCGGGGATGAGAATGCCATTTCCCCCAGTTTCAGCCTCAAACATCTAGCGGACGCCGAACCCGGAGCCTGGGGCCACTATGCTCTGATTCGCTCTGACCCCACTTCAGCGGTAAAAGCCCTGACGGATGTGTTTGAAAAACCTCAGTTGATGAAGTTAGCCAAGATGCTTTACAAAGTGGCGCAAGCCTAAGCGATGCGTTCCGGCAAGCGATGCGTTCCGGCAAGTTTGAATCGATGGGTCTAGGTCAATACCTGGACTGATGCCGGAACACATCCTACCATTTCTTTCCCCCCTGTTCCCTGTTCCCTGTTCCCCCCCCATGACCCAAATTACATTAACCGTTAATGGTGAACAAAAACATTGTGCTTCCGGGCGATCGCTGCCGGAGTTTTTGCAGGAAATTGGACTTAATCCCCGTCTGATTGCGGTGGAGTACAATGGTGAAATTCTGCATCGTCAATACTGGTCTACAACCACCATGAAAGATGGCGATCGCCTGGAGATTGTCACAATTGTAGGTGGAGGTTAAGGAGGGGACAAGATACGAAATTGGCTTGGCTGGATCTGGTTGGCTTGAATCTGTTGCAAGCTGGCGATCGCCCTCCCATCTTCTAGCCGAATAAGGGTGTCGTCACCCTCTTGAATCCATCGTAAATCCTCTAGGCGTAGGCCATGGGACAGACCTAGACGATCGCTCTCGATGTTGAAGTCTGTAATCAGGTCTTGGTCACTGTCGGGACGTAGGATAAATAGATTGTTTCCGCCTCCCCCCGTGAGGGTGTCTCGTCCTAAGTCTCCAGATAGGACGGTGTTTCTTGGGCCCCCGATAAGGCGATCGTTCCCTTGGCCGCCGAAGAGAGTATCATCGCCATCGCCGCTATAGATGCGATCGTTCCCCTTGTTCCCGAATAAGAAGTTATTCCCCCCTTCCCCGAAAATCACATCATCCTGATCAAAAGCGGCGATGGTATCGTCACCATCGCCGCCTATCAGGGTTTCTGGATACGTCCCCACTCCCAGAATCAGTTGGTTGATAATCCTTCGTGGAGGAGGAGTGGGTGTAGGGTCAGGAGTTAGCTCAGGGTCGGGGTTTAAGTCCTGTTCTGGATCGGGGCTGGGTTCCGGTATCAGGTTAGGGAATAGCTCATTGCTTTCAGGCTCATTGCTTTCAGGCTCATTGCTTTCAGGCTCATTGCCTTCAGGCTCATTGCTTTCAGGCTCGTTGCTTTCAGGCTCGTTGCTTTTAAGCTCAATGATATAGCGATCGCCCTCGACAAATCCCTCACTCAGAGGAACTCCCGCCAGATTAACGATGTTAGCTGTCTCTGGGAGAACATCCAGACGCAGACTTCCCTCCCCTGTGACTCCCTCCAGAATGACCTCAATCACCGTTCCCGAGTTGGCCGAGACTGAGGCAATGTCGGCTGTGGCGGTTCCGGTAGTAGTGAGGGTGAAATCATCCACATCCACCTCTTTTACGGGTTCACTAAAGCGAACTTCGTAGATGATTGTCTCTTGGTTCGTAATTTTATCAGCATCATCCGGCCGTTGAATGGCTATGATTTGGGGAGCATTGTCCTGAGAATCGCCAATCTCTTCAACGGGGCGATAGGTCAACCTAAAATTGTCAATGGCGATCGTATCTCGAAAGCCTGAACCGGTGCTTTCAGAGAGAGCAACAACGCGAATCTGAACAGGTTCTAGTTGATTATTAATGTCATCATTAAACTCTAATAGTTCTACCCCAGTTCTGAGTTGAGTAATACCCCAAACCTCCGGGTCTTCGTAGAGTCCCAACGAAAAAAAATCCCCCTCCTCTCCAACCCGATAGTCAATCGTCCAAGAGGTAGAACGGTCTTGAACACTGAGCATTTGGGCTTCTAAAGAGAGTTGAAAGTCTTCAAAACCTTCCGTATTGGTTAGAGAGAAGACAAAGGCTGCACCGGGGTCTCCGAAGCTTGCAGATTGACGAATACCGAGGGCGCGATCGCCCGCCGCTCTTTGTTGTGCTGGGGCATCTCCAAACTCCAACCCACTATTAAGAGATGCTAGATTTTTAAACGCTCCCCTCAACTCATTCCAAGTCGCTGGCTCGGGGTCAAATAGGTTGAGAATACCTAAGTCTGACTTAGTAGCCCCCGTATAAATCGCCCAACCGGTCGGCAATCCCTCCCCTAATGTTGCAAAACTTTCCTGATACGATACACCCGTCAAATCAACTGTAGTCATGGCAACGCCTTTATATAACGACAGTAGCAACCAATGGGTTTCACCCTAGCTTGGGGCGATCATAACGGCCAAGGGTCAAAGTCAGCAACCCTTGACATAGCAGCCCAAGCCTAATGAGCCACCCCAGTTGTGTCCCCGACTCAAGAGCGCCCCCCATCTGGGTTTGCCAGGTCAAGTCATCCGAGGGGAGAGGACCATGATGCTGGCAATTTTCGAATTCCTTAGTTAAACTTGTCGCCATCTATTGACTCAACGAAAGATGCAACTCTGGGAGGCGATGATTCCTTGGAAGTGATACCGGCGAGTGAAAGCCCCTGAAACCGTGTCTCGGCGAGTCAGAGAACGTCACTGAAACAATCGAATCACGTGGGTGCATCATGAAACCATATGAGCGTCGCCTCAGCCGGGGATTTACTCTACCTGAGCTTCTGGTCGTCATTGTAATGGTCGGAATCCTGAGTTCACTATCCATCGTAAGCTGGGCGTATGTTACGGCCAATCAGGCAGTTAAACAGGGTAATGAGGCGGTCTTTCTCGCCATCCGTTCAGCCCAAACTCAAGCCAGAACCTCGAAAGTCCGATGGCAAGCCAGCTTTCGAGGAGAGGAAAACCAAGCCTTGTGGGCCGTTCATCCTGTCCAGCTTCATCCAGATCAAGCCCAGTGGAACGCCCTACCCTCCCCCGTCCGCTACGACGAAGACAACAGTACCCTGCGACGGGTTCAAGGGGTGCGGCGGGTGGTGTTCGACCATCGAGGTCATGTCATGGGCCAACTTGGACGAATGACCGTATTTCACCGGGATAATCATGAGTTACGGCGTTGCACCTTCGTCTCGACTCTATTAGGAACCATCCGCAAAACGCGGGATGACTGGTGTAAGCGTTGACCCCATCCCAGGCTCCCCCCCCTCTCATGTTTCCCCTCTCGTGCCCTCTCGTGTTACGGCTCTGCCATGACACGCTCCGGCGGCGGCTCTGCCGCCTGATAGAGTGGGGGCAGTCTGTTGGCTTGGAGTCTAGAACTCAGGCGACGCGGGGGGATGCTCAGGGACGGGAATGCTGGAAATGGACGTTGGTGCAATTGCTCTATGAGCGGGATTATACTGAAGAAGAGATTATTCGCTTCTTTCGCGTGTTGGATTGGATGATGACCTTGCCTTCGGTGTTGCAGGAAAGTTTTGATAGCAAGCTACGTCAGTATCAGGAGGAACGAAATATGCCGATTCTGAGTAATATTGAACGTCGGGCCTTGGAGACGGGTCGCCAGGAAGGTCGTCAGGAAGGTCGTCAGGAAGGTCGTCAGGAAGGTCGTCAGGAAGGACTACAGGAAGGACTGCTGGAGGCGACTCGGGTCGCGATCGCCGAGGTGCTGAGGGCGCGGTTTGGGGAGGTGCCGACGACGGGGCTGGAACGGGTGAATCAGATCCGGGATGAGTCCCAATTGCGACGGCTCCTGCAAGGGGCGGCGTCGTTGGAGTCTTGGGGGTCGTTTGAGGAACTGTTGGCGGAGTTGGGGTAGGTTCAGTCACTCCAGACGCTCGGTGTCTTAATCTGAGTGGGTTCGTTGATAGAGTGGGGGGAGTCTGTTGCGATCGCCGTCATGAAAACAGTACGGGCGAAAAATTTCCCCTCCTGGGAGGGGCAGGGGTGGGTTATGCCCGTACCGCATCTTTCTGTTGGAACCGAACTTGGTGGCGGAGTTAATTCCGGACTTCCCCCCGGACTGCCGCTTTGACTATTTTGCCCCAGTCCTGAAGGAGCGGGAACGCCGCTCGGATGGCTTGTTCCACATCCTGGTGTTATGGCCATCCTGGTGTTATGGCTCTGCCATGACACCGACCTGGGGCGGCTCTGCCGCCTGATCTGAGGAGGAGGCGCCCCAGAAGGCTCGTCGCTGGCTCAAGGCGGCACGGAGCGAGAGTTTGAGCGGCGGCTGGATTGGGTCGAGAGTAGAATGGTCAGTAAATTCCCTAAGTTGAGTGTCGTTCGAGAATGCCGGGAGGTTCAGTTGTGAGTCGAGAAACATCAATGACATTGAAACTCATGCCAATTTTGGAAAACGGCGATCGCCTCACTCGGACGGAGTTCGAGCGACGCTATCAGTTGTTGCCAGAGGTGAAGAAGGCGGAATTAGTGGAAGGAGTGGTTTATATGGCATCGCCAGTCAGAGCGAGACAACATGGCCGACCTCACGGCTTCATTATGGGCTGGTTAATGGTGTATGCAGCGGCTACCCCGAATAGTATGGTGTTGGACAATACAACAGTTCGTCTGGACTTGGACAATGAACCTCAACCCGATGCGCTCTTGCGCCTTGATGGGGGAGTGGGGGGACGCTCGCGGATTAGCGAGGACGACTATATTGAGGGTGCGCCGGAGTTGATTGTCGAGATTGCCGCGAGTACGGCATCCTACGACCTCCACGATAAGTTCCGAGCCTATCGTCGCAATGGAGTTCGGGAGTATCTGGTGTGGGTGGTTCTGGAGGAGGAGTTTCGCTGGTATGTGCTGGAGGAGGGGGACTATCGCCAGCAGGAGCCGGATGGTGCAGGTTGTCTGAGGAGTCCGTTTTTTCCGGGGTTGGTGTTGGACGTGAAGGCGCTGTTGGCGGGGGAGATGGGGCAGGTGTTGATGAGGTTACAGGAGGGGATGGGTTCGCCGGAACATGAGCGGTTTGTAGAGGTGTTGGGGTCGGGTCAGTAGTGGTGCTTAGGAGGGTCATTAGGATAAGTCACTCCAGACACTCGGTGTCTTAACCTGAGACAGTGACCTGATAGAGTGGGGGAAGTCTGTTGCGATCGCCGTCATGAAAACGGATAAACTGTTTTACCGCATCTTTCTGTTGGAACCGAACTTGGTGGCGGAGTTAATTCCGGGACTACCCCCAGACTGCCGCTTTGACTATTTTGCCCCAGTCCTGAAGGAACGGGAACGCCGCTTGGATGGTCTGTTGGTGCCCCTGGGGGATGACCCAAGTTTACCATTGGTGTTTCTGGAGGCCCAGATGCAAGGAGACCCTGGGTTTTATCGCCGTTTTTTTGCCCAGGTGTTTCTCTATCTGGAACAGTATGAGGTGACGCGACCTTGGCGGGGTCTGCTGTTGTTCCCTCGCCGCACTTTGAATTTTGGGGAAGAAGACCCCTATCGAGGGGTGTTGGCGACGCAGGTGGAACGGTTTTATTTGGAGGATTTGATTCCGTTAGAGGAGTTGACGCCAAATTTGGCTCTGTTGCGATTGTTGGTGCTGTCGGAGGAGGAGGCCCCGGAGAAGGCTCGTCAGCTATTGGCGCAAGAAGCGACGGAGCAAGAGTTTCGGCGGCGGCTGGATTTAGTCGAGAGTATAATGGTCGGTAAATTCCCTAATTTGAGTTTGGAGGCGATACGGGAGATGTTGGATATTACTCAGGTGCGTGTTCAGGATACGCAGTTTTATAAGGATGTGTTTCAAGAGGGTGAGTCGGCCCTGTTGCTGCGTCAGTTGACTCGGCGCTGTGGGGAGCTGTCTGAGGAGCAGCGGCAACGGGTTCGGGACTTGTCGGCCCCTCAGCGGGAGGCCCTGGCGGAGGCGTTGTTGGATTTTACGGGAATGGCAGATTTTGAGGCTTGGTTGACGGAGTTGGGGTAGGTTTAGTCACTCCAGACACTCGGTGTCTTAACCTGAGTGGGTTAGCTGATAGAGTGGGGGGAGTCTGTTGCGATCGCCGTCATGAAAACGGATAAACTGTTTTACCGCATCTTTCTGTTGGAACCGAACTTGGTGGCGGAGTTAATTCCGGGACTACCCCCAGACTGCCGCTTTGACTATTTTGCCCCAGTCCTGAAGGAACGGGAACGCCGCTTGGATGGTCTGTTGGTGCCCCTGGGGGATGACCCAAGTTTACCATTGGTGTTTCTGGAGGCCCAGATGCAAGGAGACCCTGGGTTTTATCGCCGTTTTTTTGCCCAGGTGTTTCTCTATCTGGAACAGTATCAGGTGACGCGACCTTGGCGGGGCCTGTTCTTGTTCCCTCGCCGCAGGTTGAATTTTGGGGAGGAAGACCCCTATCAAGGGGTGTTAGCGACTCAGGTGGAACGGTTTTATCTGGAGGATTTGATTCCGTTGCAGGAGTTGACGCCAAATTTGGCTCTGTTGCGATTGTTGGTGTTGTCGGAGGAGGAGGCGCCGGAGAATGCTCGTCGCCTGTTGGCACAAGAGGCGACGGAGCAAGAGTTTCGGCGGCGGTTGGATTTGGTATGTAGGGGCGAACCCTTGTGGTCGCCCTCCCTAATTTGAGTTTGGAGGCGATACGGGAGATGTTAGATATTACTCAGGTGCGTGTTCAGGAAGGGTACGCCGGAATTGATTGTCGAGATTGCGGCGAGTACGGCATCCTACGACCTCCACGATAAGTTCCGGGCCTATCGTCGCAATGGAGTTTGGGAGTATCTGGTTTGGGTGGTTCTGGAGGAGGAGTTTCGCTGGTATGTGCTGGAGGAGGGGGACTATCGCCAGCAGGAGCCGGATGGGGCGGGTTGTCTGAGGAGTCCGTTTTTTCTGGGGTTGGTGCTGGATGTGAAGGCGCTGTTGGCGGGGGAGATGGGGCAGGTGTTGATGAGGTTACAGGAGGGGATTGGCTTGCCGGAACATGAGCGGTTTGTCGAGGTATTGGGGTCGGGTCAGTAGTGGTGCTTAGGAGGGTCATTCGTAGCTCAGTTACTTCAGACACTCGGTGTCTTGACCTGACTGTGATCGCCGTTACAAAAATTATAGGGGCGAAAAATTTTTCCCCCTTTTTGACCGCACATCCTACCGAACATCCTGGACATCCTGGTGTTATGGCTCTGCCATGACGCACCCTGGTGTTATGGCTCTGCCATGACACCGACGTGGGGCGGCTCTGCCGCCTGATATGAAAAGGCAGTTGAGAGTGACAATTAACTCGACAGTAAGCGATCGCCCAGTTCTGTATAGCTCGGGAATGCTGAATCAAAACTCATCAACTGGGTATCATGGACTAAAGCCGTGGCGATGATAATTCGATCCGCAGGGTCGCGATGATGCTCCGGTAGCTGAGAGGCTTTTAAGGCGATCGCCCGATCAATGGGGAAGACCTGAATGTCTCCTTCAAGTGCCGCACAGACCCATTCGTGGAGAGGAAGAGACAGTTCGACTCGCTGGCGTTTAACGAGTTGACCGAGTTCCCAACAAGAGATGGCACTAATGGCCACAGCCTCTGTTGTTTCGATGAAAGTGATGACCGTTTCAGGCAGTGCAAACCGACCGGTTTGCTGATTTTGCCAACGGATCCAAATATGGGTATCGAGTAACACCATGGACGAGGGTGGGGCAGGGGTATCTAAGACAATTGCCAATCCGAGTCAAGAATGCCCGGTGTCGTTAGATCGTCCATGAGGCGAGCCGTACCGGCTAATTTTGGAGAGGGTTTTCGCCGGGGGGTCGGGGCGATTGATTCTTCAGAGGGGATAGGTAAGACAATCACTTCGTAATGCTGTTCACTACTGAATGATGGGGGTAGGTTGATGGCTATTTGTCGATTGACGGGTTGAGTGATGAGTCGTAGGGCTTCCATGGCAATGAGGTTTAACCTGGGCGAGTTAGAACCCCTTGGGGGGTCAGGGATGTTGATGCTAAGAGTCATAGGGTAGAACAGCATTAGTCTAACATGGGCAGTTAAAGACTCAACCGAGACACTTGGCTAACATGGTGTGCTTCCACATCCTGGTGTTATGGCTCTGCCATGACACCGACCTGGCGCGGCTCTGCCGCCTGAGATGAGGAGGAGGCACCGGCGAAGGCTCGTCAGCTATTGGCGTAAGAGGTGACGGAGCAAGAGTTTCGGCGGCGGCTGGGTTGGGTCGAGGGTACAATGGCCTGTAGAGGCGAACCGCAAGTGGTGCGCCCTCCCTAAGTTGAGTGTCGTTCGAGAATACCGGGAGGTTCGGTTGTGAGTCGAGAAACATCAATGACATTGAAACTCATGTCAATTTTGGAAAGTGGCGATCGCCTCACCCGTCCTGAATTTGAGCGGCGCTACCAACGGATGCCTCATGTTAAAAAGGCAGAGCTAGTTGAAGGAATTGTTTACGTGGCATCTCCATTAAGGTATCGACAGCACGGTCAACCCCACAGCGATATTATGGCTTGGTTGGGAGTGTACCGGGCAACAACACCTGGAGTCTATTGCGCTGATAACACGACGGTTCGTCTGGATTTGGACAATGAACCTCAACCCGATGCGCTCTTGCGCCTTGATGAGGGGGTGGGGGGGCGATCGCGGATTGGCGAGGACGATTATATTGAGGGTGCGCCGGAGTTGATTGTCGAGATTGCGGCGAGTACGGCATCCTACGACCTCCACGACAAGTTCCGGGCCTATCGTCGCAACGGGGTTCGGGAGTATCTGGTCTGGGTGGTTCTGGAGGAGGAGTTTCGCTGGTATGTGCTGGAGGAGGGGGACTATCGCCAGCAGGAGCCGGATGGGGCGGGTTGTCTGAGGAGTCCGTTTTTTCCGGGGTTGGTGCTGGATGTGAAGGTGCTGTTGGCGGGGGCGATGGGGCAGGTGTTGATGAGGTTACAGGAGGGGATTGGTTCGCCCGAACATGAGCGGTTTGTAGAGGTGTTGGGGTCGGGTCAGTAGTGGTGCTTAGGAGGGTCATTAGGATAAGTCACTCCAGACACTCGGTGTCTTAACCTGGTGCGACTCGTTTAGGCGAAAGATAGGGTTAAAACACCCAAAACGTATGCCTAGTCAGGGATACAGAAAAGGCTACCCAGCCAATCTGCCCTGATAACTATCTCAATGTACCGACGGAATCAGGTGAAACACACTGACTCCAAGGTTGGAAAGGACAGAATCAGAGAATGTGACACCACACCCTCGTCCTACGCCTAATGGCAGCCCCAGTTTTAGAAATGACAACCCTAGGACTGAAGCGGGCTTGGCAAGGCATTGAGGATGAACTGACATCCAAAAGCATGACCACCGGCAAATCCACATGGTTAAGCCACGGCTGAACACTTGCTTGAACCCTAGTTACACGAGAGTAGCCAAACTCAGTTGACAGGCTGCGTCCAAAAAGGACAAGGGGAAAGGTAGGAATTTCTTGAAGTTACCTACAACTGATTCTCAAAAGTACCCCTGGGGATAGAGTGAACCTAACGGGATATAACCCATCGAGATGGAACGAAGTAACCCCATAGACCCTGACCGGTCATCAGGTCGATACCCGGTCAAGTAATAAGTCTAAGCGCAAGGGCTATGGGGAGCAGATGTAAGCCGAAGCCAATGCCCATCTATAACGGATGTGGATCAGCTAACAGCTTACGGCTTGTTAAAAGATAAGGAGTTTAGTAGCGGTGAAAATGTCGATAGCTAGTAAAGGGTTCAACCCCGAGACTAAGAACAACGAATGGCGAAATCTTCCCTGGGGTAAAATCCAGAGGAAAGTCGCGAAGCTGCAAAAGGCTATTTATCAAGCTACAAGTCGTGGCAATAAAGCGAAAGCGCGACGCTGGCAACGTTTACTCAATAAGTCCTACTACGCTAGGCTGCTGGCGGTACGCCAGGTAAGTCAGGATAACCAAGGTAAGAAAACCGCAGGAGTTGACGGAGTGAAATCCCTAAACGCCAAAGACCGGTTTCGCTTGGCTGACCAACTGCGTCACCCAGGCAAAGCTAAAAGCTTGCGACGTGTATGGATTCCCAAACCCGGGCGGGATGAAAAACGCCCACTCGGTATCCCAACCTTGCACGACCGCGCCTTACAAGCCTTGGTTAAGCTGGGACTAGAGCCGTACTGGGAGGCTCTGTTTGAAGCGGATTCCTACGGTTTCCGACCCGGACGGTCGGCACATGATGCGATTGGAGCCATCTGGAATAAAAGTCGGTATAAACCGCAATACGTTCTCGATGCAGACATTGCCACATGTTTTGACCAAATTAACCATGATTACCTTCTGTCCAAACTAGACTGTCCCTCTCGGTACAAACGGAGTATTAAACAATGGCTTAAAGCCGGCGTTATGGACAGTGGCGAATTCAAGGCAACAGAGGCAGGAACTCCACAAGGTGGGGTCATCAGTCCGCTCCTTGCCAACATTGCTTTACAGGGAATGATTGATTCGGTTGTCAATAGCTTCCCTAACTCAAGGACAATTGACGGAAAACTAAATCGCTATTACCGCCCGAAAATCATTCGATATGCCGATGACTTTGTGGTTCTGGCTAACCGCCCGGAAGTCATCCTAGAAGCCCAACAACTGCTCAAGGAATGGCTTAAACCCGTCGGTCTCCAACTCAAACCGGAAAAGACAAGGTTATGTAACACCTTGTCGGAATGGAATGGGGAGGAACCGGGATTTGACTTCCTAGGATTTAACATCCGGCATTACCCGGTGAGTATCCATAAGGGAATCAAAACGGGTCCCGGTGGCGTTAAACCCTACCAGATAAATATTAAGCCTGCCCCAAAAGCTATCAAACGTCATTATGACGCTTGTAAAGAGGTCATCAAACAACATAAAACTGCACCACAAGCAGTTCTGATCCAGAAGCTTAATCCAATCATTAGAGGATGGAGTCGGTACTACTCTACGGTAGTTTCCAAAGAGACCTTCTCTAAACTCGACCATATGATTTGGATGGCACTGAGGGCTTGGACGGTTTCACGATGTGGTCGAGCGTCCTATGGGAAACTCCAGAACTACTTTCGTCCTGGAGTCAACAGTAAATGGACGTTCAAAGCCAAAAAGGGTCTTCGACTCACTAAGCACACCGAAACCCCCATCGTACGACATGTCAAAATCAGAGGAGGAAACACCTCTCCCTTTAACGGGGACTGGGCTTATTGGTCTAAACGTATGAGTAACGGGTTTGGCGGTATCCCTACCAAAATCTCAAAACTCATCAAGCGTCAAAAAGGACGATGTAATCACTGTGGACAACACTTCACCAGTGAGGACTTGGTTGAAATCGACCATATTCAGCCTAAATCCAGAGGAGGTTCGGATACTTACTCCAACCTACAACTGTTACATCGCCATTGCCACGATGTTAAAACCCGTTTCGACGGTAGCAGCACCCATGACAAGGGATAGCAAGCTAGGAGCCGTGTGAGGTGAAAGTCTCATGCACGGTTCTGAATGGGAGGGGGTAGTCGTGAGACTACTCTCGACCCCTAATAGACAGTGACCTGATAGAGTGGGGGAAGTCTGTTGCGATCGCCGTCATGAAAACGGATAAACTTTTTTACCGCATCTTCCTGTTGGAACCAAACTTGGTGGCGGAGTTAATTCCGGGCCTACCCCCAGACTGCCGCTTTGACTATTTTGCCCCAGTCCTGAAGGAACGGGAACGCCGATTGGATGGTCTGTTCCCCATCCTGGCATCCTGGTGTTATGGCTCTGCCATGACACCGACGTGGGGCGGCTCTGCCGCCTGATCTGAGGGAGTATAATGGTATGTAGGGGCGAACCCTGGTCACTGACCGATAGTCGAAGTGGTGGTGGTCGCCCTCCCTAATTTCAGTGGGGAAGCTATCCTGGAAATATTGTATATGAACCCAGTTGGCGCGGTTGATAGAGTTTAAGGAAAAAAATCATGAATTCGGTGATTGTTTTTGAGGTATTTCAGGAAGAAGATGGTGGGTTTGTCGCTGAATGCTTAACTGAGAATGTTTTTACTCAGGGGGATAGCTGGGAAGCGTTATGTGCGAATGTTAATGGGGCAGTCAAAGGATATTATTTTGATACATTAAGCTTTCCTCAAGCTAAGCTTCATTTGAGCAATAAGTTCAACAAGAAACTCTAGTCATGAATCAGCGTACTTTACAGCTCAATTTGCCTAATACCATTGAACAAAGCGATGAAGAATTGCGGTTGTTGATAGCAGCAAAATTGTATGAAAATGGAACGTTGACGTCAGGACAAGCCGCAGACTTGGCAGGGTTAAGCAAAAGAAACTTTATTGAACGTATTGGTGATTATGACGTGTCGCTGTTCAGTACGTCGGTTGAGGATTTAGAGTCGGATATTACTAATGCCTAATGTTGTTATTTCCGATGCGAGTTGCTTGATTGTCCTCAGCAACATTGGAGAATTAGATCTGTTGTCTCTGCTTTATGGTCAGGTTTACATTACGCCTGAGATAGAACGGGAATTTGGAGAAGATTTGCCCAGTTGGATAATTGTTGAGACAGTTCAAGATAAAGCTTGTCAAAAACGTCTTGAAATAACATTAGATGTTGGAGAAGCATCGGCAATTGCTTTAGCGATAGAGAAGAAGGATTCGTTGGTTATTTTAGATGATTTAAAAGCCAGAAAAGTTGCGAAAAAATTTAAGCTTATATTGACAGGAACTCTAGGGGTGGTTGGTAAAGCAAAAGAGCGGGGATATTGCGAGAAAATCAAACCAATTATCCAGAAAATTGGACAAAGCAATTTTCGGATTTCTCCGCAGGTCATGAGTGACTTGTTGTCAAGGCATGGGGAAGAGTGAGGGCAATTGCCTCATGTTAAAAAAGCAGAGCGAGTTGAAGGAATTGTTGACGTGACATCTCCATTTCCATTAAGGTATCGCCAGCACGGTCAACCCCACAGCGATGTTATGACTAGGTTGGGACTGTACCGGGCAGCCACGCCTGGAGTCTATGGCGCTCTCCTACCGTTGATGTTTCTGGAGGCGCAGATGCAAGGTGACCCTGGGTTTTACCGCCGTTTTTTTGCCCAGGTGTTTCTCTATCTAGAACAGTATGAGGTGACACGACCTTGGCGGGGTCTGTTGTTGTTCCCTCGCCGCAGCTTGAATTTTGGGGAGGAGGACCCTTATCAGGGGGTGTTAGCGACTCAGGTGGAACGGTTTTATCTGGAGGATTTGATTCCCTTGCAGGAGTTGACGCCGAATTTAGCCCTGTTGCGATTGTTGGTGTTATCGGAGGAGGAGGTGCCCCAGAAGGCTCGTCGCCTGTTGGCGCAAGAGGCGACGGAGCGGGAGTTTGAGCGGCGGCTGGATTTAGTGGAGAGTATAATGGTTTGTAGGGGCGAACCCTTGTGGCACTGGTGTCAAGTTAAGGAAATCGTGGAAAAGTCAAGAAAGTGTAAACAACCCGAGACCAAGGGAAAAATGCTTATAGGCTAAGGACTAGCTAGCCAGGACAAAAGATGCCTAAGAAGACCTATCACAAACCGGGAAACCCGGACTTCAGACGACATCGCTCAGTGCCCGGACCAGTGAATCGGACGATTGAGCAGCGCTTGTTCGAGATGTTAAGTCCGGGAACGTTTGCCTCCCTCAAAAGCGTAAGCAACAAAGGACGACGGTTACGAGAGCGAACTCTAACCCTGCCGGTGATGACAGCGATTGTCCTGAGCCTAGTTTACCGGCAAATGACAGGGCTAAGTGAAGTGCTGCGAACCCTAGAACAGGAGGGACTGTTTTGGGTGAAAGCTCAACGCATCAGTAAACAGGCTCTATCCCAAAGATTACAAAGCCTGCCGGCCCATCTGTTTGCCAGTTTGCTCGAGCAGGTCATTGAGCGCTTGAACCAATCCTCAGCGCCCGGGGAAGTCTCGCCATTCTGGAGACCGGTGCGGTCTAAGTTCCCAGCCATTTGGCTAGCTGACGGGTCAACCCTCGAAGCCTTAAAAAAGAAACTGCATCGTCATCGCGGCAAAAAAGCCACCTCCCCCTTGGCCGGCAAGATGATGATGATGGTCGATGCCTTCAACCATCGCCCCCAGGCGGCCTGGTACAGTCCTGAAGCCCAATCCAATGATAAGCTTTGGACTGACTCATTGCTCGAACGTCTGCCAAAGGGCGGTTTAATGGTGTTTGACCTGGGATTCTTTAAGTTTCCTTGGTTTGATGCCTTTAGCGATTCGGGCAAGTTCTTTGTGACTCGCTTGCGGGAGAAAACCGCTTACAAGAATCTCAAGGTACTCGGTCAAAACCGTTACGTTCGTGACGAACTGATAGATTTAGGGCAATACCGCTCTAATCCTTGTCACCATCCCGTGCGTCTGGTGTCCGTCTCTTGGGAGGGAACCATCTACCGCTATTTGACCAATGTCACTGACCCCGAGGTCTTGTCCGCCCGCTACGTTAGCGAGCTTTATCGCCAACGCTGGCGCATTGAGGAGGCCTTTCTCGTGACCAAACGCTTGTTAGGTTTGGCTTACCTCTGGGTCGGTGGCTCCAATGGCATTGAAATCCAGATTTATGCCACCTGGATTTTCTATGCGGTGCTTACCGACGTCTGTTCCCAGGTCTCTGAGGCTTTACATGAACCCATTGACCGCATTTCTCAGGAAATGGTTTTCCGCAGTCTTTACTTTTTCAGTCGCGCCCGGGAACAGGGCCGTGTTGAGGATGATGAACTCATTCCTTTTCTGGTTCAATATGCCCAGTCCTTCGGACTGGTTAAAGCTAGGCGTAAGCGCCAACGAAAGAAAGATGCTATCTCCCGTCAGGTCTGGTCTCACCCCTTAACTTGACACCAGTGACCCTTGTGGTCGCCCTCCCTAATTTGAGTTTGGAGGCGATACGGGAGATGTTGGATATTACTCAAGTGCGTGTTCAGGATACACAGTTTTATAAGGATGTGTTCCAGAAGGGACAGGAGCAAGGTTTAGAACAGGGTTTGGAACGGGGAGAGTCTGAACTGTTGCTGCGTCTGTTGACTCGGCGCTGTGGGGAGCTGTCTGAGGAGCAGCGGCAACGGGTTAAGGACTTGTCGGCACCTCAGCGGGAGGCACTGGCGGAGGCGTTGTTGGAGTTTAAGGGGATGGAGGATTTTCAGGCTTGGTTGCAGTAGTCGTCTGTCTAGAGTCGTTCGAGAATGCCGGGAGGTTCGGTTGTGAGTCGAGAAACATCAGTGACGTTGAAACTCATGCCAATTTTGGAAAATGGAGATCGCCTCACTCGGACGGAGTTCGAGCGACGCTATCGGTTGTTGCCAGAGGTGAAGAAGGCGGAATTAGTCGAAGGGGTGGTTTATATGGCATCGCCAGTTCGTTATCAGCAACATGGAAAACCCCACAGTCAAATTATCACCTGGCTGCAAGTTTATACTGCTGCCACCCCAGGGGTTGAGGTGGCGGACAATACAACAGTTCGTCTGGACTTGGACAATGAACCTCAACCCGATGCGCTCTTGCGCCTTGATGAGGGGGTGGGGGGACGCTCTCGGATTAGCGAGGACGACTATCTTGAGGGTGCGCCGGAGTTGATTGTCGAGATTGCGGCGAGTACGGCATCCTACGACCTCCACGATAAGTTCCGGGCCTATCGTCGCAATGGAGTTCGGGAGTATCTGGTGTGGGTGGTTCTGGAGGAGGAGTTTCGCTAGAGGAGATTTTGTGACGTCAGATACTCGGTATCTTGGCAACACCGCGTGTCGATTGGGGGATGGCGTGGGAAACTTTTGTGGGGGGATGGCGTCGGGAAAACTGATACAGTGAGAGGACGCATCTCTGCTTTCTTCGTTGGGGTGCGTTTACTGTTTGTTCTGAAGCTGGCTGCACCCTATAATAATCGCGCCGGTCTGTCATGACCCGGATAGGTGCGATTTGATTGGAGAGGTGTGCAACCCTAACCCTTGGAAGTTTGGCTGTATAGTCGTTTCAATGTTTGTTGTAGACTCGTTTAACTATGAAAGCGGTAATTTTAGCCGGTGGACTCGGGACTCGAATTAGTGAGGAAACTCACCTTAAACCTAAACCAATGGTTGAAATTGGGGGGAAACCGATTCTGTGGCATATTCTAAAAATATATTCAGCACAAGGAATCAATGATTTTGTGATTTGTTGTGGTTATAAAGGCTATGTGATTAAAGAGTATTTTGCTAACTATTTTCTTCATATGTCTGATGTGACATTCGATATGAAAAATAATCATATGGAAGTGCATCAACATAAGGTTGAGCCTTGGCGTGTCACGTTGGTGGATACTGGAGAAGAAACGTTGACGGGTGGACGCTTAAAGCGGGTGAAGGATTATATTGACTCGGAAGAATGCTTTTGTTTTACTTATGGAGATGGGGTCGCGGATATTGATATTCAGGCTTCTCTCCAGTTTCATCGCAATCATGGAAAATTGGCGACGGTTACAGCGGTTCAGCCGCCCGGTCGCTATGGTGCTTTGGAAACTGAGGGAGATGAAATTCGAGGGTTTATTGAAAAACCAGAGGGTGATGGAGGTTGGATTAACGGTGGTTTTTTTGTGCTATCTCCTAAGGTTTTAGACTATATTGAGGGAGATAATACTGGCTGGGAGAGTTCCCCACTAATGAAGCTGGCCGATGAGGGAAATTTGATGGCATTTAAACATTATGGGTTTTGGCTGCCTATGGATACCCTTCGTGATAATAATCGTTTAAATGAACTTTGGAATTCTGGACAAGCTCCCTGGAGACTATGGTAAGTCACGATTTTTGGAGTAATCGCAATGTCTTAATTACAGGACATACTGGATTTAAGGGGGCTTGGTTGAGTCTTTGGTTGTCTCAACTTGGGGCTAGGGTTCATGGAATGGCTCTGGAACCACCCAGCTATCCTAGTTTCTATGAGGTTGTACAGGTTTCTCAACTCTTGAAGTCAGATTTGCGGGTTGATATTCGAGATGGAGACGCTGTGGCTAGACAGATTGGAGAAATTCAGCCCGAGGTAATTTTTCATCTGGCGGCTCAACCTTTAGTGTCTTATGGGTATCAGCAGCCTATTGAGACCTATGCGACTAATGTTATGGGAACCCTTCATGTTTTGGAGGCTTCCCGACAAACCCCGTCTGTCCAGGCAATGGTTGTGGTGACGACGGATAAGTGTTACGACAATCGAGAGTGGGTTTATCCCTATCGAGAAACGGATCGGTTAGGGGGGGCAGACCCCTATAGTAATAGTAAGGCTTGTGCGGAGTTGGTTGTGTCTGCTTATCGGCAAAGCTTTTTTTCGCCTCTGTCGCTAGATTCTGCCGTGGCTGTGGCGACGGCTCGTGCTGGGAATGTGATTGGGGGCGGTGACTGGGCGGACAATCGCTTGATTCCGGATTGTATTCGCGCATTTCAGTCGGGGAAACCGGTTACGTTGCGCTATCCCCAGGCTGTTCGCCCGTGGCAACATGTTTTAGAACCATTGTGGGGCTATCTGAGTTTGGCGGAGTCTTTGTTGGGGGAACGGTCACAGGAGTTTTGCCAAGGCTGGAACTTTGGGCCGGATGTGAGAGATTCGTTGAGTGTGGGTGAGGTGGCTTCGTTAGCGGCTCAACTCTGGGGTGATGGGGCTGAGATTCAGGTCACAGCGCCGGGGTATCATGAGGCCAGAACTCTCCAGTTAGATTCCAGTCAGGCGCAGGCTAGGCTGGGTTGGAGGCCTCAATGGTCTTTGTTCGAGGCGATGAAGGAAACGATTTCATGGTATTCTGCCTGGTCGAAGGGGGCGGATATGCGACAGGTGAGTCTGGAAACGATTGCAGATTATGAGGAGTTATTGAGGGGGACATGAAACGCTTTCAGTTGACACCACTGCCCTTGCAGGGACTGGTCCTTGCTCAGCGTCAGCCCCTTTCGGATTCTCGGGGGTTTCTTGAACGTATGTTCTGTACTGAGGTTTTTAGGGACGTTGGGGTAATATTTAAGCCCGGTTCATTATCTGTCAACCTCCGGAATGTAGCATTGAACGGTATCAGGCATGGATGTGCAGTAAGGATATGGTTCAAGTGTCTGACTGACAGCAGCAATTCTCATTTTGACCCGCATCCTGTCCAAGATGCCCAATCTTGAACGAAAGAATGCAGCTTTCGAGAATCCTTATTGAGACGATTCTCAATAAGCTGGGGCAAAATTTCCATAATGAGAATTGCTGGACTGACAGAGCCAAAAGTTTGTCAGTGGTCTATAATAGTGCTACAGTGGTGCAGAATAATAGGTAGGAGGCATAAATTTTATCGCCAAAGCCCATGAGTTTCTCGCTGACCTGTTACGTCTTGAGTGTTTTGCGTCGTGATCGTCTGATACCGAAGTTCGGCTAAATTTACCACTATTTGGTTTAACCGTATATGAAAACAGCGATAATAACTGGATCGACAGGCTTGGTAGGCAGGTCAGTTGCCAGATATTTGTCCTCCAGAGGAATAGATATCTTGTGTTTAGGAAGAAAACGATTAAGCAAGCGTGATATTAAAAAGCACTTTAAATATGATTTAAATTATATACAGTTGTCAATGGAATCTATTCTGTCATTAGGGAGAAAGATTGATTTAATTCAATGGTCGCCAGGCGATGACTGTGTATTCTTTAACTTTGCATGGGGGGGGCATAAAACTTTGACTGATGGTAGTTTTAATGATCAGATGAAGAATGCAATTCAAGCAGCGAAAGCAGTACAGTCAGCAAAAAAAGTAGGATGTATCAAGTTTGTGAACATTGGAACTTTTGAAGAAACCTATGCTGAGCAGTATTTGGAGGGTATGAATAACAGTCCTTACCAATCGACACAGTCCAACTATGCTATATCCAAATTGGCGTCAAGGGATTTATGCAAAATGGTCGCATATCTAGAAAAAATAGATTATGTACACACACGTTTGTCCGTACCACTTGAGTCTGATTTATCTAGAGGATCATATATTGCATCAACACTAAGAAAAATTGTAAAAGGGCAGCCTTACGAATCCCCAAAGAGTAATCAGTTATTTGATATAGTGTTTACTGATGATGTGGCTAAAGCTTATCACCTTATAGGTGTTCACGGAAAAAATAAAGCAGATTATTACATTGGGAATTCAAAACCCGCTACACTCAGCAGCTACTTTGAATATTTTGGGCGAATTGTGGAGAATGTCGAGGGTGAAGATGTAGCAATTGACAGTAATGCAACTGATCCGATCAGGCAACTTTTTGATACTGAAAATATACAGCGAGACACCGGATTTGTCGCCACAACCAGGTTTCAAGACGTACTAAAAAACTTAGATAGCATATGAAAAAAGCAATTGTAACAGGGGCTACGGGGTTTATTGGCTCAGTGTTTGTCGCTTATCTGATGAAAAGCGGCATCGAAGTCTTAGCTTTAGGAAGAAAGTCTCTCAACGAGGTCTCCGATAGGGAGAGGAAAAGGCTTGCAGGAGCTGCATATCTCAGGCTAGACATGAATGAAATTGCCCTTTTGAGCAAAGAACTATCAGGGATTGGTTGGAATGTAGGCGATGACTGTATTTTTTTCAATTTAGCCTGGGGAGGAGTAAATGGTCTATCAGACTTAAATATCGAAGCCCAAATGAAGAATGTAATTTGGTCGGTATCGGCTCTTGATACGGCTTCCCGGATCGGATGTAGAAGGTTTATTCAGGTAGGCACGATGGAAGAAGCCTTTACGTACAAATACCTTGATCTTGATCATAACACAAGCAACAAATATAACAGGCATGTCATATATTCTGTTGCAAAAATCGCTGCTAAACGTGCACTTAAGATTAAAGCATCGCAAATAGGGATAGAGTTTATCTATGTGCTCCATTCGCATGTTATGGGTCCGAATGACACTAAGGATTCATTCTTACAGGTAACTCTTCAAAAACTAATTAAGGGTGATGATTTGATTTTTTCAACGGGTGAACAGTATTTCGATGTGATTTCCGTAAAAGATTGTGTTTATGGCTATTATTTGATTGGGCAGAGGGGCGTTCCAGGATCCGAGTACTGGGTTGGCTCTGGGGATCCGCGACGTTTAAGAGAGTATGTTGAGCGTATGTATAGACTATTTCCTTCAGGACAAGAAATGCAATTTGGAAAACTTCCTTACAATGACATTGTATTAAACAAGGAAGACTTTTCAATCAAATTGCTAGCCGAGCATACAGGGTATGCGCCTACCATGACATACGAAGAAACAGTAAAGGAGTTGTATGATAGTCTTGTAAAATAATGCACATGGTCTCAGCTACTTGATGGACTGATTGGGTTATTCTGTACTGGTGTCTCTTTACAACTCTGCATTATATCGGAAAAGTCGATGGCTAAGTTAATTTCAAGTCGAGGCACTTCAGTCTGTCGTGCCTGTGGATCAGATAATCTCTCTAGTGTGTTAGATTTAGGTTCTCAGCCCATACCATCTGAGTACGGCCGCACTGCAGATGAAGTTCTTGATGTCTTTCCACTGCACATGCGTATCTGCAAGCGATGCGGTTTGGGCCAGGTAGGTGAGTACGTTGTGCCTGAACGAATATTTCATGACACCTACCCGTACCTCTCTTCGGCTAGTTTCACATGGGTTGAGCACGCGAGGCAGTACGCCCGCTCAATGACGGATTCCCTCGCGCTCGACTCCAACAGTCTTGTTGTTGAACTAGCTAGTAATGATGGTTATCTGCTCTCGGAGTTTCGTAACCTCGGAGTTCCAGTGCTTGGCGTCGAACCCGCTGTGAATGTTGCAACTATTGCATGTGAAGCTGGAGTCCCGACAGTTACAGAGTTCTTTGGTGCTAGTGTCGCAGAGAAAATATTGGCCGATTATGGGTCTCCCGGGCTCATCGTAGCTAACAACGTCTTCGCACACGTCCCTGATATGCACGACTTTACAGAGGGCATGTCGATACTTGCGGATGATCACACCCTGATTACGATCGAAAACCCTTCTTTCGCTGTTCTGCTTCAAGAAACACTCTTCGATACGATTTATCACGAGCATTACTCCTACCTGACGGCTCATTCTGTAAGGGTTGTTGCTCAAGCACACGGGCTTGATCTGGTTCACGTGGATAAGTTGTCAACACATGGTGGCTCAAACCGATACTGGCTAAGTCGCTCTCGGACAGCGGACGATACGGTAAGTGCCACCCTTGAAGCTGAAAATCGGTCTGGTTTGTTCAAACCTGAAGAGTGGTTTGCATTCGCTGATCGATCAAAAGCCGCTATTGAGGGCCTCCGTAACTGGTTTCTTGAGCGCAAGCAAGCAGGGGATGTTGTGGTTGGTTACGGTGCTGCTCACAAAGGAAACACATTCCTTAACGCTGTAGGCGAGGCGTCCAAGACATTGACTTACGTCGTTGATGCGAGTGTGGAAAAGCAAGGCAAATTTCTGCCTGGATCCCAAGTGCCGGTATTAGCGCCGGAACAACTCGCGTTAGCAAGTCCAACTGATGTTCTGATTCTTCCGTGGAACATCGCTCCTGAACTAGCGGAGCGAATTAGGTTGGTCACGCCGGAAGCTCGTATCTGGGTGGCGCAACCGAGAATACAACAACTCTGAAGGAAATCTGAACTCTTATGAAATTAGAATCAACTCCGATAGAAGAGCTATTCGTCCTTCACCGGCCTGTCCGTCGGGATGAGCGAGGATTTTTCAGTCGGCTTTTTGGCGCTGACGAAATTGCTGCTGCAGGACGCCCAACGGAAGCAGTCCACGTAAACTCTTCCACATCTGTTACAGTTGGGACACTGCGCGGTATTCACTTCCAGTACCCACCTCATGCTGAAGCGAAGATTGTTTCGTGCGCAGCGGGTGCTATCTGGGATGTGGGCATTGACCTGCGGCCGAGTTCACCGACAAGGTTTCAGTGGTTTGGCATCAAGTTAACCCCTATGAACGGAGTCAGTATGATTATTCCCGAAGGTTTCGGTCATGCGTTCATCACGTTGGAACCCAACTCGACGGTCATATATGTTGTTTCTGCCGCTTACGCCCCAAGCCACGAATCAGGTGCCCGGTTTGATGACCCCGTGCTAGGGATTAAATGGCCAATCAAACCGCGTGTACTGTCGGAGAAAGACCTTGCTTGGGGGTCGCTCACGGACCGCATCGATGAGCTTGATACACGATTTGCTTAAACCTTTTCTAAAGGATGCTGGAGAAACATAGCATTGGAATATTAGGATGGTGAGCCTGATTGACTGACAAAAGTTAAAGTGGGGGCCGTGGGATATAAAGAGAACCTGGAACTCAAGGTGGTAAGACCGTGCCTGATGCTGTGGTTAAGATATCATAGCCGGGTGACCGTTGCGATGAGGAGTAAAGCGAACGCGACGAATGAGCATCTCATCCTGAACCAGGGAAGCGAGAATCCAATCTCAGCCAATACGTAGAATACCTATGAACCCGCTGCCCATGAGGGTCGATCCAACGTCGTCTCCTTACTCCTAACTTTTGTCAGTCAACCAGGTTGACGACTCATGGGGAAAGTTTGCGGGTGTTTGCCCAGCTTCGGGAACTTGGATGTCATTCGCTGAGTCACCGGGTGGGAGAAGTGTTGGAACAGGAGGAAGGAAGCAGCGGGATTGCTGACGGTTGAGGGGTATAGAGGTTTTCAGAGAAAGGCTGATACGATCAAGAATGATTTGTTACGTTTTTTGTTGCAGGCTAAGCAAGAGGAAATAAGTTGTGGTAGGCTACGGTGCAGCCACTAAGGGCAATACCCTGCTAAACTATGCTGGGGTTCGACCAGGTTTGATGAGGTTTGTCGTGAATCGCAATCCAGCTAGGCAGGGTCAGTTCATGCCAGGCAGTTGGGTTCCGATTGTTGATGAGCCTTCTTTGCAAAACTGTCGCCCTGATTATGTGATGATTCTGCCTTGGAACCTTAGGTCTGAGGTTGCGAATCGTTTAAACTACATTCGGTCGTGGTCAAGCCGTTTCGTTTTTGCTATTCCCGCCTTGGAAGTTTTATGAAAAAACGCATCTACTATACTAAACCCTCAATTACTGAGCTAGAGGTTGAGTATGCTACAGATGCTGCTCGTCATGGCTGGGGTGATCGCTGTTACGAGTATATTGAGCATTTCGAAAGAGCATTTCGAGAGCATCTGCAAGTTGACTATGCAATTGCTACATCTAGTTGTACGGGGGCTTTGCACATGGGTATGGCCGCCCTAGGAATTGGTGAGGGCGATGAAGTCATTTTGGCAGATACGAACTGGATTGCTACGGCTGCCCCAATTATTCATTTGGGTGCTAAACCTGTGTTTGTAGATATTTTGCCAGATACTTGGTGTATTGATCCCAGTTTGGTAGAGGAGGCGATTACATCCCGAACGAAGGCAATTATTGCGGTCCATTTATACGGCAATTTATGTGAGATGGATGAGTTGCTGGCAATTGGTGAAAAGTATGGTATTCCGGTGATTGAGGATGCGGCTGAAGCAATTGGTTCTATTTATCACGGCAAACGGGCCGGAAGCATGGGAAATTTTGGCAGTTTTTCCTTCCACGGCACAAAGACGCTAACCACTGGAGAAGGGGGGATGTTTGTAACCAATGATGCAGCGTTATACGAAAGGGTTTTGACGCTTTCTAACCATGGTCGAGCTAGAGGTCAGAAAAAACAGTTTTGGCCAGAGATAATTGGATTTAAATACAAAATGTCTAATATTCAAGCTGCGATCGGATGTGCACAAATGGAGCGAGTTGGTGATCTCATAGCTCGAAAGAGGGAAATATTTAGATATTACCAGAAAAGTCTGGTTTCTATCGATGGTATCTCTATGAATCCCGAGACAAGTTTGACCGTTAATGGATATTGGATGCCGACGCTTGTGTTTGATAAGAGCACTGCGATAACTCGTGAGGATTTGCTAAAAACCTTCCAGGATGAAGGGATAAATGCTAGGGTTTTCTTTTATCCTTTGTCCAGTCTTCCTGAGTTTGGGGGGGTAGCCCGAAATTCAAGGTCGCAGTCTATTTGTGAAAGAGCTATAAATCTGCCCAGCTATCACGACATGTCCCAAACAGATCAAATTTCTGTGGTATCGATCATCAAAAAACTAAAAGTCAATGAGGTATAGCGAAATGCCATCAATGAGTTCAAAATTTTTAATAATGGCAGATAGTCAAGTCGGCTACGCCGTAGTCAAATGGCTACTGGAGAACTATAAACATGATATAGGTCTGGTTGTAACTATTGAACAAAACGATATATGGGAATATGCAAAAAAAAGGGGTGTTAATGTCACAGTATATCAATCAGACCTAAATTTAATCAAAGAAATCGAAAATTTCGGCTTATGCTTAGAACTTGGTTTCCTCGTGTGGTGGCCAAAAATAATAAAAGACGGTCTTATCAGATTACCCAAGGCTGGTTTTATAAATACACATCCTAGCTTACTTCCATACTGTAGGGGTAGGCACTACAATTTTTGGTCTATAGTAGAACAAGTTCCCTTTGGTGTAACACTTCACTTTGTTAATGCAGGAATTGATACAGGGGATGTAGTCGCTCAGGAACCCATCTTTTATGGATGGGAAGACAATGGAGAGTCTTTATATAACAAAGCAGTCAATAAAATGATATCTCTATTTCAGAAAGCTTATCCTCATATTAGAGTATTTAAATTCAACAAGAATCCACAAAAACTATCTGAGGGAAGTTTTCATTTCTCTCACGAAATGGATAATGTGAGTAGAATCGATCTAAACCAAAAATACACAGCAAAAGATCTTCTAAACCTTCTGAGGGCAAGAACTTTTAAAGGTCATCCTAGTTGTTGGTTTGAAGATGATGGGGAAATTTATGAAGTGAGAGTTACCATAGTTAGGAAATCTCCATGATTTTTTACGATAAATTCAAGAGAGGACGTGAGCAAGAAATACAGGTACAAGGTACGGACACTACCTCGCTTCGAGCTACAAAGCATTTTTTTGATAAGGCCAATTCTAGAAAGTCTTCATATCACTTCGAATGGCTAGTCCGCCCAATTATCCAGTATCCACAGGATATTGTGGCTATGCAGGAAATTATTTGGTCAGTTCAACCTGAACTTATCATTGAAACGGGCATTGTTCATAAAAGTTCCCTAATTTTTTCAGCCTCTATGTTGGAACTTAATGCCGCTTGTGGTGGCCATCAAGATGCTGAAGTTCTTGGTATAGACATTGACATTCGCAAGCATAACCGCCAGGCGATTGAGTCCTACTGCATGTTTAAGCGCATTTCAATAATATCTGGGTCGATACTTGACCTGGATATTATTGAACAAGTTAAAATGAAAGCCAGTGGGAAACAAAGTGTGTTAGTTTGTTTGGACAGCAACCACACCCATGATCACCTTCCTGCGGAACTGGAGGCTTATGCTCCACTGGTTACGTTAGGAACTTACTGGATGGTTTTTGATGAAAGTATTGGGGATTTTCCAGATGATATGTTCCCAGACAGCCCCTGGGGATTGTTCTTCACTCCCCAGGGGCTGTCTAGGAGTATTTGGAGACTCACTCTGAGTTTGAAGTTGACAAAAGCATCCAAGATAAGTTACTAATTACAGTGGCACCTGACGGTTATTTGAAACGTATTCAGTAGTTATTTTTTATCTTACAATATACTTGATTATGCTGAAACTTAACTATAAACCTCTAGTCAGTATTGGTGTCCCGACATTCAATCGACCTGATGGACTCAGACGCACCTTATCTCACATTTTTAATCAAACATATTCCAATTTAGAAGTTATTGTTTCAGATAACAACTCACCTGGCGGTAATATCGATACAATTATAAGAGACTTTGCTATATCTGGTAAAAAAATAAGATATTTTCGCCAGAAGAAAAACCAGGGGGCTGTCTTTAACTTTGAATTTGTTTTCAAGCAGGCTACAGGTCAGTACTTTATGTGGGCAGCTGATGATGATTATTTTGAAAGTAAAAACTTAATTGAAAATTTACAAGCAGCCTGTGCTAACATCAACATGGCCTTTCCTGATTTCAATGTTCAACATACATCAGGAAGAGTAGTTCGTGGACTTTTAAACAAAATCTATGGTTCTTGCTTAACTGATCAAGATTATTTGTTGGCTTGGTGTAAGTATGGATACGGCTATCCATACTATGGAATGTATAATCTAGATAATTGCACTAAAAATAACGTTTCATTTAAATTTGATACAGATCTGAAATATTATAGTGAAGGAACTTTTTTGCATCGATTATTTATCGCAGGCAATGTAAGGTTTGTTCCCAATACTTTTATACGCATATCAGAAGGTGGTAGCAGACCAGACAACTTGACACTTTTGATAGATCATTCGATTTATATTGAAAGAACTCTTAATCTATATACCTCATGTGACTCACAAAACATTAAGAACTATGTTGACACATTTCTAGAATCTCAAAGAGTTTATCGATTGTCTTTGTGTGAATCATTATTGGCAGATCTTAGGGCTGCAAGAGCTAATTTACAAGCATCTGTATTGATGAACTCGCTTAATGATATAGAAAGGCATATAGGAGGCTTAAAAAGTCAATTGTATCCACAATACCAACATCAAGGAGTAAAAGAGAAAACTGCCGTGAGTTATACTACACCTTTATCGCATATATCCAGTTATCGAGAATGGATTAGTACTCTCGCTAAAGCCCAGTGTAGGCTCTATTATCGAGATCAAACTCCTGAATCGCTAGAAAGCTTAGCCGAACTTGTTCAAAATCATCAACCAACTAAGATTATTGAGCTAGGTTCTCTTTTCGGTCTCTCTTTGAGAACATGGCTTTCTACACAAACTGATGCCGACATTGTTGCTATTGATTTATCATTCAGGTATCTGCGAGAGAGCCAAAAACTAATTCCTATTGATTTGTCGAGAGTGACCTTACTTGAACAGGACATACTCAAGACAGACTTCAGGCAACTTTGGGAGCAGGAGGATAAAGTCCTACTGTACGTAGATGCCCACGATCAGCCAAATGTGCCGATTATGGAGTATGTTTTGAACTACGTTGTTCCTCTTTTACCTGTCAATAGTTTGGTTGTAGTGGATGATCTATGGTATAGTCCTACAGTCCTTGAACAAGGTAACGTCCAAGCGTTTTTCGAGCAAGTTGTTAATCGCTATATGGATCCTCTTCATCCGATTGAGGCTGCTTATGCTCCCTACTGGGAAGGTGGTTCTTTTATTGGTTTCTTAGAGGTAATTCCTCTTATGAAATGGGTGTTTGAACAAAAAATAAAATTGAAGTTTCAAGATAACATTAAATTTGCTTACTTCCAAAAAAGCCAGCATTGATATCGAAAAATTTCCATCATGAATATCGACTTTCAAAAACAAACAGGAAAGATTCAAAATAATCCAATTTCTTGGTTTTTTGTTGATGGTAATGCTGACTTACAAGAGAATCAAGCAGCGCTACAACTATGCCACCAAGGTTCAAGGTTCTATGTGCTGGGCCGAAGTCAAGAAGCCATGCAATGCTTCAAGCAGGCTGCGCAAATATCTGCTCAAGTTCATGGACTTTACTACGCTCAAGCAGTCTGTATGGCTCAGTCGGGTCGTTTCACTGAGGCATTAGAATTGTTGAAGCGAGAAATTCAAAATCCACCTCACAATCCCAAGGCAAAATCTTTACTAAAAGATATTAATCACTGGCTGCAAAAGTACAGCCCAAGACAAAATACAGAAAATCATTATCAACCTCAGTCAGTCACATTTTTTACAACTGCAAAATCGTTTTCTGGGCCTGTTGCAATAGCACAAAAAAATGCTATTTTGAGCTGGACTTTACTGCGCCCTCGTCCCGAAATCATTGTGTTTGGCGATGAAGAAGGGGTTTCAGAGATCTGTGAAGAATTGGGGTTGATTCATGTCCCTGAAGTCCAAACCAGTGAATTAGGCACACCTCTAATTAGTGGTTTGTTTCAGGCGGCTCAGAATCTAGCCTCGAATGATTTACTGGTTTATATCAATGCAGATATAATACTATTAGACGACTTCATACCCGCGATCTCCAAGGTTGCTAGCACATTTAGTCGATTTTTAGTGGTTGGGCGAAGATGGGACTTAGATCTAAATAGACCCATCGATTTCCGGAACGAGAATTTCCCCATCATGATGCGGAATCTTGTTCGAGAGGAAGCTTCACTTCATGAGGTAACGGGAATTGACTACCTAGCATTTACCAAAAATTTGTGGGATGCAATACCTGATTTTACCGTAGGTAGGGCCGCGTGGGATATTGGTATGGTCTACAAAGTTTTAGAAAATCAAGATCCTGTTGTAGATGCCACTTCGGTAATAACGGCTATTCACCAAAATCATAACTACAATCACATTGTGGGGGGACAGGAAGCGGCTTGGAAAGGTGTGGAAGCTCAGCGGAATCATAGTCTAGCTGGCAACGCTTTTCCTCAGGGAATGAAGTCTGGAGGAATTGGTTATATTTCTGATTCCACATGGCAGTTAACTGATTCTGGAATACGACCAGTCGTGCCTCGAATCTTAGTTCAGCCCGCCTCTGCTGAAAGCTGTACTAAACGATTCAAAGACTTGCAAAAGGCGATAAAGTTTCATCCTGGATCTGTAGAAGCCTATAAGTGTTTGGCGGATTGCTTAAAATATCTGGGCAAACACCAAGAGGCAGAACGTGCTTACAAAATTTCACGCAAGCCATTAGGTATGGCAGTATGACAAGCCTACAGGAAAAGCAGCAGCATAGATTAACAGATTCCCTATCAAGCCTAACTAAGTCAGTTAAACTAAGTTATCAGCTAAAAATCTAGCCATCCCGCATGATCTACGGTCAAATTTTCTTTAACTTGACAGAGGAATAAACATCGACCCATTTGGTAGAATAGCTGTATCCTGAAGCACCTTGGGTAAAAGTCTAACGCATGAAATTCCTAATTACGACCACCTATTATGACATTTTTCTCCAGCGTTTCTATCAGCAGTATCCAGAGTTAACAGAAGCATCCTATCATCACCAACTTCAGAGCCTCATTCACCAATGCTTTGGCACGTCCGACTTTTTCTCATTTAACCTCCGTCAACTGGGGCATGACGCTGAAGAAATTATTGTCAACTGCACCCCCCTTCAACGGCAATGGTCCAGAGAGTTTGCCCCCCACCTGGATGCTCAATATCCCTCTGATCAGATCCAGGAATGGCAACATGCCGTCCTAGCAGCCCAGGTCAAAGCCTACCAGCCTGATATTCTCTATATTCACGATTTAAACTGGACTCACGAAGCCTTCCTCAAAGCCGTACGTCCATGGGTTAAACTCATCGTCGGACAGAATGCCAGTCCAATCCGCACCAACATTGACTATAGCGCCTACGACCTTGTTTTAACCTCCATGCCCCATTACGTCCCCATGTTCCGTCAACAGGGGACAAAAAGCGAATACTTTGCCTTAGCCTTTGAGCCTCGCCTCTTAAAGCATCTTGGTAAAACTGCCGACAAACATCCCGTCAGCTTTGTGGGTGGATACTCCGCCCATCATCGCAGTGGAACACAACTCCTTGAACACATTGCCCCCCGTATCCCCATCGCTTTCTGGGGATACGGGGGGCAAAATCTTCCTTCTACCTCAGCCATTCGCCAACGCTATCAGGGCGAAGCCTGGGCACTTGAAATGTTCCGCATTCTAGCAGAATCTCAAGTTACCCTGAACCGACACATCGACGTCGCCGGACAGTATGCCAACAATATGCGCCTCTACGAAGCCACTGGTGTTGGAAGCTGCCTGGTCACCGACCACAAAGATAACCTACATCAACTCTTCGAACCCGGCCGTGAAGTCGTCACCTATACCAGCCCCGAAGACTGCATCGAGAAAGTCCGCTATCTCCTCAACCATGAAGCCGAACGGAAAGCCATTGCCCAAGCCGGACAAGCGCGAACCCTCCGGGAGCATACCTATCTCCAGCGTATGCGAGAATTAGTGGACATTGTCCAACACTATCTCCCCCGTTCAACCCCAACGCCCCCTCCCCAAGCCCACCCCACCCCCTCACAAACCACTATGTTCTGGGATGACATCAAACTCGTAACCCAACAAATCGAAAAATATGGACTCAGACAGCCCTTCATCGACCTAGGAGGACTCGATCGCCCCGTCATTGCCGACTACGACCTCACCCTCCACACCGGCGACCAAAACGCCCGCTTCGTCGCCCTTTCCCAGCGTCCCTTTGACCATATTGACCCCGACTATCGAGTCCTCAACCCCGAAAAAGGCGACCCCTTCATCGAAAACCTGCCCCAACAGTACAGCAACAGCATTGGCACCGCCGTCTGTCTCAGCGTCCTAGAACATGTAGACAACCCCTTCCAAGTCTTCCAGGCCCTCTACCAAATCATGAGGCCCAACAGTCTCCTCATCCTCTCCACCGTCTTCTCCTATCCTTATCACCCCTCCCCCAACGACTACTGGCGCTACACACCCGCCTGTCTCAAACACCTCAGCCAATCCGCAGGCTTCCAAGTTCTCGAATGTGACTGGCGGCTCACCCTTCCCGCCGACAAAGGCATTCGAGCCGTCCAAGACGGAACCCTCCTCGAAGTCAAATCCGTCTACGCCACCCTCAGCAAAGGCGACTTCCAAAGCCACCCCAGTTCCCGCCACTACGCCCTACCCCAACGACGCTCCCGCAACCCCCAAGCCAACCAACTCATCGCCCAACAAGCTGCCTCCAACCAACCCCAACCCTCTACCACCTCCAACCAACCCGTTGTGCTAGTCCTCTCCGATGTCGCCAACCCGAGTCCCCTGGGCCAAAACTGCGATCGTATCCTCAGCGGCCTCAGCCAAAGCGGACAAACCCTCATCCACATCCATCCCAAAGACCAAGCCCCCGCCAACCCACATCCACAAATCCAATACCAAGAACTTCCCTATAACCCCCAGCAAGACTTTACACAAACTTTCACTCGCCAAGACGAAATCCGCACCCAAATCAGTCAACTCCGTCCCCATCTCGTCATCTTTATCGACTCCTGTCCCGTTTCCAACTTCGCCGCCAAACAAATCGTCAGCAAACTGGGCATCCCCTTCTTCCAAATCGTGGGTTCTGCCCTCCCCCAAATTGCCCAGAACTTCGCCCCTTGCCTGCCGAGCCTAGGCCAGTGGTATCAACAATCCCAAATCACCATCAGCTTCTCCCAAACAACCCTAAACCACCTACAACAACACTTCGGACTTCCGGCCAACAAAAGCAAACTCATCCAGGGAGGGACACCCATTCCCGACTACTTACCCCCCATCAACATGCAATCCTCCTCTCCCCAAACCCCAACTCCCCCCTCCCAGCGACCCCAATGGGAATACCTACCCCAAGGCTGGAAAACCCAAGACCCCCATATTCTTGGCTGGAACGTTCAGAGTATCCTACAAACCCAACAGAAAAAATGGCCCGCCTTCATCCAATCTCTCCAAGGAACCCGACCCCTAGGCATTAACCACGAATCTCCCAACCCGTCCGCCAGCGACTATGGTTCCCACAACACCCTAATGACCTATGGTTACGTCCTAGCCAAAGCCGCCCATCAGAAACAAAAACTCTCCATCCTAGATTGGGGGGGCGGACTAGGACATTACTACCCCATCAGTCAAGCCCTTCTCCCCGACCTAGACATCGACTACACTTGTAAAGACCTGCCCCTGCTTTGCCAAGGCGGTCGAGAACTTCTGCCCAACATCACCTTCTACGACGACGAACATCAATGTTTTCAACGTAACTACAACCTCGTCCTGTCCAGCTCATCCCTACAATACTCACCCGACTGGCAACAAGCCATCCAGAAACTCGTCCAAGTCAGTAACCCCTATCTGTTCATCACTCGTCTCCCCATCGTTCACCACAGCGACTCCTTCGTTGTCGTCCAGCGTCCCTACGCCTATGGCTATCACACCGAATATATGACCTGGTTCCTGAACCGCCAAGCCGTCATCGACTACACCCTCAGTTTAGGCATGGAATTTGTCCGAGAATTTCTCATCGCCGAAAAGTTCCCCGTTCCCAACGCCCCTGAAACCGCAGAAGCCCGAGGTTTCCTGTTCAAACGAGCCTAACATCCATCGTCCCCACAACCCATCACCCTTAACCTCGACAAGTCCAAAATGTGGAAATACTTACCCGAAGGCTGGCCCACTGAAACCCAACTACAAGGATGGAATGCAGACGGAGTTGTCCAAGCCTACAAAGCTGGCGTTCAAAACCTGCAAGCACAACTCCAATCATCCCCTATCCTTAATCATTCCAACCCCGCGATATCTGCCCCCGACCGGGCTTACTTTGACCATAATATTTACATGTCCTATGCCTATGTCCTTGCCTTAGCCTCACAACACAAGGATAAACTATCTTTATTAGATTGGGGAGGGGCAATAGGTCAATATTATCTTATCTCAAAGAAACTAATGCCAGAGGTTTCATTTGACTATCACATCAAAGATGTCCCCCTACTTTGTCAAGAAGGGAGTCAACAGTTTCCCGAAATAAAATTTTATAGTAACGACAAATGTTTAGACCGTTCCTACGACTTAGTGTTAGCCAGTGGCTCCCTACAATACTCACAAAATTGGCAAAGTGTCTTCAAGCAATTAAGTCAATCCGCCTCTCCTTACCTTTACTTGACTCGAATTCCAGTCGTTCAACACCACTCTTCTTTCGTAGTTGCCCAAGCCGTATATAACACCATCCATGCTGGCTGGTTTCTCAACAAAAACGAACTCCTAGACATAGCCCAAAAATCAGGATTACGACTCTTAAGAGAGTTTTCTATCGACATTCCCTTCCAGCCCAGCGGTGCGCCCGAAGCCTGCCAACAAGCTGGATTTCTCTTCAAACAACAAAACCGAATACCAACCCAGCCATCAAGCCAGACCCTCTTTTAAGTGTAGACTAGACCTGCTCAACATGAACCTAAACTCCCTCTCTCAGTTCAACCACAAGAAAGCCCTCATCACCGGTGGTTTAGGATTCATCGGCAGCAACCTCGCTCACCGTCTCATTGACCTCGGTGCCAAAGTTCTCCTCGTGGACAGTCTCATCCCCGAATATGGCGGCAACCTCTACAACATCCAATCCATCCAAAACCAAGTCAAAATCAACATCTCCGACGTTCGAGACGAACATAGTATGCGTTATCTCGTGCAAGGACAAGACTACCTGTTTAACCTAGCCGGTCAAACCAGTCATCTCGACTCCATGCACGACCCCTACACCGACCTAGACATTAACTGCAAAGCCCAACTCTCCATCCTAGAAGCCTGTCGCAAATATAATCCAGACATTCAAATCGTCTTTGCCAGCACCCGACAACTCTACGGCAAACCGGACTATCTCCCCGTTGACGAAAACCATCTCGTCCGCCCCGTCGATGTCAATGGCATCAACAAAATGGCAGGAGAGTGGTATCACATCCTCTACAACAACGTCTACGGCATCCGAGCCTGTGCTTTGCGCCTCACCAACACCTATGGGCCACGAATGCGTATCAAAGACGCTCGCCAGACCTTCCTCGGAATCTGGATACGCCTCCTGATTGAAGACAAACCCTTTGAAGTCTGGGGGGGAGAACAACTCCGAGACTTCACCTACGTCGATGATGCCGTCGATGCCCTCCTCAAAGCCGCCCTAGCCCCAGAAGCCAAAGGCAATATCTATAACCTTGGCGGGAACCAAACCCTCAGTCTTAAAGAAACCGCCGACATCCTCATTGCCGCCAACCAGGGAGGCCACTACCACATCCGCGAATTTCCCCCCGAACGAAAATCCATTGACATCGGCGACTACTACAGCGACGATACCCGAATTCGTAGCCAACTCCAATGGCAACCCCAAATCCCCCTCGAACAGGGTCTCCAACAAACCCTCACCTATTACCGACAACATCTCCCCCATTACCTCTAATCCAGACTCATGACCGTCACCCCCATCCCTCAAACTAACCCCAAAGCCAGTTACCTTTCCCACAAAGCAGAAATTGATACCGCCATCCAGCGCACCCTCGATAGTGGTTGGTACATTCTCGGCTCAGAAGTTCAAGCCTTCGAACAAGAATTTGCCACCTACATTGGAACCCAACATGCCCTAGGCGTATCCAGTGGAACCGACGGCATTGAACTCGCCCTACGGGCCTGTGACATTGGCAGCGGTGACATCGTACTCACCACCTCCCATACCGCCGTTGCCACAGTTGCGGCAATTGAACTAGCTGGGGCCACCCCCCTGCTCATTGACATCAATCCCAAAACCTTCAACCTTGACCCCAACCATCTCCAACAGACCCTGAGCCAACTCCAGAAACATCCGCACCTCGGGCAACCCAAAGCCATCATCCCCGTCCATCTCTATGGCCATCCCGCCGACCTAGAGAGCATCCAAACCATCGCCCAACACCACCAACTCCGAATCATCGAAGACTGCTCCCAAGCCCATGGAGCTACCCTCAACAACCGCCGCCTAGGAACCTGGGGCGACCTCGCCGTCTTTAGCTTGTACCCCACCAAAAACCTAGGAGCCTTCGGAGATGCCGGCATCATCGTCACCCAAAACTCTCAACTCATCCAGAAACTGCATAGCCTCCGTCAATACGGATGGGGAGAACGTTACATCAGTGACATCCCCGGCATGAATGCCCGCTTAGACCCCCTGCAGGCCGCCATCCTACGAGTCAAACTCCAACATCTTGATGCTGACAACCAGCGTCGCCAAGACATTGCCCAACAGTACAACCACACCCTGAGCCACCTCCCTCTGCAACTGCCACAGACGGCCTCCAACGCCAGCCACGTTTATCACCAGTACGTTATTCGCACCCCCGAGCGAGACTCCCTGCGAACCTTTCTCAAAGAGCGTCAGATTGGAACCCTCATTCACTATCCCCTTCCCGTCCACCAACAACCCGCCTACCAAGGACGAGTCACCCTAGAAGGAGCGTCCCTGCCACAAACGGAACAAATTTGTCGGGAGATAGTCAGCCTACCCATGTATCCCCAACTAACCGACCTAGAAGTCCAGCGTATCAGTGATACCATCATAGACTGGACTCAACAGGCAAACCTCTAACCCCGAACCTCGGATGCGATACTTCTGCACTTATTTCGACCATCGTTACCTACCCAAAGGACTCGCCCTCTATCAGTCACTACTCCAACATTGTTCAGACTTTGAACTGTGGGTTTTATGTCTCAGTCCAACCTGTTACGACAGTCTTACCCAGCTTAATCTTCCCGAAATTAGACCCATTAAACTCCAAGACCTAGAAGCAGCCGACCCAGGACTCCGCCAAGCCAAAAATAATCGCACCCTAGTCGAATATTACTTCACCTGTACCCCTTGCCTACCTCGTTATCTCTTTGCCCAGAACCCCAATATAGACCTAATTACCTATCTCGACTCCGACTTATTCTTCTTCTCTAGCCTTGACCCCCTCTACCAAGACTTAAGTCACAGCTCCATCGCCATCATCGAACATCGCTTTCCCCCGAAACTTGCCAGCCTAACCTTTAACGGAATTTATAACGTCGGTTGGGTTTCATTCCGAAACGATAAGTCCGGCTTAGACTGTCTCAACTGGTGGCGCGAGAAATGCCTAGAATGGTGTCATGACTACCACCAAGACGGCAAATTCGCCGACCAAAAATACCTCGATGACTGGCCAAGCCGGTTCCAAAACGTCATTGTTCTACCTCACAAGGGAGCCAACCTTGCGCCCTGGAACGTTGACCACTACAACATTGAACTAAAAAATAACCAGTTTTGGGTTGACGAGCAACCGCTCATCTTCTATCACTTTCACGGCTTAAAAGAAGTTGAGCCGGGTCGTTACGATACCCACCTCGGCTTTTACCGAGTCGAAAAAAATCATAAAACCCTATCCCTTCTCTACAACGGCTACATCCAATCCTTATGCCAACTCAAGCAGAAAGTTGCTCCCTTGCTTCCAGAAAGCTCAGAAGAAAACGTGCGTTATAAAAAAATACCCGCCTGGATCAATCTGGACAACCAAAGCTCTGAATCTGATTACAAAACCCAAACTTCTAAGCTCATTTCCGATGCCATCATGGCGATAGAAAAAGCATTTTCTATCCCTTCTAGTATCGAACCAAATCATTCCTCTACTCTATCAAGACCCACTGAATTCTAAACAAAACCCAGTGTTTCCTCCTCAAGCCGTCCCCCACCCATGCGCCAACTCTCCCCCCTTGCCCAAACCATCAAACAACAGCACCTCACCTATCTCTCCGATAAAAAACTCCAACATCTCGAACAATGCCTAGACAATGCCTAGAACAGATTAACCAGAACCAAACCCAGGGCGACATCATCGAAGCCGGTATCGCCCTAGGAGGTTCCGCGATTCTCCTCGCCCGTCTCATGCCCCCCACCGCCGAATTTCATGGTTACGACGTCTTTGGCATGATTCCACCCCCCTCCCCCAGAGACGACCCCAAATCCCACCAACGATATCAAATCATCGCCCAAGGAGCCTCTCCCGGACTAGGAGGACATCGCTATTACGGCTATGAACCCAACCTCTACCAGAAAGTCCTCGACCACTTCCAAGCCTTTGGCCTGCCCCCCAACAGCCCTCGCCTTCATCTTCACCCCGGATACTTTGAAGACACCCTAACATTTTGCCCCGACCAACACATCGCCCTAGCCCATATCGACTGTGACTGGTACGACTCCGTCAAAACCTGCCTAGAGCGGATTTATCCCGCTCTCAGCCCTGGGGGCTATCTCATCCTAGATGACTATTATGACTACGGTGGCTGTCGCCAAGCCACCGATGAATTCCTAGCCAAACACTCCGACCTGCAAATCGTCCTCTGCCAAGAAAATCTAGTCCTACAAAAAATCAGCCCCGACGACACTCCAGCGAATCAGGTTGTATTTTAATTCCTTTATAATGAAGTCCCATCATACCCAACTCTATCAAACCTTTCTATCAGCCCTCAGCCCCTTAGAATCTATTAAAAACTGCATCTTAATCGACTGTCCCAACCATCTCAACATCGGCGACCATCTCATTTGGCTAGGGACACTCCTCTATCTGCAAGACATTAGCAAAACTCACATCACCCAAATTAGCAGTTCCGACGACCTCAGCCCCGACCAACTCTCCCAACAGCCTCACCTGCCCATTCTCTTTCATGGTGGCGGCAACCTCGGAGATTTATGGCACTATTATCAACAAGTCAGAGAAACTATCATCAGCCAAAACAAACAGCGACCCATTTACATCCTCCCCCAAACCATCTACTTTCGCGAGTCTCGGAACCTAGAAATCGCCAAACAATCCTTCAACAGCCATCCCGACCTCACCCTATTTTGTCGCGACCAAATCAGCTATCGCCTCGCCCAAAAGCATTTTGATAACTGTAAGCTTATCCTCGCCCCGGATATGGCCTTACAACTCCTCAACCCCATCTATAACCTCCCCGACCTCTACCATCCTCAGCCCACCACATCCCCCTTATATCTACAACGACGAGACCAAGAAGATACCCAAACCTTATCCAACACCCTCAGCCAAACCCTCGCCCAACACTGCCACATCGAAGATTGGACCAGCCTCAACCTAAAAAGCCCATTCCTCCTTATCCGTCAGGTTCTCTCCCATCGTCCCCTCCCCGAAATCAGCCGTCATCCCATCTACCGTAAACTCCAACATCTCCCCACTCCCAGCCAACAAATTCTCACCGCCAACCTTCTCTATCTCGGCATACAGCAATTATCCCAATATCCCCTCATCATTACTAATCGCCTTCACGGTCACATCCTCGCACTACTGCTCCGGCGACCCAACATCCTTCTCCCCAACTCCTACCCGAAAAACCAAGCCTTCTATCACACCTGGACTCACCCAGACCCAGACAGTCAGTTTTGCGAAACTTCCACCGAAAAACCAAGCCTTCTATCACACCTGGACTCACCCAGACCCAGACAGTCAGTTTTGCGAAACTTCCGAACAACTCCTACAATCCCTAAACGCCTTGCAGCCAAGCCTCTAAGTCCCTTCCACCACCATGACCCCCTAAACAACTCCTACAATCCCTAAACGCCTTGCAGCCAAGCCTCTAAGTCCCTTCCACCACCATGACCCCCTCTCACCTACCCGGAATTGCCGTCATCAGTTGCTGCATGAACCGCAACGACAACCTGAAACAAGCCCTCAGCAACTGGCTACAATTTCCCGACATCAAAGAAATCATTATCGTCGACTGGTCGTCCGAGAGACCCGTCTCCCAAACTCTCGCCCACCTCACAGACCCTCGCCTCAACATTGTTCGAGTCGAAGGAGAACGCCATTGGATATTATCCTACGCCTTCAACCTAGCCGCCAGTCTCGCCTCTGAACCCACCCTGCTCAAACTGGACGCCGACGTTCTCCTGCACCCGAATTTCTTTCAACAGCACCCCCTCCCTCCCCATCACTACTGGGCCGGAAATTGGCAAACCGCCAAAGCCGGATGCTTAAGTGGCGTTCTCTACATTCATCGTCAGGACTTTTTCGCCGTCAACGGTTACAACGAATTCATTCGCACCTACGGCTGGGACGACATGGACCTCTATCAGCGACTCGACCATCAACCCCATCTCCGCCGAGGTGATTTAGATACCCACACCACCTCCGTCCTCGACCATTCGCCAACCCTCTCCTTTTCCAAACAGTCCTTGCAGGTGGCGCACCCCGACCTCCAGCACCATCTCAGCCGACGGTTACTGGTCAAAGAACGGGAATTTCAGAATCGTAAAAATAAATATATCAGTCAAGCCTATCCTTGGGGGACCGACTATCAGCGAGCCAGCTACCAAAACCAGGGGTCTTATCTCACCCGCATCAAAGAGCAAGAATACCCCATTCCCAACGCCGTCTTAGCCCAAGCCGAACACCAAGCCCTCTACGACTGCCTCAGATTCACATACAGCGTTCTTCCCTCCCAACCATCCTCCCCAACCAGCCTACTCAGTGACTATCTCCAGCAGGTATTTGCAAGCCTAAAAACCAGCGGTCAACTCCCCGAAAGCATCAGCCTCAGTCCCGACGAAGAAAAACAGTTTTATTACGAAGCCCTAAAACAAACGCCCCATTGCTCTTATCTCTATGGAGCATTAGGTCAACACTTCCTGCGACACAATCAGCCCGAATTAGGACTGAGGGCAAATCTCCATGCCCTACAATATAACCCCAGCCAAGAGCAGCCCTATCACGTCGTCTTTCATCAGCTCTCCACCCCCAGCCCATGACCCCCTGGACCCTTCAAACTCCCGTTATCCTGCTCATCTTCAACCGTCCCGACACCACCGAACGGGTCTTTGAAGCCATCCGACAAGCCCAACCCACCCAACTCCTCATCATCGCCGACGGTCCCCGTCCTGACCATCCCCAAGACGCCCACCAATGTGCCGCCGCCCGCGAGATTATCAACCACGTCGACTGGGACTGCGACCTTCTCAAACACTACTCCCAGGAGAACCTAGGCTGTCGCCGCCGCGTCTCCAGCGGACTAACCTGGGCCTTTCAGCAGGTTGAAGAAGCCATTATCCTCGAAGATGACTGTCTCCCCCATCCCAGCTTCTTCCGGTTTTGCCAGGAACTTCTAGAAAAATACCGAGATGAGCCACGAATCATGTCCATCTCCGGCAACAACTTCCAGTTCGGTCAACGGAGAACTCCCTATTCCTACTATTTTTCCCGTTACAACCATATCTGGGGTTGGGCGACTTGGCGACGGGCCTGGCAACAGTATGACCTGAGCATGAAGGCTTGGCCAAAACTCCGGTCATCGGACTGGCTACAAAATAAACTCCAGCATCCCCAAGTAGCACAGTATTGGTCGCGTATTTTTGACATGGCCTATCAGGGATTTGACACTTGGGATTATGCGTGGCTGTTTGCTTGTTGGTATCACGAGGGTCTGATTGCACTCCCCGAAGTTAACTTAGTCTCCAACATTGGCTTTAACGACCAGGCTACTCACACTAAAACCAAGAGTCGATTGGCTGATATTCCTGTTCAAGCTGCGGAGTTTCCTTTGTCTCACCCAGAGACGCTTCAGCAGAACCTTGAAGCAGATGCTTTCACAGAAAAATACATTTTCAGCGGAGCTGATATGGCAACCAAAGAAACCACTTCGAGCATTCAACTTGAACAGGAGCTTCAAAAAATTTACCAAGCCCTAAACCTCCTGAATCAACGGCAAGTCATACAATCTCATCAAATTCAGCATTCACTAGCAAAGCTACAAGAATCCATCGGACGATTAGAAGCTAGACAGGTTGATTATTTCTATGATGCCCAGCATAAAAATACAATTCAAGACTATGAATTTCAAGTCTTCTCACAATGGGGGGAAGATGGTATTATTCAGTACCTTGTGAAAAACTTAAATATCACTAACAAAAAATTTGTTGAATTTGGTGTTGAAAATTATAAGGAATCAAACACCCGTTTTTTGCTTCTGCATGGTAATTGGTCAGGATTAGTGATGGATGGAAGTGCAGAGCGAATCTCTCAAATTTATGCAGACCCAATCTGTTGGCAACATGACTTAAAAGCTCTTCATGCTTTTGTAACCCGAGAGAACATCAACCATCTCTTGTCTAGTCAGAATGTAACCGGAAATATTGGACTGTTGTCGATTGATGTTGATGGAAATGATTATTGGATTTGGAATTCAATCAACGTGGTTGACCCAGATATTGTTGTTATCGAGTATAACTCGCGGTTTGGCTCTGAGAAGGCCGTAACAGTTCCTTATAATCCCGAGTTTATGAGGACAAAAGCTCACCACTCCAACATTTATTTTGGGGCATCTCTGAAGGCACTCTGGCTCTTGGGTCAAGAAAAAGGCTATGCGTTGGTTGGCTCTAATCGTGCGGGCAACAATGCCTTTTTTGTCAAAGAAACTCTTAGACCATCCTGGATGAAATCTTTAACTGTTGAAGAAGGGTATGTTGCCTCAAAGTTTCGTGAATCTAGGGACTCTCAGGGAAAACTTGCCTACCTTTCTTGGGAACAGGAGCAAGAAATATTGCAGCAGCTCCCCTTAGTTGATGTGGAAACAGACCATCTACCTGACTCAGATTATAGTCATCAAATTCTTAAGACAGATGCAAGCGAAAAGACAGTTTTCTGAGCATTGCTGCACTAACCAACAAAGCCTATAGTCGTTAATTGTCTGTTAATTGTCCGTCAATTGTAAGACACAACTAGAGTATCCTTTTGATTTTCCAAGTTTATGAGTTTTCCTAAAGTTATCATTGATGCCGTATTTTTCCAGATTCACCAGACCGGAATTGCCCGACTCTGGCAGTCTTTACTCGAAGAATGGTCAACCTCCGACTTTGCCCAGAATCTGTTGATTTTAGATCGAAACCGAACCGCCCCTCGGTTTCCGGGATTGGAGTACCTAGACCTGCCCCCCTATAGCTATCAAACCATAGAGGGCGATCGCCAACAACTACAAACCATCTGCGACCAACACCAGGCCCAACTGTTTATCTCCAGTTACTACACCACCCCCCAGTCCACCCCCTCCATTTTCATGGCCTATGACCTCATCCCAGAGCGTTTCAACTACAACTTAAACAAGCCCATGTGGCGAGAAAAAGTCCGCGCCGCCCAACAAGCCAGCGGCTACATTTGTATCTCCCAAAACACCGCCCAAGACCTACAACAGTATTACCCCAACTCCCATCAAAAACCCATCAAAATTGCCCCCTGTGGCAAAAGTCAGCAGTTCTACCCCGCCCCCACCGCCGACATCGAGGCCTTCAAACAACACTTCAACATCCGCAAACCCTACTTTCTCCTCAGCGGCTTGCGGTCCAAATACAAAAACCCCGAACTCTTCTTCAAAGCCTTCGCCCAACTCCCCAACAAACAAGACTTTGAACTGGTTTGCACCGGCACCGACACCGTTCTCGAAACCCACCTACAACCCTACGTTCAAGACACCCAAGTTCACCTCCTCTACCTCAACGACGACGACCTCCGAAACGCCTACTCCGGCGCCACCGCCCTCGTCTTCCCCTCCCAATACGAAGGCTTTGGCCTGCCCGTCCTCGAAGCCATGGCCTGCGGCTGTCCCGTCATCACCTCCCCCACCTCCTCCCTACCCGAAGTCGCCGGAAACGCCGCCCTCTACGTCCAACCCAACGACGTTCAAGGGATGCTCCAAGCCCTCCAACACATCCAATCCCCCGAGCAGCGCCAAGCCCTGAAAAACTTAGGCTTAAAACAGGCCCAGAGCTTCTCATGGGGTAGGATGGCAAAAGAAATTCGTTCGTTTTTGACAGAGATGGCACAAACAGAGAGTCCCACCCCCCAATCCACCTCCACCTCCATTCCCACCCCCACTCTCGATAACCCCCGCCAACTCCGCCGCCACCTCACCCAGCAGTGGCTCAACCTGCCCAACGACCAACTCGAAACCCACTTCAACAGCCAACTCGGGCAACTCCACAAAGCCCTCTGGCAAAGCGGCCTCAAAAACGAACCCCTCACCCCCGAAGACCGCCAGACCATCGCCCAACTCAGCCAAACCCTCAGCCAAGGCCTACAAGCCCCCGGCGCCCTGCAAGCCTTTCTCTGCGCCACCCTCTACGGCTACCCCCACCAATTCAACATCCAGTACCACAACGCCCCCATCCCCAACTGGATGACCGAACTCTACCTCACCTACCTCTTCGAGTCCCCCCGCCTCTTCAAAGACCTCGGTGAAGTCAACCAATACCACCACTACCTCAGCCAGTGGCTGACCTACCTCCAACAAAAACTGCAACAGCAGCCCAACAGCCCCGCCAGCCAACTCCTGGCCAAAGCCTTCGCCAACCTTGCCAACCTCACCCCCCTCTGCTTCAGCGACCAAGACCAACGGGCCGTCCAAGAAACCCGAGCCGCCATCCTCGAACAGTACCTCGAACAACAAGGCTGCCAACTCGACCATCAGTTCCCCCCCCGTCCCGACAACCGCCCCATCCGCTTCGGCATCCTCTGCCTCAACTACCTGCCCTCCGCCGAAACCTTCACCACCATCCCCGCCTTCGAACACCTCGACCGCAGCCAATTCCAAATCCACCTCTACGCCCTGCAACAGACGGGCCATCCCCACGAAGACTACTGTCGCCAGCGGGCCGACCACTTCACCGTCCTCCCCGCCGACAACCTCAGCGCCATGGCCCAACGAGTGCGCCAAGATGACCTGGATATCCTCCTCATCGGCACCAACATCACCGCCCGCTCCTACCCCCTGACCCTGCTGAGCCTCCATCGCCTGGCCCGCATCCAAACCACCGGACTCTCCGCCCCCACCACCACCGGGATGCGGAACCTAGACATCTACCTAGGCGGCTCCCTCACCGCCACGGACTCCAGCCAGTACAGCGAACGCCTCGTCACCATCGAGGGGTCCGGACTCTGCTTCCAATTCCCCCCCGACCACGACCAACCCAGCGTCAACCTCAACCGCGCCAACTGGGGTCTCCCCCCCGACACCACCGTCTTCATCTCCGGGGCCAACTTCCGCAAAATCAACCCCGAACTGCGGGACACCTGGGCCAAACTCCTGGCCCGCCTCCCCAACTCCATCCTGGTGCTGTACCCCTTCGGTCCCAACTGGGGGCGACATCCCCAACTCGAGACCCCCTTCTTCCAACAGATGCAGCAGGCCCTCCAACGCCACAACGTGGACCCTCAACGACTGCTGCTCATCAAAACCCTGCCCAACCGCGCCGACGTGCGCCTGGCCCTGCAACAAGCCGACATCTATCTCGACTCCTTCCCCTACTCCGGCGCCGCCTCGGTCCTCGACCCCCTGCGGGTGGGACTGCCCATCGTCGCCCGAGAAGGGTCAGAACTGCGCTTCCGGCAATCCGCCGCCCTACTGCAGGAACTGGGCCTCCCCGACCTCATCGCCCACAGCGACGACCACTATCTCGACCTGGCCGTCCAACTGGCGCAAAATCCCCAATGGCGACAGGCCAAACAGCAACAACTCCAAACCGCCATGGCCCAAACCCCCCCCTTCCTAGACAGTCGCGCCTTCAGCCAGAAAATCGCCCAAGTGCTGCAAGACCTCGTCCAAGGTCACCCCAGCGACGCCCCCACCCCCCCGAGCAACGACGACCATCCCAGCAGCCAAGCCTTCATCAACCGCACCATCGGCTGTTGCAACATCTACTACATCGACCCCACCGAACAGCCCATCATCGAAGAATTGCGGCAACTGCGGCGGCAACTGGTCGACCACTGGCTCACCCTGCCCAGCGACCAACTCTCGTTAGCATACAACAGCGAAATTGGCAAAGCATTTAAAGCCATCTTAAAAAGTAACCTGCAAAGCGAACCCCTCACTCCCGAGGAACAGCAGTATCGCCAACAGTTAACGGAACGGGGCGCAGGACTGGCCACCCCTCAGTCCTTAAATGCCCTCATGGGGGCCATGCTCTACTACCCCGCCGACGAAATGAAAGTGCGGGATGCCCAGACTCGGCTCCCAGACTGGCTCTACCCCGACTACGCCGCCGTCTTCGAGAGCGAGCCAAGCCCCGACCCTGTTGCCCCCGCACCCAGTCCCACCCCGACTCCCCAGAGTCCCATTATCGGCGCCACGGTTCCCTCTCAAGCCTTCTCCCCAGACTTGTTACGGGCCTTAGAGGCGGCCCTGAACCAATACGAAGCCGATCCCACCCAGCCCGAGGTTATTCTCAACCTGCGCAATCTGCGCCACCAACTGATTCTCAACCTCGCCAGTCAACCCTTGGAGACGGTGGCCGTCCATTACGGCAGTGACTTCGGTCGGGTGTATCGGAAACTCTTGCGCAGTGGCTTCCAGAAACAGCCCCTCGCGGATATTGAAGTGCAAACCCGAGACAAACTGGCAGAAGCATGGAAAACCCGTCATGCTCAGGAGGTCAACGCCATGATGGGGTTATTCCTCTACTTCCCCCCCGGAACCCTCAAAATTCAGGAACCCACCACCCGCCTGCCAGACTGGCTCTATGGAGATTATCAGGCGGTCTTTGAGGCGGCTCTCCCGGCAGACGGCGTTGCCAAACCCGTCTCTGCTGAGCAAGTGCCTCCCCCGCAGCCGGCCGCCACCACGCCCCCCCTGCCAGACTATCCCGTGACCAGTCCCAATTTCCTAAATCGCCTTTTAGGAACGGTGAATCTCTATCAAATCGACCCCAACGATGCCACAGTCCTCGGGGAATTGCGCCAAATTCGCCGTCAGTTTGTGGACCATTGGCTGACCGTGCCCCAAGGGGAGTTAGAGCGAATTTACTTCGAGGATTTGGGACGGGGCTATCGCATTCTCCTCACCAGTGGTTTCCAGAAACAGCCCCTCACCCCGGAGGAACAGGCCTATCGTCAGGAATTAACCCAGAAGGGGTCGGGGTTAACGGAACCCCAGTCCTTGAATGCCCTCATGGGGGCGATGTTGTACTACCCCACCGACCAATTACGAGTCCAGGAGGCAGCAACACGGCTTCCGGCCTGGTTATTGCCGGATTATGAGGCAGTGTTTGAGGGCAAAGTGCAGCCGCCCTCCTCGGCCCAGCCCCCGAGTCCTGAGTTTGTGGCTCAGGTGTCGGAATTGGTGCAGCGGTTGCAGCAGAACCCCAATGATGGGGCGGCCCTGGTGCGGTTACGGCAAGCGCGGCAGCAGTTGTGTCAGTATTGGCTCAGTTTACCGGCGGACCAGTTGCCGGGGGCCTATGCAGGGCCTATGGGTGACGTGCAGCGGTTGTTGATGAACAGTGGGATGCAGCAGTTGGCGAAGACGGCGGCGGAACAGTCGTTGTTTGAGCAGTTGGGGGCGGAGTTATCCCAGGGGATGAATCGTCCGAAGTCCCTGCAATGTTTCTTGGCGGCGATGTTGATTTGTCGGGCGGACCAGTTACGGTTGAGTAGCGCCCATGGGTTGTTGCCGACTTGGCTGATTGGGGATTATGAGCGGGTGTTTTTGGTGAAGGGTTAGTCTGTGGGGGCTTAGAAACTCGGTGTCTTTGGAGACACCGGGTTTCTGGGTTTGGGGGTGAAGAGTTTGCTAATACCATTTTTCAAAAATTGTGCCATATGTCTGTAGGGGCGAACCCTTGTGGTCGCCCTCTTCGGTTTGTATGTCTGGCAAGGATTTCAAAAAATGGTATAAGATTGGCATGATGCTTGAGGTAATGCGATGAAAGTTTTTGAAGGGATGGCTAAGGTTGACGATCGCGGTCAATTGTTTTTAGATGAACCGTTAAGCCTAAAATCACAGACTCGCGTCAAGGTTATTCTCTCGATAGACGACGATGAGGCAGATTCTGATGATACTCCAGTGGAGGAGGTTCAAGGGAGTTTAAAACAAGCATTGCAGGAGGCGAGGGCAGGAGAACGAATCCCCTTGGAGCAGATGTGGGAGGGGATTGATGCCGAGTAATTCTGAACGGGTAACCATCAATTTAACCCCTGAATATCGTAAGAGTCTCAAAAAATTAGCTAAGAAATATCGGAATATTCGTTCAGATACGCAGGGGTTAATCGAAAGATTACAACAAGGGGATATCTTGGGCGATCGCATTTGCGGTTTTGGCGAAACCCTCTGCATTTATAAGGTTAGAGCGAAAAATAGTAATATTCAGAAAGGAAAAAGTTCGGGATATCGTATTCTCTACTTGTTGGAATCGGGAAATTGTATTTTATTGTTAACCATTTATAGTAAATTGGAACAGCAAGATATTAGCAATGCTGAAATCCAAGAGATTTTAGATAATTGTGATCAAGAAACATGAATTAAGGGAACGGTGGGGTTCCTGGGGGCGGTGCGTTCCGGCAAGTTTGAAAATTGGGGTCGTGGCTTCGAGGTGGCTCGATGCCGGGACGCACCCTTGTATATTGAGAAACATAGTAGACCGCCGCACCCTAGGTCGGAAAAGGCCGCTTGGTAGCATGGGTCACTACAAGGTAATCTTCTCGACTGAACTCGAACAGTCGCCTGGGTCAAGGACGTCCGAAATTTCGGTTCATCCCAAAGACCGTATCAGGCAAGGATGAGTGAAATTGAGAAGATGTCTTGTTCATCTTAACAGAGCTAATTTAGGAGAACCTATCATGTCAAAGACACCTCAGTGGATCGGAGTTGACGTGAGTCAACAGACTCTGGATGTTTACATTCGTCCATTGGGAAAAGCCATCCAAATCCCCAACAGCCCGACCCAAATTGCCCAACTCGTCGAGTCTTGGCAAAACGAGCGGATCGAGCGAGTTGTGGTCGAAGCGACTGGGAAACTAGAAAGGGAACTGGTCATTCAATTACAAGAGGCCGAGTTCCCCGTTTCAGTCATCAATCCCCGCCAAGGTCGAGATTTTGCCAAAGCTACTGGTCGTTTAGCTAAAACTGACGCGATTGATGCTCAAACATTGGCGTATTATGGCGAAGCCCTAAAGCCCCCGGTTCTAGCATCGAGCTCGGCTGAGACTCGTCAACTACAAGAGTTAACGAGTCGCCGGCGTCAGCTCATTGAGATGCAAACGGCTGAGAAAAATCGTTGTCGTCGCGCACGTGGCAAGGCTTTGGTGGATATCGAGGCTCACCTAGACTATCTCAGGGGACGTCTCGAACAACTCAACGCCGAGATTGAGGAATTGACTCAGAATTGTGCGGAATGGTCATCAAAAGTCGAATTACTTAAAACCATGCCCGGCATCGGTCAAGCGATTGCCACTACCTTGGTTTCTGACCTACCCGAACTGGGTCAACTCAGTGCCAAGAAAATTGCTCGCTTGGTCGGTGTAGCACCCCTGAATTTTGACAGTGGCAAGTACAAAGGTCAACGAAGAATTCAAGGAGGTCGGGCACCGGTCCGAGCAATTTTGTACATGGGGGCCGTTGTGGCCATGCGACACAATCCAGCTATCAAAGTTTTTTACGAACGCCTCGTCAAAAAAGGCAAGCCGAAAAAACTAGCTTTAACAGCCTGTCTGCGTAAACTTCTGGTCATGTTGAATGCGATGGTTCGAGATCATCGACCCTGGCAGTATTCAGAAAGCCCAGCAGCTCGTCCTTAGCCACCTTTGAATGCTTTGACAATTGAGGCAGTAACAGAAGGGCTGATCCAAGCCGTTAACTGCCTAGGATTGTGCTGCTCTTTAAAGCAGCCCCTTGACTCAAGAGCGAGATTATGCACCCAAACACGTTATCCTTGACAATTAAGACAGTCGCTACCATTTTGGGAGACACCGGGTTTCTGGATTGGGTGAGTTGGGAGATTGGGGTCGGGTGTCTGGGGTTGATCGATCGCCGAACAGACCCTACCATCGGTGTATTTAGGATTTTTGTGTCATGTCTATATCACGTGAATGGGTCAAGGTTGAGAATGACGGGTTGGAGATTGATGCCTATCTGGCTCAGCCGAGTGAACCGGGAGATTATCCGGGAATTGTGGTGTTTCAGGAGATTTTTGGCGTTAATGCTCATATCCGCGAGGTGACGGAACGGATTGCGGCTCAGGGGTATGTGGCGATCGCCCCCGCACTCTACCAACGCCTCGAACCCGGATTCGAGGTCGGCTATAGTGACGCCGATTTAGCCAAAGGACGGGAGTATAAGGTCCAAACCAAAGCCAGCGAACTCCTCGGCGATACCCAAGCCAGTCTGGACTATCTCAAAGGCTTGCCCAACACCACAGACCAGTTTGGCTGTATCGGCTTCTGTTTTGGCGGTCATGTGGCCTATCTGGCGGCCACCCTCCCCGATATTCAGGTGACGGCCTCCTGTTACGGGGCTGGGATTGCTCAGATGTGTCCCGGTCAGGAGGTGGGGACGACCTGCGATCGCACCCCCGCCATTTCTGGCACCATATACGCCTTTTTCGGCACAGAAGACCCCCTCATCCCCTTAAACGACGTTGACACCATCGAACAGGCGTTACAGGAGCATCACATCGACCATAAGCTCTTCCGCTACGAGGGCGCGACCCATGGCTTCCTCTGTGACCAGCGGGAGAGTTATCATCCCGAAGTGGCCAAACAGGCCTGGGGCGAGATTTGGCAGTTGTTCGGTCAGTTGAAAGATTAAACAACTTGGGTTGGTGTATCGTGGTTAGGGGGGGGGAAGCCTGTTCCCTGTTCCCTATTCCCTATTCCCTGTTTTTTCTATGACTGCTCAATCTCGCTCTAATCGGGACATGCCCTTTTCGATGGAAGACTTCGCCAAAGCCCTGGAGGGCCACGATGCGATTCCGGAAACGGGACAGTTGGTGACCGGAAAGGTGTTTGAACATGATGCCAATGGGGTTTATGTGGATATTGGCGGTAAGTCCCATGGCTTTTTGCCCCTCAAGGAAGTCTCGGCGGAGTTGGTGACGAACCTCGAAGAGGCACTCCCCCTGAATGAGGAACGGGAGTTTCTGGTGATTCGTGGGGCCAACGCCGATGGACAAGTGACTCTCTCGATTCGTCAGATTGAGATTAAGGAAACTTGGGACAAGATGGCGGAATTCCAGGAGTCTGGGGAGACGGTTGAGGTTGAGGTCACGGGAACCAACCGAGGCGGTGTAGTGGTTGATTTGCGTGGCTTGCGCGGCTTTATCCCACGATCGCACCTCGTAGAACGCCATAATCTCGATGCCCTGATTGGCCAACATCTCACGGTGACATTGCTGGAGGTAAACGCCGATGAGGATAAGTTAGTCTGTTCCCACCGCCTCGCCGCCAAAGCCAGTCGGATGCGGTATCTCGTGGCCGGGGAGTTAGTCGAGGGAACCGTTGCCAACATTAAACCCTATGGGGTGTTCGTGGAACTCGGTGGCGTGACGGGACTGCTGCATATTAAACAGATTAGTAAGGCCCGGATTCCCGATTTAGAAACCCTGTTTGAAGAAGGACAACCCCTGAAGGTGATTATCACGGAGATTGATGAGTGGAAAAACCGCATCTCTCTGTCGATGAAGGAATTGGAAAGTTATCCCGGTGAGGTGTTGGAGAAATTCCAAGACGTGATGGATAACGCCGAGGAACGGTTTAGTCATCATCAGACGGAGGAGGCGTCTCCCGAAACCAATTCGTAGGGGCGAACGGCCGTTCGCCCAAGGGCCATTCGCCCCCACAGGGAGGTAATTTGCTGATGACAATGGCTGGTTTATATCTGGTGGGAACGCCAATTGGCAATTTGCAGGATATGACCTTGCGGGCCATCCAAACCCTGAAGGAGGTGGATTTGATTGCAGCGGAGGATACCCGTCATACGGGGAAACTGTTGCAGCATTTCCAGGTTGAGACGCCCCTGATCAGTTATCACCACCATAATCGCCATGAGCGTTTGGGGGAACTGCTGTCTCGCCTTCAGGGAGGGACGGCGATCGCCCTCGTGACGGATGCGGGAATGCCAGGGATTTCTGATCCGGGGTATGAACTCGTCCAAGCCTGTGCAGCGGCCGGGATTCAGGTGACTCCCATTCCAGGGGTGAGTGCCTGTGTGACGGCGGTGAGTGTAGCCGGGATTGAGGGCGATCGCTTCTGTTTTGAAGGCTTCCTCCCCCTCAAAGGGAAAGAACGCCAGGAACGCCTCGAACAGTTGCAAAATGAACCGCGATTGCTGGTGTTCTATGAAGCCCCCCATCGGCTGCGACAGACTCTCGAAGATTTACAAACCGTCTTGGGAGAAGAACGTCGGGTTACCCTAGGCCGGGAATTGACGAAACGCTTTGAGGAGATTTGGCGGGGAACCTTGGCCGGGGCGATCGCCCATTACCAAAACCATGACCCCAAAGGGGAATATACCCTGGTGATTGGCGGCTGTCCCTCCCCGAGTCGTCAATTCTCCGAAGCCGCCCTAAAATCAGAACTACAGGCCCTGATGGAACAGGGTCACTCGCGATCGCAGGCCAGCCGTCTCCTGGCACAATCGACCCCTCTATCGCGTCGTGATATCTATCAAATTGCCTTAACCTTGACGGATTAGGCCATTTCTTTAGGCCATCTTTTGGAAAGTAAACCCGTGATTAGTCGTTGGCGTTGGATTTTAGCGTTTGTCCTCTCCCTCACCTTGATTCTTGTCCCCTGGATGAGTCTGCCTGGGGGGACTCTGATTGCCTGTGAACTGCGATCGCAGGTTGAAGGCGATCGCCGCCACCTAGATATTGAATTTCCCCGGCCCTGTCTCGACCAAAAACTACACCTCGATCGCTTCCTCGATCAAGCGCGACAGGACATCAACAACGACGAATTTTTCCCCTTTACCATTCGTCGAATGCGCTATCAACTCGTCGATAACGGGTTCCGCATTTTGGGCAATCTGGCCATCGAGTACCCGGTCATTGGACTGGTGAATTTTGAACTCTCACAAACGGTCTTCGTTAACCTCAACCAAGGGTCTCTGAATGTAGAAGCTGGAGAAACTCGAGTGCAGGTCAATGTGCCCTTTATTCGCAGTAATGACCTCAGTCCCCTGTTGAACCAGATGGTCAATACCCAACTGCGAATTTTCAATCAAAAGCGGCTGCAAGACTTCCTCCAAGACACAGAACTTGACCAAAGAATGGCGCAGGAAACGGGACTCACCGTGGAAGTCATTAACTTTCTCGTTCAATCCATTCAAGACCACTTCAGCGCCCAGATTACTAAGGATTCAGTCATCGTTTCAATTGATGTGGAGAATGGGAACGGCAATAACCCCGATGATAGCCCCAGCCCAGCAACAATCCAGTCTCTAGCAAGACTCTATCAAATCCCGTAACTCGACACAAGCTGCCGTGGAGATGATACGTCGTGAACCACTGGTTAAGATAAATTACCGTGATGGTACAACAAGACAAAAAAGACTCAACCCGATTAAGATACGTTAAGCCCCCCAGAATAATAATCCTAAAAGCCATCTCGACGTTTTTATTAGGACTCATTCTGGCATTCGTGTTATCGTATCCAAGTTATTCGGCTAGACATTCTATTGACAAAAATACCTGTTCCTTTCAGGGAATTCCTCTCTATGGAGATGTGAAAATTGTCAATCACTTTCCCGACATTAAAATTCGAGAGGTCAACCATTTCCCAGATTTAAATGTTGAAATCGTAACCTCTTTTCCTAATCGATGTGGAAAGTGGAAGTGGGTGGAACACTTCCCAGATTTCACCGTGAAATATGTGAATCATTTTCCAGATATTGACATTAAAGAGGTAACATCATTTCCAGGAATTCCCTAAACTATGACAAAGGGCAGAAATTGCCGTTGCTCATGGTTTTATGTATAGCCCTAGACCCATGGTTAAAGTCAAGATAGTTGCCCCCAGTCTGTTGAGTCTCCTCAGTGGTGTCCTTATGGGCTGTACCGTGGCCCCCTTTGAATTGTGGGGCCTGGGATGGTTCGCCCTGGCCCCTCTCTGGTGGCTGATTGGGCAAAAAAACACTCCCGCTTGGTGGTTGGGGGCCGCTTGGGGTGCGGGATTTCATGGAACTGCCATTTTTTGGATTACTGGGGTTCATCCCATGACTTGGATGGGCGTTCCTTGGTTGGCTAGTCTGGCCATTGCCATCACCTGTTGGCTGATTATCATCGTCTGGGGTGGCCTTTTAGTCGCACTCTGGGCCTATTTCCAACAATGGAGTCCCAAAGCTTGGGGGCCGAGGATTCTGATGGGTGTGGCCAGTTGGTGTCTCTTGGAAGTGCTGTGGCGATCGCTCCCCCTCTGGTGGTCTTCTCTGTCCTATACTCAAAGTCCCCATAATTTGCCCATTTTACACCTGGGGCAACTCTCGGGAACCACCACCATCACCGCTGTCCTCGTCGCCGTGAACGGCTGTTGGGCGGCAGCGTTTGACTCATTTGACCTGTCCCGAAAAAACATCCGTCTCCCGGCGATTTTTGCAGCCCTGCTGATTTGGGGACTCGCCCAGGGACTGGGGGGCTATCTCTACAGCCGTCCCCTCAACGACGACCCCGAACAGAGTCTGACCGTGGGAATTATCCAGGGCAATATCCCCAACGAAATTAAACTCTATGCTGAAGGCTTACGACAAGCCCTCGAAGGCTATACCCGAGGTTATCAGACCCTCAGTGATGCTGGGGTTGATGTGGTGATGACCCCAGAGACGGCTTTACCGGTGTTGTGGGATGCAGATCGCCTCCAATATAGCAACAGTCCCGCTGGGCATTTCTATCAAGCCATTCGCGATCGCGGCGTTCCGGCCTGGCTAGGAACCTCACGGGGAACCCCAAGCCACTACACCAATAGCCTGTTAAGCCTCAGCGGAACCGGAGAAACCCTGAGTTATTACGACAAAGCGATTCTCGTCCCCCTTGGGGAATATATCCCCTTTGAGTCGGTTTTAGGAGGGTTTATTAGTCGTCTGTCTCCTCTACAAGCCCAGATGATACCGGGTTCGAGGGACCAACTCCTACAAACTCCCTTCGGACCTGCCATTGTCAGCATCTGCTACGAATCCGCGTTTCCGCAGCATCTCCAAGCCCAGGCCCAGCGAGGGGGCGAGTTTTTCCTCAGTGCCGCCAACAACGCCCATTATGCGCTCTCCATGCCTCGCCAACACCATGCCCAGGATGTCATGCGGGCCATTGAACTCGATCGCTGGGCCGTCCGGGCCACCAATACCGGCCATTCTGCCTTTGTCACCCCCCATGGTGAGACTCTTTGGATCTCCGAGATGAACCAGTACGCCACCCACAGCGAGAGGATTTATCGCCGCCAAGGTCAAACCCTCTATGTGCGTTGGGGGGATTGGTTGGTTTGGGTCTTAAGCCTGGCGAGCCTCCCCAGTCTCTGGCCTCGCTCAAAAGAACCGTTTACATAACCCCTCAGTCCCCATCCGCTCCTGCGAATGCTGCAAATAATCCCGGATGCGATCGCAGCCAGCCTCCATCAAATTCGTCCTGAGAATACTCTCTAAATCCCAGTGAATCGCCAAACTATCCTGGCCCCCAGAAATCAACCCCTGACTATCGGGACGAAACGCCAGAGTCAGCACCTCCGACTCATGACCCACCAGGCTGATAACAAACTCTCCCTCAGGGGTATAGAGGTCAATCTTGCCATCCACACGGCCCACCGCCAGCCAACGACCATCGGCACTCCAATCTAAGCGCGTTAGTCCCTGATCTTCAGCCACATTCACCTGTGTGACAGCTTCCCCCTCTCGATTCCAGATGGTCAACCAGCCATCGCGAGTAGTGGTGGCAATCTGTTGATGGTCAGGACTCACCGCAATCCCCCAAATTGCCCCCTGTTGACTATCAATCGTGACCCTTGGCGTTGCCTCAAAGCGAGACCGGCCCCCATCGTAGTCCAATCCCAGTTCCCAGACTTTAATGACCCCATCGAGACTCCCCGAGACGAAATAGGACCCATCAGGACTAAACGTCAGCGCCCAAACCTGATCCCGATGTCCTTCGAGTGTATGGTACAGCTGGTAATCGCCAGACTCATTGCGAGTCCAGACCTTCAGAGGAAATGAGACCCCACCGGAGACCAACCAGCGTCCATCAAGACCATAGGCCAACGCCATAATTCCCACCCCATCCCCTTGCCAAGAGCGACTAGACCCTGTTGCCAAATCCACCTGAACCATCTCTCCCCCCGAGGTTCCTGCCACAAGCCGTGGCTCTTGCGGATGAACCGCCATACTATAGAAACGCCGGGAGCTTACCTGTTGCAAATGATTGAGCAATTCCCCCTGGGAGTCCCAAAGCTGAACATCTAACCCGGAAACCGTCGCCAATTGTAGATTGAGAGGCGAGGATTGAGGCAGATAGTCCGCCCCCCAAACCACATCTCCATGGCCCTGCAACACCTGGCGAAAGGGATTTCCAACCTGCCATCGATTCAACACCCCATCTTCCCCCAAACTTCCCACCTCAGTCCCCTCCGGACTGAAAGCCACACGCCGCAAATGGCTATTATGTCCCTTTAACTGCTGTAACAGCGTTCCCTGACGGGACCAAATCTTCAGTTCCCGATCAACCCCAGCCGAGGCAAACCGCTGTCCATCAGGACTGAAGGCGACGGTGGTCACTCCCGCCTCATGATGACTGAGGGTTTTGAGTAAACCCTCCGACGGATGCCATAGACGGACCTTATGATCGCTGTACCCGGCGACGATCAGCTCGCCATCGGGACTGTAGGCGATCGCCAACCCTGGTGCATCCACCTCGTCAAAGCTTTGCAATAACTGGCCATCGGTTCCCCAGATTTTTAAGGTTCCATCGACACTCAGGGAGGCGAACTGATGGCCCTGGGGATGAAAATCTACGGTTCGCGAGAAGGTTTCATGGCCCTCTAGGACTTGTAACAGGTTTCTGTCTGCAACAGACCATAATCGTACGTTCACATCCCGGCCCACGGATACCAGTTGACGACCATCAGGACTCCAGGCCACCTCTGCCACTTCGGCCCGATGATCCTTCAGGGTCTTCTCCAGAGTGCCGTTGACCGACCAAATGTAAATCGTCCCCTCAAAGGTTGCCACCGCTAAGGATTGACTGTCGGGGCTAAATTTGATGCTTTGTACCGTCGAGGTATGGGAAAGAGTCTGGACAAGGGTTCCATCTCGCCGCCAAATTTTAGCGGTTTGGTCAATGCCTGAGGTGGCGAAGAATTGACCGTCGGCACTAAAATCTAAGCCCAAGCTTAACTCGCTGTGAGCCTGAAGGCGATGAAACTGATAATTGCCATAGAGGGCCCGTTGTAAGCTTTCCTGAGTCTGGCGATCTAAGTCCTGGCTCACCCCAGCGGGGATAAACTGGAGTTGTTGATAGTTCTGTCGCGCTTGTAGGGCTTGAATCAGGGCATCGAGTTGCTCGTTGGAGGCAAAACTCCCTTTCGATGCGGCCATCATCGCCTTGATTTCACTCACGGCCGTCTGTTGATAGGCCCGGAACGTACCGATTCCCAGGGCGATCGCCCCCACTAGGGCCACTGTTAACCCAGCCAATAGGCGACGTTGACGACGGCTACTCTCCCACTCAATCTCCAGCCGTGCTTCAGCTTCTTCTAATCGTGCCCGTTCAAGTCTGACTTGAATCTCCCGTTGTTCTAGGTCTTGACTGGCACTGAGATAGCGATAGTCTAAGTCCCCCAGACCCTTCTGTTGCGTCCAGTCTAGGGCTTCTTGTAGGGCTTTGCCTCGTAACAATCGGGATTCATCCTGATAGCCTGACTCAATCCAAGCGTTGAGCAATGAGGCATAGGGACGCAGACGGTTGAGCTGTTCATCAACCCAATCCCGGTTAAACACTTGATAGTAGATGGGGTTTTTGACCCGCAGATAGCCATCTCGTTTTTCCACGATCCCCGAGAGAAGCAACTCCGTTTGGGCTGGACATTCGATCGCCGCAATGGAAAGCACTTCTGCGGGAGACTGTTCTGAGCGCCACACTTGACGATAGAGACTGAGCAATTCTCCCACTCGTTTTTCATCATAGAGGAGGCGATCGCGAATGGTTTTGAGATGTTCCGGTTCGTCTTGGGCTTCCCAATGGTGGAGAATCTTTTCTTGCACACAACTATCAATAAATGGTTGTGTGTCCTGCCCACAAATTTGCTCCCGAGAGGACTGTTCTTGATAGGAATCGAGAAGTAATTGACAGAGTTTTTGCATGAGAAAGGGTTGTCCCCCCGTCCAATACAAAATATGCTCTAATGCCGCTATGGGCTGGGCAAAGATTGCGGCTAATCCCTCCACAAGAGGCGTCGCTTCTTGCCGCTTAAATCCCTGTAGAGAAATGCCTCGCCCCACATTAAAGGGAGTGCGATTTTTATCCGCAATCAATTCTCCCGGCGTGGCTACCCCAAACAGGGCAAAACTCAAACGCTGATATTGGGGCTGATCCGCACGACGATTGTAGCAGCTACGAATCAGAGCAAAAAAATCATCGGTGGCGAATTTTAGAGCTAGAATACTGTCAATTTCATCAATTAAAATCACCAAGGGCTGTTGCGTTTTTGCCAGCAGAATTTCCCCAATAAACTCTCCCAAACGAGCCGGCGGCGGTAACTCCAGGCGATCGCGCCACCATTGTCGGAGATTGGTTTTGAGTTGAAACTGTTTACTGAGAATGGCGGCGATCGCCGCATACCATTGTTCTACATTGACCTGTTGCGTGCCAATGGCCGTTAAATCCAAGGCCCCCGGAATCACCCCCGCCTCCCGTAACCGGGCCATCACCTGCACCCGTAAGCTGGACTTGCCCATCTGGCGCGCATTGAAGACATAACAAAACTCCCCATTGAGAAGTCGTTGCAATAGCTCGCGATCCGCTTGCCGCTGCACATAGGTTTGCGATCGCGCGGGCAAACTTCCACCCACCTGATAGAGATTTGCTGATGATGAAATCAATGATTATTTATCCACTATTCACTATCAATTAAATCACGGTAAGCCATCAAAATGAAGCCAACCTGGGGGAGAATTAGTGACCGCAGACCTCCCGTCGCAAATACTTCCGAGTCCCCTGTCTAAGATAATCCCGGATGCGATCGCAGCCAACCTGCATCAAATCCACCGAGAGAATAGTCTCAAGATGCCAACGAATCCCTAAGCGATCCTGGCCTCCTGACATCATAAAGTCACCATCAGGACTAAAGGCCACCGTCGTCACTTCTGACTCATGACCCACTAGGCGCGTCAGTAACTCTACCTCAACACCGGCCCCAATGCGATACAGATCAATTCGGCTATCCACCCGACCCACTGCCAACAGTTGACCATCGGGACTCCAGTCCAGACGAGTTAACCCCTCATCTTCTGCAACCTGAATCTGCTTCAGGAGTTCCCCCTCCCGACTCCAGAGACTCAACCAACCCTCGCGAGTTGCCACGGCAATGCGTTCACTATTCGGACAAATCGCAATTCCCCAAATTGCCCCATTCTCAACCGTCAAACTTCGGCTTGGGTCAGTCCTAAAGGGAGAACTATCTTGTCCTGGGTCAGACTCAATCTCCCACAAGTTCACCACCCCATCGAGACTCCCCGAGACAAGAACTATCTTGTCCTGGGTCAGACTCAATCTCCCACAAGTTCACCACCCCATCGAGACTCCCCGAGACGAGATAAGAGCCATCAGGACTGAAGGCTAAATCCCAAACTTGTTCCTGATGACCGTCGAATGTGTGATAGAAGATAAGAGCCATCAGGACTGAAGGCTAAATCCCAAACTTGTTCCTGATGACCGTCGAATGTGTGATAGAGAATAGACTCTCCTGCCGGAGTTTGGGCCCAAACTCGCAGAGAGGTCCCATCCGAGACTAATAACCAGCGTCCATCGGGACTATAGGCTAAGGCCAAGATTGCCGGGCCATCGGTTTGCCAAGATTGAACCGACTTCTCAGCTCGATTCACCTGAAAGATCTCTCCCCTAGAATTTCCGGCCACAAGAATGGGTTCGTGGGGATGCAGGGCCAAACTATACAAACGGCGAGGACTGATATGGACCCAATCCTCCACTAAAACTCCCTCATCGTCCCATAAACGAATATCCATCCCAGATACCGTTGCCAGATGCGGATAGAGAGGCGATGACCGGGGAGCATAATTCCCTCGCCAAACCACATCACCATGTCCCGGAAGGAGCTGTCGAAAAGGGGTCTTAACCTGCCATAGATGTAAAACTCCATCTTCCCCGACACTGCCTAACTCCGTCCCCTCAGGACTAAAGGCAATCCCCCGGAGATGACTTTCATGACCTTTGAGGGTGGTTAATAGGCTGCCCTGACGTGACCACAGTTTCAGTTCGCGGTCAACCCCAGCCGAGGCGAACTGTTGGCCATCGGGACTAAAGGCCACCGTTGCCACTTCCGCCTCATGGCCACTGAGGGTTTCGAGTAGGCCACGCTCTCGATGCCACAGTCGCACCTGATGATCCCCATAGCCGGCAACCAGGAGATCTCCATCTGGACTATAGGCGATCGCCATCCCTGGCGCTGACACGTCTGTAAAGGTTTGTAGTAAGGTCCCATCGGTGCCCCAGATGTTAATGGTTCCATCGACACTCATCGAGGCAAATTCGTCTCCATTGGGATGAAAATCCACCGTCCGCAAGAAGGCCTCATGACCTTCGAGAACCTGAAGGGAGTCTCCGTCCACCGACCAGAGCCTGACGGTTTTGTCACGACCGACTGACACCAAGGTCTGACCGTCAGGACTCCACGCCACATCCCAGACTTCTTCGTCATGACCCTTGAGTTTCTGTTGTAAGGTTCCATCAACGGACCAAATATAAATATCACTATCAAAGTTAGCTGCCGCCAAGTATTGACTATCGGGGCTAAACGTCACATTACGAGTTATTCCACCATAGGTTAGGGTATGTTTCAGGGTTCCATCTCTTGTCCAAATTTTAGTCGTTTCGTCAATCCCTGACGTTGCAATCCATTGACCATCTGGGCTGAAATCAAGTCCCAAAGCCATTTCAGTATGAGCAGTGATGCGGTTAAACTGACGGTTTCCATAGAGAACCTGTTGTAAGGTTTCTTGGGTATTGTCGGCGAGTTGTTGCCGAATATTTCGGGGGATAAATCGTATGTTTTGCAGATTCTGTCGAGCTTGCAAGGCTTGAATCAGTGCGTCGAGTTGCTGATTCGAGGCAAAACTCCCTTTAGACGCGGCCATCATCGCCTTGATTTCACTCACCGCCGTCTGTTGATAGGCCCGGAACGTACCGATTCCCAGGGCGATCGCCCCCACTAGGGCCACCGTTAATCCTGCCAGTAAGCGACGTTGACGACGACCACTTTGCCGCTCAATCTCTAGCCGTGCTTCAGCTTCCGCTAACCGCGCGCGTTCGAGTTTGTCTTGAATTTCTCGCTGTTCCAGGTCTTGACTGGCGCTTAGATAGCGATAGTCTAAGTCTCCGAGTCCCTTCTGTTGGGTCCAGTCTAGGGCTTCTTGTAAGGCTTGACCCCGCAATAGTCGAGATTCGTCTTGATAGTTAGAGTCTACCCAAGCATTGAGGGATGACGCATAAGGACGCAAGTCATTGAGTTGTTTATCGACCCAATCTTGATTAAAAACTCGTTGATAAATTCGGTTTTTAACGCGCAAATAGCCCTGTCTTTTTTCAGCAACCCCTGATAAGATTAGCTCAGTCTGAATTGGCGATTCATGAGCTTGAACATATCCTGCTTCTGGTAGTTCAGCCTGCCAAATTTGACGATAAAGTGTGAGAAGCTGTCCGACTTTTTGCTCATCATAGAGGAGGCGATCGCGAATGGTTTTGAGATGTTCCGGTTCATCTTGCGCTTCCCAATTGCAAATAATTTTTTGCTCAACACAGTCATCAATATAGTTCTGAATATCTGTAGGAGTCTTCAACCTGGGGACGGGGTAGTCTTGATACAGTTTGACCACCAATTTACAGAGTTTCTGCGTCAAAAATGGTTGCCCCCCCGTCCAAGCCAAAATTCGCTCCAACGCCTGATGAGGATGAGGAAACACTGGAGCTAATCCCTCAACAAGGGGCATCACTTCATGAGCCTTAAACCCCTGAAGACTAATTCCCTGTCCCACATTAAAGGGAGTCCGATTTTTATCCCCGATCAGTTCTCCCGGCGTTGCAACCCCAAAGAGGGCAAAACTTAATCGCTGATAAGCAGGATTATCGGCACGACGATTGTAACAGCTACGAATTAGGGCAAAAAAATCATCGGTCGCGAATTTTAAAGCCAGGATACTGTCAATTTCATCAATCAAAATCACTAATGGCTGTTGGGTTTCTGCCAGCAAGACCTCCCCAATAAACTCTCCCAAACGAGCCGGCGGCGGTAACTCTAGGCGATCGCGCCACCATTGTCGGAGATTGGTTTCGAGCTGAAACTGCTTACTGAGAATGGCGGCGATCGCCCCGTACCATTGTTCCACCGTCACCTGTTGCGTACCAATGGCCGTCAAATCCAAGGCCCCCGGCATCACCCCTGCCTCCCGTAACTGGGCCATCACCTGCACCCGTAGGCTAGATTTCCCCATCTGTCGGGAATTAAAGACATAGCAAAATTCCCCCTGGAGCAGTTCCGTGAATAACGCCTCATCCGCCTGTCGTCGGACATAGGTTTGGGATTGTGGCGGAACCGCTCCCCCCACCTGATAGTTAAACGAAGGCTCAAAAGACAGGCTTACCTTTGGAATTGACATTGGGCAAACAACGGCTCCAGTTCAGATTGCTGACGTAGATAATCCTTCACACGCCGACAGCCATACTTCAACCCATCTAGGGAGTAGACCTCCTCCATATCCCAACGTACCACGCGACGATCTTCGCCGCCCGAGACCAGATAGCGCCCATCAGGACTAAAGTCCAAGGTTAACACCGTTCCCTGATGGTTCCGCAATTGGCCCATCAACAGACCGTCCTCACGATACAGGTCAACCCGATGATCTGTGCGAGCCACCGCCAACACCTGACCATCGGGACTCCAAGCCACCCGCGTTAAACCACTGGTCTCAGTGACCTGACGTTTCAACAGTTGCTCCCCCTGGCGATTCCAAAGATTCAACACACCGCTGCGACCGGCGGAGAGGATGCGATCGCTCTCGGGACTAATCGACAGCCCCCAGAAAGGACTGTAATCCCCCGTTAAAATCGTAGGCGGTGTTTCAACGACCTCGGATAGGTCGCCGCGATGCTGAGAGTCCCACTCCCAAAGCCTCACGGTTCCATCAATACTGGCCGAGGTCAAATAAGACCCATCAGGACTAAACCCGAGATCCCAAACCCGAGCCTGATGACCCTCTAGCACCTGATGTAACCCATAACCCCCCTCCGCCAAGGGCCGCCAGATCTTCAAGTGGGTACTATTCCCCCCCGACACAAGCCAACGGCCATCGGGGCTATAGGCTAAGGCAAATAAGCTGAACTCATCGGCCGACCAGGAGTTAATCTCGCCACTGGCCAAATCAATCCCATACATCATCCCCCGACTATCTCCCGCCATAATTTTCGCTTGGCTCGGATGCACCGCCAGACTATACAACACTCCCAAGGCGAATTTCTCAAACCGCTGCACCAACTCCCCCGCCGGGTTCCAAATGCGGATATCCCCCCGCGATAGGCTGACCAAATGCCCCCCCAGAGGCGATGAGGGGGGCAGATAGCGAACCTGCCAAACCTCATGATCATGGTTCCCCAACGGCTGCATAAACTCATTCTCGACCTGCCAGATGCGGACTAACCCCTCCTCACCGGCACTCATGACCTGAGTTCCATCGGGACTAAAGGCCACCCCCCGTAAGCGACTCCCATGGCCATCCAAACTGTTGAGCAAGGTTCCCTCCTCAGACCACAGTTTCAGACTGCCATCGGCTGAGCCAGATGCTAAACGAGACCCATCGGGACTAAACGCGAGCGTCCCCACTTCCGCCTCATGACCATCGAGATCCTGGAGCAGGGTTCCGTCTGGTTGCCAAAGACGGATGTGATTATCACTGTAGCTGGCAGCCAAGCGGTGACCCTGGGGATGATAGGCAATCCCCCAACCATTACTGATTCCCTGGCTGAAGCGGTTGATTAAGGTGCCATCCCGTCGCCAACGGATGATGGTTCCATCAGAACTAATGGAGGCAAACTCGTCACCCTGAGGATGCACAGCCACATTCCAGACGGTTTCCTCATGTTGCCGTAAGGTATGCAGCAGTTGACCCTCTCGCGACCATTGTCGTAGGGTTCCATCACTGCTGGCAGACACCAGATAATCCCCCTGGGGACTCCAGTCCAGATTCCACACCGCCGCTTCATGGCCCCGGAGGCGGGTTTGCAACTCCCCATCAATGGACCAGAGGTAAATGTCACCTCGGAGGCTGGGGGTGGCGAGCAGTTGGCTGTCGGGGCTAAATTTGACGCTATAAATGGTCATGCCCATTGTTAGAGTCTGTACCAGGGTTCCATCCCGTCGCCAAATCTTGGCAGTCCCATCAGGGCCGGAGGTGGCAATCCATTGACCATCCTGGCTCACATCCACCCCTAAGACGCCGCCGCGATGGGCCGCCATGCGATTGACTTCATGGTTGGCGTGAATGGCCTGTTCCAGGATCTGCTGGGTTTCGCGATCTAACTGCTGACGCTGGCGGGGAGACAGGAACTGCAACTGTTGTAGGTTTTGCCGGGCCTGGAGTCCCTGAACCAGAGCGTCAAGCTGTTGAGCGGAGGTATAACTGCCCCGGGAGGCGGCCATGAAGGCGCGGACTTCACTCACGGCGCTGCGTTGATAGGCGATGAAGGTGGCCAGACCTAACGCCATAGACCCCGCCAGAGCTAAACCGAGAACCCCGAGGAACTGCCGTTGACGGCGGACATTCTCGGTCTGGAGTTTTAAGCAGCGTTGGCTTTCCCGCAGACGTTCTTGTTCTAATTGTTGTTGGATGGTCTGTCGCTCAAAGGCGTCTTTCTGTTGGCGTTCTTGTCGTTCCAGCTCTTGGCTGGCACTGAGATAGCGATAATCGAGGTCGCTGAGACTCTTGCGTTGGGTCCAGTCGAGGGCTTCTTGCAAGGCCGCCCCTCGCAGCAGTCGTGAGCTATCTTGACCCTTAGACTCGTTCCAGGCTTTGATTAAGTAGGCATAGGGCCGCAGACGCTCTAGATGCCGGTCAATCCAGCTCAGGTTAAAGACCTGTTGGTAGATGGGGTTCTTGACCTGTAGATGACCGTTGCGGCATTCGACAAGGCCCGATAGGAGCAGTTCGGTTTGTAGGGGCGAGTCGGCGGTGGGAATCGGCGGGGTTTTGGATGGGTTCCCCTCGACTTGCCAAATCTGACGATAGAGGGTGAGCAGTTCTGGGGCTCGGTCGTCGTTGTGGAGGAGGCGATCGCGAATGGTTTTAAGATGTTCCGGGGCATCCTGGGCCTCCCAATGCTCCAGAATCTGTTGTTGCACGCAGAGATCGATGAGGCGGTTCTGATTGTTGAGTGGGTCAGGGTCTGGGATGGGGAATTTTGGGTAATGCTCGATCAGTTGTTGACAGAGTTTTTGGGTCAAAAAGGGTTGACCCTGAGTCCAATGGAAAATTCGCTCTAATCCCTGGTGAGGATTGGCCAGGATGGCGGTTAAGCCTGAGGCCAGAGGGGCGATCGCCTCGGGCTGAAATCCCCTCAATTCAATGGACTGACCAATGTTGAAGGGGGTACGCTGTTTGTCGGCAATCAGGTCTCCGGAGGAGGTTACCCCAAAGAGGGCGAAGCTCAAGCGCCGATAGTCTGGCGTCTCGGCCCGTTGGTTATAGCAGGTGCGAATTAGGGCGAAAAAATCATCGGTGGGGAAGTTGAGGGCCAGAATACTATCAATTTCATCGATGAGAATGACCAGGGGATTGCGGGTTTCGGGGAGTACCACATCCTCGATAAAATCGCCTAAGCGCGCGGCTGGGGGCAGGTGCAGTCGCTCTCGCCACCAGGGACGCAGGGGAGTCTGTAGGGGCAGTTGTTTGCTGAGAATGGCGGCGATCGCCGCATACCATTGTTCGATGGTCACCTGTTGGCTACCAATGGCGGTCAAGTCCAAGAGCGCACAGTCGACCCCCTGCTGTCGCAAACGGGCCGCCACCCGCAGCCGCAGACTGGATTTGCCCATCTGTCGCGAGCTGAAGACATAGCAAAAGTCCCCCCTTAGGAGTCCTTGAAATAGGGACTCATCGGCGGGCCGTGGGATGTAGATGGGGGAGTTTGGGGGTAAACTCCCCCCCACTTGATAGGTCACTTGTGGGGAGGGTTGTGGGGAGAGTTGTGGGGAGAGTTGTGGGCTGGGTTCTAGCATGAACCAGTTATGAACAAGGTACGATGGGGGACCACTCTGGGCTGAATTTCAGTACTGAGCTAGGTCTAGCGGGCAAAGTATTGTCGATAGAGTTCACAACTGGGAATGGCTAGACGTTCTTTGAGGCGAATCGCCCCCAAGCCTTGCAGGCGATAGGCAGTCTGATGGCTCAGTTCGATGCCAGCGGGGTTGCGGGCTACCTCCGTCATGGCCTCGATGAGGTCGGGTTCGGCTTCCATCAGTTGCAGCTGCCGTCTGAGGTAGCTATGGAAAATTGTATGATGGGCGATCGTCTCAGCGGTTAAGTCTTCCAAGCTCAATTCTCCCTGGGCCAGATAAAACAAACAGAGTTGAGTTAGGTAGGGATGACCCCCCACGAGGGCAAATACAGCTTGAGCGGTGATATCTGGGGAGTTGAGACCATAACGGCAGGTCAGTTCCTCGACTTTAACAGGGGTAAAGTGCGGTAACTCAATGAGTAACCCCACGTTAAAGGGAGATTGATGCAAGGTTAAGGGGAGCCAGACTTCAGTCGAGTGAATGATGGCTAAACGCAAATTCGTCCAAATTGCCCGCTGTTCGAGACCGTAACGCCCTTGTTCATACCAGGACCGCAACATCCCGAAAAAGTCCGTGGCAATCTCAGGATAGGCAAAGAGTTCATCGAGTTCTTCAATCACCAGTAATAGGGGGGTGGCTGCGGCGGGCAGGAGATAGGTTTCAAAGTAGTCTGAACAACTGTAGCTACTGCCAAATAAGTCATCCCAACGACTTGAGAGTTCATTAGGTAAGCCTAAATCTTTCGCCACCACCGCACAAAACCATTGCAAAAATCGATCGGGGTCTTGGATAACTTGACAATCAATACTTTGTAGGTTAACAACGGAAGTACGAAAGCCGCGATCGCGGGCATGATTTAGGGTCTGTGCCATCAGGGAGGTTTTGCCAAACTGACGCGGTGCTTTGATGCGAAGCAGCGCCCCCGGTTTCAGGACTTCCTTGGCACAAAGCTCCTCGATATTACTGCGGTAAATGTAAAAGGGTGAGTCTAAGGGTAATTGTCCCTTTAGGGGGGTCTGTTGTAACGCCGCTAGATCCAGTTCTGAGGGGTCTTGCCCGGGGCTAATGACATCCTGACTGCCCATTTTGAGGTGAAACGCTTCAAAATAGGAGTCTAGGGTCTGCCAATCCACAGGCTTTTGCCGACGACGGAGTTTGGTTAGGGTGTTGGAACTCAGTCCCGTTCGCTGGCTTAGTTGCTCTAGGGTATAAGGTTTCCCCTGATTATCCTGCATGGATGACAAATGCTCGGCCGCCTGGAGCCGTTGCCAGCCTTGGGAGCTGAGAATCAAGCCCCGTCGTCGTTTGTTGGGATGCGATCGGTCTGCCATGGGAACGTTTTAAAGATGCGGTTTGTTATAGAAACTTGTGGGACTTTATTTTATATCCTAACAAGATTCTACATCCCCATACTTTCTTTAACGACTCGTTTTACATCTAGGCTTTACGTCTAGTCAGTATACAGCAGTATTCTACGACCCAAATCAGTCATTTTACTGAGGCTTTTAGTTTGGCTGAACTTGAGCGCCTCCTCCCCCTGCTACCACCAATTATTATCAATAGTCAATAAACTTATGACTATCCTAATTTAAGTTGACACCTTAACTTGGGATAATTACTAGATGTCGCACCCCGAATACTGTACAATACCCCCATCAAGCATTATTTGCAACACCGTACCTCAATCAATCTAGATCATGGAATTTCAGGATTCAGGTTGACGTAGGTTTAGGACTAAATCTTACGTCCATAAAAGGCTTAAGTTTTAGGATAATGCTGAGGTAAACATGGATGATCTACCCCCGGCTAAAGTTACAGAAAATCGACCTAAAATTCTTGGATTGAACCGATTAAATCGATGATAATTCTTGACGCCAGTATGATGTTGAACATCAATCTGTTAGATGGGTGCATCTCAGTTAGGCAAGTTTGAACCCACCCCGCGCTATCGCGCACCCCTCCCAGGAGGGGAAATATTTGAAAAATCCCCTCCTGGGAGGGGCAGGGGTGGGTTATCTGAAGTGATCGCAAAAGTGAGATGCACCCTGTTAGATCAACCCTGTCTAGAAAATTTTAACGGGCTTCAAACTTGGGCATTTGAGCAAAAAACTAGACCTTTTTCCTCTCCTTAACTTCCTCTCCTTAACTTCGTCTCCTCAAGTCACTCTCCTGTGGCATCAAGGTCCTAAGGCTCTAGTCCAGCTCTAGCCAACCCTAACAAGTTCCCCACCTGACAGTCTCCAGCATCAGCCTTAGCCAGTTTTGCAACCTTAATTCATTGTTGCATAGAAGTAAAAAACTAAATCCATAAAGTGTTAAATCTCGATAACTTCAATAAAATTTGTATATGACGATAGAAAAACAATAGCCAGGGCTTAAAATCAAGAGATATCCGGGTTTTTTCATGAGATACCCTCTTTATTTTAAACTCACACACCCTCTTGACACTCCTTAATACCAAAAATGTGGGACTTGTTAAACCAACTTATTCAAGCGATTTTTTCACCCAGCCAGAGCTATATACCTCATGGTCATTGTTACCTCTGGCAAACGCCCCTCGTGGCCCTACATGTCACCAGCGATGCGCTGATTGCCCTAGCCTACTTCTCCATTCCGACGCTCTTAATCTACTTTGTCTTGCAGCGCCGGGATGTCCCGTTTTTAAATGTTTTTTATCTATTCGGCGCGTTTATCGTGCTCTGTGGTGTTGGTCATCTGATGGATATCTGGACTCTCTGGCATCCTGCCTACTGGCTAGCGGGAGTCGAACGAGCCATTACAGCACTAATCTCCTGCTACACGGCAGCCTCAATGGTCACCCTACTGCCTCAGTTCCTATCTCTGAAAACCCCGGAACAGCTCGAAATGCTCAATTCAGCCCTGCAACAGGAAGTTGAGCAACGTCGGCAAATCGAAGAGGAATTACGACAGGCCAATCAAACCTTGGAGGCTCGAGTTCAAGAGCGCACCGCTGCCCTGCAAGCCAGTACCCAGGCCCTTATAGAAAGTCAGGCCCAACTCCAAGAAGCCCAGGGTATCGCCCATATCGGCAGCATTGACTATGACCTAGAGAACCGGGAACTTCGGGCTTCAGAGGAAATGAAGCGCATCTATCACCTCACAGACCCAGAGCGCCCTCCAACCCTGAAAGACTTTCTCAAATCCATTCATCCGAGCGATCGCTCCCGTTGGTGGCAGGCCCAACAAAACTTACTCCATCAAGGGCACGCCATACATCTCGAACATCGCCTGCTATTAGCCGATGGAGAAATTCGCTATTTGGACATCAAGGGAGAACCCCGATATAACGCTTCCGGCGAGTTGGTGAAGCTGTATGGGGTGGCCCTCGATATCACCGAGCAAAAACTAGCGAAGTTGCAGCTAGAGCAACAAGTTCAGCGCAGCCAACTCGTTGCCAAAACCCTAGAACGGGTCTGGTCATCCTTAAATTTCCAGGAGGTAATCCAGGTCATTGTCGAGGAAGTGCGTCAGTTTCTCCAGGTTGAACGGGTTGTGATTTACCGCTTCCAGCCGGATTGGAGTGGCGATGTGATTGTTGAGTCGGTCTCTGACCCGGATCTGGCGATTCTTGGGGAACATTTTGAGGATGAGTGTTTCCGCAAGGATTATGTACAAAAGTACCAACAGGGACGAATTCGCAAGGTGGAGAATGTGGCGACGAGTACCTTACCTGATTGCCATAAAGCCCTCCTCTCAGACATCCAAGTACAAGCCAACTTGGTCTTACCCCTACTTTGGCATCCCAGCTCCTTTGATGAAACCCCAGAGTTGTGGGGGCTGCTCATCGCCCATTCCTGTCAAGATACCCGTCCCTGGCATGACTCGGAACTTGAGGTCTTACAACAACTGACGGTGCAACTCGGCATCGCTCTACGCCAACATAATCTTATTGAATCCCTCCAAAATGAATTGGAGGAACGTAGCCGCATTGAAGCTGCCCTGCGTAACTCTGAAGCCGCAGAACGCCAGAAAGCAGAGACCCTACATAATACGCTGCAAACTTTACAACAAACTCAGGCAAAACTTGTGCAATCAGAAAAAATGGCCTCGTTGGGACAAATGGTGGGGGGTCTGGCTCATGAAATCAATAATCCCATCAGCTTCATTTATGGCAATATCAACCATGCCCGGGAGTATAGTGAGCAGTTATTGGAGTTGATTGGTCTCTATCAAACCTATTACCCAGAAACCCATGAGCCAATTACTGATCTCCTAGAGGCTCTGGATTTGGACTTTGTGCGGGATGACTTCCCTCAACTGCTTGACTCAATGGCGACTGGGGCCGATCGTATTCGGGATATTGTCCTCTCCCTGCGGAACTTCTCCTGCCTCCATGAAGCCGATTGGAAAGTGGTGGATATCAATGCGAGTTTAGACAGTACCCTGACCATGATTCACGCCCGTCTCTCCCAAGCGGCGTCACGGTCTTCGATTGACGTGGTAACCCAGCTTGGGGAGTTGCCCCCTATTGCCTGTTATCCAGGACAACTGAATCAGGCCCTGTTCAACATTCTCAATAATGCCATTGATGCCTTAGAGGAGCGTCTTAGACAAGAGCCGAGCTTTAAGCCTCAATTGCAGGTGCGCTCAGAGTTACGAAGCTCCCATGAGGGGACTGATGAGATCGGGGTCGAGGCGATCGCCCGCATCGAGATTATTGATAATGGGTTGGGGATTCCCCAGAATCTGGTTGAACGAGTCTTCGACCCCTTCTTTACCACGAAACCCATTGGCAAAGGCACAGGGTTAGGACTCTCTAATGCCTATCAAATTCTCGTTGAGCAACATGAAGGGGCATTGTACTGTGAACCCAACCCCCCTTCAGGAACCCGATTTGTGATTGAACTTCCCGCTCGCCAATTCTGTTGTGAGTCTCAAACGCCATCCCATAAGTCCACTGTTGATGCTCATTCTCGGCCATAGGGATGCCGATAAGACCCCATGCTATCCGGGTTGAGTTGTAGCCAACTCGCTCAGGAGGCTATACTGACGGTGGAGCCTGAATCTTAAATTACCCACTTCAACGGCAAGACACTATAGCAATCGAAGATTGCCTGATTGACACTCAGCAAGGATACTCTGAGTTGGAAGAGAATCTCCTACCTATTGCCTATTGCCTATTGCCTATTGCCTATTGCCTACTGCCTATTGCCTATTGCCTTCTTCTCCCCCATTTTTTGTCCTATTCAGACCAACTTTTGCTATATGAATCCTGACCAACGCAAACTTCTGTCGATCCTCTGTCATGCCTCGGTCTTTTTCTCTTGGACATTATTTGCCCTAGGGATTCCCGTGGGCTTATTTCTATTGGTAGAGGATCAAGCCGTTAAAGATAATGCCCGCGAGGTGCTTAATTTTTACATTAACCTATTTATTTACAGCGTGTTAATCGGCATTCTTTGGGCATTAGTCATCACCATTCCCGTGGCGTTTGTTGTAGGAATTCTGGTGGCGATTGGTAGCATAGTCTTGCCAATTCTGGCGATTCTTCAAGTGGCCAGCAACCCTGAACAGTCCTACCGCTACCCTTTCATTATTCATCTCCTTTAGACCCAGGGCTAACGCAAACTGAAGGAGCTGAAGAAACGCTGGGCATTGTCTGACCAATTACCGGCATTGCGGCTCTGAGGTGTGACGATAATCTGATAGAGTCGCTCATTCACCAGGTAAAAATGGGCATAGCCGGATAGGCCATTGGGGGTCACATACTCCACTCTTAATCCAGGGTAGCCTTGTAAACGGCGAGATTGGCTCACCACATCCCGAGCCTGAATCCCGCCAAGAAAGCCCTCCTTCACCGCCTGGAGAAAGTCCGATGGCTCCCCAATACGGCTGATAAACTCCTGAGGATAGTCCGTATAACTAATCAGATATTCCGCTGACCCATCCTCGGACGCAAAGGCATACTGGGTGGTTGACTCTCCCGGTAACTCAACCCTCTGCTGCATTCGCTCCGGTTGCTGAGGAAACAGAACCTCAAACCGCCCTTCTCGGGACTGAAAGGGACGCCAGGAGTCTGAACCTTGGGCCACTGGCTCTAAATAGGCAAATGACCCCAGGGCCTGTTGAGCAAGGCTGGGGGTTAGGCTCACCAGGAGCGTGAACAGTGACGTCAATAAGAGCCGCTTGGGGGTCATGAGAGTTGGGGGTTGGGTGAAAGGAAAAAACGCTATAGCAAACGTTGGTCTGAATCGGACAAAAAACAGGGGACAAGAAGGCAATAGGCAATAGGCAATAGGCAGCAGGCAATAGGCAGCAGGCAGCAGGCAATAGGCAGCAGGTAGGGGATTCTCTCCCAACTCAGAGTGTCTTAAGGCAATCTTCGATTGCTATACCATTGTTCGATAAGTCTAGTTTAATCTAATTTCGAGAGACGAACACTGCGGGCCGCCGGGGTTAAGGTTTGTAACTTCTGCAACAGTTCCTCGGTGACGGCTCGGAAGGCTTTGGACCCAGACGAGTTGGGATCGCTGAGAACCACGGGTTTGAAACTATCCACGGCTCGGGAGACGCTCACATCCATGGGAATCGAGGTTTTGAAGATTTGGGCTTCGTTGAACTCCTGACGCACCCGCTTCATCACTTGTTTGTAGTAACGTCCGGCGAGGATACTGCGGGACATGGTGAAAACAATGCCAATCAGTTGGGTTTGAACTTTTTTCTCGATTTGATGAATCTCAATTAGCTTTTTAACCTGCCGTTCTAGGAGCTGCATCCCAATATAAGAAAGGGGTTCAGGCTTCGCTGGAATGAGGTAAAAGTCACTACAAACAAGACTGCTGCGGGTGACGAGATTGTAGCTGGGGGCGCAGTCAAGGAGGATAAAGTCGTAGTGATCTACCACGGGTTTTAAGATGCCCCGCATGAGGGAGTCCTCAAAGGTGTTCCAGACCCCCTCAAAGTTCCGTTCTGGGTTGCGAATGGCTTTGCGATAGAGGACTTCAGAGACGAGGAAGTCGTTATAGAGGTCGATGTCTCCCGGAAGCACATCAATTCCTTGGAGGTTGCCGCCATAGGGGCGAATAATCTCCTGGACGGGGCTATGGTCGAGATCCCCGGTGATGGCTTTTTGCAGGAGATGTTTGAGGGTTCCTTTGTCTTTGCGGATTTTGGCGAAATCCGTGGGGGACATCAGGGACAAGGTGGCACTGACTTGGGGATCGAGATCCACCACCAGCACCCGTTGGCGGTGTTCTTTAGCTAAACACGCCGCCATATTGACGGTGAGGGTAGTTTTCCCCACGCCGCCTTTCATATTTGTTGTGGCAATTAGATAACCCATCCGTCAGTACACCGATTGCTGTTCGCACTTCAATCTAACAGATCGGCGATCGCCTGGGGTCATGGCTGTGGCAGTTCAGGATTGGTTCGGGCGATCGCGGGTGATTTGCCAGCTTAGGAAAATCACGGGAATCATGCCGATGAGGATGAGAGCTAAGGCGGGCCCCGAGGCTTGGGCCAGGCGCTCGTCGGAAGCGAGGTTGTAGACCCGGATGGCGAGGGTATCGAGGTTAAACGGACGAATAATCATGGTGGCGGGGAGTTCTTTCATCACATCCACGAAGAGAATCATGGCGGCGGTGAGAATCCCTCGCCAAAGGAGGGGGATATGGATTTGGGTTAGGGTGGCCAGAGGGCTATAGCCGAGGCTGCGGGAGGCTTCGTCGAGGTTGGGAGAAATCTTGGCCAGGCTGGATTGGATGCTGCCGAGGGAGACGGCGAGATAGCGGACGAGATAGGCAAAAATCAGGACGGTCATGGTGCCACTGAGGAGTAGGCCCGTGGAGATGTTGAAGTTCGCTTGCAGCCAACGGTCGATGGCGTTGTCTAAGGTTCCGACGGGGACCAGGACTCCGACGGCGATCGCCGACCCAGGGATGGCGTACCCCATGCCGGAAATGCGGGCGGCGGTTTTCATGAGTTGGGAGGGGTTCAGACGCAGGCCATAGGCGAGAATGAGGGTGATGATGACCCCAATGACAGCGGTCAGGCCCGAGAGAAGCAGACTGTTACGGGCAAAGTCCCAAAATCGCCCGCCGAAGGTGTCTTGGGCGTGGTTAATGGCCATCTGTAGCAGGACGGCGGCGGGGATGAGGAAGCCCAGGGTGATGGGAAGCAGACAGATGCCGCTGGCGAGGAGTCCTCGATGTCCTTGGAGGGAATAGCGAGCGGGGGGCTGGGAGTTGGCGGAGGCTTCGTAGTATTGGGCTTGACGACGCGATCGCTGTTCGAGCCAGAGTAGGGCGAAGACAAAGATTAAGAGGAAGGCGGCCAGTTGGCTGGCGGCGATGCGTTCTCCGAAGCCAAACCAGGTGCGGTAAATGCCGGTGGTGAAGGTATCAACGCTAAAATACTGGACGGTTCCGAAGTCGTTGAGGGTTTCCATCAGGGCCAGGGCGGTTCCAGCGGAGATCGCCGGACGAGCCAGAGGCAGGGCCACGGAGAAGAAACTCTGCCAGGGATTGGCTCCTAAGACACGACTGGCTTCGATGGTGCAGACGGATTGCTCCAGAAAGGCCACGCGGCTGAGGAGATAGACGTAGGGATAGAGCGTCAGGCTCAACAGGGCGATCGCCCCCCAAACAGAGCGGATATTGGGAAACCAATAGTCTCCAAACCCCCAACCGGTCAGACTGCGTAGGGTGGTTTGTACCGGGCCGGCAAAGTCGAGAAATTCCGTATAGGTGTAGGCCAGCACATAGGCCGGGGCCGCGAGGGGTAGTAATAGGGCCCATTCCAAGATGCGCCGTCCGGGGAACTCACAGGCCGCCACCAGCCAAGCGGTGATGACTCCGATGACAATGACCAGGACGCCCACCCCAATCATTAATATCAAGGTGTTTTCGATATAGCGACCGAGAACCGTGGCGATGAGATGCTGCCACATCTCGCGCCGGTCTGTGAGGAGGCTAGTTAGGATAAACACAATGGGAGAAGCAACGGCCAAGGCAATGGCGATCGCCACCCCAGTCCAGAGTGACGCACCCGACCCGACCTGGGGGCTGTACTTGCGAAATGCTTGCAACATTCCAATCCAATAAAGAGAAACAGAAAAGGAGGACATGAGACCCATATCCCAAGATTTGACTCAAGACCGGGTCTCATCCCTCCCTAGCTTATCGGAAAGTAATGTCATTAACTTGCTCAATTCCCACATCCACCAAAATGGCAATGGTTTGTCCATTTCGCTGGAGTAGGGTCTGTCCATCCCGAGTGCCAAAGGTCAATTGGTCTTGGGTGATGCCATCAAAGAGGACAAAGGCATCTTGAGCGATATCGAAGTCCAGGATGAGGTTATTTTCCGCCTCATTGGTAATGGCGAAACCATTTTGACCGCCCCCGCCGACGAGGGTATCGTTACCCCGCTGTCCAAACAGGAGGTCATCCCCTTCATCGCCGAAGAGTAGGGAGTTACCCCGACCACTGTAGAGGGTGTCATCTCCCTGACCACCGTAGAGGGTGTTGTTACCGCCATTGCCGAACAGGACATCATTGCCCTGGCCACCATGGAGGAGGGCGTCCCCATTCCCGCCGGCCAGGGTATCGTTGCCCCGTTGACCGAAGATGACATTCCGACCGGCTTCCCCGAAGGCAATGACATCACCACTGCCACCAAAGATGGTGTCATTGCCGAGGCCGCCTTGGAAGGTATCTTGACCGCCATTCCCGAACATGAGGTTATTTCCGGCAGCTCCAATTAGGAGGTTATCTCCCTGGGCCGGGTCAGCGGGATTACCATTCCCAGCCACGAGGGTATCGTTGCCCCCGCCTCCACAGAGGGTATCGTTGCCATGACCGCCAAAGAGCAGGTCATCGCCACCCCCACCCCAGACGATGTCATCGCCGCTGCCGCCGCGAATCGTGTCGTTGCCTCCTTCTCCCACGAGGCTGTCATCCCCAGACCCACCGAGAACCAGGTTATTGCCCTCTCCGGTGAAGATGAGGTTATTGCCGTCATTGTCGTTGACGAGAGGGTTGCCGTTAGCCGCCACGAGGGTATCGTTACCGCCCCCGCCATGGATGGTGTCGTTGCCGCGATCGCCGAAAATCAAGTCCTCGCCATCGCCGCCAAAGATGAGGTCATCGCCATCGCCCCCATAGAGACTATCGCCTCCATGACCGGCGAGGATGAGATCGTTGCCCTGATTGCCCGTGAGGACATTCCCCTGAGAGTTCTCCACCGAGAGACTGCGGGGACTGCCCAGGAGGGTATCATCGCCGAACTCTCCTTTGAGGGTATCGGACCCCTGACCGCCATACATTAGGTCGTCATCCTGTCCGCCGAAGGCCAGGTTATTGCCGTTGCCGGTGAAGATGGTGTCATCCCCCCGGTTACCGAAGATGAGGTCATTGCCATTCCCGCCATAAATGAGGTCTGGGCCATCCTCATCAATCATGGCCGGGTCGAGGGACCCGCCCACGAGAGTATTGTTGCCCTGATTGCCGTAGAGGGTGTCACTGCCGCGATCGCCGAACAGCATATCATCGCCGGACCCGCCATCGAGCCAGTCATCATCATCGCCGCCAAACAGGGTGTCATTGCCTGCTCCGCCAAAGAGGACATCATTCCCCTGATTCCCCGAAAGGAGATCCCCCTCACTAATGGGGTCTGAATCCGGGGTAGAGTCGGGCTGAGTATCGGGCTGAGGGTCGGGTTGGGGGGCCGGTTCGGGTTCCGGTTCGGGGTCTTCCAGTTCCGCTTCCGGTTCTTCTGGGGAGTCCGCCTCCGGTTCGCGGGAGTCTTCTAACCCAGCTAACTCCTCGAAGCTGAGTTCTGGCAGTTCCATCTCCTCGACGTCTTCGATGACATCGTTGATGGCCGGGAGTGTTTCCTCCTCAGAGATGGCTTCAACGGTGTCAGGACTGCCGACGAGGGTATCGTTGCCCGACTCTCCTTTGAGGGTGTCGCTACCGGCATCGCCATAAATCAGGTCATCCCCTTGGCCACCAAAGATGATGTCATCCCCATCGCCACCGGAGAGGCTGTTTTGGCCTAAATTGCCAAAGATGGTGTCGTTGCCTGCATCCCCATAAATCAGATCATCACTGCCTTCAAAATCAGGGGTACGATTTTGCGGGCCACCGCCGATGATGTCGTCGCCAGGGCCGCCGGAGATGGTATCGTTGCCGCGATCGCCCCAAATGACGTTATTGCCGCCACGACCGAGAATCAGGTCATCATCACGACCACCATAGATAGTATCGGAGCCGAGATGACCCAGGAGGGTATCATCCCCAGCATTTCCGGCCAGGACATTATGACCGCCACCGGTGACGATGAAATCATGGCCATCGCCACCGCGTATTTGGTCATCGCCAGCACTGCCGCGAATATCGTTATCTTCGGGCCCGCCCACTACCGTATGGCCGCCATTGTCCTCGGAGGTTTCGCGGCTATTGAGTTGTTCTAACCCATCCACTTCTAACACCGGTAAGGAGTCCGGCATCCGACGGCGGATGTCTGGTAACTCGGCTAACTGGGGAATCTCGGGTTTTTCGGGTTTAGGCGGACAGAACACGCGAGGAACGGGGTCAGGTTCGGGTTCGGGTTCGGGTTCTGGGCTAGGACTAGGACTGGGACTGGGACGGCGGTTGTCTTCGGGTTCGGGTTCGGGTTCGGGTTCGGGGGAAGGTGAGGGGGTGGGGGTGGGCGATGGGAAGAAGATGGGGGTCGGAGAGGGAGGAGTGCTTCCTCGCAAGGTAACTCGTCCGGGGGTTGGGTCGATTCCGCCATTATTATCAATGGCAGAATAGGTAAAGCTGACATCTCCAATCCCTGAACCGGCTCGGAAAAAGAGCTGTCCGAGTTGAGTCGGACTTAAAATTTGCCCAGCTCGGACGGGAGTTCCCCCATCCCGAGGATTGCCTAGAAATAGGGTTCCATTGTTAGGCACACTGTTAATGAGGTAGTTTGCAACCTCACCATCAGGGTCACTTCCCCCCAGTCCGGTCAGTTGTTTGACTTCCCCAGCTTCCGGAGAGTTCAGGTTAACATCATCCGTATCTGGGAGGCTGTTGACCGGATTCAGGGTGACCGTTGCTGGACTCTCATCGACGGCCACATTATTATCGACAGCTTTGTATGTGAAGGTAACAGATTCGTCTGTGAAGCTATCGTCAGGTTGGAAATAGATATTATTAATCTGGTTAGCTGGAATTACGTTGTTGTCATCATTCAACAGCGTACCACCGCTATTCGGATCGCCAACATATAAGGTTCCGTTCTCTGGAAACTTGGTAATTCGAAATTCCGTCACCTCACCATCGGGGTCGTTCCCACCCAAGCCAGTTAAACGAGTAGCGGTTCCACGAGGAATGTTATTAGTGACAGGATTCGTTGTTGGGGGAATGTTTTCCGGTTCAGTTTTTAACCAAACTGTCGCTGGGGTTGGGTCTTCTTCACCGTCAGAGTCCACTGCCGCATAGGTGAAGCTTATAGGTCCCGTAAAATTATCCTCGGGGGTGAATTTTAGGGTTGCTAGTTCAGCAGAAGTTAATTCCGGTAAATCATCACCCGTGTTAATAGTTGTAGGAATTCCGGCACTATTCGTGTATGACAACGTCCCACCCTCGGGTAGGCTCTTGATTTTAAACCTGAGAGTTGTATCATCATCCTCAATATCAGTACCACCAAGTCCTGTCAAATCTACCGCTTCGGTTGTCCCAGTAGCAAAACTGATAACTGAATCTTTAGTTTCCGGGGGAGCATTCCCTGACGTTAAGGTAATGGTTGCTGGGTCTGAGGTGGCTTGCCACTTATCGACAGTGACAAACTTAAAATCTGCTTCCCCCGTGAAGTCAGGATCAGCTCGGAAGAAAAGTTGACTACGTTGTTCGGGTGTGAGGGTGTTGTTTTCCCCTAACTTAATGGGCTGTCCCCCCGCTTCTGGGTCTCCGAGGTATAACACTCCAGCACTTGCCGGAGGAAGCTGGGTGATTCGATAATTCTTGACCTCACCATCGGTATCATTACCTTGAAGTAAACTTTCAGGAAGCTCGAAATCGGCACCGCGAGGAACTTCTTCAGTTTTATCTTCTGCTGTGGGAGGGTTATTTAAGGTGATGGTTGCTTGCCCAGACTCTCCGCCAAACCTATCAATCGCTGTGTATGTGAAAGATGACCCCTCAAAATCATCATCTGGCTCGAAGGTTAGCTGACCAATCTGGTTTGCGGGAATGGTAGCCTTGCCATCTGTAAAAGTTAGTTCTACCCCATTGAGTTTTAAAATGCCCCCACTAAGATCTGATTTATTGATGACATACTCTTTAATCGAGTCTCCATCTTCATCTGTCGCAATCATTCCCGTAATGGGAGTAATTCCGTCAACTGTCACAACTCCGTCTTCAGCCACCGGAGGCTCATTGGCAATCTCAACCGGCTCAGCTTCCTCTGTAATTTCGTAAACGAGTTCCCCCTCAACCTCAAAGACAAATCCAGATCCAGCAATATTGACCGTGACTCGATTAACAATCGGGTCGCCTGTTAGGTCTTCACGGTCTTGCACATCTGCCGTAATCCTGTAAACAGCTTCTTTTCCAGCGGGTAGCAAGGGGATGAGGTTCTGGTCAATTTCACCCGCTATGTTGACATAGTCCCATTCGGTTTCATCGTCACTATCAATAGTTCGTTTTTTCCTAGTCCAGGTGAAGTTTTCAATTCCGTCAGGAATTGGGTCAGAGACGCGGATGTTTGAGATACCAATACTTTCATTATTGGTAACTGTGATGGTGTAGGTGATGGTATCACCCCCATTCACTTCTGTGGGGTCAGCTTCTTTATTGACCACAATATCTGGCACAGCAGTTGGACCCGGAAGACTGGCAAAGTCAGAGAGGTTCGTGCCGTCAACGGAACCAAAATTGTAGCTGAATGCAGCACTCAAAGATGTGATCGCACCATCACTAATTGCAGCCCGAAAAGTGGAGGACTCCAAGCGATACATGGTTGTATCTGCATTGAAGAACAAATCTCCGTTAGCTGCAAATGCTAGGGAACCTGCCTGTCCGTTGGGATTGTTCCCTCCTGGAGTCTTTAAGTTTGCAAAGTGCTCAATAGTATTTTCCTCGAGATTCACGCGAAAAATTCTATAATCATTGGTTCCAGAACCTGCTTTTGATGTAAAGAATAAAACATTAGGATCATCCGGATCAAATGCTACATCTCCACCACCTTGAATAAGGCTGTTTGGTATAGAATCATCATCATCTCCAAACGATAATGACGTGACATCTATAATGTCTTCATCACCGAGGGTAATAATATCATCAGAATCATTAAATTCCGTAACATCAATCATATAGATTGACCGACTTTGTGGTGTCAAGGCATAGAGTTTATTGTCTGTCCCTTGACCTAACATTACAATGCTAGGCGTTCCGGTTATATTTTTTGCCCGGTCCTCACTAATTTGGAATCGACCAATCAAATTACTGACACCAGGATTAGATGGGTCAAACCTGTAAACTGGAATCAAGTTTGGTTCACCAATAGTGTTGTCAGCATCATCCGGATCGTTTATCCGGTTAACTAAACTTTCCGTTCCGGTGTAATACAAAACCCCATCCGTTCCACGGGAGAGTGCAAAAGTTCGTGCAGCTAGTTCAATGCTTGTCTGACCATTTTCAAATTTCTCAAGCTCACCCGTCTCGGGGTTGATGATATAAAGGTTCCCTGGGTTAAGATCATCCGTTGCATACAAAAAGTTCGGGATCGGGATAGGATCGAAACGTCCCGGATAACTTGCTAGGGTCTCCTCATGAAAGGGAAGAGTCACCCCCTCAGAACCCATCCCCCCGTCATTAGCACAGTTCTGGCTGGATTTAGGCCCAAGAATCCGGTCAAACTGCCAATTCCCTTGACCCACAACTTGCGTCGACGCCGCCACCGTCACCCCCAGCAGTTGATGGAGATGGCTGAGAAACTCCTCTCCCAGAGTTCCGGCAGCGGTGCGACAGCCGTAGAGAATCACCGAAGCTTGAGGCCTGAGGAGTCGTGACCATTGACGTAGCTGATGGGTCCACCTAGCCAAGTTCTGCCCCGTTAACCAGGTCTGACCCAACTGCACCCCCCCCGGCTGTCCGTGAGCCAGCAAATGGACCCGGTCGATGGTCTGATGCTGCTCAAGATAGTCGGAGATTTGGGCCAGGGGATGACCCTCCCCCGTCAATCTCAAAACCTGAGTCTGACTCACCGCCCCCTGGATTAACTGCTCTGGAGCCTCAATCGCGGTATCGAGGACAAGGAGGTGGCTGGATTGGTGATGCTGGGTCATGATTAGGGCTAAAAAAACTCTGGGTGTTTACACGAATACAGATCCCCAGGCTATGGGGGCAAATCTCCCGTAGTTACCAGGAGGACGGTTAAATGTACCGCCAATAAAAAACGCCTAGACAATCTCTGATTACGCAGGGAGGCTGTTCCAGACGACGGACGAATCCTCAGTAGATGCAGATAATGAGGATCTCTCTATTAGGACTATTTAGGACTGGATGACACCTTGATATCGGTGGCGATCACGTGCAAGCTCGATCACGCCTTCATCGGTTATAACCTACAGTTTTGGCAAATCCCAGAAAATCCGGACATTTATTATAAAGACTTAATAAAGTTTTTGCAAAGCTTCCCTGACTACGTAAAACTATCGATATTCTTTGCGTAAGACTACGGGTATACTCAGTCCAAGCCCAGGAAGCTCTCCCAGTTGCCAGGGCGATCGCCCCCCCAACTCGCTAAAATAAGGATTCCCTGAATACCTAACACCTGAACGAGACACCATGACCGTATCCCCCCGCCGCTATCACATCACCACCTTTGGCTGTCAGATGAACAAGGCCGACTCGGAACGGATGGCCGGGATTCTCGAAGCCCTCAACTTCCAAGCCACAGAAGACCCAAACCTGGCTGACCTCGTCCTCTACAACACCTGCACCATCCGCGACAACGCCGAACAAAAGGTCTATTCCTACCTCGGCCGCCAGGCTAAACGCAAACAAAACGACCCCAACCTCATCCTCGCTGTAGCCGGTTGTGTGGCCCAACAGGAAGGAGAAGCCCTAATGCGACGGGTTCCTGAACTGGACTTGGTAATGGGACCGCAACACGCTAATCGCCTGGGAGACCTCCTCGAACAGGTCTTTTCCGGTAGCCAAGTGGTGGCCACCGAACCGGTGCATATTATGGAGGACATCACCAAACCCCGCCGGGATAGCGCCGTGAGTGCTTGGGTGAATGTGATTTATGGCTGCAATGAACGCTGCACCTATTGCGTGGTCCCCAATGTGCGCGGCGTGGAACAGTCCCGCACCCCCGAGGCCATCCGCACGGAAATGGAGGAACTCGGACGACAAGGCTACAAGGAGGTCACCCTCCTCGGGCAAAATATTGATGCCTATGGCCGAGATCTCCCCGGTAGTACCCCCGAAGGACGACATCTGCATACTCTCACTGATTTACTCTACTTCGTCCATGATGTCCCCGGTATCGAACGCATCCGCTTCGCCACCAGTCACCCCCGCTACTTCACTGAACGGCTGATTCGCGCCTGTCAGGAACTTCCTAAAGTCTGCGAACATTTCCATATTCCCTTCCAATCGGGGGATAACCAGATTCTTAAAGCCATGGCCCGGGGCTATACCCATGAGAAGTATCGCCGCATTATCGACAAAATTCGCCACTATATGCCCGATGCAGCTATTAGTGCTGATGCTATTGTCGGCTTCCCCGGAGAAACCGAGGAACAGTTCCAAAACACCCTGGATTTAACTGCCGATATTGGTTTTGATATCCTCAACACCGCTGCCTACTCCCCCCGTCCCGGAACCCCCGCCGCTGACTGGGAAAATCAACTCAGCGATGAGGTGAAACAAGACCGCCTGCAACGGCTCAATCACTTGGTGAGTGTAAAAGCTGCCGAACGCTCTCAACGCTACGCCAACCGCGTTGAAGAGGTCTTAGTGGAAGAACAAAATTCCAAAGATCCCACTCAAGTGATGGGACGGACTCGGGGTAACCGCTTGACCTTCTTTGAAGGCAATTTAGAGGAATTAAAAGGGAAAATCGTGTCTGTGGAAATCTCAGAAGTTCGCCCCTTTAGTTTGACGGGCCGAGTTCTGGCCTTAGTCTAGTCTTAGGGGAACCGTGCCACTTTCTTCTGTGGTTCCCTGAAAACAGTTTACAGGGACTGAAAATGCTAGAATCGGTGGACCTGATGGGGCGATCGCTCCATCACCTCCCTCTCTGAACTCGAAGCTCTACTTCTGATGTTAGTTTTTTATCGCGGTGGACATATACATTAGGACAATATGGATGCTTAGAACTATTACCTCAAAATACGTTCATCCCTGACAATTGACAATTAACAATTGTCTAGCAGCCAGTCTTAATTGTCTATGATCCATTGCGAGCTAAGCTCAGCCTAATTTCAACTCAGAGTCTTGTTCCCTGAACAGTCTTCTGACCCCCCATTTGGAGTTGAGTTGCTGTCGCGTTTTACAAGGAATCCGAATCTATGGCTTCTGTACAGTCTATTGCCTTAATCTCGGTTCATGGCGATCCGGCGATCGAAATCGGGAAAGAAGAAGCTGGAGGACAAAATGTCTATGTTCGTCATGTCGGGGAAGCCCTAGCCCAGTTAGGCTGGCAGGTGGATATGTTTACCCGTAAAACAAATCCCAAGCAAGCGGATGTCATTGAGCATTCAGCCAACTGTCGCACCATTCGTCTGACGGCTGGCCCCGAATCCTTTATTCATCGGGATCTGATTTTTGACTATCTTCCCGAGTTTGTTAGGGCCGTTCAGCAGTATCAACGGGACTGCGGTCGCGAATACCGCCTGATTCACACCAACTACTGGCTCTCGGCTTGGGTGGGGATGCAGCTACGGAGTCGTCAGTCCCTAGTTCAGCTCCATACCCATCATTCTTTGGGTTCGGTGAAATATCGCTCCGTGCAGGATATTCCCGCCATTGCCCAAACCCGCTTAGCCACTGAAAAACGTTGCATTGAAACTGTTGACTGTGTCATCGCTACCAGTCCCCAGGAAGTGGAGGATATGCAGCGCGTGACGCCCTTGGGAAATCTGCAAATCATTCCCTGTGGTACAGATGTGGAGCGCTTTGGCTCCATTTCTAAGGAGGAGGCCCGCGCTCGATTGGGGATTGCCCCAGAGCAAAAACGACTGTTTTATGTGGGACGTTTTGATTTCCGCAAAGGGATTGAAACCCTGATTCGGGCCGCTGGGCGATCGCAGTTCCGGGATGACTCCAATTTCCGAGTGGTCATTGGAGGCGGTGCCCGTGCGGGCCACAAGGACGGCGATGAGCGCGATCGCCTCATGGCCTTAACTGAAGAGCTAGGAATTGCTCACTTCGTGGAGTTTGCCGGCCGCATTGACGATGACTTGATGAGTGCTTACTACGCGGCCGCCGATATCTGTGTGGTTCCGAGTCACTATGAACCCTTTGGCTTAGTGGCGATCGAGGCTATGGCCTGTGGAACGCCTCTTGTGGCCAGTGCCGTGGGGGGTCTCCAATACTCCATGATTCATGAAGAAACGGGGTTACTCGTCCCCGCCAAGGATGATGGGGCCTTCGCCGCCGCCTGCGATCGCATCCTCGCCAACCCCGACTGGCGCAACCAGTTAGGTGAGGCAGCTCGCCAACGGGTTCTCGACGAGTTCAGTTGGCAAGGGGTGGCTGAACACCTCAGCCAAGTCTACGACGAACTCTTACAGGAAACGGCAATCCCTGCCTAGGAGGGGAACCACGTAGCACGCCCTTGTGGCTGCCCGAGGACACGGAGGGAGAGGAGGGAGAGGAGGGAGAGAAGGGAAGAGTTCCCCATTCCCGTCTTCTCCCTTTTTGCCTTTTGCCTTTTGCCGTCTTCTCCCCTACTGCCTACTGCCTACTGCCTACTGCCTTTTCTTCCCCCTACCCCCCAGCCACCGCCGGCACAATACTCACCTCATCCCCATCATTGAGGGGAGTTTCCGTATTCTCCAGAAAGCGGATATCCTCACTATTGACATAGAAATTGAGGAAGCGGCGGGGTTTGCCCTGTTCATCACACAGACGGGCCTTAATCCCTGGACAAGACCCCTCCAGGGCATCAATTAACTCAGCAATACTCCCCGCTTCACAGTCAATTTTGGGGCGATCGCCCGTAAATTTTTGCAGGGGGGTGGGAATCAGAACTGTTACGGACATAACTCTACTCAACAAACAGTACAACAGAATTCATCAACTTAGTCGCGGGGTCGTCCTAGACCAAGACCTGCTGCCATTCCAGGCGGTTGAGGGTATGAGAGCGTTCTAAGGCCCGCTCAAAGGCATCGAGTTTAGGCTCAATCGTTAGAGGTTCGCCAATATAGCCTTGAACCGCCTCTTGCGTTTTCAAGCCATTACCGGTGATATAAGCCACCGTCACCTCGTCGGGGTCAATCTTGCCTGCTTCCACCAGTTTTTTCAGCGTTGCAATGGTGGTTCCACCGGCGGTTTCGGTGAAGATGCCTTCAGTTTCAGCTAGGAGTTTCATCCCGTCGATGATTTCAGCATCGGTCACCGATTCAATAGTGCCATTGGTTTTGTTGGCAACATCCACGGCGTAAATCCCATCAGCGGGGTTGCCAATGGCGATGGATTTGGCGATGGTGTTGGGTTTAACGGGGGCGATGAAGTCCCGTCCTTCCTTATAAGCTGTGGCGATGGGGGAACAGCCTTCCGCTTGGGCCCCACTGAAGCGCACATCTTTGGCATCCACTAGGCCGGTTTCGACGAACTCTTGGAAGCCCTTATAAATCTTGGTAAACAACGACCCTGAGGCTAGAGGGGCCACCACATGATCCGGCAGTTGCCAACCGAGTTGTTCGGCAACTTCAAAGCCGAGAGTTTTGGAGCCTTCAGAATAGTAGGGACGCAGGTTGATATTGACAAAGCCCCAGCCTTGGGTGTTGGCTACTTCCGAACAGAGGCGATTCACTTGGTCGTAGTTGCCTTTCACCGCCATTAGGGTGGGGTTGTAGATGAGGGTTCCTAGGATTTTGCCTGCTTCTAAGTCAGCGGGGATAAAGACGCAGCAGTCGAGGCCCGCATGGGCGGCGATCGCAGCGGTGGAGTTAGCGAGGTTCCCGGTACTGGCACAAGACACCGTAGAGAAGCCCAATTCACGAGCGCGAGTTAAGGCAACGGACACCACCCGATCTTTAAAGCTCAGGGTCGGCATATTGACCGCATCATTTTTAATATAAAGCTTTTTCAATCCCAAGCGACGAGCCAAACGATGGGCTTCCACCAGAGGCGTCATGCCCGTTCCCACATCAATGGGGGTATCGGTGTCCACCGGCAGGAAGGGCTTATAGCGCCAAATGGAGTGAGGACCGGCTTCGATGGTTTCGCGGCTCACCGTCTGGCGTAAAACATCATAGTCATATTTCACTTCCAGCGGACCAAAGCACTCATCACAGACATGCTTGGCGGTGGCCTCGTACTCGGTGCCGCATTCTTTGCATTTGAGTCCGGTGAATGCAGCGTTGGAGGCTTGTTTGAGGCGATCGATAGCTTGGGTCATGGGGGTCTCTACTTGTCTTAACTCAACCTGAATCGAAATCGTAACACGAGGATCAAGGGGCGTCAAACAATCCCGACTTTTTTTGTCGGGATTAAACATGAATTTGAGAATCGCCCTTCCCAATGGGACGTTGGAGACCGAACTGAACCGAGGTCATCATCGAGGTAATCATGTACAGAACCCCTGGCCCCACTTGGCAAGGACTATGATATGATGGGTTGTCGCAAAAAAACTTGTCGAAATAATCCAACAGAACTCGACACAAATTTGAGAGAACAGCCGTGAGCCGTTGATTGAGTCAGTTGCCAGGATGCGCTCAAGACGGTTCCGCCGAAATAGACGGTCAGAACCGTATCGTCTTCTGACCCTGTTTAGGGTGCTGAGTCAGATCCGCTTCACCGGGTCAGCTTGGATTGCGTGGCTTGAAAATGGTCAACCCATCAGGACTGTTAAAACGGATGTATGACTGTTAAAAGGGATATAGATTGTCAGTTAGACTCCCGCACAAACGCCATTCATCAAGGTTCTCCGGTGTTCGTATCTTTTTTTAACTATCCCTTCCTGCAACCATCGCAGCTTCCGTCTCACATCGACTTAGCGATTGAAACACCGAAAAACACCCAGTATGTCGCCAACTTAAAGCGCTGGTCACGGGGATGTGCCTATGGAGTCATCAGCTTAGGGATGTTGGTTCTACTGGGCTGGCTGTTTGATATTGGCCTCCTTAAAAGTGTTGCCCCCTCCTGGGTGACCATGAAGGTAAATACAGCCATTGGACTCGTTATCACCGGGTCTGCGCTCTTGGCGAGTCATCACCGCCTAAAATTTTGGGAGCTGACCGGGGCCTGGACAGTTTTGGCCCTAGGATTGCTGACAACGGCACAGTATGTCTTCGACATCAATTTAGGGATTGACGAAGCAATTTTTCCCGATGATCCCGATCCCGTTGCCACCTACGTTCCCGGGCGCATGGCCCTCAACACTGCCCTTGCCTTTTCTGCCCTGGGAATCAGCCTGGGGTATCAAGCCTTTCGTCGTTACCGACTGGCTCAATTTTTCGCCATTGTCACCTTGATGATCTCTTTTCTCGGGTGTCTGGGCTATGTTTTCAGCATTACCACCTTTTACGGTATTGGTCAGTTTACCGAGATGGCCTTACATACTGGATTGGCCTTTATTGTCCTATCTTTGGGGATTCTCGGCCGTTATCCCGATCGCGGTGGTATGGGAATCACCGTCAGTGAACTGGCTGGAGGAGCAACCATTCGCCGCTTGATTGGCTTAACCTTCATCTTACCCACCGTCGGCTGTGGGTTAGTCCTGTGGGGCAAACGGGCGGGCTTCTATGATGGGGAAGTGGGGTTAGTCCTGTTGAGCGTTGCCAGTGTCTTCGTCTTGGGAACCGTGATTTGGTGGAACGCCCGCACCATTGGGGCGACCGACTATCAAGCTCTCTATGACAACCTCACCGGACTCCCCAACCGCATTTTATTTCGCCAACAACTGAGCAACTGTTTACGGGAAGCCCGAGAACAGGACCAGTCCCTGGCGGTCTTTTTTATCGATATTGACTGCTTTAAGAAGATTAACGACACCCTCGGCCATGATATTGGCGATGAGGTGTTGCAGCTGGTGACTCGCCGTATCTTGGCGGAACTGCCCCCGCAAGCCAGTCTCTCCCGCTGGGGAGGGGATGAGTTTACCCTCCTGTTGCGGCATTCTGTAGATCGGCCCACCTGTGAACGCTTAGCCCGTCGGCTGGTGGGGGTTCTGAGTTTACCCTTTGATATTGAACCCTACTCCTGCTATGTCAGCGGTAGCATTGGCATTGCCAGTTATCCCCAAGATGGAGATGATGCCGCCAGTTTAATGAAACACGCCGATATTGCCTTGCACCGCTCAAAAGAGACAGGACGAGGCACGTTTCAGTTTTATCAACGAACCCTGGAGAATCCGGCTTATGATTTGTTGTTGTTGGAGCGAGAACTCCATCTAGCCGTCGAACAGCAACAGTTTGTCCTGTTGTATCAGCCGAAGCTATCGATTAAAACGGGACAATTGGCGGGGATGGAGGCTTTAATTCGTTGGAACTCTCCCCGGTTGGGCCAGGTGTCTCCTCAGGAGTTTATTGCCCTGGCTGAGGAAAACGGCTTAATTGTGCCCATTGGGGAGTGGGTGTTGTATCGAGCTTGTGAACAGATTCAGCGTTGGCGACAGGAGGGGTTTCCGGCGGTTCCTGTGGCGGTGAATTTGTCGGCTCGTCAGTTTTTACAAAGCAATTTGGTGCAAACGGTGCGACGGGTGTTGGAGACGACTCAGGTTTCGCCGGAGTATTTGGAACTCGAAATCACTGAAACCATCGCCATCCAAAATGTGGAACTGACTCAGGTGATTCTTCAGGAGTTACGAGAGATGGGGGTGAGGATTGCCCTGGATGATTTTGGTATGGGTTACTCGTCCTTGGCCTATCTCAAGAATTTTCCTCTCAATGCCCTGAAGATCGATCGCTCCTTTGTCCAGGATATTACGACTCAGCCGAGCGATCGCGCCATTGCTTCGGTAATTGTGGCCCTGGGCCGGGGACTGGGGATGAAGATTGTGGCCGAGGGGGTCGAAACCGTAGAACAAATGCAGGTGTTATCTGAGTTGGATTGTGATGAAATTCAGGGTTATTGGTTATCCCCCGCTCGCCCAGGAGAGGCGTTAGGGGAGATTTACGATCGCATTGCCGACTGTCAGCCTCAGTTACCGAGGAGGATGGGCCGAGAGTGCTGAGGGTTTCTCTAAGCCATGGGCCTCCATGAGGGGGCGATCGCCCATAATCTCGACTGGGGAACCATCGGCGATGATGGCCCCTTCATCGAGTAGCAGAACGCGATCGCACAACTCCAGGATTAACTCTAAATCATGGCTGGCAATCAGTAGGGTTTGCGAGGATTGGTGTAAAAACTCAATCAGACGACGGCGCGATCGCAAATCCAGATTGGCACTGGGTTCATCATAAAGAATCAGTTGCGGCTGCATGGCCAACACCCCCGCAATCGCCACCATACGCTTTTGCCCCCCAGACAAATGATGGGGCGGGCGATCGCGATACTCCAGAATCCCCAGTTGATCCAAGGTCTGATGCACTCGCTCCGTCACCTCCGCCTCGCTATAGCCGAGATTTTCCACCCCGAAGGCGACATCATCCCACACCGAGGGGGAAAACAGTTGATCATTGGGATTTTGAAACACTAAGCCCACATCGGGCCGGAACTCCCCAGGAACCACCGGTTTGCCAAACAAGCGCACCACTCCCGAACTCGGACGCAGCACTCCACAGATCGTTAAAAATAAGGTCGTTTTTCCCGCCCCGTTGGGGCCAATCACCCCCAGCCGCTCCCCGGGCTGAATCCTCAGGGTAATCTCATTTAAAACACAGGGAACATCGGGATAGGCAAAGAGCACCCTATCCAGGAATAGAGCCGCTTCTCCATGGGGCTGAGCATGGGCCTGAGGGTCAAAAAAGTTAGCCACAACAAATGGGATATCGACACAATCGGAAACAGGTGCATCAAAGTCGTCATTATGCTTTAAGATAGAAAGGTTTGGCAACCGTTTAAACAGAAGACAGTTACCGTTATGGCAGTCCCTAAGAAGAAAACTTCCAAAGCCAAGCGCAATCAGCGTCATGCCGTTTGGAAGCGCAAAGCCGCCCTCGAAGCCGAAAAAGCCCTTTCCTTGGGTAAGTCCGTTTTGACGGGCCGCTCTCGTGGCTTTGTTTATCCGACCAAAGACGACGAGGACGACGACGAAGAGTAAGTCCTCTCGGTCTCATGATGAGTTTCGGGCACGCAAAAACGAGGTTCTGCATCCGACAGAACCTCAAGTTCAACCCGACACACTTGGGCGATTAGTTTCTCGTGTTCATCCCAGCCGCCCAGCTAGACTGATAAGACTCCGCGAGGTCATCTAGAATGGGCAGGGCAATGACGCCACTGAGCAGCAGGCTAATACAACATAGGGAAAGCCAGCCTGGATAGGGAGAAGTTTTAAGCTTTGAATCTTTCATGGGTGCCTCCTGAAGGTTCCTAGTTTCGTCTAATGCCGGAAATTCCAAGACCGGTTCAGTCCATCGCTACTCGACCGGGAATCAAGAATTTGTGTGAGTCATCGTGATGTTCTAAGTGTTATCACGGACATTCTCCTCGCCAAGATAACGAACACTATCATAAAAGTCAAGGGGATAGTCCAGATAAATCGTTGACATGTACGGGAAAACACTTAGGTGGATGTGCTGGATCGGGTCTCTTGAATCTCTACTCTGTGATCTATTATCACTCAAGAATCCGTATTTTTACGGATGGCTTTCCTTTATATTAACATTTTTAATCCAAGGGGTAAGCGAGCCTAATTCATAGCGTTGTAGCGATTATTGTAACCAGATGAGAGCGGATACAACGAGCCGAAAACAAGACACTCAAGAGTTTTGCTACTGTTGAGTGTTGACGATATTACTGTTCATAAGTCTATGACTGACTTGGAGCGTCTTGAATCCCTGAAAGCCGGAGTCTTCAGTGCCATCATGGCGGTGTTGGTGGACAGTGCGGCGGCTATCTATCTCAGTTCTCGGGCCGGGGAACTGGGATTGCGTCTGGGGATTGTGGCCCTGAGTGGCTTTTTGTTTGGCGTTACCTATCGCTATGCCGTGCGCGGAGATTCTAACCCCCATCTTAAATCTGGGGTGATTGGGGCCTTTGGCTTAGTGCGTGGCTTGGCCCAACTAGAAGGATTAGAGATTCCCGAGGGCATCACGGCGATCGCCCTGTTATCCCTGTTTGAGAGTTTGGGCCTGTTTGGGATAGCTGGAATTGGCTTAGATTTCGCCCTGAAACGGCAGTGGGTGAAACCGATGTTGTAGGCAAACTGTTACTGTGAAACTAATGCAACGATTTATGGAGTAAGCGATGACATCTATCAACGTCGGCGATCGCGCCCCCAACTTCAGCCTCAAGAACCAAAACGGCGAATCCGTGAGCCTCAGCGACTTTAAGGGGGAAAAAGCCGTAGTGCTGTATTTCTACCCCAAAGACAACACCCCCGGCTGTACCGCCGAATCCTGTGCCTTCCGAGACAGTTATACCACCTTCAGCGATGCGGGAGCCGAAGTGATTGGCATTAGTGGCGATTCCGTCTCCTCCCATAAGCAATTCGCCCAAAAACACAACCTCCCCTTTACCCTCCTGAGTGATCAGGGAAACCAGGTGCGTAAACTCTACGGAGTTCCCGACACCGTATTATTTATTCTCCCCGGTCGTGTCACCTATGTCATCGACAAAGAGGGCATTGTCCGTCATATTTTCAACTCCCAACTGAACTTCCAGGGACATATCAACGAATCCCTGAAAGTCCTCCAAGCTGCCTAAGTTTAGCCACCTAGTCGGGGCATAAATCCGGGTTAGGAACCTGGGCCAGGGCGGCAGTTAAGACTTCGGCCCCAGCACCGGGAATATGAGCATGATCGCTGAGATAGCGTTTCCAAGCTTTCGTTCCCGGCTGGCCCGTAAACAGTTGCAACATATGACGGGAAATACTGTGGAGTTTATAGCCATGGGCCACCCAGCGATCGCAATAGCCGAGCATTCCCTCTACCACCTGGGAGCGGGTGGGAAGAGGATAGTCCTCCCCATACATATCCCGATCCACCGTCGCCAGTAAAAAGGGATTATCATAGGCGGCCCGGCCCACCATCACCGCGTCCACATACTGATATTGCTCGCGAATCTGGGTTAACTCTTTGAAGCCGCCATTAATTTCAATAAACAGGTGGGGAAAGTCCCGTTTGAGACGGTAGACATCCTCATAACGCAACGGGGGAACTGTGCGATTTTCCTTGGGACTGAGTCCCTTCAGCCAAGCTTTGCGAGCATGAACCGTAAACCGCTGACATCCGGCCTCCGAGACAATGCGCACAAACTCCGCCATATCCTCATAGCGATCGCACTCATCGACTCCGATGCGATGCTTCACCGTCACCGGAATTTTCACCGCTTGCGTCATGGCCGTGATGGCCTCGGCGACGCGTTGAGGCTCTTGCATCAAACAGGCCCCAAAATTGCCATTCTGGACGCGATCGCTCGGACAGCCTACATTCAAGTTGACCTCGTCATAGCCCAAATCCTGAGCGATGCGGGCACATTCAGCCAATTCCCGAGGATCATCTCCCCCAACTTGCAGGGCCAGGGGTTTTTCTTCTGGAGAAAAGCCCAAGAGTTTGGCCCGTTTTCCATGCAAAATTGCCCCTGTTGTCAACATTTCTGTATAAAGCAAGGGGCGGCGTGCGATTTGCCGAAGGAAAAAGCGAAAGTGGCGATCCGTCCGATCCATCATGGGGGCAATACTGAGGGGATTCCCAACAAGCTTTGCACCCTGTACCACCGTTTCGCCTCGTGAAGACTCGGCAACAGTCGCAGTCGTCGTCATAGTCATAAATACTTACTGGTACATCTTACCATTGCGGCTCCCTCGTTGTATCGTATCTTAGAAACCGATGGACTGCGATCGCCCATTGTGTGACAAATTTTGAACTTGACCTGTGACTGTTCCTTCTTCTCAACCCGGCCTCCGTCGTTCTCCCTTGTTTTCCCGTTACTTAGATCTCGGGGCCAAATTAACCCCCTTTTCCGGCTGGGAAATGCCCCTTCAGTTTCAAGGAATCCGCCAAGAACATCAGGCCGTGCGGCAACAGGTGGGGCTATTTGATATCTCCCACATGGGTAAATTCGTCCTACAAGGGGGCAATCCCCTAAAAACACTTCAAACCCTAGTTCCCTCAGATTTGAGCCGTCTCAAGCCCGGCAAAGCCCGTTATACAGTGCTTTTAAACCCAGAGGGGGGGATTCTAGATGACCTGATTATCTACCGCCAGGAGGGGGAGCAAGTGGTGTTGATTGTCAACGCCGCCACAAAGGATGCCGATCGCGAGTGGCTTCAGGCCCATTTACCCCAAACCACGAGCTGGGTTGATGACCAGGACGAGCACGTGTTGCTGGCCTTACAAGGTCCCCAGGCCCAACCTGTCCTACAGCCCCTCGTCAACACCGACCTGGCTCAACTCTCCTTTTTCAGCCATCGTCAGGTGCAAGTCTTCGGCCATCCGGCCTTCATCGCCCGTACCGGCTACACCGGCGAAGACGGCTTTGAAATCATGCTGGCCTCAGAAGCGGGTCAACATCTTTGGGACAGCCTAATCAGCGAGGGAGTCGTCCCCTGTGGATTGGGGGCCCGAGATACCCTACGCCTCGAAGCCGCCCTCCCCCTGTATGGACAAGACATGACCGCCGAAACGACCCCCCTCGAAGCGGGATTAGATTGGTTGGTTCACCTTGACCGTAAAGGAGATTTTATCGGTCGAGAGCGGTTAGAACAGCAAGCCAGCCAGGGAGTTTCCCAGCGACTGGTGGGGGTGCAGATGCGCAGCCGCCAGATTGCCCGTCATGACTATTCCCTATTCCACGAGGGAACCCCAATCGGCCGAGTCACCTCAGGGGGGCCCTCCCCCAGCCTCGGCCACAACATCGCCTTAGGGTATGTTCCCCCAGAGTTATCCAGTCCCGGTCAAGCCCTACAGGTGCAAATCCGTGGCAAACTCTATGAGGCAGACGTCGTTAAGACCCCGTTTTATCGCCGGCCCTAAAATAACTCCAACAACAACTGAACTATGGCTCACTCTTCCTGGACCCTTTGGCTTAGTGCGATCGCCCTCTGTTTAAGTGGTTGTGGCGGTCTCGGCTTGGGCAACCCCGACATTGGAGTTGGGGACGAGCAAGACCCATCCCCCTCGGAGGTCACCGCCACCCCAGATCCCCCCGAGGTTCACCGCTACGATGTCATTGTCTATGGCGATGAACTTCCCGGAATTTGTGCCGCCATTTGGGCCAAACGCACCTTGGGAGAGGGGGCCAGAGTCGCGTTGGTACGTCCCGAGGAGGCCGGGGCGATGGTGGGGGGATTGCTGACACGGGGAGGCTTAGCCTATCTGGATTTTGATAAAACCCCCCGCTGGTATGCTCAACCCTTTAGCGACTGTTTCCTAGACTTTCTCGACGAAGCCAATGTGGGGGAATCTTGTGTGCATCCCATGCGGGCCGATGAGGGAATGCGGCGGATGCTGGAGAATGCTGGCGTGTCGTTGCTCTCCAATGCCCGTTTAGAACCTGTAGTGGAGAATGGACGGATTGAATATGCTGATGTAATCGGTCACAACAAACGCCTCGAAGCCAATTCATTTATTGATACCACGCAACAGGCCGAGTTGGCGATCGCCGCCGGACAGCCCTACTATCGCGGTTACGAATCCCAAGGCGAGGAATTAGCCCAATCTACCCTGGGAACCTCCATTGTGCCGATTGTCGAGGGGTTAACCATTGAAGAATTGCGGCAAATCGAGGCCCTGTTCCATGATGACCCCAACTGGGTGGCTCAAATTGAAGAGAGTATCTACAGCCGTAATGACGCCGCCGGATCTCAATTCTGGATGTCCGGCTTTGGCTTCCCCCTCTATCAATCCTATCGAGACGGCTATTACTTCCGCAGCATTGCCATCGGAGCCGCCTATCACATCGATCGCGATCAACCCTTCTCCCTGCAAGGCTTTTTCTGGGACAAAGCCAACGTCTGCGAACTCGACGAGCGATCGCTCTCCTGGAATGGCTTTCTCTTTAAATACGATGTCGATACCATTCGCGAGATGGAAGCCAATAACTTTCAGCCGAGTGCAGAAATGATCGAAGAACTCCGAGAAGTGGAAGCTTGGTTACGGGAATATTCCGGGAATCCCGAGGTGGAGGTGATTCTCCCCCCAGAAATCTATGTTCGCCATAGTGTCAGCGTCCGAGATGTCGTCGCCCCCCTGTCTGGCCGAGAAATCATGGTGGGAGGAACCCGCGTCGAAGACTCCATCGCCACCTTCTCCTACGACTTCGACTTTCGCGGTGGCGTCGATGGCTTATCAATGCGAGTGCCCCCCCTACCGCAATACAATTTTGGCATTGAACATGGATTATCCCGGTCAATTGAGAACTTAGCGATCGCCGGACGGTCTAGCGGCTACGAAGGGATTGCCGTTTCCGTGGGACGCATCAACACCAAAAACGTCTATCACGGTCAAGGCTTAGGAGTCGCCGCCGCCCTGGCCCAACAACAAGGAGTTCCCCTCAACCAAATCACCTCTGGCCAAGTCCGAGAGCAATGGGATCAGATGACCGAACGCACCACCGAACTCCGAGGACGAGTCACCGCCGACGTCACCCAATACAGCGAAGTCCGCTAACGGCTTATTGTCGACTGCGGAAAGGAAGAGAGGGCGACCATAAAGGTGCGCCCCTACGTCTATCCCCTCTGGGGAGGGGTGCCCGGAGGGCGGGGTGGGTTATGCGTTATGCCTACTGCCTACCGCCTTCTTCCCCCTATTCCCTATTCCCTATTCCCTGTTCCCTGTTCCCTATTCCCTGTTCCCTTCTCCCCCCTATTTCCCAAAATGGCAACAGCAACATCCAATGGAGTTGTCCCACCTGGGGTTTAGTTTGATACTCTGCCAGGCCAATGGTCATTCCGTCATGGCTTGCAGCCGGTTGAGCTTGATAGGTTCCCAGAAGATAGTCCCACCAAGGGAGATTGAAGCCAAAATTGCTGTTGGTTTCACTGGGGATAACGGAGTGATGGACACGGTGCATATCGGGAGTAACCACCAGTAGCCGTAAGAAGCGATCGAGTCCCTTGGGGAGACGGACATTACCATGATTGAACATCGCCGTTCCGTTGAGGATAATCTCGAAGAGAATCACCGCCAAGACGGGGGCCCCAAGCAGGACAATGGCGATGATTTTGATGCCCAGGGAGAGGAAGATTTCTAGGGGATGGAAGCGTAGGCCTGTGGTGACATCAAAATCTAAATCGGCGTGATGGACTTTATGTAACCGCCAGAGGCTGGGGAGGGCGTGGAACATGACATGTTGGAGGTAGATCACGAAGTCCAAGGCCAAGATGGAGAGGATAATGGCTTGCCAGGAGGGACGGGAGAGGATGTTAAACAGTCCCCAGCCTTGGTTTTGGGCGATCGCCGCCACACCGACGGCGGCTAGGGGAAAGATAGCCCGCAATAGGAGGGTATTGAGGACGACGATTCCCAAGTTGCTGAACCAGCGGTTTAGTTTCGACTGTTGGGGTTTCCGCCGAGGGGCGATCGCTTCCCAAAGTCCCATCAGAACTAAAATACCGAAGAAACAGCTTAGGCGGATTAGGGGTTCGTTCTCCATCAGATATCATCACTGGTGATGTCCATTTCACTATAGCGATATTGGGATTTTGAGGCAGGGGACGAACGATTCGGCATTTGGGGAATTAGAATAATTAAGAGAAAGCCAGACCGTCAACCCAGGGGATTATGACACCGACTGTTTATATCGAAAATCTCAAGAAAACCTATGGCGATGTCACCGCCATTGAGGATGTCTCTTTCTCGATTGAGCCGGGGGAGATTTTTGGCTTACTCGGTCCTAATGGGGCGGGGAAAACCACCACGATTCGCTGTCTCTGTACTCTCTCGAATCCTGATTCAGGGCGGGTTGAGGTGTCTGGGGTGTCAGCGATTGAGCGGCCTCGGGTGGTGCGTCGCTTGCTGGGCTATGTGGCTCAGGAGGTGGCGTTGGATAAGGTGTTGACGGGGCGAGAGTTGTTACGGTTGCAGGCGGCGTTGTATCACCTCCCTAAGGGGGAGATTGAGGGCCGTATTGAGGCGGTGTTGGAGATGTTGGGGTTGACGGAGTACGGCGATCGCAAGACGGGAACTTACTCGGGGGGACTCCGCAAACGCCTGGACTTGGCGGCTGGGTTGCTGCATCAGCCGGATCTGTTGGTGTTGGATGAACCGACGGTGGGATTGGATATTGAAAGCCGGGTGGCGGTTTGGGGCTTTCTACAGCAGTTACGAGAACGGGGAACGACGATTCTCTTGACGAGCCATTATTTGGAAGAGGTGGATGCGTTGGCCGATCGCGTGGCGATTCTCGATCGCGGCCAGGTGATTGATGTGGGAACGCCCTCTGGGTTGAAGGATAAAGTCGGCGGCGATCGCATTACCCTACGGATTCGCGAGTTTGCTCCCCTCGATGAAGCCAACCGCGTTAAGGAGATGCTAGAAGCCCTCCCCTTCGTTCGTGAGGCGATTGTTAATGAGGCTCAGGGAAATTCCCTCAATTTGGTGGTTAATTCCCAGAATGATGCCTTAACCCAAGTCCAACAAACTCTACAAGGTCAGGGTCTGCCGATTTTCGGGATCGCTCAATCTCGCCCGAGTTTGGATGATGTCTATCTGGCGGCTACGGGACGAACTCTCCTGGATGCGGAAATTGCGGCGGCGGGACGTCGGGATCTTAAAAAAGAGAAGAAGCGTCAGATGGCGGGGAATTGATTAATAGGCAAGAGGCAAGAGAAAAGACGTAGGGGCGTACCCTTGTGGTCGCCCGAGGCAAGAGGCAAGGGGGGAACCACGTAGTGGTCGCCCGAGGACGTGGAGGAGGGGGAGGGGGTTTGGGGTGTATGTTGATTCTTTATTCAATAAAAATTATTTTTTTGCAGGCCAGATGTTTGATGCCGCTTGTCGCAGAACCCCTCCCACCTTGCCATGAGTCTTCTATTGTTGGTACCCCGATTGTAACCGATGAAATTGGAAAGGGTCAAGACTTCATGGGGGTATCAATTGTTAAAAAATGTGTGATTACCATTAACATCAAGTGGGGAAGAGGTGGGACGTTAAGATGGTTTGCGGAGGACGAGTAATCCTGAGAGAAAGCCCAGAACGCCCCCGGAGGCATGGCAGAGAAAACAGATTTCGGGAATGGAGAGGTCAAAGATGGCTTGAATGAGAATAATCAAGACGATTGAGCGTAATCGTTCCCGAGCAATTTCCGCTTTATCCTGTCGCCAGCCTTGCCAAAAGATGGCGGCGATCGCCCCAATTAGGCCCATCACAGCACCGGAGGCCCCGACGACGAATTGCTCATTACTCCCCTGTAGGGCTAAAAGTGTAATAAATCCCATAGAGCCAATGCCGCTAATGAGGTAAACCAGTAAGAAGCGAATTAGGCCAAGACGGGCTTCGAGAAACTTGCCCAGGATGTAGAGTCCAAAGAGATTCATGGCCAGATGGGCGACGCCAAAATGGAGAAAAGTCGATGTCACTAACCGCCACCACTCTCCTGCTAGGGCGTGACTGGGGACTAGGGCCCCGAGGCGATATAAGACCCAAACATTTTGACTTCCCCCGAGACGAATAGCGATATAAAAGGCGAGCAGATTTAAGGCAATTAAGCCCCAAGTTCCGAAGGCAGGAGGGGCGGAGACAGGAGTCCCATAGCGTCTCTCTTGGGTTAGGGTAGTTTTAAGCTGTTCTAGGATATGAAACGAGAGACTATTGAGTTGGGCGGGAGTTGGTTTGACGGGAGTTTCCAGGCGATGGTGGATGTCTTGTTTGAAGAGATGATGGCGAGTTTTGAGTAAGTCCTGAAACCGTTGCTGACCAAGATGCGATCGCCCGCCATACCAATCCGCCGTGGCTTGCCAAAACTGTTGTTTCATGGGGGGATAATCCCGCAACTCTCGCTTAAATAGCCGTGAGACGGACTGGCTATCCCCACAAAAGGCAAAAACATAGAGTCGGGCTAAACTCAACCGCTCAAAATCCCCCAAGTCTTTTAGGCGGGGACTGAGGGCGACAAACTCCCGTAACATGAGATCGAAGCGACCCGTTTCCCCTAAAGCCCGTAGGTGATAGAGAGCGAAATTAAGAGGAACTTGTCCCTCATGGCTCTGGAGCCAGGTGATAAACTCTTGCCATTGGCGTTGTATGAGAAACTCCAGGGCGATCGCCGTGAGGTAAATGGGAGATTTAGGAGTTTGATGGGGTTTGAGAGACTGCACCGCCTGGACGGTTTGACCTCGTTGGGCCAGGGCCAGGGCGTTTAAGGGAATCACGCGATCGCCCCAACCATCGGCCGGATGTAGCCAAGTCAGACATCGGGCCAGAAGGGCGGCTCGCCCATACTCATCATATTTCAGCCATTGGTTAATCTGGCGTAGGCCAAGAATCGGCAATAACACCAGCAGCAGCCAGAGGCCTCCCCCCACCATCGCCGCCCAGGTTATCGAGACAAACGATAACCCCAACGAGAAACTAAAGATTCCCCCACAGACAATCGCCCACCCCCATTGTTTGGGATGATTGGCCAGCGATCGCCAGACAAAGACGAGGGTGGAAAAATAGACAATCCATAACACAAGGCGATCGAAGGTCATCGGGAGTCTTGAAGTAAGTTAGGGGAGCCAGTCCGTTGGACGGTATAATCAAATGTCGCAGTTGCCCCCGATTGCCGTCAGGGATGGCTTGGGGGAACTGTGTAGGTCTTAATCTAATCCTAGTCCCCCTATCACGGAGAACGAATTTTGGGAGTTGAACTACGCAGCTTCGTCTATATTGACAGCCTGCAACCTCAACACGCAGCATATATGGGAACCGTTGCTTTGGGGTTTTTGCCGTTACCGGGGGATACGTCACTCTGGGTAGAAATTTCACCGGGAATTGAAATCAATCGCATTACTGATGTCGCTCTCAAGTCCACCGGAGTTCGTCCTGGGGTGCAAGTGGTGGAACGACTCTATGGATTACTCGAAGTCCATGCCAGTCGTCAAAGTGACGCCCGCCGGGCCGGTGTGGCGATCCTAGATGCCTTGGGGGTAACGGAACATGAACGCCTCAAACCCAAGATTATGTCGAGTCAGATTATCCGCAATCTCGATCCCCACCAAACGCAACTGATTAACCGAACCCGTCGCGGACAGATGATTTTGGCGGGGGAGAGTTTGTTTGTCCTGGAAGTGGCCCCGGCGGCCTATGCAGCGTTAGCGGCCAATGAGGCGGAAAAATCAGCCCTAATCAATATTCTTCAGGTGCAAGCGGTGGGAAGTTTTGGCCGCTTATATCTCGGTGGAGAGGAACGGGATATTGTTGCCGGTTCCAAAGCGGCGATCGCGGCAATTGAGAATGTTTCAGGGCGATCGCAAGATCAGGGAAAGAACGAATAATCACGCCGAAAGAGAAAGAGGGCGACCACAAGGGTGCGCCCCTACTGGTTGTCCTATGCCTTAATTCTCCACCGTATCTGGCAGTGGGGCGGTGTCTGGGGGATCATCAGCGAAACCGGGGAAGAGTCCTTCGATCGAACGAATGATACTGCGATCGGGGAGACGTTCGGGTTCAAAAATTGCCTCGAAGGCGCGATCGAGATTGGGGGCCATGACAATCTGGTTTTCATAGGCCACAATCACTCGAACTAGGGTGGGGAGGGCGTTCTGATCGGCTTCTAGGTATAACGGTTCCACATAGAGCAACGACTCGTCAATGGGGATGACAAGGAGGTTGCCCTGAATCACTCGCGATCCCTGGCGGTTCCAGAGGGAGAGTTGCTGGGAAATGAGGGGATCTTGATTGATGCGGGCTTCAATTTGTCCTGGACCATAGATTAACTCCTGTTTGGGAAATTGATATAACAACAGTCGTCCATAATTCTCTCCGTCCGATCGCCCCGCTAACCAGGCGATGAGGTTGGCCCGCCGCCTCGGGGTGAAAGGGTGCAGCAAGATAAACTCTTCGCTGGTTTCCCCCGGTAGCTTCATGATTAGATAATAGGGTTCAACGGTTTGTTGTTGATCACGGTAGGTTTCCATGGGGACTTCCCATTGGTCTTCTCGGTTATAAAAAACCTGAGTATCGGTCATGTTATAGGTCAGGAGTCGTTCAGACTGAACCTCGAAGAAATCAATGGGGTAGCGAATGTGTTGCCGCAGTGGGGGGGGCATAGCACTGAACGGCTGGAACAGGTCGGGGAAGATTTGGTGATAGCTTTGAATAATGGGATCCCGGTCATCGGCAATATAAAACTGCACGGAACCGTTATAGGCATCAATGACGACTTTGACGGAGTTACGGATGTAGTTGAAGGGATGTTCTCCGGGATCGGCGTAGGGATAGCGATCGCTGGTGGTGTAAGCATCGAGAATCCAGTAGAGGGTGTTGCCAGTGACAGCGGCTGCCCCCTCGTCATCCTCAGAGTCCTCCTCGACGTTAGCGACAACCAAATAAGGATCATGGTCATAGCGTAGGAAGGGGGCGATCGAACGCACTCGGCGGTCAATGTTGCGGCGAAATAGGAGTTTGGTCTCGGGACGAAAATCATCGGTTAACAACATCCGCCAATCCCGTAAATAGACGGCGTACAACCAACGCCGCCAACCGGTTCCGATGGTGACTCCTCCGTCGCCGTCGTAGACGTTATAGACATTCTCTTCCCCCTGGGGATAGTCAAATTCCTGGACTCCCGTACTGGTCATGACATAGTTATGGGTCAATTCGCCATAGTAAATGCGCGGCGAACCAATGGGGATGCTTTGGCGAATCCGTTCATTGGCTGCTTCAATGGGAGCCTCGGAGCCTTGATCATCTTCACCACCGGCAATCCCGCGTACGAAGTATTCGGGTAAGCCGTTGGGGGTGGCGGTATTGACGGGACTCATGGTGAAGCCGTAGCCATGGGTGTAGACGAGATGCTTGTTAATCCAAGTTTGGGCGCGGCTGGGGACGGCGTCAAAGTCCAATTCTCGGGCGGCGAGGATCACCTGACGGGTTTCCAGGCTCTGCAAATCTCCCTCCTCGACGTCTCGGGGAATGCTGTAACGGCCGATATCGGCGTTGGGGAACCGATAGTAGAGGCGGATTTGTTGGAGTTGACGATTGGTTTCTAGGAGAGGACGGGTATCCCAGAGGCGAATGTTGCGGATGGTTAGGTCATTGGCGGCGAGGGCGGCTTCGTCTAAGTTGGCGGTGGGGTTGAAGGTTTGCACGTCGATGGTGTTGAGGTCGAAGCTTTGCCGGGTATAGGCGATGTTGCGATCGAGATAGGGGGCTTCTCGGGCGAGTTCGTTGGGTTGGACAATGGCCTGTTGGACTAATTCCGGGAGGATGCGGGTACTGACGAGGGCGGCGATCGCATAGCCGCTGAGAATTAGGTAGAGGGGGGGAATGAGGGTTTGTGGGGTGGCGTTGCGGCGACTGTCGAAAGGACGGCGGGCCCGAGGGTGTCTGAAGAGGGGATAGGTTCCTGAGAGGGCCTGCCAAAGTAGGAGAATCGAGATGGCGATCGCCAACCAAGCCAGGGCCGTATAGGCGGGCAATTTGGTGGTGACATCGGCATAACTGGCCCCATAGGCCGCCCCATCATCGGAATAGAGTAAGCCATAGCGTTGTAAGCCATTGCTCAGGGCTAACACTCCCATTAAGGCACTACCAATGCCCTGGAGATGCCGTTGTTGGGCCCTGGAGAAGCCGGGAAACTCGCCGTTACTGAGGGTGTTATCGCAGAGGAGATAAATGAGGGTGACGGCAACAAAGGAAAAACTGGCTACGCCAAAGGTCCAAAATTCTATCAGTTCCCAAATGGGGAGTTGATAGATATAAAAACTAATATCGAGGTTAAAGAGGGGATCGGTTTGCTGAAAGGAAACGGGATGAAAGGCTTGGAGGATTTGCGCCCAATGGGCCGGCAAAATCACCCCCAGGCCCAGACTTAACGTGATGGCTAAGCCCCGCAATAGGGTTCGGGGAAACCACAACAGCAAAATGGGCAGCACAATCAGACCGGCCCACTGGAGGGGATAGTCCGTGATGGGTAGAAGATTCTGGAGGAGTTGTAGGGGATTAAGTCGTTCGATGGATTGGGGGCTGATGTTGGGAACCGTCCAATCCGGTTGCCAGCGGTCTCGAATTAGACGGCTATAGTACAGGATGAGAATTCCCAGAAAGCTGCCTAAACTGCTGCCAATGAGTAAAACCATCCCCAGGCTGATGGCGCGGCTTTGTCGTTGGGGTTCAAGGCTAGAAGGCTGCTCTTTGCCGAATAATTGCGGCTGGAGTTTTTGGTCGAGGGTGGGTTGGAGGGAGAGAGAATTGAGGGGTTTGCTGGTGTATTTTAACCGTTCAGCTAGGCTCAGGTTGCCCCAACAGGCCAGCAAACTCACACCGACGACCACTAACCAAACGAGTCCTTGGGTTTGCAATCGCGTCAGAAGGACGGAAAAATAGCCCAAGGCCTCAAACCAGAGAACTTCCCCAAGAAGTTGCGCCAGCAGATTTAGGCTGAAGAGGACTCCAGCCAGGAGGACAAGACTCTGGAAGACAAGTTTCACGGGGATACTGTTGGGGATAGGTTTAGGGCGATCAAGACCTATCCCTCATTATAGTTAGTCTCCGTAGAGGGTGCGATCGCCCTCGAAGACGTTGAGTTTTTCGCCTCCGAGAATGTTATTGGAACTGGAGGGGAGAAAGTGTTTTTCGGGATTCTCCGATTCTAAGGGAGGGAGGGTGCTGTCAAACATGGGAGCGCTCTCTGGATTATTCTCTTGAGGGCTGGGAAGGGGGTCAGGTTGAGTCTGTTCCACCTCCTGTTCCCCGTTGGGTAGGTCTTCGGGAGTGGGTTGAGGGAGCACCTCCGGGGGGAGATCGAGGCTGGGATCGTCTTGGGTGGCCGCGTCTCCATCTGTGGACTCTTCAGCCGCTTCGTCGGCATCAATGGTTTTTTCTTCGAGCCACTCTGGGTCTTCTTGAGGTAAAGGCGCCTCATTCTGCGTGGGGGGGGCAGGAGTGGGGGCTGAGGGAGGTGGAGATGACTCCTGGGGGGTTGAGGGAGTTTCGTCGGAATCATCGTCGTCTGGAGAGGGCTGTTCCTGGGTTGGCCGCCCTGGGGTCGTCTCGTCAAAGTTCCGAGATTGGTGTAACTCCCAACCCAGGGTTAGACTTCCTAGGAGAAGTCCAGTCACCAGAAATCCTCCCATGAGGAGGCCTCTAGAGGGCGCTGCCAGCTCACTCACCCTGGGGGATCCTCCCCCTGGCGATGGGGAGTTGGCTGGTGGGGAAGGCGTTTTGGCTGAGGTCACCTGGGTAACCACTTGACTGGGGGCCGCTGGAGCGACGACCATGGTTTGTAACTGGGATTGCGCTCCCTCGGGAGAGAGTGCCGTCAACATCTCAGCAGCGGTGGCGAAGCGATCGCGGGGATGGAAACTGAGGGCGCGATCGAACACATGAATCAGAGATTGGGGGAGGCTTACCCCAGCGGCGGCGAGAACTTCACGCCATTGCAGGTCACCGGTTGTGGGGTCACCGGGGATGTCCTGGGGGGTTTTGCCTGAGATGAGGAACAGCCCAGTTAAGGCGAGACTATAGAGGTCGCTGCTGTAGGTGGGTCGTCCAGCGGCCTGTTCACTGGACATAAAGCCGGGGGTTCCAATCACCACCGAGGAGGCTGTAGGCAAATCGCTGTCACTCTGGACGGCTTCTTTGACGGCCCCGAAATCAATCAGGACGGGTAAGCCATCGGGAACCCGCAGAATGATATTATCGGGTTTAATATCCCGGTGAATGATGTAGCAGCTATGAACATAGTCCAATACCGGCAGAATTTGTTGGAACAAATGTTGGACTGCCACTGGGGTCCAGGTCCCACTACGCTGGACTTGCTGGGTTAGGGTTTCCCCCTCAATCCACTCTTGGACGAGGTAAAACTCCCCCGCTTCGCAAAAGTAGGCGTGCAGTTCGGGAATCTGAGGCTGTTGTTGACCGAGGGTTTCTAAAACGGCCGCTTCTCGCTCAAATCGCTCTCGGATGATGGCCTTTTTGGCTTCTGTCTGCGCCATCAGTTTGAGTTGTTTGATGACACAGCGACGACGGGAGGGAAGATGGGTATCTTCGGCAAGGTAGGTCGAGCCAAATCCTCCCTGTCCTAAGGTTTGAAGGATCTGGTAACGGTTGTTGAGCAGAGATGAAGCCATAGATAGCCTCCTGAAGGGTGGCAAAGATTGCAAGGTTAAGAGCGTTCTGGTCCAGAAACTCTTTTAACTTACTCCACGAGAGTACGGCAACTTTCCTGAAACCTTGGCTCAACTCACGGCGGGCCAGGAGGTCGGCCATAACAACACCATGCCGACGTAATGTTACCCCTGACCCAGCCGCAGCTTACCTCTGACCCCTATTCGTCTTCTTCTTCCCAAACTTCTACGGCGAGAAGTTCGCTGAGGGGATCTTGCATGGAAAACTCAAATTCCAGCAGCTCTTGTTTGATTCGAGTCCAGTCATCGCCGAAGAGAAACGCGATTTTCCAGATGCGATCGCCCGGTTTGACGATTTCAGAATCAACCAGCGAACGAACTTGACGCTGGACTTTTACCATAGGGTGAATCACCTGATGGTTCATAAGACCTCTTGAATTTTTCAAATTCTCTTTTAGTTACGATTGAGTACGAGTTGGGCAGTGCTTAACAGATTGCTTCGAGATTGACTGCCAGTAGAACTCCGATACTATACCAATATCACAACTTGCCTCAATTTGGCAAGTCATTGTGCCAAATTTATCGATAAAGCCGCTTTAGGTAGGACTTCAGAGGGTTTTTCCGATAGGCGGACTCCCATGATGGGCAGTGCAACCACTTGGGGAATGTTTTAGGGATTTGCTTCCCTTTGAACCTGCTGCTGTAGCCAATCTCGCACCCGAGGGTTCACCTCGTTGGGGGCTTCATCTTGGGGACAATGACCGACGCCGGGAAGGGAAACAAAGGCATCAACAGCGGCATAATTTGCCAATTGTCGTCCAAGTTGCACCGGTTCCCAGGGATCGTCCTCCCCCCAAAGGATGAACGTGGGACAAGGCAACTGGTCTAAGAGTTCTTCAGGGAGAGGCCCTTGAGAGTAGCGAGTAAAGGCGACGAACACATCACTGGCCCGGCGATCGCGTGAGGGCTGCAACAACAACTCCACCAATTCATCGCTGACGGCCTCTTCCTGTCGATAGGCTTGTAAGAGAATCTTACGCACCGTCTTGGGAGTTGCCAATTGGGCAAAGAAAAAGTCCCCCAGAGGTTTGATGGCTAGGAGATTTTGCAGGATGGGGGCGCTGACTTGCTTAATCCAAGCCTGGCTGGCCCGGCGTTTATCATGTAACAGTCGCAGGGAACAGTTGAGTTGCACCACTCCTCGCACCCAATCAGGATAGGAGACAGCCGTTTGCATGACGACAATACAGCCAATGGAGTTGCCAATGAGAAAGGCGGGTTCCCCAACCACCTCACGACAGAAATCCCCCACTAAATCTCCCCAAGTCTCAAAGGTGTAGTCAATGACTAAGCCGGGAGTGGGTTTATGGGAGTTGCCGAATCCCAGTAAATCCAGGGCATAGACTTGGCCAAAGTCGGCCCAGTCGGGAATGTTTTTGCGCCAATGGCCCATCGAGGCCCCAAATCCATGCACTAAAACCATCGCTGGCCCTGAATTGCCCTGTTGACGATAACAAATACGGAACCCTCGCCACGTCCAAAACTGGGGAGTAGTGGAGGTTGGAGAGTTGGAGAAGTCCGGTGCGGATACGGAGGCCGTCATGACAGATAGGCAGATGCGTTACATTTCTTCATGGTAGCGCCTTTTTAGGGGATGGTTGCCACCGTGAGATCCCCATGACAATTCAAGACCTCAAGCTTGGGTTGTCCCTGCACCTGTTCTAGGACTAAATCAACGCTAGCATCCCCAACCTGTACCCCTCCGAGTTCCAGACGCTCACAGTGAGGCAGCAACCGTGGATCATGTAGGTGTAACTGCCGATTTGGGGCATCGGGATGGAGATTTAGGGCCATCTGAATCAGTTGAAACAGACAGCCACTGGCCCAAGCTTGGGGGGAACAGGCCACGGGATAGGGAACCACCGGACGATTGTTCTGGCGAGAATTGCCACAAAATAGTTCTGAGGGCCGCAACTCGGGTTGCTGTTGTGACATCTCAAATAAATTTCCCGCTAGGGTTAGGGCAAATTCTGACTCGCCAATATGCCGCAACCCGACCGCAATAGCCGCCGTGTCATGGGGCCACACTGACCCGAGATGATAGCCGTCCGCTTCATAGGCGGGGGAGTCACAGCTAAGGGTACGAATCCCCCAACCACTATAGAGATCCGGCTGCCTTAACCGCCGGGCTACAGCTTGGGCCTTCTCAGGATCGAAGATATCGGCAAATAAACAGAGTCCCGGATTGGAGGTAATACTATCAACAGGGGTTCCGTCTCCAGCCAGGGCCAGGGCGCAATAGTTGCGGTCAGATAGCCAAAAATCGCGATTAAAGCGTTGTTTAAGCTCTTTTGCGTCCTCTTTCCATTGCTGTTGTAGGTCGGGCCGTTTCAACGTCTCGGCTAACTGACTCCAACGAATTTTGGCCGCATAGACATAGGCTTGGACTTCGCAGAGGGCGATCGCCCCCTCAACCTGTTCCCCGTTACCATCGACAATACAGTCGCCGGAGTCTTTCCAGCCTTGATTGCGAATCCCCCCCGGCGATCTCCGCAGATAGGTTAAATACCCCGTTGGCTGCAATTGACGATCAATCCAATCCATGGCGGCCAAGACATTGGGCCAAAGTTGATGCAGGGTGGCCTCATCATCAGTCCAGGCATGATAATCCGCCAGAAGCAACAACCATAATGGGGTAGCATCAATGCTTCCGTAATAGGGGGTATGAGGAATTTCGCCACAACGGGCCATTTCCCCCACTCGCACTTCATGGAGAATTTTGCCGGGATCTTCGTCATGCCAGTCACTATTGATGGTTCCCTGATGACGGCCCAGAGAAATGGCTGTATCTCGGCCTAGATGAGGGGCAATTAGTAAGGTTTGCGACGAAGCAATGCTGGAATCTCGCCCGAATAGGGTCGAAAACCAGGGAATCCCCGCTGATAAAATCGTTTCCTTTCCAAAGGACTGCCGCAATAGATAGATATCCCGTTGCGCTCGTTCCACCACCCCGTTGATTTGGGGGTTATCGCTGCTGATTTGGGTGGTTTGCTTTTTCCAAGCCGTCCAGGTCTCTTCTACTCGTTTCTCGGCAATGTCAAAGGAGTCTGGTGGTTCGGTTTGGGTCGCGAGTTGATCATCGGTCAGGAGGGTGAGGCGATACCCCAGATGTTGGGGAATCTCGGGTGGAAGATTGAGCGTCCAAGTGGCAATTTGGTCTGAGATCTCATCGGGAGATTGCCCCTCAAACTCAATGACAGACTCCACTAAAGCCCCATCCAGGCCACAATAGGCAAAGCGTATCCCCGTTGACGGTTCCACTAAACGCAGAGTTGTACCCCGTTGGGGGCGATCGCCATAACGACGAACTTCAAACAAATCCAGAAAATCCGCATCAAATTCCAACTGAATCGACAAGGAGACGGGGGTCGACTGATGGTTCACCAGAGTAATCTGTTCAAATAAACCCCCACAGAGAATGAGCCGACGTTGAATATCAACGGTTCCCGCCTGAGGGTCGTCGGCTGGGGGATAGGTATATGTGATGATAGCTTCATCACCCCGACTGGCATCATAGTGTTGCAACTGGGGCGATTGGCCATTGAAGATCAGTTGGGACTGACTCAGAAAACGGGTATCTCGACAGAATAGGCCCGTGTGGGTGGCTTGACTGGCCCCGAGGGTATTTCCCAAGTGGTCTGTCGTTAGAAAAACATCATCAAATTTAAGAACCAGAGTCGCTTGGGGCCGTTGCCTTAGGGTTGAGGGAATCCGAGAACGGTTCCCCGTTATTTCATAGCAACGACCAAAAAAATCTATCATTTGGTCAGCCATGGAAAATACTCACAATTTAAATACAAACTCGATAATCCATTGGGGATGTCCCCTAGGATACGTTCGGGGCGAATTCCCTATCCTTTCGCAGTGATAGGGAATTCACCGTGACCTGAAATGCCTGATAGGATTACGAGAGCGTTTCTCCTATCGTTTTGGCAACTGTTGCAGAACTCCTAGCTGCAACGGGAGAGCCTTGACCCGAAAATGAGCGGATCGGCATCTCAAAACTACAGGAGTTACAGAACCAATAGAGTTGTCCCATACGGATATGTTCCAACATTGATTTACCACAACAGGGACAGGATTTTATAGACATGGAAGATACATCACTGAATGACACTAATGAATGAGAAGGGTCAACATCCGGCTCACGACACCACAACCAGGGGAGAGGCTGTCGTCACTCGATGACCATTTTGTGACCACCGTTCGTCCAACACCTGTTGATAGGCCGCCTCGTATTTCTCCACCATGCTGCTCACACTAAAACCGCGAGAGACTAAATCACGACTCGCTTGACGATTCAATGTCGTGACCTGAGATACGGCTGCGACCATCTCCTCTAGGGTATTGCAGATAAACCCCGTCGTTCCCTGGACAATAATTTCAGGAACTGCCCCCCGGCCAAAGGCAATCACTGGGGTTCCCGTACACATGGACTCGATGCTAACTAAGCCAAAGGGTTCATCCCAGGTAATGGGGAATAGGCTGGCTGTAGCATATCCGAGCAATTTTGCTTTGTCGCCATGTGAGAGTTCCCCGTGGTATTGAATTTGTGTTCCATCGATGTGAGGGAAAATCTGTTCGTCAAAGTAACAGCGGTCAACCCGATCAATCTTGCCAGCCATTTTTAAGGTCCATCCGGTCCGTTTGGCGATTTCAATGGCATGGTGAGGCCCTTTTTCCGGGGAGAAACGGCCAAGAAATGCAAGGTAAGGGGGATCGGTGGCAGGGGTTTCGACGAAGGGATAGTCCTCGATGGCGATGCCATTATGGATGGTTTCCACAAAGTTTAGTTCGGGAACGCGCTGCTGTTGGGCATCGCTAATACTGATATAGTTTTGGTTGCGATATTGCCGAAAGACTTCGTGGCTTTCAGGATTAAAGCCGTTATGCAGGGTATGAACCACCGCAGTGGTCATCATTTCGGCGTAGGGTAAGGCTGGATACCCCATGTGGAAGTGGATAATGTCAAATTCGTTGGCTTGTTCGAGAACCCGTTTGTATTGCAGGATGTGGTACGCATGGGGTTCGATCACGTTGGGATCGAGTCGTAGGGCCTGGGGACAAACGGCATCTAAGTCTGCCAAGGTTTGCGAATCCCCGGAGGCAAAGAGGGTCACGTGATGACCTCGCCGACAGAGTTCATCGGTGAGGTGGCCAACAACGAGTTCAATGCCACCATAGCCAGGGGGTGGAACTTTTTCCCATAGGGGTGAAACTTGGGCAATTCTCATGGTTATCCTCTCACTTTATTAACAACCCGGTTTTTTGATAAACCGCTTCCGTTTTACTCGTAATCTCGACAGGACGAAACATGGGTAAATTCCCAGATGATTTAGGGGGGATTTACCACTAAGGGATAGTTAAGTCAGAAGGATTGATGGTGGAGTGATTAAGCAAGTTAGCCGACTGGCGTTGTCACTGCCTCTTGGAATGAATTAGGCGATCGCCCCAGTCTTGATTTAGCGATGGGTAGCTCCCAGATCGACTGATAGGACTTTGGGCAATGTAAATGTGACACCTAGCCGACTCTCCCTAATTATCACAAATTTGCCTAGGTGTTGTCGAGGCGAGTTAACCGAACCCTCCTTGCAATTTTTCAGCTGCCTAGCCTGCAAGATTTTGTAATATTTATTATCAGAAAAACCTGAGTTTTTTCTTGACAAGACCTTATTAGGGTTGTTATGATTGAATCAATTCAAGTTTAATCCTCTTATTCATCAATTTTGGTATTTTAAGTGGATAGGCTTGCGCCGCTCCGGTGCGGGCGGCGTCGAGCCAAACATCTGGGCTGCGCATTTTTCGCGAGTCCTTTCGCTGATTTTTGTACAGAATTCAAACTAAAACCACTCGGAGGAGAGGGATCCCGCTCCGAGTGGGGGTGTCTAGGGAGTTTCGGCGTCTTCTTCAGATGGACGGGCAATACGATTGAGGAGATCGAGGGTGCGATCGCCCCGTTCGAGGGAACGATCCTCAACAAACTGCACCTCAGGCGTTCGCCGCAGCCGCACCCGAGATCCGAGTTCCCGTCGGACATAACTGGTGGCCGAGGTTAAGCCAGCCATGGTTTCGGCCCGGGCCTCATCGGTGCCATAGATACTGACGAAGATTTTAGCGTGTTGTAAATCTCCCGAGACATTGACATCCGTAATGCTGACCATGCCAGCCCCGACGCGATCGTCTTTAATGCCATGCAGCAACAAATCACTGACTTCCCGTTTAATCAGGGAAGCCACGCGGGAGGTGCGACGGTTAGTAGCCATACTCTTTGCTCTCTTGCGATGCGATGAGCGCCAGACAAGGCGCTCCTATCCCCAGTTTACCTGAATTGTTTACGCCAGTTGAACCGTTGAGATCCCCAACATCGCCTCAAGAGTGAAGTACATAAACATAAATAGGGCAATCATAAACGTGACCACCAAGCCCAAAAACAGAGGTCGTTCCTTCGCCAGGGGCTTAATCCAGTCATAAATGACATAAAACGTGCCAAAAATGAACGTAATCAGATAGCGAGGGTAACGGGAGACATTTAACCAGAAATTTTCGTTGCCAGTAGCCATGAGATCTCAGAGACATAAGCGGTTAGAGTTATTGTAGCGACTGCTGGGCCAGGGAGACCAGAGCCGTGAAGGCCGAGCCGGGTCATAGCCAATTTCCGATCAGGGTATAGGGGGCCCAGAAAAAGGGATGAGCGAAGCGTTCCGAGTCAATGAGGACATTTTGAGCGCGACGCAGGGCTTCACTGCGAGTAAGACTGGGATCTGAGAGTTCTTGATAGAATTGCGTCATCATCGTGCTGGTGGCTTCGTCACTGACGGGCCAAAGGGTGGCGATGGTACTACGAGCGCCAGCACGGAAGGCGACACCGGCTAATCCCAAAGCCGCGCGATCGTCCCCCGCTGCGGTTTGACAGGCGCTGAGAACTAATAACTCGATCGCCTCTCCACTGACATCTCGGGTTTGCAACAGGTTTTGCAGTTCGTTGACGTTGATACGGTAGTTGTTGTCCACCTCAGAGGGCCAGGCTAGGATGAAGGTCTCCTCGCTGCTGGAGCTAAATTGACCGTGGGTAGCTAGATGGACGATGGAATAGTGATTGCGCTGCAATTGTGCTTGAATGTTGGCTTGGGTATAGTCCTGATTTAACAACACCTGACTGTTGGGGATGCGATCGCGAATCGCCTCAACTTCGATGATCACCTGCGGCAAGGGGGGGAAATCCTGGGTCACTTCTTCAGATAATCCCGCGATTAGGGCCGTCATCGTGCCCCGTTCCAAGGGTTTGGGATCGATGAGTTTTAAGCCGGGACTGAGGGCGAGGCTGTACTGTTGCACGAGATAGCGATCGCCGTCATGGAGAATCGACATAGGAAGGTTCCGTAACGGCCCGTCTAAGACAAAGGCGATAGTATTCACGTTGCTATCGGCGAGATCCTTTTCCAGGGGTTCGAGCAACCAACCATAGAGTTTTTGAGACAGAGGTAGTAGAGTTGTGGTTCTAAATCGTCTGCGCTCGATGGGGTCTTCAACTAATACTTTTTGAAGTTGGTTAACGGTTGTGGTTAATTCCGTTTTTGTGACCGTGGTGCTGTAGTGTTTTAAGCCCTGATTTGGGAGCCGAGCAATGACATCAAGGCGTTGTTGGTCGGGGGATTCAGCATCTAAGAGGATTGTATAGACCAGAGCTGTGTTCGAGTCAATGTCATCCAAGGCAACGGGATTGACCTCCAAACAAGCCTGTTTAAAAAAATCATCCAATTCAGCAACTTGTAAGGATTCAATGAGGTCTCGAACTTTCTCTAAATTTGCTTGACGACGGCTTTGTGTTTGGATAGTATTTGTATTATGATTGTCATTTAAACTTCGATTTAAACCCGCATAATCTTGGGCAGTATCAGTTGATAAAAGCAGTGCCATCAGTTGGCGATAAACCGGCTCAACGCTGTCTTGAAACGAGAACTGAACCGCCGTATTCACAACGGCGAGATCTTGACGCATGGCTTGCAGAGACTTAACCGCTTCCTCATAGAGGGCGATCGCCTCGTCGGTATTACCACGAGCCTTAACAATCCGTCCTAACTGCCATTCCCAGCGATAGGCGACATCAGGAGCATTGGGGAGTTGTCGGGCCAAGTCTAAAGCCTGTTTTGTCAAGGTTTCCGCCTCATCCCACTGTTGCGCGAGTTCATAGAGATGCCCCAAATCCCCGAGCGCATAGGACTGAACCCGTCGATCGCCCAAGGAGATCGCCCGTTGGTGAATCTCGGCCAGCAGGTTGGCGATGGAGTGGCGGTTGAGGATATCGCCGTCTGTTTGCTCCCCCAGGGCGATCGCATTGCGGGCTAATTTCAACTGAGCAAACAAGCCACTGCGACGGCTTGAAAGGGGGTCACGGTGAGTTTCCAGATAAGCTTGAATCTCAGCTAACAACTCTCGCGCCCCCCGTATCTGTTGGCTTTCAACCAACAAACTCAAGCGATCAACCTGAGCTTGCATCCATTCTGAAGGAGACTCAGCCCCCACTGCTGCCTGCTGGTAATAGTCTAAAGCCGCTTGTCGTCCGACGGGAGTTGACCGGGATCGCGCGGTGTGGGCCAACCCCAACCAGGCCGCAATGATATCGGGCTGAGAATCGAGGGTTTGGGCGATCGCTAAACTCTCCGTCAACGCCGTTTCCGCCTCATCGAGTTGGCCGAGCGATCGCAGGGTATTGCCCAACTGGTACAAACTCACCACTTTCAGCCGTGAATCTGGGTATTCAGCTAACCGTGCATTCACCGCCTCCAGCATTCCCTGAGCGCGACGATAATAGCCCAGAGCCAGTAGCGCCTGGGCTTGGTTGATGCGAGTTTGCAGCACGTGGCTATCTTCCCCGAGTTGCTGATAGCGCCTCTCAGCTTGTTCCCAGATTTCAAGGGCCTCCTCAGGCTGTCCGAGATCGAGGAGTAGTCCCGCTTCAGTATTGAGGACTTGGGCCAACACGCGCGATCGCGAAGCGTGCGGGAACCGCAATCGCCGCCCATCGACATCAGAGCCATTGATATCCTCGCTCTCCAGTAGATCTCGACCTCGGGAGATGGCGTTAAGGGCTTCATCGAGGCGATCGAGCTGTTGTAGAGCCAGAGCTTGATTACTCAACACCATCGCGCGGGCGATCGCATCTCCCTGACGAGCAAACCCTTGTTCTGCCGCTTCCCAAGCCCTGAACGCCGCTTGAAACTGTCCCTGGCCATAATATTGGCGACCTTGGCGCAGTAACCCATGAGGGTCGTCCCCTAGAGTGCGCTCCCCAATAACGGCGGGTTCAGAACCATTTAGGCTTGCCAACCCCGTCATCGCCGGTGTGGGGCGACTACTGAAGGCGAGGGTTAGCCAGAAGACACTGGCAGCGATGACAAGGAATTGGAGAAGCTGTTTCATACGACATCACAATAGAAGGAAAATCCCTCAGAAATCACTCAGATCAACGCAGAATCATTAATTGTCGCCGCAGTCTCCGAGGGGTTGCCAGACATCAGACCGCGTCGCCTCAGCCATCACCAACACCACAGCGCCGTCAGACTGACGCACCCAGCCCGTCGCTTCTACCAGGGGGGTCAAGGGGCGATCGATCCCCGATTCAGGAGTGGCCTCAGGGGTTGAGACATCCAACTCGGGGCCTAAATCGGGCAAAACTCGGGTGCGATCGAGTAAATCCGTCGGACTCGGGGGTAACCCGCCCCGTCCCGTCACCGTAAAACTGCTGATATTTTGCGGAGAACATCCCGTCCCCAAAAGCCTAGACACATCCACCGGACTTTGCGGCAACTCTGTTAATCCCGATGTCGGATTGACATCAGGCGAAATAATGGCAACAACCCCGCTAAACTGCCGCCCCAGTTCCGACGTAGCGGTAATATCGCTTCTAGGAGTTAACTCGTCGCGAAACTCAGTCCCAAAAATCCCTTGAGTCGTAATCTGAACTCGTCCGCCAGAACTGTTGGTAGCGTTGGCGGTAATATCGCTATTTTCGCCAGCGACCAGAAGAGTTGTATTGAGAATAATATTTCCACCGGGAAAGTCTCCTTGCGCATTGGTTTGGATACCACTGCCCCGTCGTAGAATCGTCAAGGACGCACCATCGAGCCGGACATTTCCTCCCTGTCCGCGAGTATTCGCGAAAATCCGCACCCCCTCATCGAGTTGAACAAACTCCGCTTGTACGAGAACGTCACCTGCCGTAAAGTCATTCGGAGTCACCAAACTGGCGTTAGTCGAAGACAACTCAGCCCCGTCGCGCATTTCCAGCCTGTTGGCGAGAACCTGAACACTACCTGCATTACCTCGGCCAGTACTTCTAATATTGCTCGATACCCTACTGTTGGAGAATACTACCCAGTCAGTGGCTTGCACCGTTACGGTTCCAGCGTTTCCTACGCCGAAAGTACCCGAAGATAGGAACGCGCCATCTCGCACTTCTACTGTCTCGCCCGTGAGACTGACGTTACCGGCATTTCCCTCCCCGGAAGTATCTGAAGAGAGATAAGCGCCCTCGCTCACTTCTACTGTCTCGCCCGTGAGACTGACGTTACCAGCATTTCCCTCACCGAAAGTACCCGAAGATAGGAACGCGCCATCTCGCACTTCTACTGTCTCGCCCGTGAGACTGACGTTACCGGCATTTCCTGTCCCGCCCGTGAGAATGATATTACCGACATTTCCCTCAATCAAGGTACTCAAGCTACTCGAAGAGAGGAACGCTTCTTGGCTGACTATCACTGTCTTGCCCGTAAGACTAACGTTGCCGGCATTTCCGTCACCTGAAGTACTCGAAGAGAGGAACGCGCCATCTCGCACTTCTACTGTCTCGCCCATGAGACTGACGATACCAGCATTTCCCTCACCCACGGTACTCGAAAGGACGAACGCGCCATCTCGCACTTCTACTATCTTGCCCATGAGACTGACGGTGCCAGCATTTCCCCTACCCACTGTACTTGAAGAGAGTTCAGCCTCTTCACTGATGTTCACCGTCTCGCCTATGAGACTGACGTTACCGGCATTTCCCTCACTCAAAGTCATCGAAGCGAGGAACGCTTCTTGGTTGACGATCACTGTCTCGCCTGTGAGACTGACGTTACCAGCATTTCCCAGGGAATTTTCTCTAACTTTATTGACAATTTCGCTATCAGACAGGGTCAGTTGTCCGGTGGCGTTAAGTTCGATATTTCCTGAGTCTGTGTCGGGAACTCCCAATCCTTCGGCAATGCCAGCCTCTACAGAACTGTTGCTGATGGTAATGTCGGAGCCATTGATCGCAATCTCACCGCCAATCCTGTCAACGACACTGATGCTAGCGTTGGTGAGGGAAATTGACGATCGCCCCAGGTTGTCAGGAAACTCCCATCCGCTCAGATGCCAGATCGGCCCTGACTGGCGAGATAGCAAGGCAATGGTTCCCGTCTCGCTGACTCCTCCGAGGGCGACTTGTCCTCCAGGGGCTTCTAGTTGAGCACCATCGAGGGCGATCGCACCCCCGAGCAAGGCCAGGGTTGCCTGTTCTGGAACTGCCAAAACGGCCCCAGTTGCCTCAATAGCCCCCGGACTGTTGCCAAATTGCACGCCAACGGGAACGCCGACGGTCAAAAGAGGGGGCGATTCGGGGGCGGTTGCACTAAATCGACTGCCATCTCGGAACACCAGGCTATTGGCGCTACTGGCAAAAAATGACCCGTTGACATCTAACGTCGCGTTTGGCCCAAAAACAATGCCATTGGGATTGAGGAAAAATAGGTTCGCGGCACCGCTGACACCGAGTACCCCATCGATGTTGGATAAATTGTCCCCGGTCACTCGTGTGAGAATGTTCTCGATGTTGACTGGGTTATGGAAATAGACGGCTTCGGCGCTATTGACGTTGAACTCTTGAAAACTGTGGAAGAGGTTTGAGCCACGCATGGCCCCACCTTCAATCATGGTGTTGCCACGGTCGAGATCGGGAGTCACGATGGAGGCATCACCGCCTAAGGTGCGATCGGGTATGATTTGCGCCAGGAACGGCTCATCTAACGTCTGAGAGAGGCCCTTAGCCGTCGGGTAAATCGTGCCTTCCGATGCGGCGTAAACTGGGGAACTCACAAGGCTCGTTGTCAAAATGACGAACCCGAGTCGAACCCAGCCCCCAGCTTGAGAATTGATCATGTTAAATCCTCAATCCGAGCTTGTAATTCTTCGATGCGTTCGGTGTCATTGAGGCGTTCGTAACCGCTTTGGGCTTCCATCAGTAGTTCGATCGCCGCCTCGGGTTGCTCTAACAGGACTTTGACTTCGGCTAACCCTGAGCGAGCATCGGCTAATCCTTGAATTTCCTCGTTGGCGGTGGCGATCGCGATCGCCCGTTCATATCGCGCCTTAGCTAACAGGTTCAAGCCGACATAACGATAGATATCTCCCAAAACCTGATACACCTCTAGGGTTTGGGTTCCCGAGGCCACAAACGGCTCTAACATCTCGATCGCCTCGGCGAGTAAATCGTCTCGAATATAAATATCGGCAATGGCTAGGGCTTCGGTTTCTTCGGGAAAGCCTTGTTCGCGAATCTGAGCAATATCCGCAGCAACGAGTTCTAAATCCTCTGGATACAACACCTCAAACGTCGCTGTTTCAGACCCCACATCAAGCTGAGAAGAGACGCCGGTATCGGCTTCAACGATGACGCGATAGTCGACTCCTGGAGTTAAGGGGGGAGTCCCAGGATACTGTACCTGAGTCCCGCTCACCTCGGTTTCCCAGGTCACATCAGAGCCAATCACTTGTACGGTATAGCGGCTGGCCCCGGCCACCGGATTCCAACGTAGCACCAGTTGAGGGTCGGAAATCACGGTGCGGCGCGGCGTGACGATGTAGGGAAGAGTGGGATCAATACCGCCGAGGATATTATCACTTTGACGTCCCACCCTCAAGCTGAAGCCGCCATCAGGAGGACAGCCCCAAACCACACCCCGCTCAATATTGGAATTCATCGTCCAGGTGGTGGTCAAATCTGAGCAGCGGATACGGACTTGAGCGCCCCCTTGAGTTCGCACGAGATCGCCAAGATTCAAGCGCATTCCCCCACGAGCGGGCTGATATTGGGATTGTCCTGAACGTCTGATTTGAGCTGAACCGTTTACGTCAATCAGTAAAAACTCTGAAGCTACTGCCGGGGTTGGCATTGAAAGCCCTAAGGCGAGTAAAGTCGAGGCGAATGTCAAGCACTTTTGCAATGTCATGGGCGGTTTGTCAACTTTTTAAGCAATTTTTAACTAAAAACAAGCAAACACTTCAGACTCATCCAAGCGCGACCCCTTCCGCTTCTATGGCGAGCATGACCACCGACAGAGAAACGCCTCATCTCGGGCCACCTCAGTTGGGCTGGTTTCAGATCTGAGACAGACTGAATGCTGAGCGAAATGCTTGGATGTATGAGAACTTTCCATCTAATTCACCCTCTGTTATAACCGATAAACAAAAAATGTCATCTTAAGTCTCAGGTCGATTTTAGGGATCTCGATCGCTTTTCTCAGCGGGCACACCAGACGAATCAACGTCTTCAGACTCCGCTTGAGACAGTCGCTGGCGGGCCAGATCCAGCCAAGTATCTTCTTCAGAATTAAATCCCCGAGCCAACGCATAACACTGTTGCCATTGCTCTAAAACCGCCGCAGGCTGTTTGTTTTGAGCTTCTAAAGCCTGGGCTAACAAGCAGTGGGGGGAAGCGTCTTGGGGGTTAATTTCCAGCGCTTTCCTGAGTTCGCTCTCAGCTTCAAAAGGTCGATCTTGCATCAACCGCGCCCAGCCAAGATTCTTTAAAAAGATATATTCGATCGCCGGAAGACTCGCTGACGAACAGTATTTAATCTCGATAGTCTCACGGTTTTCCAATTTCAACTGTCCCTGTCTCAACAAGGCCGCAGCGCCGGTATAATCCTCAGACTGGACAATATAAAGACGGCCTAAGTTATTATAGGCTTCGATACAGTCGCCGAGCAACGCGACTCGATATTCGGCTTGGGCTTTATCAAATTCGAGTAAGTCTTCATAAATGTTTCCTAAGCGGAAATGAGCTTCCATATTGTTGGGATCGAGTTCTAAGGCCCGTTGGAACTGAGCTAAGGCGAGGGTAGTTTGAAACTGCCGTTGAGCGGCGATCCCCCGTCGGACGTAAAACCGGGCAATATTGGGTAAATAGGCTTGGAATCCCAATAATCCCAGGAAGACCGCTAAAGCCAGCGTTAATTTGGCTTCATGCCATAAATATTTGGGCAGATTGAACCCCGTCAGCGATCGCTCGATCACCTGTTGTCCCACTTTACTCAGGGGTGCACCCGCCGCCAACAGGGCAATAAGGCCCTGTCCGATGGTGGCAAAAGCGCCAATCGCATCAGGGCCACCCGCCAAGAAGCGAGAGGAAATGGCAGCAACCAGGGCAAAATTTGAGGCGAGGATAGGAACCGTTAAGAGTTCCCAGAGCCAATTGAAGGTATCCCAGGGATGAATTTCCTCGGGGGGCTGAACGTACCACCACCAGGCTGATTCGGGGGGATCGATTAGGTCACGAAATTTGTCTAAGGGCAGGGTTTGGGCAATGAGTCCCCCCTGTTCGCTGAGGCGTTCATCGAGGGAAATCAGCCGCAGAGCCGCCTGTGTGGAGGGGGGATGCTCTCGGGTGACTTGGGTTTGAATCTTGTCCCGTAGCAGCAAAATCTGCAAGCAGGTATCGGTAGAGGGCGATCGCTCCTTCTCCTCACTCTCTTCAAGCTCTTTTAGGACACTCTCATAGTCCGTTAAGGCTCGTTCTAAGACTTCACTAAAGTCATCCTGAAACTCTAACGTACTCATCTCTGACTCAACTGGAAAATGCTGTCCAGTCCACTCTAACGACAGAACACCGGAGTGGCTAGGGGCTAAAGTGGGACGAGTCGTAGTTAGGGGGAATCCCCATTGAGGCGGAATAGTTTACCAGCTTTGATCCTTCACGGCTTGGGAAACAGCAAAAAGGGGTTGAGTCACCTAAGTAACTCAACCCCTTAAGGAATCATCTAACTGATCAAGCTAGACAACTACCCCAAGCCCTATTTCATAGGTTCAGAACCACCGGGGCAGTCAACGGTTCCTTCAGCGTTAACACCAGTGGGTGCGGGAGCGTTAGCAGAGGGTTCTTCCGTCTGACAAGCACCTGCCGCAGTTTGACCAGCATCAGTTACGAAGACTCCGCCTGCATAAGCGAGGAGAACGTCGGGGTCTTCAGGAACGGCCTCAACAATAGTTTTAGAGGTGTCAGCTGTGTTGATGGTGTACTGGTAGTTATCAGTCTTCTCAGGCAGACCGATTTTGAGTTCATCAAAGTCGTCTGCAAACTTACCATTTTCCAGACGGTGAGCTTGTTGCTGACGCATAACAGCACCAACGGCGTTTTTCGCTTCGGACTGTCTGGCTTTTGCCGCTTGGTTTAGGAACGAAGGCAGAGCGATAGCTGCCAAAATACCGATAATGATAATAACGACCAGAAGTTCAATTAGGGTGAAACCCTCGTCTTTACCTTTGCGGTTGCTCAGGTGTTGGATGAACTTGGTTTGAAATGCAGTTTTCATGATTGCTTCTCCTTCAGGCTTGGGGTGAATGCTTTTTTCCCGCTTCTGGATATAACATACCCAGGTCGCGCAGATTTCATATCACCCCCAGCAAATATTTTTTTTCAAAGACCGCCAATCTACCTAAGCCTTGGCCCTCGGTCATTCTAACGAGAGAAAGACTAACGAGAGGGATTCTAGACTTTGTAGCAGACCGCGAACTGCGGCAAACGCTTCCTTGTCGGAGGTAGCCTCACCGGTGACCGGATTACGGGGACGAAGTTCCTTGAAGAACTCCAGGAGAGTCGTGAACCCCTGAGAGCCGCTGAACAGTGGTAATAGACAAGCTGCTGTCGTACTGTCAATCATGACCTTGCCTACCCCAGGAATCGGCAACTGTTCACTAATGCAGAAGGCTTGATAGTGCTGAAGGCAAGCCTCAAGTTGGCTACGGGTTGAGTCCGTCTGTAAGAGGGGATGCAGGTGAACCCGGGCCAAGTTCCATGTTGGACTATCCCATTCTCCCGGTGGTAACCACTCACATCCCCCGCCAGGATGTCCGACCCAGAAATCCAGAAGACGGTGAATGGGATTGAGAAGTTCGTAGAGGTGTAACCGTTCCTCAATGGAGGTGGCCGGTAAGCTCATCCCCAGGAAGGCAGGTAACTTGTCCTCCTCGACAAAGAGGTCAAACGGATTCCACTGCCGCCAATTGAACATACTGATGAATTCTAGATCAGTCTTCCCAAGTAGCTCAAAGAGATCGGGGACGGTGTAACCGCGATCTTCTCGTAATAGGTAATTGGCAAGTAGGCCCTCAGGATTATCCTTAATTCGTGAGTTCCACACCTTTTTTTTAAGATCGACGGAGTCTCGCAGGGCCTCCATGGTCTCTTGAGAGAGTTCCATGGCCATCTCATCCGTGACATCATCCTCCATCAGCCCCATCATCTTAAAGAGCTTCTGGGCCCGGAAGAAGTTCACCCGCTGAAAGGCACTGTGGAGGTTGCCGCGAATAATCCCCTGAGGCTTCAGAACCGATTTGAGTGCCGCGAGTCCCGCTTCGGGGTCTGGGAGCAAGTACAGCACCTCATCACAGTTGATATAGTCAAACTTCATCCCCAGACTGGCGATGTCTTCGATCGCCATGGCCTCGAATTGGACATTTTCAATGCCGTGATACTCCAAACGAGTTCGGGCCAACTTCACGGATTCTTCGGAGAAATCAATCCCGACAATCTTGGCTCCGGGATTGGCATGGGCCAAAGCCAGCGCCTTGTAGCCACTGCCACATCCAGCATCTAAAATCAGCTTGTCCTTCGGGTCAATTACCTGCTGATTACGATGATAATAGGCACTGGCAAAATGATGCCTATAAAGATAACTTGGATTATCTTTTGGAGTTTTTTCAAGGGGTTGACGAGGATAAGGAGACCGCTCAAACTGTTGTTTGACAGAGTCTAGATGTTTTTTGAGGTGCTCATTCATGACTAGCTTTTTTGCTCATATAAAAGTTGTTTAAACAATCGAGAATTATCTATCAAAATCTTCCAATTCTCCATCCTCGAACAGTTCTCGGGCTTTATAGAAGGTTTCTAAACTATGCCGATCGCCCACAAAACGCCAGTGCCAGGGTTCATAGGCGATATTTTGAGGATTATCCCGAGGAAAGGATAACTCAAAACTAAAATAGGCAGCATTATCTCGTAACCACTTAAAGGCCGCCGTATTCTCAAAGTCAGGAGATAGATTGGTCGCCGGGACATCGGCATCCCCAATATCAATGGCATAGCCGGTATGATGTTCACTATGTCCCGGAGGGGCGCTGACTTCTGCCCGTTGTGCCGGGACTTGTCCCCGTCGAGCTTTAATCTCAAAAAAGAGATATTCCTGATCTTCGATGGAGCGAAATCCTGAAAGGGGCATCAGCCAAACCCCATCAGCCCGGGCCGCCGCTTCCATGTCTAAATAGGCCTCCGCTGCCGCTGACCGTAGCTTGATGGTATTGTCAGAGACAATCGATCGCAAGTCCTCAGGAGGGGCTTCTTCGTAGGGGAGATGCCCTAAGAGATTGGGATTTTCAGTGGCAGTTCCCTCCCTGGCTGGGGTCATTTCCTCGGGGGAAGCAGGAGTCGACTCCGCCAAAGGAGCGATTTGCTCCTGATTTTGCCAAAGATACCAACCTAACCCCCCCAGGGCGACGCTGGCCGTGAGGGCAAAGATAAGGAAAAGAAGGGGCATCCCCGCTGCTTCTGAGGTGGTTGAAGTCCCCGAGGGACGTTCAAGGGGGCGATCGCGTAGTGCTTCGGGAATGTCATCAACCATGGTGGGGGGAGGGGACTGAGACGATGGGCCAGGCCGCGTTGCGTGTTTCAAGACAACTCTCCTACAATCGAGAGATTCGGAACCTGAGAGGACAACCTCAAGGGCTAGTCCTCTCACCAGACTAAAACAAAGAGACCCCAATTGACAGCTTTCATCGCCTTTACCCTCACCACAACCCTGTTGGCAACGGTTTCCCTGTCAACAGACCCCCCCTATAAATTTAAGGTGATCCGCCAGGAACCGGGCCTACGGCTTTATGGTAATGGCGTTGATTGGGTTCAGGAACTGGACTTAAGTGCTGGGGTGTCCCTACAATTGTTCGACCCCCGTCATGTCCAAGATTGGGGGGAAGGAGCCGATGACTTGGGCAACCTCCCCCAATATGATACTGGGGTCAGTGTCTCCATTGACCCGCAACCGATACAAGTCCATTGGCAGGATTTAGAAGAGCGTTGGGGCGATCGCGCCTTTTCGGTCACCAATGGTCAGTTTTTTGGCTCTCAGCCCCTACAACTGGCATTTCCCCTCAAGGCTGACGGGATTATCTACAGTGGCGGTTATGCGGGATTAGGGGAATATCCCGGAGAAAAGAAAATGCTGATGATTCAGGGCCAGCAGGCCCAGATTTTGCCCTTTCCAGAAGTCGGCTATCCTGAGAATCCCCTGTTTTCGCCAATTCCCAATCTCCTCGTTGGCTTAGACGAATGGGCCGACAAAGGCATTAAACGGGCCGTGGGGCGAACCTTTATCGGGGTGGGCGATCGCAACCAAGACGGAACCTCAGAAACTCTCTGGATTTTCAACTCCCCGGCGGCCACCCAACTGCGAGCGGCCCGGGTCTTGCGGGCCCTGGGCGCTCAAGAGATCATGATGTTAGATGGGGGTGGCTCGACGCAATTAGTGGTTCAGGGAATCGAACGACTGAGATCGCGCGATCGCACTCCCCGAGCCATCCCCCACAGCCTGGGGGTTATTTTACCGAGGCCGTCAACTCCCGATGGGCCGGCGGAAACACCCGGGCCGCCTCCTGAGGAATCTGGACTTTAACTCGTGCGCCAATCGGCAGCCCTAATATCTCATGACTGCGGGCGTGAACACATTGGCCCGAGGGCATTTGCAGACAATAGCGATGTTCCCGGCCCAGGAACTGGCGATCGCGCACCTGTACCTCTCCCGACTCATCTAGCTGCACGATGACATCTTCCTCACGAATCATCACATCCCCGAGTTCCCCGGAAAGTTCCCCCGTGGCCGCCACAGAAAAGCGACCCAATTCCGTCTCCCACTCACTCCCCGAACGACGGGCCTGCAAGAAATTCGCCTGAGTCACAAACTCGGCTACAAACCGCGAAGCCGGTTCACGATAAATGGCTTCAGGGGTATCCATCTGTTCCAATCGTCCCTGACGCATCACCCCCACCACATCGGAGATGGACATGGCTTCTTCGCAATCATGAGTCACAAACACCGCCGTCATGCCAGTTTTCTTGAGAATGGCGCGAATCTCATGGCGCAAATAGAGGCGTACTCGCACATCCAGATTACTCAGAGGCTCATCCAACAGCATCAACACCGGCCGAGGAGCCAGGGCCCGCGCTAGGGCCACACAGATTACTCAGAGGCTCATCCAACAGCATCAACACCGGCCGAGGAGCCAGGGCCCGCGCTAGGGCCACCCGTTGCCGTTGTCCCCCCGAAAGTTGGTGAGGATAGCGGTTCTGAAGTCCATCGAGTTCCACCAAACTCACGTTGCCGTTGTCCCCCCGAAAGTTGGTGAGGATAGCGGTTCTGAAGTCCATCGAGTTCCACCAAACTCAAGGCCTCAGCCACCCGATTCTTAATCTCGCCGCTCCTGAGTTGTCGCTTCTTCAAGCCAAAAGCAATATTATCCGCTACCGTCAGATGAGGGAATAGGGCATATTCCTGAAACACCATGCCCAGATTCCGCTTCTCTGGAGGAACCCAGCGCCCCCGGCCGGCAATGGCTCGGTTCTCCAAGACAATCTGACCTTCATTGGGTCGTTCAAAGCCAGCAATCAAGCGCAATAGAGTCGTTTTACCACAACCTGAGGGCCCCAGCAGAGAGAGAATCTGCCCTTTTTCTAGAGACAAATTGACCGTATCCACTGCCGGAACGGCTATCTGAGGATAATGCTTGGTTAAGCCATCAAGCTGGAGAATCGTATCAGTCATAGGGGGGCGATCGCAGGAGACACTAGAGGTTGAGGAGCGCAAAACTAGAAATGATTGTAGTTAAGACCCTAGGAACTCTGGCAGCAAGGTTGCCGGTTTAATCTCCGGAACAAAAACCCAGTCTCCCGAGATAACCTAACCCAGCCTTCTTTTCTACCAGACTCACTAGAGATCGTTTCGCATTACTTATTGAGACTTTATACTATTTAAGGGCAAAGTCTGTCAAGCCTTCTCTCCAGAGTCCCCCCAACCAATCCAAAGTCCCCAATCCCCTCTTGGGAGGGGTGCCCGACAGGGCGGGGTGGGTTCTCCCAAACAAAAAAGGGTAGCACCATTGTACTACCCTTAAACAATCTAGTTAGAGATGGTCGCTAAACCATCCATCTAGTTAGACGAGGCTGCCAAACTACGCAGAAACCGCAGACTTGGTTTTCGCAGCCAATTCACCACTGGCATACTTCGCCGCAAACTCATCGAGAGGAATTTGCTTGATTTTGGTCGCATTACCAGCCGTACCGAAGGCATCATAGCGTTTGGCACAGACTTGCTTCATGTACTTAATCGAAGGCTTCATGAAGTGGCGAGGATCGAAGTTGGAGGGATCCTTCGCAGCCGCTTCCCGAATAGCGGCAGTAATCGCCAAGCGGTTGTCGGTGTCGATGTTAACCTTGCGAACACCGCTCTTGATGCCTTTTTGAATTTCTTCGAGAGGCACACCGTAGGTTTCGGGGATAGCACCACCGTATTGGTTAATCATATCCAGCCATTCCTGAGGAACGGAGGACGAACCGTGCATCACCAAGTGGGTGTTGGGGAGACGGCTGTGGATTTCTTCAATGCGGCTGATTGCTAGAATTTCACCAGTGGGTTTGCGGGTGAACTTGTAAGCACCGTGGCTGGTTCCGATGGCAACCGCGAGAGCATCGACTTGAGTGCGCTCAACGAACTCAACGGCTTCATCGGGATCAGTCAGGAGTTGCTCACGAGTCAAAACACCTTCGGCGCCGTGGCCATCTTCTTTGTCGCCTTTACCGGTTTCGAGGGAACCGAGGCAACCGAGTTCACCTTCAACGCTGACACCAACGGAGTGAGCTACGTCAACCACAGTTTTAGTGACATTGACGTTGTACTCAAAGCTAGCAGGGGTTTTGGCATCCTCTTCCAAGGAACCATCCATCATGACGCTGGTAAAGCCATTGCGGATAGCAGAGTAGCAGGTGGCGGGGCCATTCCCGTGATCTTGGTGCATCACGATGGGAATATGGGGGTAGGTTTCTACCGCAGCCATCACCAGGTGACGGAGGAAGTTTTCACCAGCATACTTACGGGCGCCGCGAGAAGCCTGAAGAATCACGGGGCTGTTGGTTTCGTTGGCAGCCTCCATGATTGCCAGGATCTGCTCCATATTATTGACGTTGTATGCGGGGATACCGTAACCGTTTTCCGCTGCGTGGTCGAGCAGCAGACGCATGGGGACTAATGCCATAAAAGTTCTCCTTTTTCCTGTTAAATTTTGCTTTTTGTAGCTAGTCTCTCGTGAACTAGCCCATCGAATACAATAATCTTAAGATATATTTCACACTTTGGCGATCTATTTTGATTGCTAAATTTAGTCAAACCTCCAGACAGGCGATGGTCACTCTAAGGGTTAGAGTCGGGCAATCCCCCAGCAAGGGGGCGATCGCGCCTGATAATAATTAACAATCCTGCTGATAAAAAATTTTGATAAGCCTCAGGAAATGCCGATAAATTGAAGGTTTCCTGAGGCTTCACCCGGCGGCCAGTTCACGCACAACGGCCGCCAGAGTCGGAGTGAGGTGAACTTAGATGCGGATTAGATGCGGACGACGGGATGGTTAACTCCCTCAAGGGCCTCAACGAGGCCCCGCACAGCGGCGATGGCCTCAATCTCACTTTCGAGGCGGTTAACAGCCGATCCCACGCCTACACCAGCGGCCCCCGCTGCAATAGCCAGAGGTGCGGTGACATTGGAAATCCCGGAGGCGCAGAGAACGGGAACCGACACTGCTCGAGAAATCTCAGCAGCGGCGGCCAGGGTGGGGGCCGCTTTCTCAATCAGGCCCAGGGTTCCCCCATGGCTAGGTTGGCTACTGGTTCCCCCTTCGGTTTGGATTAAATCGGCCCCAGCCTCAACCAAGGCTTCTGCCAGACGGACTTGTTCATCGAGGGGCAAGATATGGGGAACCGTCACCGAGAGGGTAATCTCAGGCAGAAGGGCGCGGGTGGCCCGAGTCAGTTCCAGCACTTCGGGGGCTTCAAAGCGACGGCCTTGGGCGTAGAAGGCGTCAAAGTTACCAATTTCAATCAAATCAGCCCCAGCAGCGACGGGTTCGAGGAAGTCCTCAGCAACCACAGCGGAAACGCAGATAGGTAAGTCAGTCAGGGATTTGGCTAAACGCACCAACTCGGCATCCGCTGCGATATCCAGGAACGTCGCCCCCCCGAGATGGGCCGCTTTTACGGTGCGGGCCACGGACTGGCGATCGAAGTTGGTCAGTCCAGCAATGATTTTCAGCGCCTGGCCGCGACGAAGGCTATCTTGGAGACGTGCAAGCATGGTCATGGAAAGCTCCTAATTCAGACAATGTTGACCATTTTGCCATCAAACCCACCCCTCAAGCTGATGGGCCAAGGTGGCGGCCCCTACCTGCCAATTAAGACGCTGTTCAAACTCCTGTCTAGCGGTTTGGGCTAAATCTTGATAGCCGCCCTCCTGTAAGAGGCGTTCAATCCAATTGCAATAGTCCGCTGCTGTGGCGTCGAGGGGAAAGCGTTGGCCGTTGACACCCTGACGTACAACAGTGGGGATTCCCCCCACGTCACTGGTGAGAACAGGAACCCCGAAGGCGTTGGCTTCACAGAGAACATGGCCGTAACATTCGGCCCGCGAGGGAAGTATGAGGAAGTGAGACTCCCCTAAGAGGCGATCGAGGGTGGCGGCGTCTTGGGGCTGTTGACGGTTGAGAAAGCCCAAACTCTGGACGAAAGAGGGGACGGGGTGGGGCGGTTGACAGCCCACAAGCGTTAGTTCGGTGGGATAGCCCCGCTGATTGAGTTCCTGGGCCACCGCTAGGGCCATATCTCCCCCTTTGCGTTGCCAATCTACCCCAATAAAGAGGAGTTTACAGGGTTGCTTGGGGCGCGATCGCCGCCAGGCCTCGACTTGGGCTGAGGTAGGAACTTGGGAGAGATTGGCCCCGAAGGGAATGACGTTAATTTTGTCTGAGGGAAGTTGATAGGCCTCCCCGGCGATGTCGGCGGCCCACTGGGAGGCAAAAAAGAGCCCCCGACACCGTTGATAGGCCCGTTTATCCAAATCATAGAGTTGTCGCCGACTGGCGGAACAGAGGTTTTGATAGCCGGGATAGTGGTCAATTAAACCGGCGTAGGAGGTATCTGTCCAGAGGGCGATGGGTTGGTTGAGGTTGAGGTAGGCAATGAGGTTACTGTCGGAGGTTAGGATAATGTCTGGGTTGAGGCGATCGCACTCAGTTTGAAGTTGTTGTCCATAGTCACGGGTAAACTGGGGTTCGGTCCAAGGGAGATAGGTTTTCTGAAAAAGTTTATGGTAGCGGCGTTTGAGTTTGGGGAGAAGGGCGCTGTGTTCTCGCTGTTTGTTGAGATGATGAACTGAAATAACGCTGTGATGGTGGTTTAGGGCGTCAAAGATGGCTCGGCATTTTTGTCCATGTCCGAGTTTGTTACGGGGTAGGGTTTGGGGATTGAATTGGGTTAGGTTAAATTCGGTAAGATAGGCAATTTTCATAGGGGGAGGGGGAAGGAGAGGCGGAGGCTAGGGTTTATAAGGATTTGAGGATGTTGAGAAGGGATTGACAGGCGCTGTCCCAGTTTAATTTTTTTTGATAGTTTTTTAGGGATTTTATAGCAGTTTTTTTATAATTTTTTGCATCTTTAAACATCTCTAGTATTAAGCTTCCATAAATTTGAGTTGATGTGTTTTTGGGAAAAATCCACCCTGTTTCTTCGTGCTTAACAATCGTGGATATCCCACCTGTATCATGAGTAAGGCAGGGGAGTCCAAATCCTTGGGCTTCGCAAAAGACATGACCATAGCTTTCGGCTTGAACTGGTAATACAAAAAAATGAGAGTTAAGAAATAATTGTTTTAATTGTTGATACTGTTGGGGATTGTCTTTATTTAAATAATCAAAATAGCGAAGATGGGGAGATTCGTCTAAAATCTTTTCGGGAATCATTCCGGCAACATTTAATTGTGTTTCAAGACCATGTTGATTGAGCCATTCAGTCACCGCTAAGGCGATATTTCCTCCTTTGCGTTCCCAATCGACGCCAACCCATAATAATTCACAGGTTGTTTGAGAGCGTTGGGCTATTGCTCCTCGGATTTCTCCCTCATCGGGCATCTCAGACCAATTCGCCCCCCAAGGAATTACCTCTACTTTAGATAAGGGCAGTTTGTAGGTAGAAATTGCCTGATTAGCCGCCCAATCTGAGGCATAAATCACCTTGTCACAGCGGTCAAGGGCTTGTTTCTCAAAGGAATAGACATTGCGCCGCGTTTCTCGACAGAGATGACTCATGTAGGGATAATAGTCAACCAAGGCGGATAACGGGGCATCGGTCCAGAGAACCATCGGCTTTTGGGGTTTTAAGGTAGCAATGGGTAACACATTTTCCGCCGCCAAAATTATATCATAGTCAATTTGACCAAGTTTCTCCTGAACTTGTAGCCCATAATCCCGCACAATTCCCGGTTCCACCCAACGATAATAATCACGCTGTTGAACCTTATTATAAAACTCCCACTTTAACTTCGTTACCAGAGAGCGTTTTTTACTTAATCCCCCCACATAATCTACCTGACAGCCCAAATTTTGCAGAGTTTGAGCCATAGCAAATCCCGCCTGACATAACCCCAACTGAGTCGGGGGCCAACTGCGGCGATCGCCCACATCATACATCGTCGTAAACGCCACTCTCATCGTCCCTCTGTGTCCTCCGTGACTCTGTGGTTCTCAACCAATCCCTCTCAAATATAAAAGGGACTTAATAAACGGCCAATCCTCTCCTGAAACTCACAAGCCCTCGCCACATCTTGAGCAAAACTCCCAGAATTCTTGAGATAATAGCGTCCTAACTTTAACCCATCCGAGAGTAAATAGAGAGGCATCAAAACCTGTACCTTCCCCCCCAAACGTGCAATCCGCAACGCATGATTTGATAAGCCCGCCGTGCGAGAAATTTTCAATAAATAGTCTCGTTCTAAACGAGATGGGGGTAAATGATGCCAAATTTCCATCTTGGGATTATGCCAAATCTGCCAATCACTGTTTTGGATATAAAACAGAGTTTCCAAATCCTCACAAGCCCCCACATAAGTTTGTCCCGCCTCATCTCGCCCCTGTAACAACAATTTTTCGGGAACACACTCGCGCCAGGCCTGTTTACGAATCACCGAACCGGGTGCAGCGGGAACAATCCGGGGTTTGGCGGTGCGGGCATAACAAAAGGGGCGATCGCCGCGATTATAGACCGCTAAACGCAGCTTAACGGCGTCAAAATAGTCGGGAGGAGGGGCATCGAGTTTAGCATGGATAATCCCCCCGTAGGCGCCAATTTTGGGGCGATCGCGGTTCCCCCACGCTTCGCGATCGCAGCCGAATTGAAACGCCTCCTTCACCCAAGTTTCACCGGGCAAATTATCATCATCGAGAAACCCCACCCAGTCCTCGCTGGCGGCTTCTTCCATAGCCCGACGACGGGCGTAGGCAGTTCCCTGTCGTGGTTCCAACAGCCATCGCAAACGGCTATTCTCCGGCGCACGACTGGCCCAATCATATCCTTGAACCACCTCAGCGGTGCGATCTCCACTATTATTATCTACCACCAACACTTCCCAGGATATCTCCTCGGTTCCCTGCTGTCGCGCCAAGGCGTCTAAGACTTGGGGAACTCGCTGTTCTCCGTTATAAGTACAAATGGCGACGGTAAAATCCATGGAATATTTGAGAATTGAGCGTTGAGACTAGATCAATGAGTTAGTTTGGCGGGGTGTTGGAGAAGTATTGCCTCCAGAAGAAAATGGGACTGGTAAGACAAGCGATGTAGAAGCGGAGTTCGGCTTGGGCAACGATATCCTCTTGCAGTTGGCCGCGGTGGCGTAACAGATGACGGAGAATGCGGCGGCTGTCGTTGAGACTGTAGGCGATGAGGGCCAGGGGGCGCAGAATCGGGGAAAAACTCAGCATTCGGGTTCGATACCGACTCAGGCCAATTCCCCGCATGAGTTTATAAAGATAGTCCGGTTGCAGTCGCCAGGGGGGAATAAGGTGATGAACCCGTAACTGGGGGGCGTACCAAATCCCAGTGATGCTGTTGCAGGTGAACTAGGGCTTCTAAGTCTTCGGAAGCTAGGGCCATGTTGGTGGTACGGCCGATTAGGGTTAATTGCTGGGGAACGGAGGTTAACCAGGCTTGGCGACGCACCACTAATCCGGCCCCTGGGGGAAGCAGTCGTTTTTCGGGGGGATAGGGCCTGGCGTCGGGGCCGCGATCGGTGATGGCAAGAAAGGGGGCGATGCGATCAAAGTTGGGGGGCGGTTCGATACTATAGTCGGGGAGAATACGACTTCCATAGGCCCCGACGTTGGGGTGTTGTTGTCCGAACGCCACCGCTTGACGAATCCAGTCCCTATCAGGGAGATTGTCGTCGTCGAGAAAGCCCACGAGTTCCCCTTGGGCGGCTTCGATCGCCCGTTGGCGGGCAAAGGCAAGTCCCTTTTGGCCTTCTCGGATCACTCGTAGGGGGAGGCGATCGCGATATCCGTCGCAGACTTGGGGCGTTGCATCGGTACTGCAATTATCGATAATCAGGAGTTCCCAGGTTATCGAATCCGGGGTATCTTGGGCGCAATCGCAGAGGCGATCGAGAACTCGTGGTACGCGAGTTTCGCCGTTATGGGTACAGATGGAGATCGTTAAATCCACAATATCGTCATGGAAGGAACGGAAAGGAACGGAGATTCAGAATGGGATATGTACTTGGCGTTGATTTTGGCACATCTGGGGTGCGGGCTATCCTGGTTGACGAGGCAAAAACCCCAGTTTGGCAGATACGAGTTCCGTTGGAACAACAAACCCCGGCGGCTTGGTGGATGGGGTTGTCTACCGTTTTAGATCAGATTTCAGAGGATTGGCGGGAGGGACTCCGGGCGATCGCCCTCAACGGAACCTCAGGAACGGTCCTGCTGTGCGACGACAGGGGACAACCCATCTCTGACACCCTACTCTACAACGACTCCCGCGCCAATTCCGTCTCCCCAGAGGTTAAACAGCGAGTTCCCCCCCATCATCCCGCCGCCAGTAGTACCTCCAGTTTTAGTAAACTGATCTGGTTTCGTCAGCAATCGTCTCTCCCGCCAAACACCTATTTTCTCCATCAAGCGGACTGGTTAAGTTTCCGACTCCACGGAAAACTAGGAATCAGTGACTATCACAACAGCCTGAAACTCGGCTATGATCCGCAATCCCTGAGATATCCAGACTGGATTCCCCAAGATACGCCGCGCCTTCCCGAGGTTGTCGCCCCTGGAACGGCCATTGGAACAGTTACCCCAGACATCTCCCAACGCTTTCACCTACCCCGCCACTGTCGGGTTCATGCAGGAACCACCGATAGTATTGCGGCGTTTCTGGCCAGTGGGGCCCATCAGCCGGGGGATGCTGTCACCTCCCTCGGATCGACGTTAGTCTTAAAACTTCTCAGCTGTCAGCGCGTTGATGATGGCCGCTATGGAGTCTATAGCCACCGTTTGGGGAATTTATGGCTCACGGGAGGTGCATCGAATACTGGGGGGGCGGTTCTACAACGGTTTTTCTCTGAGGCCGAGTTACAGGAGTTGAGCGATCGCCTCCCCAGGGGCCCCAGTTCTCTAGAGTATTATCCTCTCTTGCAACCGGGGGAACGGTTCCCCATCAATGACCCTAACTATCCCCCACAATTAGACCCCAAACCGGACAATTCCCTAGAGTTTCTTCACGGACTTCTCGATAGTATGGCCCGAATTGAAGCTGAAGGCTATGAACGGTTACAGAACCTGGGGGCAACGGAACTACAACGAGTTTACACCGCTGGAGGTGGGGCAAAAAATTTTGCTTGGATGCGCCTACGAGAGGTACGCCTGGGAGTTCCGGTGACGCGTTCTCTGGAGACTGAAGCTGCCTATGGAACGGCGTTATTAGCCCTGCGTTCCAGTCTCAATTCGCCTTGAGAATTCCTATAAACAGGCTGTCAGCTTCGGCAAAAGCCCTAGACATTCGCCGCCAAATCTGCGATTAAGAGGCGTTTTTGGGGGTCGTCCACAGGATTCCTGTTTCGCGAATTTTATGGGAAAAATGGCACTTTCTTAATTCTATCACATCCACATCCCGATTCATATCAGTCATCAGGAAACTAATCATCAAAAACATCCCTTCGGGATCGACCTGTTCTACAGCAATATCGATATCAGAATGAGGCTGAAACTGATAGGGACGAGTCAGAGATCCAAAAATATAGGCTTGCTCAACTCTGTAGGTTTCAGCATGGTCATTTAGCCAGTGTTGAACGGATTTAAGAACCTCCTGTCGCTGATTTTCGTTCTGGGTTGCCCGTTCCTTGAGTATCTGATCGAGTTTGTCGGTATTAAAACTCATAATGTCCTCTCTAAAAATGTCAAAACTTACATCTGAACGGGTCTTCAGATAATCGGCTAAAATGAGATACATTTTTGGGGCAAAAAAACCACAACCCATTATCCCCACAGCTAAGGTTTTAAGATGATTTTCTGTTGTCTCTAAAATAAATTATATTCTATGGAGAAATAAATGCCATTACCCTGTAGGGAGTCGCCCCGATCGCCCACTCCCACTAAAGGAATCCCCCAATCGAGAGTCGCTGATAAATCGGGGTTAACATCCCAACGGAGTCCAACTCCAGTTCCGACGAGGGTTTGAGGCGTGGGAACCTCGCGATCACCCCCCAAATTCCAGACGGTTCCTACATCTAAAAACGGAGCAATTTGTAAGGTTCCCAAGCCTCCGGGGTCTTGAATCAGGGGATAGCGAAACTCCACAGATGCAATCACCCCACTATCGCCAACCCGTTGATTTTGAAGATAACCACGAACGGTATCGGGGCCGCCAATGCCAAACTGGGAAATGGGAAGCAAGGGATCAGTGGATAATTGGCTGGCGACACGGGTAATCAGGAGAGTGTCTGGGGAGAGCGATCGCACCCATTGGAATTGTCCCAGCCAAGCGAAAAACTGCCCATCGGGGTCATCTTGATTCCGGGTTGCATTAAACGCATCGAGTCCCAGACTAACCTGCGATCGCGCGGCCACCACTTCAGCGGGGGAACGAGAGGACCATTCCTGGGTGAATTGTAAAACGGTTAAATTGGAACGACCCTGTTGGGGACCCTCAGAAAAGGAAAAGGGGTCATCCTCAGAGATAAAGGTGCGCGATCGCTCGATTCCCAACGACAGGCCCAGCCGAAACTGATCATTGGGAGTTTCCCAGATTGGATGAGACAGGCCCAACTGCCAGTTTTCCTCAGTCGAGCGGATTCCTAAGACATTAAAGGGCCGCTGCACCACCCGCGATCGCCCCCGCCTATAAAGAAGAGAGAGACGAGTATTCTGGGAATTGAGAGGAACCTGATACTCCATCCCCCCCTCCCGCACCCCTTCAGTGATGCCAAATTCTCCCCACAGAGAATCGCCAATCCCCAGGGGACTGTGAAACTCCAATTGTGCGGAGGGACGAATGGAACCCACATTGGGCGAATTACGATTGGCTAAGCGTAACCCCCCTTGAAAGGGAGAGGCTTCTGTTAAATTGAGCCGTAACTCACTCAAGCCTGGGGCCCGTCCCGCCACTAATTCCGCCCGCACTGAGGCGATCGCCGGATCTTGTTGTAGCAGTTGTAGGGCCCGTTCCAACTCCGGTAGACTTAAAGGAGGCTCCGCCGCGCGACCAATCCGGCGGCGAATATAGCCCTCCGACAAGCGGCTTACCCCTGCAATCGTCAGCCGATCTAAGCGTCCCTCCACCACCTGAACTTGCACTACCCCATCGGTGACATCTTGGGGAGGAATAAAGGCACCCGACGTGGTGTAACCATTCTCTACATAGAGGTCGGTAATCTGGGTACGTAGGTTGATTAAATCTTCAAACACCAGCGATCGCCCCTCATAGGCCTCGGTGATGGGGGCCAACTCCTCAGCCGAGAAGACGGTGTTACCTAAGACCTGAATCTCCCGCACCTGAATCTCTCCCACTGCCTCTGAGGGCCCCTCTCGGTCTTCAGGAGGGCCCAGGGGAGGAACTAAAATCTCGGGACTCGGGGGAGGGAGGCGATCGGGAAGTGGCGGTAACTCGGGGGATTGGGGTGGGGCCGGTTGAGCAATCGCCCGGCCCTCCCCCAGTCCGGCGGCGAAGATTCCCGCCATCCCCATCCATCCCAGCCAGAACCAACAGAGAAGTTTCATGGAGTATCGCCGAAGGGACAACTAGAACAACGGATAATGAGAATTGAGAGAGATATTTCTGAGCGGGCAGGACAAGGCGTTCGCGAAGCGTGCGGGAACCGCAATTGGCTAGATCACAGGTTTTGTTGTTATCCAAGGGCCAAGGTGAAGAATCGGGAGAATCCTCTGCGGACTAGCCAAACCTCCTAACGGGATTGTATCCCGTTAGGAGGTTTGGACAAATGCCATCTGCCAAAACGCTTGCTCCTGACGAGCCACGTCCTGAAAAACCGCCTCCGCTTGACGCTGAACGGTCTCTGATGCCTCGGCTAGGCTTTCGTCTGCTTGTTTTTCCAAGTATTTAACATAGTCTGTAAATCCTGGATTGCCCCACCGTTGGGCAAACTCATCATAGGGAGACACCATTGCACCCGGCAATTGCCAACCCTGATTATAGGCGAGTTCGATCGCCCATAAGGCTGTGGCTTGCACTGCATAGGGTTGTACGGACCAACTGGCCAGCAACTGACAATAGGTCTCACAGGTGGTTTGAGGGGGACTGTCTAAGCTTAAGCCTCGTTCTGCGGCTTTGTTACGAAACCAGGCTAACTCATCCTGGATCGCGTTTAATCCCCCCAACAGGATATCAAAATGAGAAACCGGGGCCGCTGCTAAGCCATTGGCTAGAAAGCGAGTGAACTCCGTGACGAAGATGTAATCCTGGATGAGCCAAGTGTTGAACTGATGGGGTTCGATGGTTCCCGCCTGACAGCGATCGAGAAACGGATGACGGGTGGCGTCCCGCCAGAGGTCAGGATAGGTTTCCAGAAGTGTGGCACAAGTGAGCATGAGGATATCGATCTGGGTAATGGGCTTTTCCTCACGGTATAGAGTCGCCCTCCTCCTTGTCTATCCCTAAAAGGCGTCCCGGCTATAGATCAGTATTAATGTCAGATTAATCTCAGCATTCTTAAGGAGAGCATCTCTGGGGGGAGACCAGGGGGTGCAGGGCGATCGCCTTCCCCCATCACGCTCTCGTCACGTTTCGGTCGGATTGGGTCACAGAATCGCTTTACGTAATATTACACAAAGACCCGGAGTCCGCTTATCTTTACACTTTCTATATAAAACCCGAGGTTTCCAGGTTTTTTTTTAAAGCCTTTGTAAAGATATCCGTAAAAATACCCCAGTTCCAGGGGCAGTGGTTATAGTGGAATCAACAAGCATCTCAGTATAAATACGCAAGAATCTAAAGAGGAACCGATCATGAAAACGATGACAACATTAACCCAAAAAACCTTGACCCTGACCGCCGGGGCTGCCATTGCTCTTGGTGGACTGGTGGTAGGAGCCAACCCGGCCGCAGCTGTTACTTTCGGTCAGTCTAACGACTGCGCTGAAGTTCCAGGTGACCCTCATGCTCAGGAATGTTCTTTGCAAACGCTCTTGAATGATGCAACTGTGAGTGGCCCGGGCATTGATGTAGTAGGTGATATTTCAACAACTGATACATTCAATTACAGCTCTATACTTTCCACCCTGATGTTTGAAGTTGCGGGGTTCTCTGATCGAAATACGTTTGGAGTTTACTCCGTCGCTGATCCGAGCGTCAAGATTCAGATTTTTGACGGCCCCGATAGCCCAACCACCTCGAAAAGCCTGACCGAAGCCCAGATAGCGGCGTTGGGCGGTGGTTCCTTCGGATTCTATTTGACGAATCCTAGAAATGACACATTCTACACGCAAAATCACCTCAACTACGGTGGTAACCAACATGCCTTGGTTTATGAAGGAAATGGCAGCAAGTTTGATGTAAACGGAACGCTTCTAAAATTTGGACTGGGTGACTTTATTATCGCCTTTGAAGATCTCAAAGAAGGTTCAAAATATGCAGACTGGGATTACCAGGATATGGTGGTTCACGTCAGCACAAAGGATGTTCCTGAGCCTTCTCTTCTCCTGGGCTTAGGTGCAATGGCTGGCTCTCTCTTCGCTACCCGCAAACGCAAAAGCAGCTAGTTGATGTCCTCTGACTATTAGTTGGGTCATCTGCTGAAACCTCCGAATCTTCATGCTACGTTGCGGTTTATTTTGGCGAGCGTTCTTCTGGGACGGTCGCCAAAATTTATGGAATTATAGAAAAGAAATAAGAAATGATAACCTAAACCAGGAATCAGACATTATAAATCCCGAAAATAAAATCGGCAAAATTTAAATATTTTATCCAAAACCCCCTTGAAATTCCCAGGTAACTTTTGGCAAGATCAGAAGTGTTGCTAAAGAAGAGCTTAAACACTTATGACTTTGCGCTATCCGTTAAGCCTCGCCACCCTGTCCTTATCCCTAACAGGACTCTCGATGCTTATTCCCTCCCAAGCAGAAGCGATCACTTTTAGTGAAGGAGGAGAGTTTAGCGGCTTTATCGAAGCCTTAGAAGTTGATACTCAGGTGACTGACTCATCCGAGTTTCGCTTCGCTGATGGTGATGGGAATTACCAGGATATTGGTGATTATGGCGAATTTGGAATTGGAACAGCAGATGGAGTCTTCGCCCCCTACGAGGATGAAGTCGGACTGATTCAGAGTGTTGACTTTGAGGATGCTGATGATGGTATATCGGGGTTCCTAGCATTTGAATCGAATGATAGTCCCTTGTCCTCATGGTCCTTTGATATCACCGATAATGTGGTTATGACTCCCGTCGCTGACGATGGTTTGCATGTGTCGGCTGATGGGGTCTTCCAAGGGCCAGAAGATGAAGCATCTGGGAACTTTACCCTAACCACACAGGGTGACGGAGAAACAACAGCTAGTTTTAGTTCCGATGTCGCCGTTCCTGAACCCACTGGATTATTAGGTTTAGGTGTTGTCGCCGGTGTCATGGCTGGCCTCCGCAGATGGACGAAAACTGAGGAATCTGGCTAGTACAGATTCACTCAAACGGGGCAAACATTGCCCCGTTGCACCTTTGAACTCACACTGGCAGAGTCCCACATCTCTTAGTAAATTTACTGATTGCCCGTAAATTCACTAAATACCGTAAAATTACTGATTTTCTTAAGCTTGTCTCCCCTGAAAATCCAGGACGATCGCCCAATCTCCGGCCCAACCTCACCATCGAGGAAACCCTTAGCGTAGAATGTTAAGGGTTGTATCAAAGGTCGGTATGGCACGGCGCGTCAAATCCAGCAAATCCTCCTCAACGTCCTCCCCCAACGGACTCTCCCCCAAACTCGAAGATGTCATTCGCATTCGGGGGGCGCGTCAACATAACCTCAAACAGATCGATCTCGATCTCCCCCGCAATCAACTCATCGTCTTTACAGGAGTCTCCGGTTCCGGGAAGTCTTCCCTAGCCTTCGATACTATTTTCGCTGAAGGACAACGGCGCTACGTGGAGTCCCTCAGCGCCTATGCGCGTCAATTCCTCGGACAACTCGATAAACCCGATGTTGAGTCTATCGAAGGCCTCAGTCCCGCCATCTCCATCGACCAGAAATCCACCTCCCATAACCCTCGGTCCACTGTCGGAACCGTCACCGAAATTTACGACTATCTGCGGCTGCTGTTTGGTCGCGCCGGCGAACCCCACTGTCCCCATTGCGATCGCTCCATCGCCCCCCAGACCATCGACTTCATGTGCGATCGCATCCTGGACCTCCCCGAACGCAGTAAATTTCAAATCCTGGCCCCCGTCATCCGAGGAAAAAAAGGGACTCACAAAAAACTCCTCTCCAGCCTCACCTCCCAAGGCTTCGTCCGGGTTCGCATCGACGGCGAAGTTCGCGATCTCTCAGACCACATCGAACTGGACAAAAACCAAATTCACGACATCGAGATTGTCGTAGACCGCCTCATCTGCAAACCCGGACTCCAAGAACGCCTCACCGACTCCCTGGCCACCGCCTTAAAACAGGCCGATGGGGTGGTCATGATTTCGGCCCAACTCCCCGACGAGGACCGTCCCCAAGAAATTCTTTTTTCCGAAAACTTCGCCTGTCCCGAACATGGCGCTGTCATGGAGGAACTCTCGCCGCGCCTGTTTTCCTTCAACTCCCCCTACGGGGCCTGTCCCGCCTGTCACGGCTTAGGGAGTTCCCGCACCTTCGCTCCAGAACGGGTCATTCCCGATCCCAACGCCCCCGTTTACAGTGCGATCGCACCCTGGTCTGACAAAGACAACAGTTACTATCTCTCCGTCCTCTTTAGCGTCGGCCAAGCCTTCGACTTCGAGATCAGTACCCCCTGGAACCAACTCACCCCAGACCAACAACAGATTCTCCTCTACGGCTCCAGTGACCCCATTTGGATTGAAACCGACTCCCGCTATCAAGAAAACCGGGGCTACTACCGCCACTTTGCCGGAGTCCTGGCCATGTTGCAACGCCAATATGAGGAGACCTCCTCGGAACAAGTCAAAGACAAACTCGAACAATATCTCGTCGACCAAGTCTGCGAGGTCTGTGGCGGAAAACGCCTCAAACCCGAGGCCCTAGCTGTTCGCATCGGTCAATATAACATTACCGACCTGACCGGAGTGGCGATCGATGAATGCTTAAACCGGTTGGCCCAGATGGAACTCAGCCCTCGCCAAGCTCAAATCGCCGAACTGGTCTTGCGGGAAATTCGCGATCGCCTCCAGTTCCTCCTCGATGTCGGCCTGGACTATCTCACCCTCGATCGCTCCGCCACCAGTCTCTCCGGGGGCGAAGCCCAACGTATCCGCCTCGCCACCCAAATCGGCTCGGGCCTAACGGGAGTTCTCTATGTCCTCGACGAACCCAGCATCGGACTCCACCAACGAGACAACAGTCGTTTACTCAAAACCCTCACCAAGCTACGAGATTTAGGCAATACCCTCATTGTCGTTGAACATGACGAAGACACCATCCGCAGCGCCGATCACCTCGTCGATATTGGTCCCGGCGCGGGAGTTCACGGTGGGGAAATTGTCGCCCAGGGGGATTTAACTACCCTTCTCAACGCCAAAGACTCCATGACCGGGGCTTACTTATCCGGACGACGCAAGATTGAACCTCCCGAAGAACGGCGATCGGGAAATGGCCGCATCCTCCAACTCAAGGATGCTCACCGCAATAACTTAAAGCATATTGATGTGGAAATCCCCCTCGGGAAACTGGTCTGTATCACCGGGGTCTCAGGGTCTGGAAAATCCACCTTAGTCAATGACCTCTTTCACCCAGCTCTCCAACATCATTTAACCCGAAAAGTTCCCATGCCTCAGGGGTTAAAAACTCTACAAGTCAAAGGAAGTAAAAAGAAAAATATCAAAGATATTGTTGACAAAGTTATCGTCATTGACCAATCGCCCATTGGACGAACCCCACGGTCTAACCCAGCCACCTATACCGGAATTTTTGATAGCATCCGCCAGGTCTTTGCCGAAACCATTGAAGCCAAAGCCCGAGGCTACAAACCCGGTCGTTTCTCCTTTAACGTCAAAGGAGGACGTTGTGAAGCCTGCGGCGGTCAAGGAGTAAACGTCATTTCCATGAATTTCCTGCCCGATGTTTATGTACAATGTGATGTCTGTAAAGGGGCGAGATATAATCGGGAAACCTTACAAGTAACCTATAAGGGTCATTCCATTGCCGATGTTTTAAATATGACCGTTGAAGAAGCGTTAGGCGTGTTTGAAAACATCCCCCGCGCCGCCAGTCGCCTACAAACTCTCCTAGATGTTGGCTTAGGTTATATTCACCTGGGACAGCCAGCCCCCACCCTCTCTGGAGGAGAAGCACAACGAGTCAAACTCGCTTCAGAACTCTCCCGCCGCGCCACAGGAAAAACCCTCTATCTGATTGATGAACCCACCACCGGCTTATCGTTTTATGACGTTCATCAACTTCTAAACGTCATGCAACGTTTAGTTGACAAAGGCAATTCGATTCTGGTGATTGAGCATAACTTAGATGTGATTCGCTCAGCGGATTGGCTCATCGATTTAGGACCCGAGGGCGGCAACAAAGGGGGACAAGTGGTCGCCGTTGGCACTCCAGAAATGGTCGCCCAAGTTCCAGACTCTCATACTGGAGCTTATTTGTAGGAGGTGACTTTTTCTACCACAACCCCCTCGGCGTTTGATGAATCAGGGTGTCTATCGGAGAAAATCCTCAATTTCATCGGCGATCGCCAACTCATCTCGTTCGGCTCTCATCTGATGGTATTGGGTAATATTAACGGTTTTACCATTCTTTAAACGGAGAACGAGGCGGTAGCTGTTTCTATCTTTGAGACGGACTTTCTCTTCAACAAAGGTACGATCAACACTAAGGAGATGATACCGTTCTACGCTTTGGTAAAGCAAGCCTTGTCGTTGAATGATAAAGATTTTTTTCCTTTTGTCAAACTCACAGTGAACTGCTCGCTCCAAGAACACTAGGGAGCTGACTGCCCCCAAAAAGCCAAGCAGGAAAAATCCAGAGGAGAAGGAACTCGAGCCTGTATCAACGATCAACTCCGATCGCGTCGGCTGATTGACAAAGCTATTAACTTGACTCGCCAACTGCTCTTGGGCACGACGACTCCTCTGCCAATTGGGGGTTAGGGGAATCTCTTGCGCGTCTACATCCAACATGACCTGATATTCAGTGTGGCTGCCACCACGACTACTATAGCGGCGCCTCTGGCTGGCAACCCGAGCGCGCTGTAAATTGTCTAGGGGAAAGGTCTGGAAATCTCCCCCTCTCAGAAGCGTCAGCAGATTGATGCGCGACAGTCGACAGCGGTCGGTTAGCTCACTGCCATTCGTAATCCCGATCGCATAGCGATTGCATTGAAAACGAGTGCTGGTACTCCAGCGAATCGTTGCCCCTAGGCAAAATACCATCATGCTCAAAGCCGCTAGCCAAGGTCTCCAAGGGATAATCGTGATGTGGAGTTGATCGTCTGTGGGAGTGCTAACTGACATCGGTTGGCTCCGGAAAACGCGGACAGCTCAGCAAACTGGGTACAACACCTCTGAAGATGAATCTCATCCCCGTTCACCAATTCCAGGTTGCCGCCATCCTAACGGCTTTTCTCGGAGATGACCAATCTCAGCCCCTATCGGGGACTGTATGGACGACCATCATGCCCTGGACTGTCCGGCTTGGACGCTTCTATGCCGCAGCGATCGCGCAATATGTCACACTAGAGGATGTCGAAATATTAAGCATTCGCGACTCGACAGTTCACGGATATCGCAAGTAGTCATGGGAAAACAGCGCATTCTTTCGGGGGTTCAACCCACCGGAAACCTCCATCTGGGTAACTATCTCGGTGCCATTCGCAACTGGGTCGAGGTGCAGCAGGAATATGATAACTACTTCTGCGTCGTCGACCTTCACGCCATCACCGTCCCCCATGACCCCACAACTCTGGCGGAGAATAGCTACAAAATCGCCGCCCTCTACCTAGCCTGTGGCATCAGCCTCGACCATGCCAACATCTTCATCCAATCCCACATCAGCGCCCACAGCGAACTGACCTGGCTGCTCAACTGCATCACCCCCATTAACTGGCTTCAAGGGATGATTCAGTTCAAAGAAAAAGCCCTCAAACAAGGAGAGAACGTGGGAACCGGACTGCTGGACTATCCAGTGCTGATGGCCGCCGATATCCTCCTCTACGATGCCGATAAAGTCCCCGTTGGCGAAGACCAAAAACAACATCTGGAACTGACCCGAGATCTGGTCATCCGTCTCAATGACCAATTTGGCAGCCCCGACCATCCAGTTCTGAAAATGCCCGACCCTCTCATCCGCAAGGATGGGGCCCGCGTCATGAGCCTAACCGATGGAACTAAAAAGATGTCTAAGTCTGATCCCTCCGAACTTAGCCGTATTAATCTATTAGACGACCCGGATACCATCGCCAAGAAAATCAAAAAATGTAAAACCGACCCCATGCGCGGCCTAGAATTTGACAATCCCGAGCGTCCTGAATGCCAAAATCTCCTAACCCTCTATCAACTCCTGTCTGGCCAAGACAAAGCCAGCGTCTCCCGGGACTGTGCGTCCATGGGCTGGGGACAATTCAAACCCCTACTGACGGAAACCACTATCGAGGTTCTACGTCCCATTCAACAGACCTATGCTCAGGTCATGGAGGATAAGGGCTATCTTGAATCAGTCCTTAAAGAGGGTCGCGAACAAGCCGAATCCGTCGCCCAGGATACCCTTAGCCGCGTCAAAACCGCCATGGGCTTCTCAAAACCCCTCTAGCTCAGATATCGTCCCCTCTAAGCCGTTTTTGCGGGCGTACCGATTCTGGAACGCCCCGACCTTTGTACTGTTGCCTTTTGCCTTTCTTACCCCTATCCTATGTCCCGTCTTCGTAGCGCCATTCAGGCCGGAGAATTTCTGATCACCGCTGAAGTTGCCCCGCCCAAGGGGGGAGACCCCACCCATATGCTGAAAATGGCAACCTGTCTCAAACGGCGGGTTCATGCCGTCAACATCACCGATGGCTCTCGGGCGGTGCTGCGGATGTCCTCCTTGGCCGCCTCGGCTTTGCTGGTGCAATATGGCATTGAGCCAGTGTTTCAAGTGGCCTGCCGCGATCGCAACCGTATCGGCCTACAAGCAGACTTGATGGGGGCCTACGCCCTGGGGATTCGCAATGTTCTGGCCCTCACAGGAGATCCCGTGAAAGCGGGAGACCATGAACAGGCCAAAAGTGTCTTCGACCTGGAATCGGTGCGACTCCTACAAACCCTGAACAAAATGAATCGGGGCCTGGATTTCAACGATCGCCCCCTCAGTGACGGTAAACTCGACCTGTTTGCTGGAGCGGCCGTCGATCCTCAATTGGCGAGTTGGTCAGGCTTACAACGCCGCTTTGAGCGAAAAATTGCTGCCGGGGCCGAGTTCTTCCAGAGTCAACTGATTTCCGACTTTGACCGCCTAGAGAAATTCATGAGCCAAATTGCAGCCAAGTATGACAAACCGATTCTGGCCGGGATTTTTCTCTTGAAGTCGGCCAAAAACGCCAAATTCATCAATAAATATGTCCCAGGGGTTCACATCGGCGAAGACACCATCGATCGCCTCGACGAAGCCGCCGATCCCCTGCGAGAAGGGATGGCCATCGCCGCTGAACAAATCCAACAGGCCCAACAGCTTTGTCAAGGGGTTCACCTGATGGCCATTCGCACCGAACATTTAATTCCCGAAATTCTAGATATGGCGGGGATTCCCCCTATTTCTCGTCCCTCATCCCTGGCACGCTAACATCAAAGGGGTTTAGGAGTGTTAAGATACAAGGGTTCTACTCCAATAAGAAGTACCAGATCGTGGGTAACAGTTTCGGACATCTGTTTCGGGTCACAACCTTTGGCGAATCTCACGGCGGCGGCGTTGGAGTCATCATTGATGGCTGTCCGCCCCAACTTGAAATTTCTGCCCAAGAGATTCAATTTGAACTCGATCGCCGTCGTCCGGGACAAAGTAAAATCACCACCCCTCGCAGGGAAAGCGACATCTGTGAGATTCTCTCAGGGGTGTTTGAGGGGAAAACTCTAGGAACCCCAATCATGATCCTGGTGCGTAACAAAGACGCGCGATCGCAAGACTACAACGAGATGGCGGTCAAATACCGTCCCTCCCATGCCGATGCGACCTACGACGCCAAATATGGCATCCGCAACTGGCAAGGCGGTGGGCGCTCCTCCGCTCGTGAGACCATTGGCCGTGTGGCGGCTGGGGCGATCGCCAAAAAGATTTTAAGACAGGTGGCTGGGGTGGACATTGTGGCTTACGTGAAACAGGTTCACGACCTGGAAGCCCAAGTGAACCCAGACAGCGTTACCCTCGAAGATGTGGAACAGAACATGGTGCGATCGCCCGACCCCGACTTCGTAGAGCGAGCCATTGCCGCCATCGAAGCCGCTCGTAAGCAAGGCGATTCCCTCGGCGGTGTTGTCGAATGTGTTGCCCGTGGCGTGCCGAAAGGCTTAGGAGAACCGGTCTTCGACAAACTCGAAGCAGATCTCGCCAAAGCCATCATGTCCCTCCCCGCCACCAAAGGCTTTGAAATTGGCTCTGGCTTTGCCGGAACCCGGCTCACCGGCCATGAACATAATGATGAGTTCTACGCCGATCACGAAGGAAACATCCGCACCCATACCAACCGCTCCGGTGGCATCCAGGGCGGAATTAGCAACGGGGAAGCGATCGCCATTCGCGCCGCCTTTAAACCCACTGCTACAATTCGGAAAGAACAACGTACCGTGACCCGCGATGGTCAGAACACGGTTTTAGCCGCCAAGGGCCGACATGACCCCTGTGTTCTTCCCCGCGCCGTACCCATGGTCGAGGCCATGGTGGCCCTGGTTCTCTGTGACCATCTGCTACGCCATCAAGCCCAATGTGGAACCCTCACCGCGGCCACCCTGAGTTCTCCCACGAACTTCCCTGCCGCTGTGGGTCCGACGACCTCCTAACCTCGGTGTGCACCTCTCCATTGCCCTTGTCCCCCTGTCCCCAAAACGTCTCCCGAAACGTCTATGGAACCAGCCACCTCTTCTGAATTTCTCCTGAAGTTCTGGGGCGTTCGCGGAAGTATTCCGACCCCCGGTCAGACGACAGTACGCTATGGCGGCAACACCTCCTGTGTCGAAATGGAAATTGGGGGCAGACGCATCATTTTTGATGGTGGGACTGGGTTGCAAGCCTTGAGCAAAGACTTGATGCGGCAACTTCCCCCGGAAACCTATATGTTGTTCACCCATTACCATTGGGATCATATTCAAGGGTTTCCCTTCTTTACCCCCGCCTTTGTCAAAGGTCATTGTCTACGCATCTATGGAGCGGTACCCGAAAACGGCGAGTCCCTGGAAAAACATTTCATGGAGCGGGTGTTACATCCCAACTCCCCAGTTCCCTTGGCAGGGTTACGAGCCGATATGAAGTTTGTCGATCTCATCTGCGGTGAACCTTTCGAGTTGGGGGATATCTATATTGAGACAACCCGCCTCAACCACCCCAATACCGCCATGGGCTATCGAGTCAGTTGGCAAGGCCATTCCGTCTTTTATTGCACCGATACCGAACATTTCCCAGAGGGCCTCGATGAGAATGTGATGAAATTGGCCCAAGGGGCGGATGTTCTCATCTACGATGCCATGTACACCGACGAGGAATATCATAATCCCAAGTCTCCCAAAGTCGGCTGGGGGCACTCCACCTGGCAGGAAGGGGTCAAAATTGCTAAGGCGGCCGGGGTCAAGACCTTGGTGATCTTTCACCATGAGCCGGGTCATACGGATGACTTCTTGGATCAGTTACAGCTTGAAGTCTGTGAGAGTTTCCCGAATGCTGTACTTGCCCATGAGGGTATGATACTTACAGTGGGATCTTAATCAGTTCCTGTTTCCTTGAGTATTCAGCTTTGCTATTTAAAGTCAATGACGATACCTTGTAGTCCGCTCCCCAGGATCGTGATGGGGACGATGGTGCTGTCGAGTTTCCTGGGAGCCTCGGCCGTTAACGCCCAAACCCTGTACCAGAGCGTTGACACCCTTCCCTCAGATGGGATGTTTGAGGCCTTTGACCTCAGTTTGGGGTCTCTCACCGATGTTATCTTCACCTATAAGATCCGCTTTGATAGTACTTGGTCGACGCTTTCTGAATGTAAGTCTCAAGGGGGTCGGCATGATTGTATCGTCTCTTGGGACTTTGGCATGGAGGGGGTCAATGGCTTTGAGGGACTCTCCGATGATCTCGGTGGCGTTTTCACCGTGGATGGGTTGAATCAATTTGAAAGCCGTACCTTTAGCGGAAGTATCAGTTTTAACAACCTGGATGATTTCCTGGGAACTCCGGGCGATCGCGTTGGAGGAGTGGCTGGAACCTTGGTTGATGGAAATATCGGCTACGTCGAATATCCCCAAATTAACGGCAAGCACCTGCTGAATGGCCTCAACTGGTTCGTAGAAAACACCCTCACTTACCACTATCAACCTCATGCAACAGATCCTGAGGTGTCGGACCCAACTCAGGTTCCTGAACCCTCACTGTTGTTGGGTCTGATGACGTTAGGGTTAGCCGTTGGGGGATGTCGCTCCCAGAGAGGTTAATCGTTGTAGTTGCCCTGGGGTCACATGGGGCCCCTTGATGGCTCAACAAAGGCGATCGCCCCATCCGTTGGCTGGGGCCTCTGCCCGGGGGTGAGACAATCGACCTGCAACTCCATCGTCTCCATGGTCACGGGGCCAAACAGGGTAGCAAACGACACATCCGCCGCATCACGACCGGTACCAATACGGATAAGTCCAGTACGGGGAACCAGGCGTGTGGCATCAAATAAATACCAAGCATTGCCTAAATAGGCTTCAAAATAGGCATGAAAATCGGGGGGAGTTAAGTCATAGGCATAGCCGGTGACAAAGCGAGCTGGGATATTGAGGGCGCGACAAAAGGCAATGCCTAAATGGGCAAAATCGCGACAGACCCCGGTTCGTTCTGTGGCCGTATCAAAGGCCGAGGTTTGCGTGTTGGTACTCCCCGACAGATAGGCGACATTCTCATAAATCCAGTTGCAGATTGCTGTGACGCGAGAATAATCGGGAACTAACTCCCCAAATTCTGTTTGGGCAAAGCGCAGCAGGCGATCGGATTCACAGTACCGACTGGGATAGAGGTATGGTAAGACCTCTAAGGGCAGTTGAGCTAGGGGAACTTCGGCAATGGCCTGGGGCGGCTGTGTAATGGCGTTTAACTCAACGGTCGCGTCATAGCGAATCTGCAACGGCCCTGAGGCGGCATTGACTCGCAAATAGCGGTTTTCCAATTCCCTGGAGGTATGCTGGTCCCAATCCGCCGCGCCCTGGATTTGCAGGTCTTCATGGAGAATCTCTTGCACTCGGTTGTTGCACACCGCGATATTGAAAATCAAGGTGCTGTCAGCGGCGATTTGATAGGTTAACTTGCAGCTAATCGCAAACTTCATACGCCCTGAGAATCCTCGCTTAAACGACGTTGAGCGAGTCGGGCCGCTTCTAGGACTTGGGGATGGCTATCTTTTTCGAGATAGCCTAAAGCGGCTTGACTTTTCGGGTGCTTGAGATGACCCAAAGCTTCGGCCAGGCGCTGACGCACTAGCCAATCGGGGGAGTTGGCAAAGTTGAGGATGTCATCTAAGGCCGCTAGGGCTTCAATTTCCCCTAGGGCGGCGATCGCAGCTTGTTGTAACATCACTTCACCGCTGTAGAGGGCCTGGATGAGGATTTCGTACGCCTGGGGATTTTTGAGGTTTCCCAAGGAGACGGCGGCACTAAAGCGAACCAGCCAGTCGGTTTCCTCCAGAAAAGCCCGAGAGAGAGGTTCAAAGGCGCGGGGATCTTCCAGATATCCCAGGGCCCCGGCCGCATCGGCGCGAATGCCATAATCGGGATCATGGCGCAGTAGGTTCACCAATAACTCGTAGCATTCATCGGTTTTCTTGATGCCCAGAGAGAAGATGGCCATGGAGCGCAGGGCAACGTGATGGTCGTTGAGAACTTTCTTAATTAGGGGTACGGCATCATCGGCGGGGATGTTCCGCAATGATGCTAGGGCTAACATGCGATCGCGGGCGTTCTCACTGTCGAGATGGCTGGAAATTTCTTGTAAATCCATTGAATTCAGGGACTTTCTTAAAAAAAATTCACATAATTACCAACATTATAGCGATTTTTTATGGTAAAGCGAGTTATCAACTCTCCTGGTGGCTCAATGTAGCTCAATTTTCCACCAACAAATCTAAGGAGTCTAGGCTTTCATCGAGGGAGATCATTACCGGTTCTTGGAACAGGGCAATGGTAAAGGTGACGGTCGAGCCAAGTCCTTCTCCCATACTATAAAAGTGAACGTCACCGCCCATGGCTTCGACAAGCTTTTGAGAAATCACGAGGCCCAGGCCCGTTCCCCCATACTGACGGGTGCGGGAACCATCCACCTGGCTAAAGGTTTGAAAGAGTTTATCTTGCTGTTCAAGGGAGACGCCGATACCTGTATCGGCCACTTTCAGTTGCAGCAGTCCCGAAAATTCGCGATCGTTGACCACCACAGGGCGAGAGATAATCTCACCGGTAATCGTAATTCCTCCCTCATGGGTGAACTTAATGGCATTTCCTACCAGGTTTAGGAGGATTTGAAGCAGTCGCTGATAATTGCCATAGACAATAATATTGTCTTCCGTATCAGGCATTTGAACTTGGAAATAGAGTTGTTTTTGCTGAATTTGTGCTTGAACGAATTCTTGCACATGAGTCAGAAGTTCTTTGATATTAACCGGTTCGAGATCCAAGTGCATCTTACCGGCTTCAATTTTGGCAATATCTAAGATATCGTTAATAATACTGAGCAAATGAACCGCCGAGCGATAGGCTTCTTCAATAAACTCCATCTGCTCCTCGGAATCATCCGTCATCCCATCCAAAATCAATTTTAGAAAGCCCATCATGCCGTTGAGAGGGGTTCTCAGTTCATGGGAGGTGTTGGCGAGGAAGTCACTTTTGAGGCGAGAGACTTCTTCGGCCTCCTGGCGAGCCAGTTCGAGTTCTCGGTAGAGCACTGCATGGGCGATCGCCGTTCCCACCTGATCTGCCAATTCCGCGATAATTTCCAATTCGGTGGGATGCCAAACCGGAATTGATGGTCCTGAATCTGATCGCTCTCGTTCTAAACTGATGATGCCGTTGACTTGGCCCTGATGACGGGTAGCGACCAACACCTGCGATCGGCTTACTGAAGTATCTGCAAGACGATCCACTAAGGTCGGTTCTAAGCTGGTAATCGCCTGTTGTAGGTTGGGAGCATCTCGCAACAACAGCTCAGTGCCACCGTCAAGACTCGAACTATCTTGGGGAAACTGGGCCACCAATCTCACCTGAGGTTGATGACCCTCATAACTATAGACACAACATTGCACCGCCTTCATGGCGGCTCCCAACCCTTGAGCCGTTTGCTGCCAAATAATCTCTAAATCTAAGGTTTGACGAATTTGGCGGGAAATCTGCGTTAGCAGTTTGGGGTAGGAGACTTGAGTTAGAAATGAGGAGGAGTCTGAACGATTGGACAGGGAGAACCCCAGAGACGCTGCTTCTAGAGATGATGAGTTGGCGGCTTGAGTTGTCCCTAGGGTTCCGGACTGCCGTCCTACCACTAGGACACAATCGGGCTCCCCAGATGGGGTGGATAGGGGAGCAATCGAAAGTTCAAAGGTTCTGATATCGCTCCCTACCTTGAAAAAGCAACTGAGAGATTCAGGAGTCTGGTTATCGAGGATACGGCAAATATGACTGAGATAGGCCACCGTATCCACAGGCTGAAAGACCTGATCTTGGTGACTAGAGGGAAACTGATTGGCCCCATTACGCCAGAGGAAACTACGATAGCGCCCTGTTCGCTCTTGAATATAGCTCAACTCAACGCCGAGAGAGCGCAGAAACAGCCTTCCCTCGTCTCCAACTTCGAGATCGGGTGGTACCAGAACCCCAGGTGGAAGATGGAACGTCTGAGTCGAAGTCATGGAACTTATCAGGAGGAACGGTTTGCAGGATACCCGACATGGCTCATCACCCCGCCATTATCCTAACAAAGGGGTTAGGCGGCCCTGTTAGGCAGGAGGGAGTAGAACGGCCATCCCATCTCCCAAGTGGGGCGATTGGGGCTAATCGTTCCATTCGCCACGAGGTGGAACTGGGGGGTTGCGTTCCAAGCGGCGGCTGAGTTCATCATCCCGAGTGGTCTCACCACGCAGCCACTGTCGAATCGCTGTTTCGATAATTTTACTTGGATCGTTGGAAAGGTGTTGTATTTGATCCACCAGTTCGGAGTCGAGCTGGATGGAAACCTCCACCTGTTGTTTATTGCGTTCAGAGGGCACTGTGGAATCGGTCATAAGATGGCTAAAAGCGGAACAAGACAGTTCACGTCTATCTTAACGGGTCAACGGGTCAATTCTGGGATTTTAGGACAGGTTGGGCCAGTTTCACCATAGGGCCATCGCTTACCCGACAAATGCGCCAGTCAGGCAGAACGGTTGCCCCAAGCTTTTCATAAAAGGCGATCGCCCTATGGTTCCAATCTAAGACAGACCACTCCAAGCGTCCATAGCCTCGTTTTTCCACCTCTTGGGCAACCCTTGCCATCAGGGCCGTTCCAATCCCTTGACGGCGAGAGTCCGGCTGAACAAACAAATCTTCTAGGTAAAGTCCTGGCTGACTTCGGAAGCTCGAATAGGTGGTGAAGAATAAGGCATAACCAACGATTCGCTCTTGTTGTTGGGCAAGAAACACTTCGGCATAGGGGGGATTATCGCCAAACAAATGCTCACGAAGCTGATCAGGGGTTCCTGTCACCTGCTGTTCGAGTTTCTCGAAGGCGGCCAGCTCTTGGATTAAGCTGAATATCGCTTCGGTATCTTCGGGGGTGGCCGGACGGATGCTAACTATCACATTCATAAGGACGGAAAGCCAACCCATGCTTGAAGAAGCCACAGGTTGGTTGGAGTAAACTGGGAGCTTGAGAAACTACTGTAACCAGCCCCGCAGGCGGCGGGAAATTTGGGGACGGCGCAGTTTCCGCATCGCCGTGGTTTGGATTTGCCGGACTCGTTCTCGTGAGAGGTTAAACAGGGTGCTGATTTCCTGTAGGGTTTTGCGTTTCTCGCCGTCAAGGCCATAGCGCAGGGCGAGAATTTCACTCTCACGCTGGGTTAACGCCTCATCGAGAACTTGACGCACACCCTGACACATCATATCTTCGCTCACTTGAGAGTCGGGGGAGGGACTATCTGTATCTTCTAAGAGGTCTAACACCTCGGTGTTGTCTTCGTCTCCCACATAGTGGTTGAGAGACAGGGAGCGTTGGCTAACCCGTTGCAGTTGCCGCAACTGCTTTAAGGACAGCTCTAGGGCTTCGGCGAGTTCTTCCTCGCTGGGTTGCCGGTTTAGCTCTTGTCCCAATTGGCGGTAGGTCTTTTTAAGTTTGTTGAGTTTCTCAACGATGTGAATCGGAAGCCGAATGGTGCGCCCATCGTTAGCAATGGTGCGGGTGATTCCCTGACGAATCCACCAGTAGGCGTAGGTGGAGAACTTATAGCCTTTTTCGGGGTCAAACTTTTCGGTAGCACGACTTAGACCTAAGGCTCCTTCCTGAATCAGATCGAGGAAGGGAACGCCCCGGTTCAGGTAGCGCTTGGCGATGGACACCACTAAACGCAGGTTGGAGCGAATCATTTTTTTCTGAGCGGTGCGTCCCCGGTGCATTTGTCGTTTTACCGCTTTTTCAGTTAGCCCTACGGATTGGGCTAGCTCAGAAAGTTCTGGTTCTCGACCTAGGGACTCCTTCAGCTGAGCGCACTTCTCACGAATTACAACCCAGTCCTGAACCTCTCGGGCCAGGTGAATTTCTTCTTCTCGATTGAGCAGCGGATAGCGAGACATTTCCTTAAAAAAAGCACCCACGGCATCATCGGAAACCGTTTTGGAATAGCCGGTTGGGCGGGCACGAGCAATGTCGGCTGGATTATCGCTATGGTTATCAACAGCGGTGTCTTTGAGTTGAGTGGCAGTGCTAGCAGTCAATTTAGTTTCCCCTTCAGCTAAACTTCAAAAAGATTAAATTTAAAATAGTAAAAACTTACATTTTTAGGAAGTTTACTCCTAACTACAGTATAGTTTTTTGTGACTAAACTGTCAAGTTTTACCTTCTGAAAATTGTCATTGAATTTTAAAAAATGTTGTACAGCGCCCATATTTATGGTAAGAAATATGCCGGGAGTCCACATCTATCCCAGGGTAGATGTCTGCCTCTGTCGTCTGACTGAGTGCGATCGCTAAGGTTTGAGGAAGCTATGAATCCGGCTGTATCTGTACAAAATGTCTCAAAGGTCTATGGAGATCTCGGAGTCGTCAACAATCTCTCGTTTGACATTGCAAAAGGGGAATTATTTGGTTTTTTGGGTCCCAATGGAGCCGGTAAATCCACGACTGTGCGAATGCTGACCACGCTCACGAAGCCAAGTTCGGGAACGATTGAGGTGGCGGGCTATGATGTGGTGCAACAGGCACGACTGGCAAAACGTTCGATTGGTGTGGTGCTTCAACAAGTCAGTGTGGATGTGGATCTGACGGTTTGGGAGAATATGGAGTATCACGGACGCTTGCACCATATCCCCCGAGGAGAGCGTCAGGAACGGATTGATCGTTGGTTAGAGTATGTGGAGTTAACAAATCGCCGTGACGCCCTTGTGAAGACCCTTTCTGGGGGGATGAAGCGACGACTGCAAATTGCGCGATCGCTCCTGCATCAGCCGGAGATTTTGTTTCTGGACGAACCCACGGTGGGATTAGATCCCCAAACCCGCCGCCGTCTCTGGGAAATTCTGTTGGATCTTAAGGAGCAGGGGATGACCATGCTGTTGACGACTCATTATATGGAGGAAGTGGAGTACTTGTGCGATCGCATTGGGATTCTCGACAGTGGCCAACTCATCGAACTCGGAACCCTCGATGAATTACGGCACAACCATGGTGAAGGAGTGGTGGTCACACATACCCCTGAGGGACTACAAAGCCAGTTTTTCGCCAATCTCGAAGAGGCCAATCACTATATTAACCAGCAGGGCGATCGCACTGGCATGATGGCCCGGGAATCAAACCTCGAAGATATTTTTGTCGAACTCACCGGTCGTCAATTGGATTAACCCCTCACGGGGACGCCTATCTCAGGTTGTCCCCATCATCACCCCCCTACCCCTAAACGCAAAAAAGACCCCCATTTTCAGGGAGTCTTTTTTGGCAAGTATAAACCTGGCACTGAGCTATCTTCCCAGGGGGCAACCCCCCAAGTATTTTCGCCGCAGAAGCGTTTCACAGCCGAGTTCGGGAAGGGATCGGAGTGGTGCCACTTCGCTAGAAGCACCAGGAAAGAACAGAGTCCTTGAAGACTGCATAGTCAACCAATCAGGAAAAGAGAGAGTCAAAAGAGGTCAAGCGCTCGGTCTGTTAGTACGCCTTGGCTTCATCCATTACTGAACTTCCACCTAGCGCCTATTAACGGATGTTCTTTCCGTGACCTTACTGGGTTGACCCCAACAGAGAACTCATCTTGAGGTGGGCTTCCCACTTAGATGCTTTCAGCGGTTATCCGCTCCGCACTTGGCTACCCTGCGTTTACCGTTGGCACGATAACAGGTACACCAGCGGTGCGTCCTTCCCGGTCCTCTCGTACTAAGGAAGGCTCCTCTCAATTCTCTTACGCCTACACCGGATATGGACCGAACTGTCTCACGACGTTCTGAACCCAGCTCACGTACCGCTTTAATCGGCGAACAGCCGAACCCTTGGGACGTACTTCCGCCCCAGGTTGCGATGAGCCGACATCGAGGTGCCAAACCTCCCCGTCGATGTGAACTCTTGGGGGAGATCAGCCTGTTATCCCTAGAGTAACTTTTATCCGTTGAGCGACGGCCCTTCCACGCAGTGCCGTCGGATCACTAAGGCCGACTTTCGTCCCTGCTCGACTTGTAGGTCTCGCAGTCAAGCTCCCTTATGCCTTTGCACTCTACGGCTGATTTCCAACCAGCCTGAGGGAACCTTTGCGCGCCTCCGTTACCATTTAGGAGGCGACCGCCCCAGTCAAACTGCCCACCTGAAACGGTTCCTCTCCCGGATGACGGGTCGAGGTTAGACTTCTAGCTGAGTTAGAGTGGTATCTCACCGATGGCTCAGTTTCCCCCACAAGGAAAACTTCAAAGCCTCCCACCTATCCTGCGCAAACTCAGCCCGAAGCCAATTCCAGGCTACAGTAAAGCTTCATAGGGTCTTTCTGTCCAGGTGTAGGTAGTCCGTATCTTCACAGACAATCCTATTTCGCCGAGCCTCTCTCCGAGACAGCGCCCAAATCGTTACGCCTTTCGTGCGGGTCGGAACTTACCCGACAAGGAATTTCGCTACCTTAGGACCGTTATAGTTACGGCCGCCGTTCACCGGGGCTTCAGTCGTCAGCTTCGCTTACGCTAACCGACTTCCTTAACCTTCCGGCACTGGGCAGGCGTCAGCCCCCATACATCGTCTTGCGACTTAGCGGAGACCTGTGTTTTTGGTAAACAGTCGCTTGGGCCTCTTCACTGCGACCACCTCTCGGTGGCACCCCTTCTCCCGAAGTTACGGGGCCATTTTGCCGAGTTCCTTAGAGAGAGTTATCTCGCGCCCCTTGGTTTACTCAACCTACCTACCTGTGTCGGTTTCGGGTACAGGCTTAACTGAGTTATGCAAGTTCGGGCTTTTCTTGGAAGCATGACATCGGTCACTTCCCAGCCGTAGCCGGTCGTGTTCACGTCTTAGCTCAGGGTGTTTTCGCCACCCGTCATCACCTTCGAACGCTTAAACCGGGACTACCATCACCCGGCTGACTTAGCCTTCTCCGTCCTCCGCTTGCACCCAATCAAGGTACGGGAATGTTAACCCGTTATCCATCGACTACGCCTTTCGGCCTCGCCTTAGGTCCTGACTAACCCTCCGCGGACGAGCCTGCCGGAGGAACCCTTAGGTTTTCGGGGTATGTGATTCTCACACATATTTTCGCTACTTAAGCCGACATTCTCACTTCTGCTTCGTCCACACCTGCTTGCCGCTAGTGCTTCACCCTAGAGCAGAACGCTCCTCTACCACTTAGTTAAAAACTAAGTCCACAGCTTCGGTGGGACACTTAGCCCCGTTCATTTTCGGCGCGGGAGCGCTTGACCAGTGAGCTATTACGCACTCTTTTAAGGATGGCTGCTTCTAGGCAAACCTCCTGGTTGTCTGGGCACTCCCACCTCCTTTATCACTTAGTGTCCACTTGGGGACCTTAGCTGGTGGTCTGGGCTGTTTCCCTTTCGACGATGAAGCTTATCCCCCACCGTCTCACTGGCTAGTTTCTCTATGGTATTCAGAGTTTGCCTCGATTTGGTACCGCTCTCGCAGCCCGCACCGAAACAGTGCTTTACCCCCATAGATATTGCTCTAGCCGCTGCGCCTAAACGCATTTCGAGGAGAACCAGCTAGCTCCGGGCTCGATTGGCATTTCACCCCTAACCACACCTCATCCGCCAATTTTTCAACATTGGTCGGTGCGGACTTCCACTTGGTGTTACCCAAGCTTCATCCTGGACATGGTTAGATCGCCCGGGTTCGGGTCAATAAATCGTGACAAACGCCCTATTCGGACTCGCTTTCGCTGGGGCTTCGGCATTCTCGCCTTAACCAGCCACGACCTATTACTCGCCGGCTCATTCTTCAACAGGCACGCGGTCAGACGTTAAATCGTCCTCCCACTGCTTGTAAGCTAACGGTTTCAGGTTCTATTTCACTCCCCTCCCGGGGTTCTTTTCACCTTTCCCTCGCGGTACTGTTTCACTATCGGTCACGTTGGAGTATTTAGCCTTACGAGGTGGTCCTCGCTGATTCACACGGGATTTCACGTGCCCCGTGCTACTCGGGATCCGGCTGAGCTGTTCCGATTTTCGACTACAGGACTTTCACCTCCTCTGGTGCCGCATTCAACGGCTTCGTCTAATCTTTCCAGTCTCGTATTACCGTCCCACAACCCCTAAGGTAAAAACCTTAGGTTTAGGCTGGTCCCGCTTCGCTCGCCGCTACTAGGGGAATCGCTTTTGCTTTCTCTTCCTCGGGCTACTAAGATGTTTCAGTTCGCCCGGTTCGCTCGTGTCGGCCTATAGATTCAGCCGACCGTTTTAAGGGTTGCCCCATTCGGACACTTCCGGATCAATGCTTGCTTCCAGCTCCCCGGAACGTTTCGTCGGTCGCCACGTCCTTCATCGCCTCAACGTGCCTAGGTATCCACCGTTAGCTCTTTATAGCTTGACCTCGTTCTTTTGAGGTCTCGACTTTACCTGACTTTTTTTTAGGTTGACTATGCAGTTTTCAAGGTTCTGGCTGGGATGTCCCAGCAGTCTGAGTCGTTCTCAGGTGCTGAGGTATCCTTGCTTTACTTTGTTGATGTTAGGAATTCTTGGTGGATGAGAATGGATGAGACCAGCATGGAGGTAAGCGGACTCGAACCGCTGACATCCTGCTTGCAAAGCAGGCGCTCTACCAACTGAGCTATACCCCCATTTCCTTAGTAGGGGCGAACCCTTGTGGTCGCCCAACCAAGTTTTAGGTGGGCCATCCTGGACTTGAACCAGGGACCTCACCCTTATCAGGGGTGCGCTCTAACCACCTGAGCTAATAGCCCATTTCAAGGTTGGTCTCTTTTTTCCAAAAACTCAGACGAATCTGAGCAATATAGGATTCCTAACCTCTTATCGTTTGAAAGCTTGACGAGTCTCCGACCGACCTAGGTTGACCTCAATCTCTTGGGCTTAGTTGCATCCTCAAGACATTGGGTTTAGGTCTCCCTAAAAAGGAGGTGATCCAGCCACACCTTCCGGTACGGCTACCTTGTTACGACTTCACCCCAGTCATCAGCCCTGCCTTCGGCATCCCCCTCCGCGAACGGTTAGGGTAACGACTTCGGGCATGGCCAACTTCCATGGTGTGACGGGCGGTGTGTACAAGGCCCGGGAACGGATTCACCGCAGTATGCTGACCTGCGATTACTAGCGATTCCTCCTTCATGCAGGCGAGTTGCAGCCTGCAATCTGAACTGAGGCCGGGTTTAAGAGATTAGCGCACTCTCGCGAGTTGGCTGCTCGTTGTCCCGACCATTGTAGTACGTGTGTAGCCCAGGACATATGGGGCATGATGACTTGACGTCATCCCCACCTTCCTCCGGTTTATCACCGGCAGTCTCCCTAGAGTGCCCAACTTAATGATGGCAACTAAGGACGAGGGTTGCGCTCGTTGCGGGACTTAACCCAACATCTCACGACACGAGCTGACGACAGCCATGCACCACCTGTGTCCGCGCTCCCGTAGGCACTCTCTCCTTTCAGAGAGATTCGCGGCATGTCAAGCCCTGGTAAGGTTCTTCGCGTTGCATCGAATTAAACCACATACTCCACCGCTTGTGCGGGCCCCCGTCAATTCCTTTGAGTTTCACACTTGCGTGCGTACTCCCCAGGCGGGAAACTTAACGCGTTAGCTTCGGCACGGCCCGGGTCGATACAGGCCACACCTAGTTTCCATCGTTTACGGCTAGGACTACTGGGGTATCTAATCCCATTCGCTCCCCTAGCTTTCGTCCCTCAGCGTCAGGTTCGGCCCAGCAGAGCGCTTTCGCCACCGGTGTTCTTCCCAATATCTACGCATTTCACCGCTACACTGGGAATTCCCTCTGCCCCTACCGACCTCTAGCTATTCAGTTTCCACTGCCGACCCGAGGTTGAGCCTCGGTCTTTGACAGCAGACTTGAACAGCCGCCTACGAACGCTTTACGCCCAATAATTCCGGATAACGCTTGCCTCCTCCGTATTACCGCGGCTGCTGGCACGGAGTTAGCCGAGGCTGATTCCTCAAGTACCGTCATTTTGTTCTTCCTTGAGAAAAGGGGTTTACAATCCAAAAACCTTCTTCCCCCACGCGGCGTTGCTCCGTCAGGCTTTCGCCCATTGCGGAAAATTCCCCACTGCTGCCTCCCGTAGGAGTCTGGACCGTGTCTCAGTTCCAGTGTGGCTGCTCATCCTCTCAGACCAGCTACCGATCGTCGCCTTGGTAAGCTTTTACCCCACCAACTAGCTAATCGGACGCGAGCTCCTCTCCAGGCGAAATAACTTTTCACCTTTCGGCATATCGGGTATTAGCAGCCGTTTCCAGCTGTTGTCCCCGTCCTGAAGGTAGATTCTCACGCGTTACTCACCCGTCCGCCACTAAGTTCCGAAGAACTTCGTTCGACTTGCATGTGTTAGGCACGCCGCCAGCGTTCATCCTGAGCCAGGATCAAACTCTCCGTGTTGACTTTGAGTTTGTTGGCTTTCGGTTCGATTTGAATTTAACTCGGGTTACCCCTTGCTAAATTCTCTCTCGTCCGTTATCCTTTAATGAATTTAGACGAAGACTTGAAGTTTTAGGCTTCTTTGTCGAGCTTTCAAACGATTTAATTTTCGAGGTTCGGAATGCGTCGTTTGGGGGGCGTTTGTTTGCCCGTCCTCCCGAGCGCTTAACTAATCTAACAAGACTATCTGGCACTGTCAACCCTTTTTTCGAACTTTTTTTCGGGAATTTTCTTGGCAATTCCCGAAATCCCCTCAGGGTATGCCTTTCAGCCCGAAAACTTTTTTGGTTTTTTCCCTGATTTCACCCCTCCCTCCCCATATCTGACGGCTGAGCCGCTCAGATCTTTTTTTTGGGAGAGGCGCGGGTTAACGATCGCCCCCCCGAAAATCCCCCCCCGAGAATTCCCCGGAGGCTGCCCATCAAATTTCCTCACTCAAGGGTATGGTTAAACATGCTGTATTCAGAATGAGGGACATCTCCTGTGAGCCTATCTCCTGTCTTACCCCCCTGGGTGGTCTTAGATCCGTTAATCCAGAGTTGGCTAGCCGAAGATATCGGACGGGGCGATCGCACCAGTCAAACCCTACTCCAAGGGCGATCGCCACAAGGAAGCGCCGAATGGATTCTCAAAGCCCCCGGTGTCATTGCCGGACTACCCCTAGCCCAACGCACCTTTGAACAGCTCGATCGCCACATCCAAAGCGAACTTATATATAAGGAGGGAACCCCTTGCGAAACCGGGACAGTCGTGGCCCGCTTCCAGGGCAACCTAGAAGCTCTCTTGATAGGAGAACGAGTCGCCCTGAACCTAGTCATGCGTCTCAGTGGCATCGCCACAAGTACTCGTCAGTACGTCGAAACCATCGCTGATCTCCCCAGCCAGCTCACAGATACCCGCAAAACGACACCCGGACTGAGACTCCTAGAAAAATATGCTACCTCCGTCGGCGGTGCCAGTAACCATCGCCTAGGACTCGACGATGCCATCATGATTAAAGACAACCACATTGCCGCCGCCGGCAGTATCAGAGCTGCCGTGGCTCAAATTCGCCCCCATATTCCCTATCCCCTCACCATTGAAGTGGAGACGGAAACCTTAGACCAGGTTAAAGAGGCCCTCAAGACTGAGGTGGACATCATTATGTTGGACAATATGTCCCTCTCCGACCTAAAAACCGCCGTGGAACTCATTCGCCAAGAGAACCCCAGGCTAAAAATCGAAGCATCAGGAAACATCACCCAAGAGCGGCTACGGGCGATCGCCGAAACAGGGGTCGACTACATTTCCACCAGCGCCCCCATCTCCCGTTCCCCCTGGCTCGACATCAGCATGAAACTCCAGGCAACCTAAAGATTAAGCAATACGGCCCCCCTTAACGGGAGATGAAGTGAACCCAGAACTGGCCATCTGGAATACAAACCCGGCGAATCAAACCATAGGAGTAGTTAAGAAACGCACCACTCAAATCATTGCGATAGCCCCATTCAAACCATTCCCCATAGGGATCATGGACAATAAAGCCGCGATCATCGTAGCCCACTAAAACGATAATGTGACCAAACGAGGTGAAATAGCCATGAATCACCGCCGGATTCCCCCCCGCCAGCCAGTCCTGGGCCTCCTCAATGGTGGCATTGGTGCGAAAGGTATCACGACAGCCATAGTCATGCACCACTCGGGCCAAATCATAGGGACTATGGCGACTCCAGCCGCGACGAATCATGTATTCGTACAATTCATCCTCAAACTGGCCCACACTGCTGCGGCGACGGGCCCCCAAATAGGACAAACACATGGCAATGGAGGTGACATTACACGATCCCATCGGGTTATACCAATTATCCAGTTGGGACTTGTAGGGCACATCCAGACGAACCGTCGTAGGTTTTTGTAGAGGAACCTGACGATCCTCCTCCTCCCAAATTTCCACATGCTGCCGGAAGGCGTACCAAATCTTGGAATCTTCGACTTTGCCGTTATCTCCCCGCTTGGGGAAGGCCACATTCCGTAGGGCAATACGCAGATGATCGCGCACCACCTCATAATCCACTAGGGTGAAGCGTTCCCCTGCCGGAATCGAACGTTTTTCGTTCTCGGGTAACACCGATGACTGAACAGGGCGAGATTTAAAGACAGTATTTTGCAGAATTTTCAACTCCGGTGGGGGTTTCGGTAAATCCTGCCGCCGGGTTTGAATAATCAGACGGGCGGTAGCGGCCCCAAGATATCCCAACTCATTGACCTCCATCAAATCCTGAAAGCGGTCAAAGGCAGCCGTAGTCAGAGGGCCAAAAAATCCATCGGCAGGAGGGTCCAATAACCCCATATCAATCAGGCGTACCTGGATTTGACGAGTTAACTCCTCATCAGCGGCCATGTCCTTATAGTCGTATTTCAGATCAGTCCCGAGAAAGTCCTGTAGCTTCATTCGTTATACCACTCCCCTAGTGAGATAGGTCGATCGTACCGCGATCGCTGCCCAAATTTGAGCCAACTGCCAGGAATCTCTGCCAGTCTCCTGGAAACAAACAGTTGGCAAGAGGGTCATCGATCGCCTATACTCTAAGAGGTTGCCACATTACAGTGGTCATTCTCGGGATGTAGCGCAGCTTGGTAGCGCGCCTGCTTTGGGAGCAGGATGCCGCAGGTTCAAATCCTGTCATCCCGATTCGTGATTATTTAACCAATCCCCCCCCTTTGGAACAGCCAGAGAGGGGGGATTGGGTGTTTGACCCGTTTTCAGGGCTGTTGCGGTTCCCTAGATTTGCCGGGAGCCAAAACGCCCCCATTTAGAGAAACGCTCCCAAACAAAGGGAAATGCTAGAATCACAAGCTTCACGAGCCAGGGAGCAAAGTAGAGACTCACAATAGCACAGAGTCCAGCTAGGCCCGTTGCCGCAACTTTGACAACTTCCTCACGGGTATTGATACTCAGGAGAAAGCAACAAACGGCACAGGCAAGGGCAACCAAACAGGCAACCAACATCTGTAGTACCTCAAAATTCAGACAAGTTAGTTAAGGATGCGGCGCGTTCCTTCGGCACAAAAGCCCTACTTCCGTCTTTCGGTGGGCAGGTTTATCAAGGTTGACCCAGAGAAAGATGAACGATTCTGTTAATCAATCTTTACACTGGCTCTCATTTATGTCAAGTATAAGTTTATCTAATTCTGCACCCAAACGGAGAGACAGACCCACAAACACCTACGATAAGCGAGCTTCAGGCATAATCAACATGGCATCCCCGAAAGAGAAAAAACGATAATTTTGGGCGATCGCCTCCTCATACAGTCTTAACAGTCGCTCCCGTCCTAGCAAGGCCGAGACCATCATCATCAAACTGGACTTGGGGAGATGGAAGTTGGTAATCAATCCATCCACGACTTGCCAGCGATATCCAGGATAAATAAAGAGATCCGTTTTGCCAGAAAATGGGGCCAAGTCTCCAAGAGGCTGTCCCTGGCCGGCAGACTCAAGCGATCGCACCGCTGTGGTGCCGACAGCAATCACCCGTCCCCCTTGCAAACGAGTGCGACGAATCGCTTGCACCGTTGCTTCGGGAACCTCAACCCATTCCTGGTGCATCACATGATTACGAATATCGGACGTTTCAACAGGGCGGAACGTTCCCACTCCCACATGGAGCGTCACAAAGGCCTGTCCCACCCCCTGAGCCTGTAGTCGCTCAAGCAGTTCTGGGGTGAAGTGCAATCCCGCTGTGGGGGCCGCCGCCGAACCGGACTCGCGAGCATACACCGTCTGATACTGACTGCTACTGGCTTCGGACTCTGTCACATAGGGAGGAAAAGGAACCTCTCCATACTGTTCTAACATCTCAAGCACCGTTGCTCCGGCAGGACAGTGAAACTGTAACAGTCGTCCCCCAGTGGCCTCGTCCAGTGAAAGAACCGTAGCCTGGAACGAGGCCTTTGAGTCTGTCACCTCAGGAGAATCAAAATGAATTTCAGCACCGGGCTTGAGCCGTTTCCCCGGTTTAACTAACGCCAACCACTGATCCCCCTGCCGTTCCTCTAGTAATAACACCTCCACCTTGGCACCACTAGGTTTATGGCCATAAAGACGAGCCGGCAAAACCCGCGTATCGTTCAAAACCAATAAATCCCCTGGTTTGAGCCAATCGGGTAATTGCCAAAACCTCTGATGCTGATGGTCTTGAGGGGAACTGACCACCAGTAAACGGGAGTGATCCCGAGGAGTCACGGGATTTTGAGCAATCTGTTGCGCCGGAAGCTGATAATCGTAAGCATCCAGTTGTAAATCGTCCTCAGAGATGGGGATCATAGCCATGCAGAATAGACAGTCAAACATTAAGGATGGGGAACCTCCCCCATGAAACTATGGGGAGTTCACCCTAGGAGTTGAGGGCAACATCACCGATGATCAATATAGACCCCAATTCAAGGCATTCTCTATGGACTACCTCTACTATCTTGCCAACGCCAGCCTGACGTTACGGGTCGTCGAACATCTCAAACGACAAAACTTTCCAGTTCGCTTCATAACAGTCATTCACCAAATCGATGGATGGGTGCTACGGGTGAAAATGGAGTCTCCTCTGGGTCGTCAAGGGCACGGTGACTTTAAAGCTTACCTTAAAGAAGTGGGGATTCCTTACCCCTCCAACATTCGTGTACAAATGGCCATGTGGAGTTTAGAAACAGGACAAGCACCGGTGGATGTGATGCGACGCTATCAGGTGGCTGTCGTCTGTCATGGCAATCCAGACACAGCCGAGATCGAAGCCTTTCGTCGTCAGTTTGTTCGTGGACTTGGCTATTGCCCCGAAACCCTTGCCTAAACTGAAGTTAAACCGGTTAATCTAACACGCCAACTAAGTACTCCTGTAAGGTCAGTTGAAGTTGATTAACCAGCACAGGCTGTCCGATGGTGATGTCATTGGGCAGCTTTGGCGTTGTAGGGGACGTCGCAGAACCCTGGGGGGCCCGCTGAGAACGGACTAAGGCTAAGTCGAAGCGACAGGGGAGTTGAGCATATTGGGGAAAACGAGATAAGAAGAGACGAGCGGCCTGATTTAAACGCTGACATTTGGCAGGAGACAGGGCCAAGCGTCCATCGTGATCCCAATTGCCACGACTTCGGGTTTTCACTTCCACAAAGGCTAAGGTTTTGGCGGTTTCGGGAGTGGCGGGAAAGCCAGCCACAATATCTAATTCCCCCAAACGACAGCGCCAGCGTTGGTGTAACACCCTAACTCCTGCTCCCCGCAGCCATTGAGCGACCAGATCTTCCCCTAGAGTTCCCACAATGTTCCTGGTAGGATGACCCTTGAAACGACTGTTATCAGACGTGCTATAACCTTTCGTCATGGGAGAGAAGGATTGTGAACTACGAGGATGAACACTGCGGGTATCGTTTCGGGGCGATCGCCGCTAGAGTTGCCGTTACGATGATATGTATCTTAATGCTGGCGATCGCCAACCTAAGCTTGGGTGTTCCTGAGGCCCAAGCGGTGGCCTATGAGAAGCAAACCCTCTATGGCGTCGATTTTGTGGAGCAGGATTTGCGAGACTCCAACTTTACCCTAGCAACGATTCGGGCCTGTGATTTCACCAAAGCCAACTTACAGGGGGTACAACTGTTCCGCACCAAGTTTAAGAACGTAAACCTGGAGGGAGCTGATTTAAGCTTCGCCACTCTAGACTCGGCTTTATTTCTAGAAAGCAATCTCAAGAATGCGATCCTGGAGGGGGCCTTCGCCTATAACTCGGTCTTTCGTAACACCGAAATTGAGGGAGCCGATTTTACAGATATCTTTCTCAGCGATGACACCTTGATGGACTTATGTGAGATTGCCTCAGGAACCAACCCAGTCACGGGCAATAATACCCGAGATACCCTAGGCTGCGACTATCTCTAAAGTTGGGGTTGAGGTAACTCGGCCCGGCCGCAGCTGACCTTTATCAGCTTGAGCAGGGCGATCGCGCATCACTAAAGAAGAGTTTAGAGAGTTCTGTGATCCGCGATCGCCTCACCGCTGACATTCCCTCATGAGAGTTTCTGCAGTTGAGGCTTAGAGGAAAGCTCTTGCCTTAAGGCCTTCGCGTTACGAGGCAACTCAATCACAAACCCAGCTCCACCGGTCACAGAAGGCTGATAGGATAGGTTCCCGCCATGTTTCTCCGTGACAATTTGGTAGCAAATGGACATTCCTAAGCCTGTTCCCTTGCCAATAGGTTTGGTGGTGAAGAAGGGATCGAAGATCTGCGATCGCAAGTTTTCCGGAATCCCCAGCCCGTTATCCTCAATGATGACCCGCACGAACTCCGCGTCAAACTCCGTAGCAATACGAATCGCACTGGGATGAGCATAAATCTCCTCCGTCTGACGTTGGCGATCGCGCTCATCGAGAGCATCTAAGGCATTGACAAGGATATTCATAAAGACTTGATTCATCGAACCCGCATGACACAACACCGGCGGTAAGGCCCCATAGTCGCGGATGATGGTGATTTCAGGGCGTTCAGATCGAGCCTTAAGGCGATTCCCTAAAATGGTTAAGGTACTCTCAATCCCCTCATGGAGATCTACAGGTTTCACCTCCGCCTCATCCAGACGGCTAAAATTGCGCAGACTTGACACAATTTCCCGGATGCGTTCGGCCCCAACTCGCATCGAACCCAGAATCTTGAGGATATCCTCAGCAATAAATTCCAGTTCAATCTCCTCTCGCCGTTGGCTCACCTCTGGATCATCCATCGGACAATTTTGCTCATAGAGGTCGATAAAGTCCAGCAAATCCTGGATATATTCATCGGCATGGACCAAATTGCCATAAATGAAGTTCACTGGATTGTTAATCTCATGAGCCACCCCAGCCACCAATTGCCCCAAACCGGACATTTTCTCCGTTTGCACTAACTGGGCCTGGGTATCCTTGAGACTGTGTAACGCGTGGGAAAGAGCTTCCGTTCGCTCCCTAACGCGCTGTTCTAAGGTTTGAGTGAGCTCTTCAAGTTGCTGTTGGAACCGTTGTCGTTCCTCAATTTCTTGGGCCAACTGCTGATTTTGCTGCGCTAACTCCTCTTCTGCCAGCTCGCGACTTTCCTCACTGAGAACATACCACCAGGATGCAATGCCCAAAATCACCAACAACGGGGCATAGAGGCTCAGAAATAGGGTAAAAAAGGTTTCATCCAGGTGGGGCGATCGCTCCGGTAAGTCCTTCAGGCCCAGGTAGCCCACCACCACAAACAAAAGCCCGGTAATACTCGACACCAGGGTAAAAGCCCCCAGGAATCGTAGTAATTTTCTGTCTAGGTGGGGAGCAATTTTGCTATCAAAGGCAGCTTGAAGGGGTTGTAAGAAGGACAGTTCCCCCAGTTGCATGGGGGGTTTACAGCGATCATGGCAGCGAGAATCTAAGCTACAGCACAAGGAACAGATGGCTCCCTCGTAGACTGGGCAGTAGGCCATATCTTGTGGTTCGTAGGATTGCTCACACAGACAGCAATCGATTAAATCATGATTGTCTAGGGTACGGATGCCGCCATTGAGCGTCTGATCCATCTTGGAAATTACCGCAGCGGCTTCGATTTGGCTTTGATAGGGATTCACCCGGGCAATGTAAAAGCGTCCTCCCGTCAGTTTCGCTAGGATAGGCGAGAGGATAAACGCCAGGCCCAACGCCAGAAAGGGGGAATAGGCTTGGGCGTAGTCTCCCCAAACCCCCACGAAGGCCGAGATGGCCACCAACGACGCGATCACCGTTGCCCCAAAGCCCACCGGGTTAATGTTGTAGAGATGGGCCCGTTTAAATTCAATATAGGACGGACTCCAGCCTAGGGGTTTGTTGATGACTAAGTCTGCCACCAGGGCCCCAATCCAGGCGATCGCCACGTTCGAATATAGCCCCAACACCGCCTCTAAGGTTTCAAACACTCCCAACTCCATCAGCAGCAGGGAGATAGCCACGTTAAACACCAGCCAGACAACTCGCCCGGGGTGATTGTGCGTCAGACGAGAAAAGAAATTTGACCAAGCCAGAGATCCAGCATAGGCATTGGTGACGTTAATTTTAATCTGCGAGACCACCACAAACAACGTCACCACCCCCAACACCGTTTCTGGCGAGGTAAAGACATCTTGAAACCCAGCCAAATACATATAGACAGGTTCCTTGGCTTTGGCGATCGCAATCCCATGTTCGAGGGCCAGGAAGGCCAGAAAAGCCCCCCCAATTTGTTTGGCCCAGCCCAAAATAATCCAACCGGGGCCGGCGGCCATGGCCGCGAACCACCAGCGGCGATGATTATGGGGTTGGCGATCGGGTAAAAATCGTAAGTAATCCACTTGCTCACCCAGTTGAGCAATCAGGGAAAAGGACACCGTCGCGGCGGCCCCAAACAGTAAGGGGTTAAACCCAGGCCCACTAGGGGAGTTGCCACCAAACTCTATCCAGCGAGATAGCACCCCGGGTTCTCGATGTAACACAAACAGGTAAGGCATCACCATTAAAATCAACCAGAGCGGTTGTGTCCACAGTTGCAAGCGGTTGATAAAGGTGACCCCATAGAAGACCATGGGAATGATAATCAAAGAACACAGAAGATAGCCCCAGGGCAATGGTAAATTGAGATAAAGGTTGAGAGCCTGAGCCATAATGGCCGCCTCTAAGGCAAAAAAAATAAAGGTGAAAGAGGCATAGATCACCGAGGTAATGGTTGAACCGATATAACCAAACCCAGCTCCCCGAGTGAGTAAGTCCATATCGATGTTGTATTTTGCCGCATAGTAGGCAATGGGAATCCCAGCCAAAAAAATGATTAAGCTAACTAGACTGATTGCCCAAAACGTGTTATAGAAGCCATAATTTATGACCAGAGAGCCACCGATCGCCTCAAGAGCCAGAAAGGAAATTCCCCCTAAAGCCGTATTTGCCACCAACAACTCTGACCATTTACGGAAGGATTTGGGAGTATAGCGCAGAGAATAGTCTTCAAAGGTCTCATTGGCGACCCAGGTATTATATTCCCGCCTTTCTTTGAGTATTTTAGGGATAGTAGCCATGATTTTTAAGAGAGTTGTAGGAGATTAAGACTCCGGTCTCAAGACAGTCATCAAGTTGACAAACTCAGACTTTAGCAAAACTCATACCCTCTTGCCGTTATTTTGGCTACAAGAGTTGCCGATGTCTTGAATGGGATATCGTAGATTTTGGCTTCATTGAAACATTTGGAGGGGCGAAAAATTTCCCCTCCTGGGAGGGGCTAAGGGTAGTTTATGCCCCTACAGTAATGGGTTTTGTATCCCGAAAATTACTGAACCCCATGGTCGTACAACCGGGTTGAAGTCAGTTCCTTCTCAGAATTCTTACCGAAACTAAAGTAATAAAAAAAATACCTTGCTTATGAAAGCCATTTCCATTCTCGGAACCTCCTCCAACGCAGGAAAAAGCTGGCTAACGACGGCTTTAGGGGCTTGGTTATACCGTCAAGGGGTCAACGTCGCTCCCTTTAAATCTCAGAATATGTCCAATAACTCCTACGTCACCCTTGATGGAGGTGAAATAGGACGGGCCCAAGCCGCTCAAGCCTTCGCCTGTGGCCGACAACCCCAGGTGGAGATGAACCCGGTTCTCCTGAAACCCTCGGGAAATGGCATCTCCCAATTAGTACTACTCGGAGAAGCCAAGGAGCATATTCCGGCACGACTCTATTACCGCCATATCGAGACTCTTTGGCAGGTGGTAGCTGAGACGTTAGACACTTGGCAATCCTGCTGTGATGTGTTGCTTCTCGAAGGAGCCGGGAGTCCCGTGGAACTGAACTTAATGGAGCGGGATATTGTCAACCTACGTCCAGTAACCTATCTTCAGGGGCGCTGGCTTTTGGTGGGAGACATTGAACGGGGGGGGATTTTTGCTCAGGCCTTGGGAACCTATCAATTGATACCTCCGGCCCTGCAAGGGTTGGGATTGGGACTGGTGGTGAATAAGTTTCGCGGTGATTTAGGCTTATTTGCCGAGGCGGGAGAGTATTTTCACCAACATTTGCCCAAACTCCCCTATTTAGGGACCTTGCCCTATCAGGGGAATCTACAACCCGAAAGTGAGGACAGTCTTTGTCGAGAGGCGGAGGAGTTGGAAACAGGGACTGGGGAGATTTTGGCTTGGATTCGCTTCCCCCATTTATCCAATTCTCAAGATAGTCAACCTTGGCGCTTGGATGAAGGGGTACAGGTGAAATGGGTACAAACCCCGCAAGGGTTACAAGAGGCGCGGCTGATTGTGTTACCGGGGAGTAAGAACACATTACGGGATTTGGCTTGGTTACGGGAAACGGGCCTGGCCACAGCCATTGTTCAGGCGCATCAACGAGGGGTTCCGGTGGTGGGGATTTGTGGGGGCTATCAGATGTTGGGGGATTGGCTGCTGGATGCGACGGGGGTGGCCGGTGATGTGGGCCGGGTTCCTGGTTTGGGACTGTTACCGGTCATGACAGAGTTTGCACCTGAGAAATCCGTGCGTCAGGTGTTGGCTCAATGGCAGGATGAGTCTTGGCAAGCCTATGAGATTCATATGGGCCAAACGTCACCGTCTCCTCGGGCCGCTGGGGAACGGGTTGATACCCCCCTGTTGCGGGCGAATGGGGTGGCTGAAGGAATGCAGGGCGATCGCCTGTTGGGGACTTATTTACATGGCCTGTTTGAGTCTGGGGCGATGCGTCGCTATCTGATGGATTTGGCAGGGGTTGAGGGCTATCAACCGGCTCGGGAGAGTTGGCAGGAGGTACAACGGCAGCTTTACGATGACATGGCACAATTGATGGAAGACTATGTGGATTTAATGCCGATTCGTCGGTATTTGCAACTTTGAGGTTTTAAGGGGCTAGATGACGACTCATTCTCAGACGGAGGCACTCAGTGCCAAGGAACAGGAGCGGCTACGGAAGATTAAGGCGGCGAAGGATAAGTCCCATGAGGCGCGACAGGGCCAGGAAAAAGGGTTATATGTCCTCTTTACGGGCTTGGGAAAGGGGAAAACCAGTAGTGCCATGAATTTGGTGTATCGTCATTTGGCCCATGATCTCCCCTGTGCGGTGGTTCAGTTTGTGAAAAACTCCGAGGCCTATCCCGATGGCGATCGCCTCTTACTCACAAAACTCTCGCAACAGGGCTTTCCGGTGAACATTCATACCCTCGGAGGCGGCTTTACTTGGGAAACTCAAAACCCTGAACAAGATCGCCAGATGGCGGCGGCGGCTTGGGAACAGGCGGTGGAGTATATTCAGAACCCCGAGATTTCTCTGGTGGTGTTGGATGAACTGCATATCGCTCTGAAAAATAAGCAGTTGCAGGTAGAACCGGTGTTGGCGGCGATTCAGGCCCGTCCCCCTCTGTGTCATGTGGCGACGACGGGCCGCTATGCGCCTGAGGAGTTGATTGAGGCGGCGGATTTGGTGACGGAGATGACGCGGGTGAAGCATCCCATTTCTCAGGGAGTTCCGGCGCAACTGGGGATTGAGTTTTAAGGGGTTTGGATTAACTGGTTTGGGGATAGCGAGACAGGGCGATCGCCGCATTTTGTCCACCGAAGCCAAAACTAAGACAGAGGGCGCGATCGCAATCCTGTTGGCGGCTATGGGTGATGAGATCTAAGTCAAATTCGGGATCTCGCAGGCCCACACAGGGGGGAAGTTGGCGATCGCGAATGGCTAGGAGGCAAAACGCCACGCCCAAGGCCCCAGAAGCGCCAATGGTATGGCCGGTTGCCCCTTTTGTGGAACTCACGGGAACCCCTTGGGGGAAGAGCCATTGAATCAAGGCAGCTTCACGGCGATCGTTGAGCTGGGTACTGGTTCCATGAGCGTGGATATAGTCAATCTCCTGGGGATTGAGGCCACTGCGCTCTAAGCATTGTTTGACGGCGGCGATCGCCCCTAAACTCTCGGGTTGCGGGGCGCTGACATGATAGCCGTCGGCGGTTAAGCCAAAATCGAGAATTTCCCCGTAAATCTGAGCCTCCCGTTCCAGGGCAATGTCTTCCCGTTCCAGAAGAACTAGGGCCGCCCCCTCAGCCAGAGCCAGGCCCTCCCGTTGGCGATCAAAAGGATAACAACCCTGTCGCGCTAAGGCCCCCATGCGCTCGAAACTGGCCAGGGTGAGGGGGGTGATGGGGGCTTCAACGGCCCCGGCAAGAACGCGATCGCAGGTTCCCTCCCGGATTAACTGTACCCCTCGGGCGATCGCCCCAATTCCCGTGGCACAGGCGGCCATGGGGGACAACACCACGGCCTGACTACCACATTGAGCAGCAGCGAGGGTGGCTGGAGTATAAGGGAGGGCGCTATACCAAGATGTTAGAGCATCCAAAGACCCGTTCTGGCTCATTTGGCAGGCCAAGGCTTCCAGTCGCCCCTGTTGGGCCCGACTAGACCCTACGACAATGCCACAATCTGGTAAGGGAGGGGTTAATCCGGCATTCGTTAGGGTATGTCGAACCACCTCCGTGATGATCTGCTCTAAGGAACTGGGATGGCCATGAAGCATTCCCAGGGGTTTGAGGGGCAATTGGGGAAACGGCTGTTGCAGACGCAGGCCAGATTTACCCTGGAGCAGGTAATGCCAGGTCTGGGGCAAGTCTCCTAAACTGGAGCAGCCCCCCATTCCCGTCACCACAACGGAACAGGGGGATGGCAGATTAAAGCTCGGTTGCGCCACTACTGAACGAGAAACTCGGCCCCATCACGAACGCTGGCCGATTGGATGAGATCCCCCTGTTGGATGCCATCCACCACCTCCATGCCTTCGCTCACATAGCCAAAGACGGCATAGTTCCCATCTAGGAAACTTAAATCATCCAGGGCAAAGTAAAACTGGGCTGAGGCAGAGTTGGGGGATTGCGATCTCGCCATAGCCACGGCCCCCCGACGATGGGGCAACAGAGGCGCCTCTCGCACCCCAGCGGCCATTAGGGTTTCGCCATAGACAGGCTCACCGGCACCTTGGGGTTTAATTTCCAGGGGGATATAGCGAGCTTCACCGGTTTCAGCATTGACATAGTTCCCAGTTCCCAGACGAGACACCGGAACATCAGGATCAGCACTGAGGGGATCTCCCCCTTGAACCACAAACGGCTCAGGTTCTCGGACAACTCGGTGAAAGCGGGTTCCGTCATAGACCCCTTTCTGAACCAAATCGACGAAGTTTCCAGCGGTGATGGGAGCATCTTCTCCATTCACGTCAATGATGACAGAGCCACCATTGACCACCATAACAACGGTTGCCATTCCCTCTAAACGAGGAGTTGTCGCCACGGTTTCTTGGACATTTGACGCCGGGGTGGGAGAGATATCCGCCAGATCGTTGGCTTGGGTGCAACTGGCCAGTATCGTCATACTGAAGACCAGTAACAGGGTTAAACGGAGCCGCCACCAACGGTCTTGGGATTGGGTCAAAGGTTGCATGAGTCTGTGACCAATGAAATTGGACTGAAGCAAATACTAATTCTATAAGCCTTCGAGAGGAACGCTCAGGAAACGTGCCAACTCGGCGGCCCGATTTTCCACTTCCGCTAAGGATAGAGGCTGGCCGACGCGTGTTAGGGGGATATCCCGCATTCCTTTGACTCGTAGGTATAAGGCACGCTTGGGATTCACACCATCCTTAATGTCAACTCGGATGGATTTGATGGCATCCACATCACAGGTGATTTCGATGCGGCGGTTCTTGCCGGGAAAGCCCCACCGGAAGACAGTCACCTTTCCCTTCTCCAAGTTGAACTCGTTGTAGCCACCGCCCACATCCCAGAGAATCACGAACCAGAGATAGGTGGCCAGCAGAATCGCGGCGGAGCCATACAGGCCCATCACCAGCCCCTGAGGGACGAAAATGAGTTCCGTGGGGTTGGCAAAGGGGAGTAGATTCACCTGGGTGTAGCTGGAAATCCCGGCCAGCAGGAAGCCGATACCGCCCACTGACACGACGGTTGCCCAAAAGTAGTTACTGAAGCGTCGAGAGCCGAGGACGGGCTGGGTTAGTGCGCGATCGCTCGTTGTGACAGTCTGTGCGGTCATAGTGAATCCTAACTAATGTCTAAAAAAGCTCGTTTCAATCTTGACAAAAAATATTAAATGTGATACGAACGCTTCAAGCACAACAGAATTGAAAAGTTCTTAATGTATTTTAACTCGTTCAGTCCCAGCTTTGAGAGGCAATTCCGGCAACTTTCTTAGAAACTCGGGTAGCATTCTGGGGAACTTGGTGGCATAGTATATACTTATGTTAACTTAATTAAAACCTTGCACCATTTTTCAAAGCAAGGAGGCTTGACGATATTATGACCATCGCTGTAAGTCGCGCACCAGAAAGAAGCTGGTTCGACGTACTCGACGACTGGCTCAAACGCGATCGCTTCGTGTTTGTTGGCTGGTCCGGTATTCTTCTGTTCCCCTGTGCCTACCTCGCCGTCGGCGGTTGGCTCACCGGAACCACCTTTGTCACATCCTGGTATACCCACGGTCTTGCATCTTCCTACCTCGAAGGTTGCAACTTCCTGACCGTTGCCGTGTCCACCCCCCCTGACAGCTTGGGTCACTCCCTGCTGTTCCTGTGGGGTCCCGAAGCCCAGTGGAACTTTGCCCGCTGGTGCCAACTCGGTGGACTTTGGACCTTTACCGCCCTCCACGGCGCCTTCGGACTGATTGGCTTCATGCTGCGTCAGTTTGAAATTGCCCGTCTGGTGGGATTGCGTCCTTACAACGCGATCGCCTTCAGCGGTCCCATCGCCGTGTTCGTGAGCGTGTTCCTTCTCTATCCCCTGGGACAATCGAGTTGGTTCTTCGCTCCTAGCTTCGGTGTGGCGGCCATTTTCCGTTTCATTCTCTTTTTCCAAGGGTTCCACAACTGGACCCTCAACCCCTTCCACATGATGGGCGTTGCCGGCATCCTCGGTGGGGCACTTCTGTGCGCCATTCACGGTGCAACTGTGGAAAACACCCTCTTCCAAGATGGTGAAGGTGCCAACACCTTCCGCGCCTTTGAACCCACCCAAGCCGAAGAAACCTACTCCATGGTGACCGCCAACCGGTTCTGGTCTCAGATTTTCGGGATTGCCTTCTCCAACAAACGCTGGTTACACTTCTTCATGCTCTTTGTTCCTGTGACGGGACTGTGGATGAGTGCCATCGGTGTTGTCGGACTTGGCTTAAACCTGCGGGCCTATGACTTCACCAGCCAAGAAATTCGCGCTGCTGAAGACCCCGAATTTGAAACCTTCTACACCAAGAATATCCTTCTCAATGAAGGGATTCGGGCTTGGATGGCTCCGACTGACCAACCCCACCAAAACTTTGAGTTCCCCGAGGAGGTTCTGCCTCGCGGTAACGCCCTGTAATTCTGAGTTACCTCAGTTTTATGGCTGTTGGGTTTGCTACTGTGGGGTTTAGCATCAGGTCATTGATGCCCCCCAGTCTTACCCCAACCTTTCCCACTTGCTTTGAGAGACATCTAGAGGGACTTGCGCTCAATAGATGTCTCGCCCGGACGCACGTTAGATTTAGAGGAGGTTAAACCTCGTGACAACATCGTTCAACACTGCCATGATCAGTGGCGGACGTGACCAACAATCATCAGGATTTGCCTGGTGGTCTGGGAACGCTCGCCTCATCGACCTGTCGGGTAAATTACTCGGCGCTCACGTTGCCCATGCTGGCTTGATTGTCTTCTGGGCTGGTGCGATGACCTTATTCGAGGTCGCTCACTTCGTTCCCGAAAAACCCATGTACGAGCAAGGTCTCATCTTGCTCCCCCACCTGGGAACCCTAGGCTGGGGCGTTGGCCCGGGTGGTGAAGTTATTGACACCTTCCCCTACTTTGTAATTGGTGTTCTTCACCTAATTTCGTCTGCTGTTCTCGGACTCGGTGGTATTTACCACGCCGTTCGCGGTCCCGAGCGCCTAGAAGAGTATTCCTCCTTCTTCGGCTACGACTGGAAGGACAAAAACCAAATGACCAACATTATCGGTTTCCACCTCATCCTTCTCGGATGCGGTGCGCTGCTGTTGGTTGCTAAGGCCATGTTCTTTGGCGGTGTCTATGATACCTGGGCACCCGGTGGCGGTGACGTTCGTGTCATCAACAACCCCACCCTTGACCCCTCGGTCATCTTCGGTTACCTCGTTAAAACACCCTTTGGTGGCGTGGGGTCCATCATCGGTGTGGACAACATGGAAGATATCATCGGCGGCCACATCTGGGTTGGCTTAATCTGCATCGCTGGTGGTGTTTGGCATATTCTCACCAAACCCTTTGGCTGGGCACGTCGTGCCTTCATCTGGTCTGGTGAAGCGTATCTCTCTTACAGTGTGGGTGCGCTGTCTCTGATGGCGTTCATCGCTTCGGCTTACGTGTGGTTTAACAACACTGCCTATCCGAGCGAGTTCTACGGTCCCACCAACGCTGAAGCCTCTCAGGCTCAATCCTTTGTCTTCTTGGCTCGTGACCAAAAACTCGGTGCCAACATTGGTTCAGCCCAAGGCCCGACTGGTCTGGGTAAATATCTGATGCGCTCTCCTACCGGTGAGATTATCTTCGGTGGTGAAACCATGCGCTTCTGGGACTTCCGTGGCCCCTGGCTGGAGCCTCTGCGTGGTCCGAATGGTCTTGACCTCAACAAACTCAAAAATGATATTCAGCCTTGGCAACTTCGCCGCGCGGCTGAGTACATGACTCACGCTCCCAACGGTTCCATCAACTCTGTGGGTGGAATTATTACCGAGCCGAACTCTGGGTTTAACTACGTTAACCCCCGTGCTTGGTTGGCGGCATCTCACTTCATTCTCGCCTTCTTCTTCCTGGTGGGTCACTTGTGGCACGCTGGACGCGCTCGCGCGGCGGCAGGTGGATTTGAATCGGGTCTTGACCGTGAAACTGAACCGGTTCTGAACCTGAATCCCCTCGACTAGAGGCGGCTGTTGGAGACTTAAGCTCTTACCCTTGGGTTTAAGGTTAAGCTTCAATCAGTTAGATGTTATGACGGTTCTGAGTGGCCCCTACCTAGTTGGGGGCCACTTTTTTTGTGGGGCTGGCCGAAGGTTTTGCAAATTTTAGGCCATGAGGATGTCAAACAGTCTGGTAGCCTAGTCATGGGGGTTTTTGTGGAGACGCGATCGCACGGAAGCCTCTTGTCAGACATGATGCAGAAAAAGGATAAAGGGATGGTAATGACGGACGACCGGAACTCGCCTCGGGACGCGCAGTTTGATCTGCATACCTATTTGGCGGAGGGGAAGACGTTAGTTGAAGCTGCGCTCGATTGCGCACTTCCGGTCATTTACCCGGAACGAATTTACGAGGCGATGCGCTATTCCCTCTTAGCCGGAGGCAAGCGTCTGCGCCCAATTTTGTGTTTAACCACCTGTGAACTGGTCGGTGGGACGCGGGAAATGGCCATGCCGACGGCTTGTGCCTTGGAGATGGTCCATACCATGTCCCTCATCCACGATGATCTCCCCTCGATGGATAATGATGATTATCGCCGTGGGAAACTCACGAATCACAAGGTATTTGGTGATGATGTGGCGATTCTGGCTGGGGATGGACTCCTGGCCTATGCCTTTGAGCATATCGCTGTGGAAACCCGAGATGTCCCCCCGGCCAATATCCTCAAGGTGGTGGCTCGTTTAGGCCGGGCCGTGGGTGCGGCTGGACTCGTTGGCGGACAAATTGTGGATTTAGAGTCGGAAGGGAAACCGGATATTTCCTTAGAAACCCTCCAGTTTATTCATACTCATAAAACAGCGGCTCTCCTAGAAGCCAGTGTTGTCTCTGGGGCGTTGTTGGCGGCGGCTTCGGCGACTGAGGTTGAGCATTTGTCTTGCTATGCCTATCAGATCGGTTTGGCATTTCAGATTGTGGACGATATCCTCGATGTAACGGCATCATCGGAGGTTTTAGGTAAGACGGCTGGCAAGGATGCTAAGGTGCAAAAGGCGACCTACCCGAGTTTATGGGGATTGGAAGAGTCGAAACGACAGGCAGAAATGGCGATCGCCAATGCTAAGTCAGCTCTACAATCCTTTGGTGATGCGGCTCGTCCCTTGGTGGAAATTGCTGAGTTTATTATCCGTCGCCAGTACTAAGGGAAGCTATGCAAAATTTGGCGCAGGTTTTCAATAATCACATTTTAGTGGTGGCACTCGCTGCCTGTTTTATTGCTCAGTTATCGAAGTTACTGCTCTATGCAGTGCAACATCGTCGTTTCAATGGACGGGTGTTGATTGAAACCGGGGGAATGCCCAGTTCTCATTCAGCCTTGGTGACGGCCCTGGCAACGGGGGTGGGACAGAGTTTGGGGTGGGATAGTCCTGATTTTGCTATTGCCGTGGTGTTTGCGGTGATTGTCATGTACGATGCGGCCGGAGTTCGCCAAGCGGCTGGGAAGCAGGCTCGGGTTCTCAATCAAATGATTGATGCCTTCTTTCGTGAGGAGATAGAATTTGACGAGGCTCGTCTTAAGGAACTCTTGGGACATACCCCATTTCAGGTCATTATTGGCTCTGTCCTCGGGGTGGCGGTGGCCTGTTTACTTCAGGGGGGCTAACAACGAAAAAGACCCAACCGGGGGGGTTGGGTCTGCAACTCTCATGGAAACAAAGGATTAATAATCCTGATTAGTGAAGAGGGTGGAATAGTAAATCGGGGAAAATGCGATTAAATTCAATCAAAATTCCCGCTGTAATAAACATCCAGGCGGCGGCCAAAACAGGAGCCGTTGACAGATATCTTTGTAGGTCTTTCATAAAGTCACTCCGTGGTTTTCAAAAAGGAACGTTAGCCGGGTCTAGCGGGGAGAGATGGGAACTTCATTCTCCTTGGCAAACATTTCTCCAGTGGTGATTTCTTTGAAGGCAGCTAGGGGCCAAGCAAAGCCAGAGAGGGAGAAACGAAGGGCGCGGGGAACGTCGATGATGATTTCTTTTTCTTCAGGGGATTTCTCGCCACGAATCGAAATGAGATAACTCCGACCTGCCCAGCCAATCCAGCCAGCAATGTAGAGAAATAGCACGCCAGGAATCAGAAATTCTCCGGCATGGCTCCAGCGACCATCCACGATTAGGTGGGGAAGGCCTTCTTCTCCGCAGAGAAGTTCGCGTCCATAGAGTTCAAAGCGTTGTTTGGCTTGCTCAGTCGTTGCGGCTTTGGCCCGGGCGATAAAGGCAGGACTCTCGTTACAGGGAGTCAGACCCGCCACGTCGGCAGAAGCGGTGGGAGCAAAGCTGAACCAAAGAACTGCTGTCAGTACCAGCGCTAGTAGTCGTCGCATAAGAATGCTTTCCTTGGATATCAAAACTTAAAATGATATCTTTGATGACCGCGATGTCAGTATCGGGGTCACTGTCAAAGATATCTGGCTAGCATCCTATCATAAAAGATATCGCTTCCTGGAGAGCCTTTCAGAGTAAATGACCACAATCCTGGCTATTGAAACAAGTTGTGACGAAACTGCCGTAGCAATTGTTAAAAAACGTCAAGTTTTAAGTAGTATTGTTACATCTCAAATTGAAACTCATCGTCGTTATGGAGGGGTGGTTCCTGAGGTGGCCTCCCGTCAACATTTAGAATTGCTCGGTGAGGCGATCGCCCAAAGTTTAGACCAGGCGAATCTTCATCCGAGTCAACTCGATGGCATTGCCGCCACCTGCACCCCCGGTTTAGTGGGGTCGTTACTGGTTGGGGTGATGGCCGCCAAAACCCTAGCCCTTGTCCATGAGAAGCCCTTTCTCGGGGTGCATCATCTCGAAGGACATCTCTATGCCTCCTATCTGACAGACCCCAGCTTGGAACCGCCATTTCTCTGTTTGCTAGTCTCTGGGGGGCATACTAGCTTAATTCACGTGAAAACCTGTGGCGACTATGAGACTCTAGGGCAAACGCGGGATGATGCAGCGGGGGAAGCCTTTGATAAGGTGGCTCGCTTGCTCAAGTTGGGCTATCCAGGGGGACCGGAGATTGATCGCTTAGCACAAGAGGGAAACCCGGACGCTTTTCCGCTGCCGGAAGGTCGAGTCAAACTCCCCGGTGGGGGGATTCATCCCTATGATGCCAGCTATAGTGGCTTGAAAACGGCTGTCATGCGCTTGGTGCAAAAACTAGAGGCAACCGGTGCAGAACTCCCTGTGGCAGACTTGGCCGCCAGTTTCCAAAAAACGGTGGTGCGATCGCTCGTCAAACGAACCCTCCGCTGCGCCCTAGACCATAACTTAACCACCATCGCCGTCGGGGGCGGGGTGGCAGCTAATCGGGGCTTACGGACGGCCCTAACGGCGGCGGCTGAGGCGCAAGGGTTACGGGTTCTCTTTCCCCCGATGAGCTACTGCACCGATAATGCCGCCATGATTGGCTGTGCGGCCTCAGAACACCTCAGCCGAGGGCATACCTCACCCTTAACCTTGGGGGTACGCTCTCGGCTGCCGGTTTCGGAGGCAATGACACTCTATGCCAGGACTTGAAGGGTTACCGATCTAGTCCTGATTGCCATCTAGATAGGCTTTGAGAGCGTCACTGGCTAGGTCTAACATCGGTTTGCCAGACCGGAGGGATTCCTGTTTGAGACGCTCATACACCTCGTCATAAATGCGAATCCGATGCCGTTCCTTGCGCTTGGGCTTGAGGGTGGAGGGGTCATACCCATCGGAGAACGCCTGTAGGCCGTCCATGCCGATGCGATCGCAGAAATCGCCAAAGCTTTCGCCGGGTTTACGATCCTGCTTGAAGTACACAAACAACGGCTCCAGGACGGTTTCTAACTCATCGGCAGCCACGCGATCGCGATAGACTTGCGCCAAACGAGTTTGATGGGGATCGGCTCCTAACCACATCTGATAGACATTGGGAGCGCGACCGACAAAGCCTAACTCGGCAATATAGGGACGAGCGCAACCATTGGGACAACCGGTCATACGGATGACAAACTCCTCTTTCTGGAGTCCCACCCGAATCAGTAACTTACGAATGCGCGTCAAAATATCGGGGATAGCCCGCTCAGACTCCGCAATAGCCAGACCACAGGTGGGCAGCGCGGGACAGGCCATCGACAGCCGTTTGAGGGAATCTAATCCTTCTAGAGACTGCACCCCTGCTTCTCGTAAAATCCCATTAATGGCCTCACGATGACTGGGGTCAATATCGTAAATCAAGAGGTTTTGGTGGGGCGTCAGACGCATCGGCAAGTTATAGGTCTCGATGATGGTCCGTAGGGCATCCCGTAGCTTCCAATCTCCATAATTAGCAATGCGTCCGTTTTGTACCCAAAGTCCGAGAAACAGGCGGCCATCCCCCTGTTCATGCCAGCCGAGATTGTCCTCATAGCGCCATTCCGGGAGAGGTTGGTAGGGCTGTAGGGGTTTACCAAAATAGTCCTCTACGGTGCTGCGGAATTTTTCCACGCCCCAGTCATGAAGGAGGTATTTCAGCCGGGCATGACGGCGGTTATGGCGATCGCCGTAGTCGCGCTGGGTGGCAACAATGGCTTTCACCAGGTCATAAATATCGGCTTTATCCACATAGCCAATTTCGTCAGCGAGGCGCGGGAAGGTTTCTTCCTTATTATGAGTTCGGGCCAAGCCACCACCGGCGAGGATGTTAAACCCTTGTAGTTGTCCCTGGTCGTTACTGACGAGAACTAAGGATAAATCTTGTGAGTACAAGTCAACGGAGTTATCACCAGGAACCGTGACACAGCTCTTGAATTTACGGGGCATATAATGTTCCCCATAAATTGGCTCTTCTTTATCCTTAAAGATGGTTCCGTTGCCGTTGCGTTGGCGAGCGGCTTTGACTTCGGGCGCTTCTTCCCCGGAAATGGCTTTTTCACCATCGAGCCAAATTTCATAGTAGGCGCCGCTTTGGGGAGTGAGTAAGTCGGCAATGCGATCGGCATACTCCCAAGCTAGGGCATACTCAGGGCGATTTTTGAAGGGGGCCGGGGGGGCCATCACGTTGCGGTTCAGGTCGCCGCAGGCCCCGAGGGTGGAGCCGAGGTTGCGGACAATGGCGCTAATGGTGGCTTTGAGATTTTTTTTCAGGATGCCGTGGAGTTGGAATCCTTGACGAGTGGTAACCCGCAGGGTTTCATTCCCATAGTCCGAGGCGAGGCGATCGAGGGTCAAATACAGTTGAGCGGGGATAAAGCCACCGGGGTTACGGGTGCGGATCATCATCTGATAATCCTTTTCTTGTCCTTTAACCCGATTGTCTCGATTGTCTTGCTGATAGGAGCCGTGAAACTTTAGGATTTGAATCCCCGCTTCGCTGAAGTGGGTGGTATCTTCGAGAATTTCTGTGGCAACGGGTTCGCGTAAAAAGGCGCTGCGTTCTTTAATGCCTTCTAATTTCGAGAGTTTACGTTCGCTAGAGTTAGGGGTCAGCGTAGCCATGCTTTAACAGGGTGAGAGTACGTGCTTACGGTCTCACGTCCTTACCAATTGGAGGAATGGAGACCATAACGGATTACCACCGACTCAGACTCATTAAGTCCTGAACTCCGGTAATCCGGTCGAGATTGTGGAGAATACGTCTTGCACCTCATTTTAGCATCCCTGGGGGGACGCATGAGGGGCCCTGAAATCAATCTTTGGAATTTCTAGAATTTCGGCTTAGGGGGAGCCGGTATCTTCTAAATTGCCACCGACAACCCAACCTTCTTGATTACTAGACTGGGAGCGAACTCGTTGCCAAGCCCCTCCCTGAGCGTCTTCTAGGACGGTGACCCGTTCATTAAAAGCAATCCCTCCCAGGCTCGCGGCATCATAACTGGGATTATCTCGTAGTAGTAAGCCCTCGGGCCAGGTGACGCGAGCTTCATAGAGGCCCGGGTCTGGGGTGGGTTCAGGTTCCGGGGTGGGTTCGGGTTCCGGAGTCGCTTCGGCTTCTGGGGTGGTACTGACGGGGGTCGCCGTTTGGGTTTCGGCGGTCTCAAACTCCGGTCTGGGGGGCAGGGCCGTCAGCCGGGCTACCAGATAGAGGGAGGCCGCAACCGCACCACCAATGGTTAGGGCGATCGCCAACGTGAACCCGAGAATAAATTTAGCTAAGTTGGACAGATTCATAGAGAGAGGCGGGTGTTACGATTCACCGCGTAGTTGTCCTTGGATACGACTCGATAAACTTCCTTGACGGGATGCCAAACGCGCTTTACCGGACCGGGCCCAGTCTTGGAGAAACTGGATTTGGTCTTGAGCGGTACGAGCCAGGGGCACAATTTGGCTGGCTGCTTCTAGAATATCCTGGGTGGTAAAGTCGCGATCCTGACTAAAGCCAATGTGCATGGCTTCAACGATCATTTGTTCAATCTCGGCCCCAGAAAAGTCGGGGGTTTCATAGGCGAGGCGATCGAGATCGTAGTTGGCTAGGTTATGGGGTCGTAAGCGGGATAGATGCACGGAAAAAATTTCTCGTCGTTCGGCCTGGCTGGGCAACCCGACAAAGAAAATTTCATCAAAACGACCTTTACGCAAGATTTCTGGGGGTAAAACTTGGATATTATTGGCGGTGGCGACCACAAAGACGGGGGAGTCTTTCTCGGCCAGCCAGGTGATAAAGGTGCCAAATACACGGCTGGTGGTTCCGCCATCACCGCTTCCTCCGAGTCCGGCGAAGGCCTTATCGATTTCATCAATCCAGAGAACGCAGGGGGCCAGGGCTTCAGCCACTTGAATCATCTGGCGGGTGCGGGATTCGGATTCTCCCACGAGGCCCGCGAAGAGTCGCCCTACGTCTAAGCGTAGCAGGGGTAGATGCCAGTGATGGGCGATCGCCTTGGCACTCAGAGATTTGCCGGTTCCCTGAATCCCCACCAGCAGTAAGCCTCGGGGATAGGGCAAACCGTAGTCGCGAGCTTGTTCTGAGAAGCCTCCCCCTCGCCGTAGTAGCCAATCCTTGAGGTTATCGAGACCGCCAATGTCACTAATGTTTTCGGTGGCCCCGTAAAATTCCAGGATTTGGGTGCGGCGGATGGTTTGGCGTTTTTCTTCGAGGATGAGGTCAACGTCTTGGGGTTCGAGTTGGCCATGGGTGGCGATCGCCCGGGCCAGAACCCGACGAATCCGCTCTAAGGATAGGCCCTGACACGAGCGCACCATCTCATCGAGGAGGCGATCGCCCAAGGGCCGGCCGGTCGCCGATAACAGGCCCTCAACTTCCTGACGAATTTCCTCAGCGGTCGGGAGGGAAAACTCAATCACCGTCAACACTTCGCTCAAGTCCTCGGGAATGCTGACATTTGGGGCCAACAGCACCAAGTTTTTCGGTTGAGACTTGAGGAGTCGGGCTAAGTTGCGCAGTTTACGGGAGATAGAAATATCATCGAGGAAGCGATGAAAGTCTCGCAAAATAAAGACTGCTGGGGCATTGGCGGGCAACTTCTCCACCTGTTCTAGGGCTTGTAAGGGGTTGCGTCGGGCGCTCCCGGCATCGTTGGCATTGCCCTGATAGCCCTCGACAAAATCCCAGATATACACGGCACGATTGCCCTGACTCTTGGCCGATTGCTGAATACTGGTTTCGACTCGTTCTTCTTCCAGGGTGGAAATGTAGAGAATCGGGTAGCGGGCCCGTAGCAGCAGTTCAAATTCGTCTTTAAAACTCATGTGTTAACGAGTTGGCTCACTTGGGAGTTTTCCTTTGAGATCTTGCAAGGCGGCCCAACGGCGATCGATTATCGGCGGGGTTGCCGTCTCTACGTCAATGCCACCACAGTCTTGACGACAGAGTTTGCGGTGAGGTAGGGCGAGGCATAACTGTTCATAGACCCAATCTTGGGGGTCGAAGTGACCCTCAGGATGCAAGCTTTCGGTCAGTTCTTCGCTGAGAACTTCTTGTTCGAGGGGGAGATCGTCGACACGACCGGCGTTGACATCGAGCCAAATCACCTCTTCAGGGGAGATATTGAGGCGATGGTTATATTGTTGCAGGCAGCGATCGCAGGTCAGGGTCACGATCGCCTCTAATGTGGCACTAATCTGTAGATAGGTTCCCTCATGGGCCACCGACACTGTCCCCCGCACCGGCATTAGGGTCTCCAATTCTGGGATAAACTGCTTGAAATCAATGACCTCCGTTTTTTGCGGTGCTTTCAGTAGAGATGGCACATAAATCGATTCCATTGTCAAGTCCTCCCGAACGGTGACGGTGCAGCCCAAGTTAGCTTGGTTTCGGTAACAATCTGCTGCGATTTTAACAAACTCCCCCCCAGCCGCAGCAAAACCTGTCCCGGTTTAGTTTCGGAACAGGCCTGTCGCTCAAATCGGCGCAGCTTAAGACTGACCGGCTTTTTTCTTGCGTTTTGGCTCAAACGGCAACTCTTGACGAGATCCCTCTTTGGCTTTCGCTTTTTCTTGAGCATCCACAATTTTTTGCAGATTTTCTGGGAGGGGTTCCCGAGACAAAATAAAGGTCTGTAGGGTTTGAAAGATGTTGGCAACCACCATGTACATCAGCACCCCAGCCGGAAGTGGGAAAAATAGGAACATCCCCGAAAAAATCACCGGCGTCAGCTTGCTGATGGTTTGCTGCTGAGGGTTGGCATTACTATCCTGTCCCTGTCCCGAAAGAATCTGGTTGAGATACAAACTCAAGCCAAAGAACAAGACCATCCCCACAATATCCCAGTGGATTTCGCCATTGTCCCCCGTTGCCCCAACACGGCCAAGGGCTTGAATAAACAGGAACCCTTTCTCCGCCGCCAAGCCGGGAATTTTGCCCTCTAAGGTGACTTTCCCCGGTTGTAGAGCCTCTAGGGTTCCATCCTCACGGATGTTAACCCGATTCTCCCCATCCTTGATTTGCCATTGGGGTTTAACCTCTGGGTTATCGTAGTCTTGCAGCAACTGTTGCAGAGGTGTCCCATCTAGGGATTGAAACTCTAGATTGACCTGTTCACCCACCACTAGGCGATTTCCAGCAGGTAACACCGCTGCAATTTGCTTGTGAACCCCATCGGTAACATAGATATTTTTGGGGTCACTGGTGTACACCTGAGGCTGAATGCGCTCAATCTGCTCCCGAGGGAAAATCTCAACATCCACCTGGTAGCCAATGTCGGCAAAGGGCGATCCCCGTAGGGTGGCAAACAAGGCAAATAGCACCGGCATTTGCACTAAAATGGGCAAACACCCCGCCAGAGGATTGCCAAATTCCTTGTAAACAGCACTCATTTCTTCCTGCTGTTTTGCCGGATCATCTTTATAGCGTTCTTGAACTTCTTTTACCCGTTTCTGCATGGCCGGTTGCGCGACTCGCATCCGACGCATACTGCGGATCGATTTGGCGCTGAGGGGGTAAAGCGCGAATCGGATCACCAGGGTTAGGGCAACAATTGCCAGTCCGTAGCTCGGCACGATCCCATAGAATAAATCTAGGATCGGCAGCATTACGTTATTGGAGAGAAAACCAACACCAAAATCCATTACGTTTTACGCCAATTTCTGCGCTGTGATATCGTCAATTCTGACCCAATCTTAATAAGTGGTTTGAGGATTATTGTCCTAAAGCGCCACTAACCTGTTGGGCCTCGGGGGACAAATGCTCTTGAATGTAATTGTACACCTCTCGAAATTGAGGGACGGCTCGGAGTTCGAGTCGGCTACCTCCTTCGAGGGTTAACACCATATCGCCCCAGAGTCCGAAGCCTCGGGGAACGGTGACAACTTTTGAAATTTCTGAGTACACGACATCGGTGCGATCGCGCCCCATCCAGCCTCCCGTTACCGAGAGACGACGGTTCGTAATCCGAAACCGCAGCCAGAGGGCACGGATTACCGCACCTACGGTTAGGGGCAAGCCAATGACCGTTAAGCCAATTAGGATATTGAAAACGAGGTCACCGATATGGGGACCTCCTTCATAAAAGACTTCCTCACGAATGCCCATTGAGTACCTCAATTCTTGCCAACAACTGCTCTAATTCTGGCAGAAAGTGTCGTGAATTGCACTCTTTGGCCTCTGGGTAAGCGATGATAATCACATCCCAACCGGGCTGGACTCGGGGGAGTAACTGGCGCAATGCGGCTCGAAGGCGTCGTTTAATTTGATTGCGGACAACGGCTTTTTTACTGATTTTGCGACCCACACTGATGCCAAAGCGAGTTGGGGGAACGGAGTCAGTGCTGTTCCCCTCGTTCGCGGGTTGGGATTGGCGATAGGCCCGTAATCCCAGTACTCGACTGCGGGCACGACGGCCGCGCTGATAAACCGTTTGAAAGTCTTTCCAATGGCGAAGTCGATGAGCCTGAGGTAGCACCAGGATTCCTAGACAGAAAGCCGGGCCCGCCCTTTACGACGACGAGAGTTGATGACTCGCCGCCCGGTTTTAATGCGCATCCGAGCGCGGAAGCCGGAGGTGCGTTTGCGTTTGCGGACGGTTCCGCCGAAGGTTCGTTTGGTCATGGGTTAAGCGTGTGGTTGACAAATATGCAGTTTACCATTCTACATCAAAATCCCCTGGGCACTGCCAGGGGATTCAGGATTTTTCAGTTTCTCGGTCACTCTCATTAAGCGGCCATTGCCGAGCTGATGCCGCTGTAAGAGAGTTGACCGTAGCAGGGGTTAGCGGGGGCTAATATTCAACACCCAGGTTCCCAGATAGCGAGCCATGGGGAGGTCTCCAGGACTAAACACCCGAGCGTTGAAGTAGTACATCCCGCCAAAGCGGGGATTGCGGACATTGGAAAAGACGATTTCGATATCATTCCCTGCCGAAATTGGCTCGACGGGATAGATTTCGATGACTTGGTTCTCCTCATCCCAAATCACGTCTTCTAGGGGAATGACCTCGTAGTCGCGGTTTTGCCGAACTCTCACTTGTACCGGCTGCCGGTGTGGTTCCCGGTCTGGATTGAGATTGACATCAAATTGACCATCGTAGTAATCCGGGTAATCAATGGAGAATTGATTGACGGCAAAGCTCATTTTGTCAGCGGGAATCCGCAAACGATAGCGATCGCGCGGATGTCCAGTTCGGCCATAGTCAAGCCGAAAGCTGAGTTGATTTTCCCGTCGTGGGCCGCCGAAGAGGGTAAATCCCGGCAACCCTTGCGCGGTTACTTCGGGGGGAGCGGCAACGGCTAAGGCCCCGATGATCAAACTTGCAGATAACCAACGTTTCATAAGGACTCCTCATCTAGATCGCAAAAGTGGTGTGATGGTTGGGGATGGTGTGATCGCAGTTTCTTGACAATGTTAACCAATGTATCAATAGCCATGGTCAACTGTCACGATCGGTCATGGGTTTGGCGATCGCCCACTCCTGAGCCGGTCAACCCTAACACTCAGAACAGGCTACAGTTAGGATCATGCTCCAACTCAAGCGCCTCATCTACTGGGACTCCCAGCCTGGCATTCCAGGGGTTTGCCAGAAAATCTTAACCTTGGAGAGGCAAGAGGTTGGATAAATATCCGAATTAGCTGACATTTCTGGTGCCTCAGGAGACGGGAACTCCTCTTCAGTATTACGATTGGTCTTAAGACAAGTTAAAGAGCCTGTGCCAGTTTATAGAGATTGATCTACCATTCCCTGTAGATAGAAGCAGATATGATCGGGCCCTTGTCCTTAAGGGGCAGAGCCATGACGGCTAACCCAACTGTCTCAGGTCGTATCACGGGTTGCACCACTTGTCCGATCCGTTTGGTCATCGCGAACTGATCGTCAAGCCATCCCATCGCTAAAATCGCAGCATTAAACCCGTAGAGGAGTCTTCATGAAAGTTGCAGTTGCCAAAGAAATCGAGGTCGGGGAGCGCCGCGTTGCACTCATTCCCGACATCGTTGCTCGGCTGAGCAAAAAGGGACTCGATATCTCTATCGAAGCCGGAGCCGGTGAGGGATCGTTTTTTCCTGACTCGGCCTATGAAGCCGCCGGGGCGAAAATTGTCTCAGATCCCAGTCAAATTTGGCAGGGACATGATGTGCTGTTAAAAGTTGCCCCGCCCACTCCTGAGGAGGTTGATCGCCTCAGTCCTGAGACTGCCTTGATCAGTTTTCTCAACCCCTTGGCTAATGCTGAGCTGATGCAGCAGATTGCCCAGCGAGGCATTACCGCCCTGAGTATGGAGCTAATCCCTCGGACCAGTCGCGCCCAGAGTATGGATGCCCTCTCATCTCAAGCTGGGGTAGCCGGTTATAAGGCTGTTCTCGTGGCCGCTTCAGCGTTGCCCAAATTCTTCCCTATGCTCACCACGGCTGCCGGAACCATTCGTCCCGCCAAGGTCTTTATCGTCGGGGCTGGGGTCGCTGGTCTACAGGCGATCGCCACCAGTCGTCGTCTCGGCGCCGTGGTCGAAGCCTTTGACATCCGCCCGGCGGTGAAGGAGGAAGTGCAAAGTCTCGGCGCCAAGTTTGTGGAGGTGGAACTCGAAGAAGATACCGTCGCCAAAGGTGGTTACGCCAAGGAACTCTCAGAAGCCTCGAAACAGAAAACCCAGGAAGCCATCTCCAATAGCGTAGCCCAATCGGATGTGGTCATTACCACAGCCCAAGTTCCGGGCAAAAAAGCTCCTCGCATCATCACCGATGACATGATTACCCGGATGCGCCCCGGTTCCGTGGTCGTGGATTTAGCCGCCCAACAGGGAGGCAACTGTGAAGGGACTGAAGCCGGGGGCCATGTGGTGCGTCACGGTGTTACCCTCATTGGTCCGGTCAACCTGCCCTCCTCCATGCCGGTTCACGCCAGTCAGATGTACGCCAAGAATATTTCCACCTTCTTGGATTATCTGATTCAGGATGACCAGCTGAACCTAGATTTCGAGGATGACATCCCCAGCGAGACCTGCGTCACCTTTAAGGGGGAGATCCGTAACGAGCGGGTTCGTCAGGCGTTGGGCGTGACCTCCGTAGCCTAAGCTGACCTGATGGGTTTGACCTTCGAACTCACAGGCTCTGGCCCCATTAACAAGACTGGATTTGTCCAGAGGAATTTTGACATGACTGACCCGATTATTGCCGCACTGTTTATTTTTGTCCTCGCCTCCTTTGCTGGCTTTGAGGTCATCAATAAAGTGCCCCCCACCCTACATACCCCCCTAATGTCCGGGGCGAATGCCATTTCCGGCATTGCCCTGTTAGGGGCCATCGTTGTGGCGGGCGATCGCGACTGGAACGTAACCGTGATTCTCGGACTCGTGGCCGTCGTCTTCGCCACCATTAACGTTGTCGGCGGCTTCCTCGTCACCGACCGTATGCTGCAAATGTTCAAGAAAAAAGAGGCTAAAGCATGAGCGACTTTTTGCCAACTGGCATTCAATTGAGCTATCTGGTGGCCGCGTCCTTGTTCTTCGTCGGCTTGAAGCGCCTCGGCTCACCTGCAACTGCACGCCAAGGCAATCGTCTGGCCTCTCTGGCTATGCTCGTGGCGATCGTGGCAACCCTTCTCGATCGCCAGGTTCTCAACCACCAGATGATTTTGCTGGGGATTGCCATCGGCTCTGTCATCGGGGCCATCACGGCTCAAAAAGTGGCGATGACCTCCATGCCCCAATTGGTTGGGCTGTTTAATGGCTTAGGGGGTGCAGCGTCGGCCTTGGTGGCTATGGCTGAGTTTTGGCATTACTTCGACCTCACCGCTGAACCCAATGCTGGCTCAACGATCACGGTTATGTTAGGGGTTCTGATTGGGGGGGTCACCTTTACTGGCTCCCTAGTTGCCTTTGCCAAGCTTCAAGGGCTGATCTCAGGGTCTCCCATCACCTTTCCCCTGCAACAACCCTTTAACGCCGCTTTACTGGCCAGTTTCCTCATTGGGAGTGGCTATCTGGTGGCCACCTCCCCAACCCCCTCTCTGTTTCTGGGCTTGGTCGCCATTTCCCTCGTGTTGGGGATTATGTTTGTCATCCCCATCGGCGGCGGGGATATGCCGGTGGTCATCTCCCTGCTGAACTCCTTTTCTGGGTTAGCGGCGAGTGCGGCTGGGTTTGTGGTGATGAACAATATGCTCATTATCGCTGGGGCCCTGGTGGGTGCATCGGGGATCATTCTCACGATCATCATGTGTAAAGGCATGAACCGCTCCCTGACGAATGTCTTGTTTGCTGCCTTTGGTACTGGAGAAAGTGGCGGAACAGCAGCCGCAGGCGGTAGCGCTCAAGGGGACAAGGTGGTTCGCAACATTGACCCCGAAGAATGCGCCATGATGCTCGGTTACGCCCGTTCTGTGGTCATTGTCCCCGGCTATGGCATGGCGGTGGCTCAAGCGCAGCATTCGATTCGTGAACTGGCGGATCAGCTCGATAAGATGGGCGTGGAGGTGAAGTATGCGATTCACCCCGTCGCTGGACGGATGCCCGGTCACATGAACGTGTTACTGGCTGAAGCCAATGTCCCCTATGATGCCCTCTATGATATGGATGACATCAATCCTCAGTTTGAGGAAACGGACGTGGCCTTGGTGATTGGCGCCAATGATGTGGTCAATCCCTCGGCTCAAACCCAGAAAGATAGCCCGATTTATGGGATGCCGATTATTCAGGTCGATCGCGCCAAACATGCGATCGTCATTAAACGGGGTCTCAGCACCGGGTTTGCTGGGGTTGATAATGAGTTGTTCTACCGCGACAAAACCATGATGTTATTTGGCTCAGCCAAGGAGATGGTTTCGAAGCTGGTCGCGGAAGTGAAGCAGCTCTAAGGTTCCCTGTTTCTCGGATGACCCAATTTTTCAGGGTCTTTGGGATATACGGGTTCATCTGTTGAATTGCAGACAAAATTGTAGGGGCGGACAAAACTTCGCCCCTATGATTAAGTCTTTTGATGGTCCCTCAATTTGACTGATAACCCTAAACTAAAAAAGCAACACAAATTATACTAAAACTTGTTATAAAACTGGGTTTATTGATTATTGTATTGAATTATTTTTTGTCAATAAATGTCTGTTCTTGATTGTCTGCGAACCATTTATGTTGCCTCCTTGGTTTAATCCAGAAACTGTTGACGATGTCTGGCGAGTTCCTTATGGCGATCGCGCCCAAGACGCTCACAATTGGCAAAAACAGCATCAGATTCGAGCGGCTTGTGAAGATACACAGCGCATCGGATTACTCTTAATTGATGTGCAAAATACGTTTTGTATCCCAGGATTTGAACTCTTTGTTGCCGGACGCAGTGGCAAGGGGGCAGTGGACGATAACCGGCGGCTTTGCGAGTTTATCTATCGTCACTTGGGGCAGATTACAGAGATTATCCCCACCCTAGACACCCATAGTGCGTTGCAGATTTTTCACCCTGCATTTTGGGTAAATGAGGCGGGGGATCATCCTGCTCCCATGAGTACCTTAGACCTCGCGGAGATTGAGGCCGGAACCTGGCGAATTAATCCAGAGATTGTTCCCCTGTTACCCATCGACATTGATGGGGATGCCTATGCACGTCATTATGCTCGGCAACTGACCCAAGAGAGTAAGTATCCTTTGACTATTTGGGCTTACCATGGCATGACCGGTGGCATTGGCCATAGTTTAGTCGCCGCTGTTGAAGAAGCCTGTTTTGTTCATAGCTTAGTCCGTCGTAGCCCCACCCGCTACGAACTCAAGGGATATCACCCTCTCACGGAGAATTACTCGGTCTTAAAACCTGAAGTAACTACGACCCCTGACGGTCGAGTGATTGGCCAAAAAAACACAGATCTGATTGAGCATCTGCTTGACTTTGACCAGCTGATTATTGCCGGCCAAGCTAAAAGTCACTGTGTGGCTTGGACGGTTCGAGATCTGTGTCAAGAGATTCGCGATCGCCATCCTGAACAGGCGGACAGCATTGCCCAACGGATCTATCTGCTAGACGACTGCACCTCAGCAGTGGTAATTCCGGGTGTCGTGGACTTTACCGAAGCGGCTGAAGCGGCCTTCGCTGAGTTTGCCGCGATGGGGATGCAGCGAGTTTCGTCTCAATCCTCCTCAGACTGGCTAGGTTAGAGACTGGGATGGAATCCCGCAGCATCCAAGCCAACCGCAAACAGCAGCAACGTGGCTAGACTGCAGACGATAAACGAGGCTGACCGTAACAACGGCACATTTAAGATATAACAGGCCGAATAGGCAACACGAGAGGCCAAGAAAACCAACGCCGCCGAGGTTGTTGTCGCCGATCCTCCGTTAGTGATGTAGGCCATGAACGCCGCCGCTGCAAACGGTAGGAACGTCTCGAAAGAATTCTGATGTGCCCAAGTGGCCCGTTGTGCATAGGCCGGGAGACGATCAAACATGGCACGCGGGGCAGCGAGATCATATCCCACCCGAAAGCGAGCATAACCGACCCAAAGGTAGGGCAAATAAATTAATGCCGCCGCGATCGCGATCGCCAACAGCAAGATCAGCGAGTCAGACCATTGGATAAACATCAAGGTACTCAACGCTAAGGCATCAATCGAAATAAAACAGCGTCACGATTTTACGCTGGTCTTCTGCATCACGGCAGGTTTGCAGCAGGGTGTGACTGTCATGGAAGGCAAAGCAAATTAACTGCTGACAGCGGCTAATAATCTCCAAGTTACAGTTGGCACTGGCTTCAGCTAGGGACAACTCATCATGTTCTGGATGTTCCACCAAGTGCATGACTTGATCGAGCTGTTTGCGGGACTCCTTCCCTTGACGTTTTAGGCTTTGCGGAAGAATCACCGTTAACTGATTGGGATCAGCACGCATGGCTCCGCGAATCGCAGCGGAATTGGTGCCGGTTGCCCCTGAGGTGATTAGGCGATTTCCTCCTAAGACCAGGGCATAACTCATCACCTCAATTAGATGTTGATGAGTGATAGGAACATGACGCGACCCGAGAATCGCGATGCGTTTGGAACCGGACTGCTGAATAGCAGCCAGCTCTTGTAGAAAAACGTCAACTTTCTCGGAAGTCTCTGTAGTTTGACTCAAAGACAGTACGACGGGAACTGAACGACGCAAGTATTGTAACAGACAGAACGCTTTTGCGGGGGAGAAGGGGAAAGAAGGCAGTAGGCAACAGGCAACAGGCAACAGGCAACAGAAAAGAGTTGGGGGCGTACTGCACCAGTAGTACGCCCCCGCTTCCTTTGGGTAGTCAGCTATCCCTGAGATGGATTTTGGCCTCAGTGGGGAAATTTAAACCTCAGTCAGGGGCTGAAGTCCTTATCCTCGATCTCTTAACTCCAGTAGGTTGAGGAGCCGATCAATCTGCAAATGTTCTTGGGCCATCTGATAGATGTAGTCCAGCTTCATCGGTTCTCGGACTGGTGTGCGGCCAAACATGGCATCGAGAAGTTCGACGGTGGTTAGGGTGTCTCGTTCAACAGAGATGACCGGAATTTCTACCTCTTCGGCCCGATTCAGAACTAAATCACTCGGGGTTAGGTGATGTCCCGTGAGAATCAGACAGTGAGTAGCCGTCTCCAAGGCAGCCAGTTGAATGTCCGCGCGATCGCCCCCCGTCACAATGGCGGTGTTGAAGCTTTGCTGAAAGTATTTCACCGCCGAATTAACGCTCATGGCGCCAATCTGGATGCTCTCAATCATCAAATCCAGACGCTCCTTCCCACAAAGCACCTCGGCGTCAAGATTTTTGACCACATCCTGCACACTGACACTGCGTAGCAAGGCACTATGGGGTAGAATGCCCACCACGGTAATGCCCGAGCGTTCCAAAAAGGGTTGTACGCCAGTCTGAACCTGATCTAACTCATCCGTGGGGACATTGTTGAGGATAATCCCTAAGGGGCGATCGCCCAACTGAGCCTTCGCCGAGAGAACTCGGTCAATGGTTAACATCGAGTCATAGCGAACCACCAACAGAACTGCGGCATCAACCCGTTCCGCCAATTGGGGTAGAGACAGATCAAAGCTACGTCCCTCCGATAAGCTCGTGGGACCTTCCCACATCACCAAGTCCACATCGGGGATCGGTAAGCCTTGAACTAGGGCCATGTAATCCGTGACATCTTCCCCTTGCAGCCGTTTCGCCAACATCTCCGGTGATAGGGTTAGGATCGGCGATTGGACGCGATCGCCACTCAGATTTAACTGTTGGGCGATAAAATCCACTTCTGCCTTAATCAGCATTGACCCCTCCGATGAGCTGCTCGCAGGAGCCAAGGGTTGTCCAATGGCGAATTCAAGACCGGTTTTTTGCAGTTGATGCGCCAGTCCCAAGAGACTAGAGGTTTTGCCACTATAGGGTTCAATCGACCCAACGATTAGATATTTGGGGGGGTTCGGCACGCTAGACACTCCTTTTCCATGGTGTGAGATGACTGTAGACACAACTCACCGTCACCGTGTTCACTCTTCAATCTACTGTGAGCCGTTAAACTTCATAGTAACTGTATCAAGGGTGACCTTCCCTAGATTTTTCTGCGATCGCTCCGGCACCGCCAAACTGACCGGATCTCCTTGGTGTCAGGGTCTTGCGGCAAATTGAGGTTACTCATCGACATCTAAGAGTTTGTGATAAAACCCCTTAGAGAAATCGACAACTCGATATTTCTTAAAGATAATCAGCAGTTCGATGACAAAATTAAGAAACTCATAATTGGCCATCGTGGTCTCGTAGCTCAAATCGGCATTCGCGTCGAACTGCAAGCGACAGCGGGTCGGATCGGCCGGGAGGCTTGAGACATTCCAGGTGGCCACGAAGGGAATATTCTTGCCCCCCTCAATGCGACGCTCTCCTTCGAGGTTCCCCTTCTCGTACAGGCCAATGGCCAGGGGCAAGGCGCTGCGTTGATTGTTGGTCTTATAGTACGGAAGGTAAACCATCACCTTCGCCTTGGGAGCCGGTTGCAGATTTTCCAGTGACATAGTTAGGAGACTGAATAGGTAACGTCTTGTGGGATGGGCGAGACTCCGCCAATCCACCATTGATCATTTTGACATCCCCTATGAATTTCTCCCTAGAGAGCGTCAAATCTGATCTTGGGGGTTACTTTGATATATTTTGAAACTGTAGCCCCAAAACTTGGCTTAATGCCATTTTGAGTGAGAACGCAGCACAACGACCCCCAACTATGCCGGTAAATTTTTGGTTTGATCGCAATCCCTCTCAACCCTGGGAACCCTTGACGACGATTTTGTCCGACCGCCCCTTGGACAAGGCCGCCTCAGTCTCTTCAGCGTCAACCCGGGCCTCATCCTATCGAGGGTATGCCGGACGACGAGGTAAAGCCGCCGTGATGTTACTGCTGATTTGGGGGGGGATGATTAGCTTGCATTTCCTCTCCTGGGGGGTCTGGGTCATCTGGGGACTCACCGGTTTAGTGGGGGTTCATGGTCTGAGGACGATTCTATCCTCTCCTCCCCGTCGTCAACTGACATCCGTATCGACCTCCATCTCTAGGGAAACTCCGCCCCCCTACGTCTCGTTTCTGATCCCGGCCAAAAATGAGGAAGCGGCGATCGCCCCCTTGATTGAGATGTTAGATCAACTGGACTATCCGGGCGATCGCTATGATATTTGGGCCATTGACGACAACAGCAGCGACGGAACCCCAGAACTGCTCGATACCCTAAGCCAGCAATATGACCGTCTACAGGTCTTGCATCGGGACCACACGGCTCGCGGCGGCAAATCCGGCGCTCTCAATCAAGCGGTACGACTGGCCCAAGGGGAGATTATCGCGATCTTTGATGCCGATGCCCAGGTCAGTTCAGACTTCCTCTGGCGAGTCTTGCCCCTGTTCGAGGGCGATCGCGTCGGCGCCGTCCAGGTTCGTAAGGTTATCAGCAATGCCAGCGACAACCTCTGGACTCAGGGACAACGCCTGGAAATGATTTTAGATGCCTATCTCCAAGAACAACGAGTTGCCCTGGGCGGAATTGGCGAACTGCGGGGCAACGGACAAGTCATTCGACGTAGTGCCCTAGAACGCTGTGGCCATTTCAACGAAGAAACCATTACCGACGACTTGGACTTAACCCTACGGCTCCATCTGGATCACTGGGACATTGATTGTGTCACCCTGCCCACCGTTCGCGAGGAAGGGGTCACCCAGCCCCTGGCCCTGTGGCATCAACGCTCTCGTTGGGCCGAAGGAGGCTACCAACGCTATCTCGACTATTGGCGACTCCTGTGCGGCCGGCGGCTGAGTCTGTCCAAACGCTTCGATTTACTGGTCTTCCTGTGGATTCAATATCTCTTACCCACAGCAGCCTTACCGGATTTACTCCTCTCCCTCGTACGAACTCGCCTGCCCCTGCTTAGCCCCATGACCACGTTAACCATCAGTCTCTCTCTTGTCTGGATGGGCCTGGGCTTACGACGGGTAAATCGTCAAGAAGGCAAACAACCGCCCTTGCCCCTACTACTGCGAGATACCATTCAGGGAACCCTCTATATGCTACATTGGCTCTTGGTCATGGTCGCCACGACCGCCCGCCTAGCAGTTCGCCCCAAACGGCTCAAATGGGTGAAAACAGTTCACCGAGGCGTACAGGAGTCTCACTAGAGTTCAAAGTCCAGGTCATCGTCTAAATCGACCACATGGCCATTGAAGAACTGGGCAAACTGTTGAGCCACCTGATGCAGTTTGTCAACCTCCCAACTGCCCTCAGCGTCTTGAGGGTCAGTAGCAGCAGCCATAGACCCCAGTTGAGTTTGGTTTTGAGAACCGAGAGGGTCTTCCGCCCCCTGGACTGCCTCAGCCGCAACGGTTCCTGGGGACTGAGAATGACCGTTACTCTCGATGGGAGCTGTCTGTGGTTCCGGGGGACTGACCGATGCAGACTCTTCCCAGGGAGGAGTCTCTACTGTCGTTGTGCCTCTAGCCGGCTCAGATGACCCGAAAGAGGCGTCAGTCGGTGGGGAAGGGGTTACGACGGCCACAGAGGGGGCAGAGGCTGTGCCGTTAGGGGAGGGCGGCAACGCTTGGGGATGAGAGGTGGGGGGGCTGGAGCCTCCAACTTGTCCCTGGGCGGGGCCAATTTTGACGCGGATGGTTTTATGTAGGGTGTTCTGGAAGGCCGCTTCAATGTCAGTAACTTTGGTTTCTGCCATTTTGATGAGGGCTTTCGGTACGCCAATCTGGGCAGTTTGACCATCAAAACTCAGCAAACGCCCCTGTTGGCGTAAGAGTTCTCGGGTAGCCCGGAATTCGATATTTTCCAGAACTTGCTGCCAGACTTGGGGCAAATTATGGGAACCTGTGGCTTCGGGTGCGGGGTCTGGAGGGGGGGGAGAAGGGCTGGGGGCTGGCTCTTGGCTTGAAGTCTGGGGGGCTGGGGAGTGAGTTCTAGCGGCTGGGCTGGGGGTGATGGCGGGTTGAACGGGAGCTTGAGGTGCCGGAGTGGGGGGGATGGCAGGTTGAACGGGAGCCTGAGGTGCTGGAGCGGGAGCCACAGGCGCCACAGAAGCCATGGGAGTTGATACCGCCTGGGATGGGGTCAGGGGGGCGTTAGACGGGGGAGTTTGGGGCGGCTGCAAGTTCGCCGGAAGTAACCCCAGTAAGGTAACTTCTAACCAGAGACGGGGTTGGGTGGTATGGCGAACCTGAGAATCGCAGGCGCGTAAGTGCTGGGAACCGGCCAGAATGAGGCGTTCGTCCCACTGCTGGGCGAACTGACAGAGGGCCTCCCAAGTTTGGGCCGTCACGGTGACGAGATCGTTGCGGTGGGGGGCGGTTTTGGCGATGAGTAAATCTCGATAGAAGGCGGCGAGATTTTGCATGACAATGGGGGGTTCTCGTCCGCGATCGAGGAGATAGCGACATTGTTCTAAGACTTGTTGAGGGTTGTTTTGGGCGATCGCCTCCAGCAAGGTCAGCAAATCCCGTTCTGGGACGGCTCCCACTAAATCCCAGACTCGTTCGACGTCGATTTCTTCGGGTAACAAGCTCAGTTGATCGAGAACGCTCTCGGCATCTCGCAATCCTCCCTGAGCCAGTTGAGCAATGAGGGTAAGGGCGTCATCGGTGATGGCGATGGCCTCTTCCTCGGCGATATAGCGCAAATGCCCGGTCATAGCATCGAGGGCAATGCGGCGATAGTCAAACCGTTGACAGCGAGAAATAATGGTGGGTAAAACTCGCTGCGGATCGGTGGTAGCCAGGATGAAAATAACGTGAGCTGGGGGTTCTTCTAGGGTTTTTAATAGGGAGTTGAATGCCGCCGTACTGAGCATATGGCATTCGTCGATAATATAGACTTTGTAACGGGCTTGGACTGGGGCAAATTGGGCCCGTTCGATGAGTTCACGAATGTTATCAACGCCGGTGTTACTGGCGGCGTCAATTTCAATGACATCGAGGGCTGAGCCTCGGGCAATGCTGCGGCACGCGTCACAGGTTCCGCAGGGGGTTGCGGTGGGGCGATCGCTAGTCAAGCAGTTTAGGGATTTGGCAAAAATCCGCGCACTGGAGGTTTTCCCCGTTCCCCGAGGCCCACAAAATAGGTAAGCCGGTGCGATCCGTTCTTGGCGAATGGCATTGGTTAGGGTACTGGCGATCGCCGACTGTCCAACGAGATCGGCAAAGGTGGCAGGACGATATTTGTGGTGTAAAGGCTCATAAACCACGATCAAAAACTGGGTAAAGGCTGGGGGAGATAGTTTAAGGGTTAAGCATCGAAAACCCAAGTCGATTTGAGGCTTTCTTGTCGTTAACAGTTGGGCTTGCTTTATGGCTTGCCTAACTCAGTTAAAATAATAGTTTTTGCCATGCTTTCATTATACCGCCCATTCAGGTCTTTGTAAATTTAATTTGGTGCAAAAAAATGCCTCCCACAAGCCATGACATTACTGGGGCAACCCAAATCATCATGACGTTGCTGGAGGCATTTCGGCTCAGGGAGTCAACCGTAGCCTGAGGCGCTATTCAACATTCAATTTAATTTCATGGTCCTTGAGTTGATTTTGCAGCCATTGAGCGAAAAATCGCTCTTCTAGTTGTTTGCGTAAATCTCCTTCATAGGCGGCGGGTAAAATCTGCTCAATCCGGAGAATGGTATAGCGTCCTTCCACTTCTAGCGGACCAATAATATCCCCGGTACCATGTCCAGCTAACTGACCACGAATTTCTGGTGGAAGTTGTCCCATTTGTAAGGTTCCCATCAGTCCACCCACGGAACTATCATTGGTCACCGAATGCTGTTTAGCCAACGCCTCAAAGGTCGCCGTTCCGCTACTGAGTTGCTGCTGAATCTCATTGGCTAGAGCTTGAGCTAAAACCACAATCCGCGACAAAACAATGCGATCTAACGCTGCTTTGTTCTCGTTGAAATACTTGCGAGACTCCTGGCTGATTTCCTTTTGCTTGAGCACTTCGACTCGTAAAGATTCAGAGACTCGTTTTTGGAAAGACTCATAGGTCAGCCCTTGAGATTTAAGCCATTCCTCAAAGCGAGTTGGGTCTGTGAGGTTGTTTTGAGTTCGGAAGTTAACGATCGCCTGTTCAATTTGTTGAGGTTCCACTGCAATATCCAAGCGGTGGCTCAAGGTTTGTTCAATGATGTGGCGGTAGAGAATCCGCTGAATGAACTTCGGGAGATCTCCCGTGGTATTGAGATAACCAATGGCTTGTTTTAGAGAAATTGCCTGGTCATCAATGGTAATGAAATTTTCAGTCATAATCTGTGTCTGTAATGTGAACAGGGGCAACCCCCAGATTTCCTGATACTTTAGGCCGAGCCTGTGATCCGACCAATCGGGGTAATGGGACGTACATCTGAACTGGACGTATCCGATGCCAGTCGCCCGTGATGTTGACTGACATCAGCAAGTGAGAGGTTCCCTCGATCGCACCTTAACGCAATCTCCACAACAGACCATAAAGGTAGGGACCCGAACTCTGGCACAATAGCCCCTAGATTCTGATTGTCCTCAAACCTGCCCATGGCGATCGCCCACTCCTCCCTCCTCTCCTCTTTACAAGGGGGACTGATTATATCCTGTCAAGCCCCGCCTGATTCTCCTCTTCATGTGCCTGAGATTATTGCCGCGATGGCAGAAGCCGCCGTCAACCAAGGGGCTGTGGGAATTCGGGTGGATAGTCCCGCTCATGTGCGAGCCGTGCGTCAGCGATTACCCAAGATTCCTCTGATTGGTTTATGGAAGCAAGTCTCGGCTGACAGTGACGTTTACATCACCCCACAATTCCACCATGCTGAGGCCATTGCCCAAGCCGGGGCAGACATTATCGCCCTCGACGCCACAGAACGGCCTCGTCCCCAGGGAGACACGTTAGCGGAGATAGTGCAACGAGTCCAGGAGAAACTGGAAATCCCCATGATGGCCGATATTGATAGCCTAGAGGCCGCTCGGGTAGCTCATCAGCTTGGGATTGAGATTATCGGAACCACCCTCTACGGCTATACGGCCGCCACCGCTGAACAATCGCCGCCAGCCTGGGAACTCCTCTCAGATCTGGTTCGGGATTGTCCCGGATTCATTATCTGTGAAGGGGGAATCAGCTCCCCCGAGATGGCACAACGGGCGATCGCCCTCGGGGCCAATGCTGTTGTCGTCGGCACCGCGATTACGGGGATTGATATGCTGGTTCAACGCTATCGCAGCGCAATACTGGGGCAGTAGCCGAACCGATTTGACGGTACGATGGAAAGCAGCCCCTTGTCATCTGGGGTCGCAGCATTGTGGTGAGTAATCATGCTAGGGATAGTCAAGCAACCAATTCTCGTCTTTGGTCTGGGAGCCTCAGGGGCCCTATGGCTTTTTGACAGTTTAGGGAATCGATTTACAGATTTCGGAGACTGGGGAGTCTGGGGGTTAATCATTGTGGGGATAGCCGTTTGGCGGCTCGGAGGCCGTCGGCCCGTCCCCTCGGCCGATCCTCTGCCCAGCCAGTTTAACCGAGCGGAAGTGGAGCAGGCCTTAAACCGCGTTCGTCGCAGCCTAGAGGTATTGGCCACCGAAACGGATACCTCTTCAGCTCTGGAGGGGTTTCAGGAGCGTCTAGAGGCTCTGGAGCAAACGGACGAACGCCGTCCCCTTACCCTTGGGGTGACGGGCCGTAAAGCGGTGGGAAAGACCGCCCTGGTTCAAGCGTTACAGAAACAACTGGCCCAAGGTTCAACCCTAGAGGTGCAGATTCAGGATTTACCCTCTTGTCTCCAGCGAGAGGATGTGGCTCTGCTGGCGGAGGCTCGACAGGCGGATATTCTTTTACTGGTGACAGATGGGGATCTGCGCGAATCAGAGTTAGATTTGGTTCAGAGGATTGCCGCCACGGGACAGGCCCTGCTGTTGGTCTGGAACCAAAGCGATCGCCATCCTCCTGAACAACAGGCACAGATTCTCGGTCGCATTCGCCAACAGGCCGAACCCTACTTAAGAGGCGATCGCATTCTGGCCATTGCTGCGGCCCCAAGTCCCATTGAAGTTCGCCAGTATAAAACCGACAACAGCATTGAAACGTCCACCACCACCCCTCCTCCCGAACTCGCCTCTCTCAGTGAGTGTTTAGAGACTCTCCATGGGGATGCCCCCAGCCTCATTTGGGCGACTACCTACCGCGCGGCTCGATCCCTGCGGGCAGAGATTCGCCAGGACATCAATCGTCTGCGTCGCCAGCGGGCCCTGCCAGTCATTCGTCAATCTCAATGGATTGCTGCTGCTGCCGCGTTTGGGAATCCCGTTCCCAGTTTGGATTTACTCGCCACCGCTGCCGTCAATGTGCAGTTAGTGATGAACTTAGGCAAAATCTATCAGCAAAAACTCTCCCTGGAGCAGGCCAAGGTGGCCGCGAAAACCTTAGCTGAGGTCTTAGTCAAGCTGGGGTTAGTGGAGGTCTCAACTCAGTTGGTGACCGCCGCCTTGAAACAAAACCCTATCACCTTTGTCGCCGGTGGGGCAACTCAGGGGCTAAGTGCGGCTTATCTGACCCACATTGCCGGCTTGAGTTTGATCGAGTACTTTGAGGACTGTGATGAGACAGCTCAGACGAGTCAGGCTGTGGCCTTAAATGGGGAGCGGTTTGCCAGCATTGTTAAACAGGTGTTTGAGACCAATCGCCGTAAGACCTTTGTCCAATCCCTGATTCGTCAAGCGGGCGATCGCTTTGCCACAAAAACAGCTTAACTTTTGCTTAAGAAACAGCTAAACCCCTTAGCCCTGAAGCCAAGGTCAAAGATATCTGGCCAAATGTCTTCAGGCTAGGGGTACAGTCAGCGAAAAAATCCCCAATTGAGGGTTGACAGTTTAGATATCTTTTTGTTAGAATAGCCAGGCAACCTAAAAATTGAAGTCTTGAGGGAATCGGCGTTCAACCACAGAACGGTCAAGAAAGAACGAGATAGACCAGACCCCCAGACTCATTGTGGAGACTTCCGAGTTTTCTTTGACCAAATCCAGTTTTTACCCAGGATACACCGAAATTATGTCAAGTCAAGTTACCGGAACCGTAAAATGGTTTAACGAAGAGAAAGGATTTGGTTTCATCACCCAAGAAAATGGGGGACCTGATGTATTTGTGCATTTCCGAGCCATCCTACAAGAAGGGTTTAAAACCCTTGCCGAAGGGCAAAAAGTCCAGTTTACCGTTGAACAAGGACAAAAAGGACCTCAAGCGCAAAACGTCACCCTACTCTAGGATTTCCGGTTAATCAATTAGGAAATTCATTTAAGCCCCGATTTTCGGGGTTTTTTGCTGTCCAAAGGCAGTTAAGCTTCAGGCTATTGCCTATTGCCTATTGCCTATTGCCTATTGCCTATTGCCTATTGCCTATTGCCTGTTCCCTGTTCCCTGTTCCCTGTTCCCTGTTCCCTGTTCCCTGTTCCCTATTCCCCCATCATGCCTTGGTTTGCCAAAATTGAAAGCGGTATTGTCGATAAATCTACCTTTGATCAGTATGTTCCGGATCATATTGACTATGTGAAACAACTCAACCAAAGGGGACATCAGGCCAAAAGTGGTTATTGGAACCGCCGAGGTGGGGGAATGTTGCTGTTTGAAGCCGAATCGATGCAAGAGGCGGAAGCCATTGTCCAGCAAGACCCGCTGGTTTTAAATAACTGTGTCACCTACGATCTCTATCAATGGTGTCTCGTCGTCGGGGACTAACCGCTTTCCCTAGGGGTTCGTGTCAGGTTGTGACCGTTGGGGCAACGATTCCTGACCATTGCACATATTTTTTCCGGGTACGACGATAGGAGAAAAACCGCTCATCGTCTTGATAGGTACAATGGGGCGCAATGGCGATTTGTTCAGGAGCTAACCCCAGACGATACAGTTGGTGCAAAATCGCCCGCCGCACATCAAGGCGGACTTTTCCGGGTTCGGTATCCGGTAAGACGGGAGTATCGTCAAATCCCGAGAGGGCCGCAATCATGGCTTCGGCTTCTTGTTTCGGGTTCCCCGGTAAAAGCGTCGCCGCCACCTGAGCTGCTACATCCAGGGAGACTTGATACACATCCCCAGAAATTGCCGGCCCGAGAGCAACTCGTATGTCTGCACTTTGGCTCCCCCGATTCCAGAATTGAGCGATCGCCTCCGGGACAATTTTAGCCGCCGTTCCTCGCCAGCCAGAGTGAATGGCCGCGACGCGTCCTTGAGCGATATCCCCTATCAACACCGGGGTACAGTCAGCAGTACAGACCCAGACTGACTCGTTGGTGCGATCGCTCAACAGTCCATCGGCCTGGGGGAGAGTTTCCTTCCGAGATGCCTCGGACATCGGGGGGAGCGATCGAGTGTCGGCGATGACATTGCCATGAACCTGATGCGTCCGGTAAACTACGGCATCAGCCGTTAACCCTTCAACTAGCGTGAGTGGAGAATCGGGACGAAACTCTCGTGTGAAAAACCCGTGAGGGAACGGGTCCAGAAGACGACAGGTTAGATAGGATTTCCCCTGCCAAGTCTGCCATTGCCAAGCATCCATAGAACCTTTAAGGAGTTAAACAAAGATCAACTTGTGTGAGGAGCGATGGCACATCATAGCAACATCGAGATAACACGCCCATTGATAATGCCTGAGACCCTTATGAATACCGAGTTCTGGGCTCATCCTCTGTTCGTTATCCGTTATGTATTGCTATCCTATGCCTCATGGTAGTTTAAATTGGAGCAGCGGGTGCGATGGGTGAGACTCCACTTTTATCCAGTTCCCGGATTGAGGGGGCGATCGCCACCCTGGAACCAGCCTTAAAGAGCTATTTTCACATCACAGCCGAGGATATCGTCTCCTCCACTAATCAACTCCTCTGGGAGCGCGTAGAATCCGGATGTCCACCGGGAACAGTTATTCTGGCCTCGCGTCAAACATCAGGACGAGGACAACGGGGCCATCACTGGCTCTCAGAACCTGGGGGACTCTATTTGTCAGTCTGTGCGACCCCCACCAACCTTGCTGCTCGCGATGGCTCTCAACTGACCCTGGCCAGTGCTTGGGGAATTGCTGTGAGCCTGCGAGAGGCTGAGATTCCGGTGTCTCTTAAATGGCTCAATGACATTTTTTTGCAGGGTCGTAAACTTGGAGGGATTCTCACAGAAACCCGTCTTCAGGGCGATCGAATCACCACAGCCGTGATTGGCGTGGGGGTCAACTGGAGTAATCCCGTCCCGGAGGTGGGGATTAACCTCCATGAGTTCTGGGCAAATCACCCGGAATCTCGGCCCTGTTCCTTGGAAATGTTGGCAGCTCGCGTTCTTGTTGGCATTGAATGGGGACTGTATCGACTTCAGCATCGGGGCATCGAGGCCATTCTTCCGGAGTATCAACAGCTCCTACAAGGGGATTGGAGCCAGTCGTCGCCATTGGCGAACCATCACGGCCAACCCTGATCTCAGGGGAGGTTTGATAGAATCGAGTCCTCAACGGATCAATTCATGTACTAGGATGTCATTTGTGCGATCGCTTGTATCCTGGATCAAGATGACAGAGATCGCGATCGCCACTTACGGGGAGATATGCAAAAACGTTCCACTCATACACACCTTTCACTATCCTTATTCGTTCAAGGACTCGGTTGGCTCGGCGGCTTAAGTCTGCTCGGAAGCGGTTTTGTCTTTGCCAAAGGCCCTTATAACCCCGATCTGCACATTCAGGAAAAAGTCCCGGACTACTCACCGAATCCCGTCGACTCAACCCCGGATTACGCCCCTGAGCCAGTGGCCCCTAGCCCCACCTATAGCCCAGACCCCGCTCCCATCTACCAAGAACCGGCGGCAGGATATTACGATAACTCCTATCAGGCTCCCGTAGAAGCCCCAGCTCCCGTAGAACCGCCCCGAGCAACTCCAGAGCCGGACCGCGCGCCTGAGTCTCATCAGGGGGTATCTCCCGATGCTGTCTTTGAGAGTCAACTGCAACGAGAGTCCATCGCTCCGCCTGAGCCTCTCAACCGCCCCCAACTCGATCGCCCCAACCTCTCCCCCCAACATAGCTACGTCGACGACACCGACTACAGCCTCGGGGCCACCACCGCCCAAGACTCTCAGGTGGTGGTCTTTGAAGAACGCTCTACTGGTTGTGAAGCGCGGGTGAGTGGACGAGTGAGTGGACAACTCTGTAACCCTACTCCAGCCCAATCTCAGCCTAGTCCTGGTAACGGGTTGCCATCCACGCGGGTGGCCTCGGGGAGTTCGTCCCCCTCTCAACCCGCTAGCGGGGGTCAGAGTACCGCCACCTATCGTCCCGGTCCAGCCCCTGCATCCTCTGGCTTTACCGCCAGTTCTCAGCCCAGTGGTGGTTCCCAAGTGGCCAACAACGCCAATCGCACCCCCTCGGTGAATGTGGATTATGCTCAGATGCGAGCGCAACTCCTGCGAGACATGGCTGTTCAGCCCTTAGAACGGAGTTTCCGGGCCCGCGATCGCCGTCTCATCTTCCCTCTGTCCATTCCCGCACCCATCAGTTCCTTCTTCGGTTGGCGACATCACCCCATCGCCGGGGTTCGTCGCTTCCATGCCGGAACCGATATTGCCGCCCCCACCGGAACCCCCGTCTTAGCGGCCTTTTCCGGCAAAGTGGCCACCGCAGAAATGCTAGGGGGCTATGGCTTAACGGTCATCCTGGAACATAACGAGGGAACCGCTGAAACCCTCTATGCTCACCTATCCCAATTGTTAGTGCGTCCCGGTCAGGAAGTCCAGCAAGGACAAGTCATCGGCCGTGTCGGCAGTACGGGCTTTTCGACCGGGCCTCACCTGCATTTTGAGGTCAAACAACTCAGCGAACAAGGTTGGGTTCATCTCGATCCAGGCCTGCAATTGGAACTGGCCCTCGAAGATCTGATTAACCAAATGCAAGTGGCCAGAACCTCAGAGGGCAATTAGAGTCATAGACCCGGCGGAACTGTCCCGGGGTCTAGTGAACCGGGTGTTGTCCGTAAAAGGGTAGGGCCTGGGACCAGGATGGGCGTTGTCCGGCCTGATAGTCCTGCCAAGCTAAGTCCAGGAGACTGGTCACCGACCCCGCGAGATCGTCTTCCTGGGCTTTGATGAGATAGTAGGGCGATCGCCACTGATCGAGCAGCGACGTCCAATCCTCAAAACTGCGGGCGGTATCCGTCACTAGGGTGGTTAGTCCCCGGCCCTCTTTCGCTGGCTTATAAATCGCCGTAAAGAGTTCTCCTCGGGATGCCACCAATTGCACCGCCAGATCGCAATCTGGGGGAATAGTGGCGTCCTGCCGTCGTCGTTGGTGGGCGATCGCCTCTAAACTAGAGATGGCAAACAGAGGCAGCTCTAACTGTTGTGCCAGAGTGCGGGCGGTGACCAGGCCAATACGGGTTCCCGTGAAGCTTCCCGGCCCCTTGGCGATCGCCAAAAAGACCAGATCAGCCCAGCTAAGAGGCCCCATAAATTCCCGTAAATAGCCATGTAACTCCGACGAGAGCGATCGCCCCAGGAGCCAGGTCTGCGAGCGGCTTGATGCCTCAGAGAACTCTTCCTGACTCAGAGCCAAACCCAGGCGAGCTGTGGTCGTATGTAACGCGAATCCGTAACCAGTCATGATAAGTCAAGCCGACCCCTTCCAGAGTCGGCGGTTGGGTTTTCCCGACCTGTCCCCATGGTCAAGGGCAACAGGCCTGTTTTAAGATATAAATCAGATTGGGTTCAGCCTTGGGGTTTTTTGCAACCGGTCTAATCCTTGGCCAACCATGCCAAACCCAATGGCGTTATCTGCCACACCGTGAGTTATATCAAGGGCATTAAGAATGGGTTTTTTTGATTCTGAGATTGTTCAACAAGAAGCCAAACAACTCTTTGAAGACTACCAGTCTCTCGTCGAGCTTGGCAGTAAGTATGGCAAGTTTGACCGCGAAGGTAAAAAACAATACATCGAGCGGATGGAAGAGATGATGGAACGTTACCGCGTCTTCATGAAACGGTTTGAGTTGTCGGAAGACTTCATGGCCCAAATGACCGTCCAACAACTCAACACCCAACTCAACCAGTTTGGCATCACCCCGCAACAAATGTTTGATCGGATGCACGAAACCCTAGAACGGATGAAAGCCGAACTGCAACAACAGCCCTAGGGACGGTCAAACTCCGCTGGCGATCGGAAGTTCTGGACGGGTTCGTTCGCCAGATACTGCCGCATGAAGTCCCGCCAAACCGGCGCGACGAATCCGCCACCGGTTGCCCCATAGGACAGGGGCATATTGTTGTCGTGGCCAGCCCAAACCGCCACAGAAAGCTGAGGCACATAGCCCACAAACCAGATATCCCGCTGGGAGGAGGTGGTCCCCGTTTTCCCGGCGGCGGGACGATCCATTTGCGCTGAAGTCGCCGTTCCTTGGGAAATCACCCCTTGCATGGTTTCCGTCAGAGCAGCGGTGGCCCAGGGGTCAAGCACTAACCGGGGTCTGGGGGTATTATCGAGCATCACATTGCCTTTGCTGTCCGTGACCTGAGCAATCAGAGTCGTATCGGACCGCCAGCCATTACTGGCAAAGGTGGCGAAGGCTCCCGCCATTTCTAAAGGCGTTAAGTCCACAGAACCGAGAGGCAGGGAAATCACCGGGTCAATGGGACTTTCAATCCCCAACAGCCGCGAGACTTCTACCACCCGATTCAAGCCAATTTCCTGGCCAATCTTCACCGCCGGGATATTGAGGGAGACCTCAATCGCCTTACGAATACTGACCACTCCTGAAAAACTACCGCCGTAGTTACGGGGAGTATATAACCCATCCCCATCGGGATAGCTAATGGGACTGTCATTGACCGGGGTTTCTGGGCCGTAGTTCCCCGTGGCGAAGGCGGCATAATAGACAAAAGGTTTGAAAGCCGACCCCGGTTGTCGTTGCGCCTGTGTGGCTCGGTTAAACTGACTTTGATTGTAGTCATACCCTCCCACTAAGGCTTTGACAAAGTTGGTGCGGGGGTCAACAGCGGCCAGGGCTAATTGTCCCTGTTCAAAATCCCGATAGAGTCCTTGGTTAAACAGGCGAGTATGCCACTCTCTGACCGTTCGCTCAGCCATCCGTTGCGTATTCAGGTCAACGGTGGTTTGCACTCGCATCCCCCCCTTACTCAGGGTATCCCGTCCGAATCGCTCCGTCAGTTCTTCGACGACTGCCCCGGTGACATAGGGGGATAGGCTGGTGGAAAAGGAGGATACATTCCCCAGGCGGATGGGTTGCTCTCGGGCTTCCTGGGCCTCCTCGGGGGTAATCCATTTCAACTCCACCATCCGGTTGAGGACGATGGCTTGTTGCCGTTTGGCCAGTTGGTAGTTGACAAAGGGGCTATATTCTTCAGGAGCCTGAATTAGCCCTGCCATCATGGCCGCCTCAGCCAGGGTTAAATCTCGCGCCGATTTATTGAAATAACTTTGGGCGGCAGTTTCGGCCCCATAGAGGTTATGACCCCAGTACACCTGATTGAGATACAGTTCGAGCAGTTCATTTTTCTCCAGAATCTGCTCAAGACGAATCGCCAAGACAGCCTCGGCCACCTTACGGCTAAATTCCCGTTCTGGGGTCAAGAAGAGGTTTTTGACCAGCTGCATTGTCAGGGTGGATGCCCCCTCAACGGTGGCTCCTGATTCTAGGTTGGTTAAGCCAGCCCGGATAATTGCCCCCGGATTAATGCCCTGGTGAACGAAGAAGTGACTATCTTCAATGGCGAGAACCGCCAATTTCAGGTTGTTGGAGATTTCATCAAAGGGGATAACTTCTCGATTTGCCTCATCATGGATGCTCAGAAGTAGCTGACCATTGATATCGTAGATATGGCTGGTCTCCGTGGGCATATAGCTCCGTAATACCCGCACATCGGGAAGATTACGGAAACTAATCGCCAGTCCGACCAATCCGCCAGCTACGACAGAACTTCCTAGAAGTGTCGTTCCGAGTAATGTACTGGCCGTGACCTTGCCAACTGCTTGCGCAAAGCGAAACAGTTGCATGGGGACTTGGCTCGTTCGTTTTCGATTTTGCCGAATGGTGTTACCTGACACAAAGCGCCTTCCTTACCAACGTCTGTTCTGAGGACTATTTAACTCGGTTAAATGGAAACCCGAGGGAGATGGGCGACCCCTAAGGGTTCGCTCCTACCAATTAGGGGGGTGACTGGACATACTTTACACTATGGGAACCGGGTTAAAACCTGGGGTCTGCGAACCCGAGGGATTCCACCTGGGACAGGGTCTGTCTAGGCGGTTCACTTCAAGTTTGCCCATCTGGTCTGCTATTATAGCCACCTCATCACTAACTAGCGCGCGATTTTTCCTAGCCCATTGACTATGACCCCTGATTTATCTTGGCTCCACCGAGGCACAGAGGAGATTTTCCCCCATCGTCCTGACTCTAGCGATGATCGGGAAAACTTAGAAGTTTTGCTGGCTGGTTGCGATCGCCCCCTACGAGTCAAGCTTGGGATTGACCCCACTGGCTCGGACTTACATTTAGGCCATAGTATCCCCTTCAGGAAAATGCGGGCGTTTCAGGATGCTGGCCATACGGCGGTTCTAATTATTGGCGATTTTACAGCACGCATTGGCGACCCCACGGGCAAATCGGAGGTTCGCCGTCAATTGACCGCTGAACAGGTGAAGGAAAACGCCGAAACCTATTTGCAACAACTGCGGCCAATTTTAGATTTTGAGACCCCCGGACGCTTGGAAATTCGCTACAACTCAGAATGGCTCTCGGATTTGGATTTATCGCAGATTCTGGAACTTTTGGGAACCATGACTGTGGGGCAGATGCTGGCCAAGGAAGGGTTTTCACTGCGCTATCAGTCAGGGAATCCCATTTATTTACATGAGTTTCTCTACCCGTTAATGCAGGGCTATGATTCGGTGGCCATTGATGCGGATATCGAACTGGGGGGAACGGATCAGAAGTTTAATTTGGCGGTGGGTCGTGATTTACAACGACATTTTGGCAAAACGCCGCAATTTGGCTTACTCTTGCCAATTTTGATTGGAACTGATGGGGTGCAGAAAATGTCTAAGTCCCTGAACAACTACGTGGGACTGAAAGAGGATGCCCTCTCGATGTATTCTAAATTGGAGAAAACGGCAGATTCTCAGATTGAGCAGTATTTTGAGCTGTTGACAAAGCTGCCTTTAGACCAACTTCCTGAGAATCCTCGGGAACGCCAAAAACGTTTGGCCCTGGATATTGTGGCCCAATATCATGGTGAGACGGCGGCGAAGGAGGCCCAACAGGCGGCTGTATCTTTAGTGGGTGGGGATATGTCAGCAGGTGCTGACGCAGTGCCGGAGTTTTCCTTGTCAGGGGTGGAGTTTCCGGCCAAACTGTTTTACATCTTGGGGGCGAGTGGCCTTTGTAAAAGTAGTGGTGAGGGCCGCCGGCAAATTCAGGGGGGTGCGGTGCGCTTGGAGGGCGATCGCATCACCGATGTGAATCTAAGTTTTGACTCGCCCCAAGACTTGGCCGGTAAGGTGTTACAGGTGGGCAAGAAAAAGTTTGTGCGCTTGAGCGATTCGTGAGGGGATTAAGATCCAGGTGGGAACTAGGCTGCAAGATATCCAAGTGACGGAAGTCGTCGATGGCGACACCCTAAAGGTCAAAATCGACGAACAGGAGCAGTTTGTTCGTTTGATTTGTGTGGATACCGAAGAAAGCAGTCTACATCCCTCACCCGAAACCGCCAAACCGGTGACGGAGGCTGGGATTGCCGCCGATCATATGGCCCATGAGTATTTCTCGACGGCCAATGGGGATCTGTGTCAGGTGGATTTAGAGTTTGATACGGACGACTCGCCCCAGGACTGTTTACGCTGGCATCGTGGCAATTGCAGCCGTCTGGTGTGCTATGTCCATCGGGGGGATAGCCATTACAATCTCTTTACGGTACGACAGGGCTGGAGTCCCTATTTTACGAAGTATGGGCGATCGCGCCTCTATGATGCCCTGTTTACTCAGGCCGAGTTCGAGGCCCAGGCTCATCAACGGAAAATTTGGAACCCCCAGGTGAATGCCCAGGGAGCATCTCGCAATTATTGCAGTCTGTCGGCTTGGTGGGCCTATCGCGCCTCAATTATTGAGGATTTCCGCCGCTGGGGAGCGGCCTCTGGGGCCATTTCGGTGCAATTGGATTACCCTCAGGTGTTGCAGTCCATCGAAGAGGGCCGCAGCGTCACCCTATTTTGCGATCTCCAAGGTGGCATCCGCAAGCAGGTGGAGGGAGGCGCGATTATTTTTACGGGATCTCGTCTGTGTCCCCTGAAGTTTTGGATTCCTACTGCCTCAAATCCCGATGGGGAGGCTCTGGTACGCTTGGTGGTGAATCGCTATGCCGGACGAGGACGGGGTTATGCCTATGTGCAGGGTCGTATTACCTTGCATCGGGGCCTGCCTCAGATGATTATTCGCCATCTTGAGCAATTATCAGACTTTCCACCTGATTTTGAAGGATATTAAAGGTTTTGTCCGAATCAACCCCCTTGATAGGGACATGTTATGTTTCCCATAACATAATTCGATGTCTTGAGACTATTTTTTTACAAAAATTTAGATTACAATGGAGCAGCGGACTTAAGTCTGCATTTAATAAAATCCTGTTTTAGTAAATCTCCTTAAATTAAACCGAAACTCAACCGCTCGGGCGTGGCTTATCTCAAGGCCACGCCTTTTTTGTGGCCCTATCTGGTTGGGACTGGGGCTGGGATTGAGGCTGAGATTAGGGCTGGGGGGTCATTCCCCTGATTCGGGGTCTTTCCCGTTAAGACTCCATGAAGAAGTCCCCTTCCCCTTTCAATCTAGGCAAAAGACCGTTTAAGATGTTGGGCAAGCCGATACGAGCGAGCCGAGGGCAATCGAGCCATCCCAACGTTCTGAGGCGATCGCCCGCTAACGATGATGATAGGAGAGAGCAAGGACTCAGGAGTTATGGAGCAAAGGGAAACGCGATTGACCAACCCCGACGGTATCGGCGATCGCTCAGTCGAAACCGTGTTAACTGAGCTGACTCAGGATCTCAAACATCTCCAACAGGATCTCATCGTCCAACTGACGCGAGATGTCAGCCGCCTACAAGCCGAGAAAACCCGACTGCTGGATGATATCAACGAATTACAAACTCGCTATCAAAAACTCTCTCCCGGTCAGCAACCCCCGGCTCTGAGTGAATCTGAAGAAGATCGTCAGGTTTGGGTCCAACAACTGGCACAACTTGTGGCTGCCAGTCTCGAAGAACGACTTTCGGCACGAGTCGAAGAACTCGCCGCTCGTCAACTCCCTCCCAGTCGTCCCGTAGCCGTCTTAGATGAGGGCGATCGCCTGCGAGATTCTGTTGATACCCGTTTCCACCAAACCTATCAGAGTCTCAGTCGGGAACTGACCAACTACCGCAGCGATCTCTCCCAATCCCTACATCAACTCGACAATCTGCAACAACAAGGGGAAGCCCTGCTCGATACCCTCGTCAGCCGTCTCAGCCACGAATTACGAGATGAAGCCCAGGGAATGCCCCCCACCTCTGCTCCAGCCGCCTATCGCAATGGAGCTAGCGAGTCCGTCTCCCCGGCACCCACTCAACCCAGGCCCACCTCCGAGGACAATAGCCACGTTCCCACCCCTCCGGTTCCCACCCCGGAAGCTCTAGAGTCTGAAATTAAGGCCAATGAGCAAGCAAATCTCAACGAGGTTCCACCACCACCTCCCCCGAAACCTGCCTCCCAAGTGCAAACGGGTTTAATCCTAGCCCTCCTCTACTCGGCCGTGCTGTCTCTGTTTAACGTCAGTATCCGAGTCATCCTCAACGAAAGTAATATCCTAGGACTCGTCTCCTGGGGAGGGATTATTTCCCCCAGCCTCGGCAACTCCATGCTGATTTTGTTTATGCGCATGGTGGTGGTTGTCGTCTTAATGCCATTGCTGGCGGCACAGCTCTATCCTCGATGGTGGGAAGAATTGCAAAACTTCCAAAAACCCGAGAATCGCCGCCTGCAATATCAAGTCATTGGCAGTGGTGCCGCCTTGTTTGTCTCCCAAGTCTTGATTTATATCGCCTTGGGTAACATCCCCGCTGGGGTAGCCATTACCCTGTTCTTCATCTTCCCCATTGTCACAGTGTTGGGGGCTTGGTTTCTCTTTGGCGCTCGTCCAACCGCTGCCCGTGCGGTGATTATGACGGTCATTCTCATTGGTGGCATCTCTGCTGTTCCCGGTATTGGCGATGTATTATCCGGTGGTTTAGCTGGTGATGGCTTGCTGGTGGGGAGTCTCACCGCATTAGGGTCTGGTATTACCTTTGCCGGGTATGTCCTCCTGACTCAGATTGCCTCCAAACAACTGCACCCGATTTCCTTTAGCTTTGCTAATTTTGTCTGTGTCTTTGTCTTCTCCTTCGTGGGTTTAGTGATCGTGGAGCGGTTTGACGAGACGATGACCTTACCCACCCAGCATATTGCGGGACTGTTTTGGAGTGGGCTATGGCTGGGATTATTGACCCTGATTAGCTATGTTCTCAATAACTTTGCCATTCGCTATGCCGGCGCATCTCTAGCCTCGATTATTGGGGCCACTGGCCCAGTGATGACGGCTCTGTTTGGCTTCTTCTTTATTGGAGAACAACTGGCAGGGAACCAAATTTTTGGCATGTTGGTGGTCACCGCTGGGGTAGTCGCTTTAAGTTTAGAGCGTATGTTCCTGGCGCGGAACGCGTAACAGGCTACAACATCGGACATCAAAAAAGACGCACCTCGGTAACTAAATACCAGGTGCGTCTTTCCTTTAGAACGGAGAGGGAGGGATTCGAACCCTCGTTAGAGTTGCCCCTAAACAGCATTTCCAGTGCTGCGCCTTAAACCGCTCGGCCACCTCTCCTCGGAGACTGTATTGAGTTTTTCAGTCAAAGCTTTACCATCTTAACAGAGATTTTGGCGATGGGGAAGGCCTTTGAGAATTTTTTGCTGAAAATCTCCCTGATTGGCCCTCAATCTCCGATAGGGCGGTGACTTGAACCGTCATGGGTTATCATCAGCACCTAGCGATGCAGTTGTGATGTCCCATGACTTTGCCGTAAGCTCAGCATAGGACTATCTCAATTTGCCATCTGTTGTTTAACCGGGCTGAACCTTATGACTCGTACCCATCAAATTCGGATTCACCATCGCCAGAGCGGTCAGGACTACACGGTTAGGGTTCCTGAAGATCGCTACATTCTGCAATCAGCGGAAAATCAGGGGGTAGATTTACCCTTCTCCTGTCGCAATGGAGCTTGTACAACCTGTGCCGTGCGGGTCATCTCCGGGGAATTGTACCAACCTGAAGCCATGGGACTCTCTCCGGCACTCCAGAAAAAAGGCTATGCTCTCCTCTGTGTCAGCTATCCCCGTTCGGATATTGAGGTGGAAACTCAGGATGAGGATGAAGTCTATGAACTTCAGTTTGGTCGTTACTTTGGCAAAGGGAAGGTTCGCATGGGCTTACCCCTTGATGAAGATTAGCTCGTGGAGTGGCTAGGGGATGTCCCCTGAGTTAAAGTACACTGGTATCACTTTTGTTTTTTAAGTCCACGCTAAGATAGAGGTTCGTGCATGGCATCCATTCGTGAGTTGCACCGAGAATTGATTAATAAGGAGCGATCTGCGGTTGAAATGACCCAGGAAACCCTCGATCGCATTGAAGCATTGGAACCGCAACTTCACAGCTTCCTCCACGTGACGGCTGAAGCGGCGATCGCCCAGGCGCGACGAGTGGATGCCAAAATTGCGGCGGGGGAGTCCATTGGACTGCTTGAGGGGATTCCTATTGCGATTAAGGATAATCTCTGTATGCGTGGGGTTCCCACCACCTGCGGATCTCGAATTTTAGAAAACTACATTCCCCCCTACAATGCCACGGTGATTGAGAAGCTAGAGGCGGCGGGGGCCGTCTTGGTGGGTAAGACGAATTTGGATGAGTTCGCCATGGGCAGTTCTACGGAGAACTCCGCCTATCAGGTGACGGCTAATCCTTGGGATACCCATCGGGTTCCCGGTGGTTCCTCTGGGGGATCAGCGGCGGCTGTGGCGGCAGAGGAAGCGGTGGTGGCTCTCGGTTCGGATACGGGTGGCTCGATTCGCCAGCCTGCGTCCTTTTGCGGGGTGGTGGGGATGAAACCCACCTATGGTTTAGTCTCTCGCTATGGCCTTGTGGCCTATGCCTCGTCGTTGGATCAGATTGGTCCGTTTGGCCGTACCGTGGAGGATGCGGCGACCCTCTTGGAGGCGATCGCCGGCTATGATCCCCGCGATTCGACGAGTCTCAAGGTGGACATTCCCCATTACTCACGGGCCGTGAAACCCAACCTCAAACCCAAAGGACGGTTACGGGTGGGGATTATCCAGGAAACCTTTGGTAAGGGCCTCGATCCGGACGTGGAAACCGCCGTTAAAGCCGCGATCGAAGTCTTGCAAGAGTTGGGAACAGAAATTTCCGTAATTTCTTGTCCCACCTTTAGTTATGGCTTGCCCACCTATTACATCATTGCCCCCTCGGAGGCCTCAGCCAACTTGGCACGGTATGACGGGGTGAAGTATGGCTTACGGGTGGAGGAGGCGGATAATCTCCTGGAGATGTATGAAAAAACTCGCGCTCAGGGGTTTGGCCCGGAAGTTAAACGCCGTATCGTCATTGGGACCTATGCCCTCTCGGCGGGCTACTATGATGCCTATTATCTCAAGGCTCAGAAGGTGCGGACGTTGATTTGTCAGGATTTCCAAAAGGCGTTTGCTCAAGCGGATGTGTTGATTACCCCCACCTCGCCAACGACGGCCTTTAAGGCGGGGGAGAAAACCGATGATCCTCTGAGTATGTATCTGTCGGACTTGATGACGATTCCGGTGAACTTGGCAGGATTACCGGCATTGAGTCTCCCCTGCGGCTTTGACAGTCAGGGTTTGCCCATTGGAATGCAGATGATTGGCAATGTGCTTCAGGAGGAACGACTCCTAGAGATTGCCAATGCCTATGAACAGGCGACGCTGTGGCATACTCGTACGCCGAAACTGTCAGCCTAGCTTGTTACTTGCTGGTTGTGGTTGCGCCATTGGTGACGCTGTCGGGAGATTGGATGGCGACGTCTCCCGGCATTTCGGCGCGGATGATTTCTAGGATGAGTTGAGCATCGCCGCTCATGGCGTCGCGAAAGCGGCTAAGTTCGGCGTGGCTACTGGCGACTTTTTGTAGGAGTTTGCCGGTTTTGCGATCGCTTGCCAGTTCAAGTTCTTCTGGGGTGAGCGATCGCTCGTTGTCGAGAACCGCTTGCACCAGGCTAACCAGGGGACGGGCTTCCTGACAAGTTTGTTGATGGGTGACTTGCAGATTCAGCAGTTGACAGAGTTCCTGGGCCCCCCGTTCGACGGGGAGGAGGTTCTGGGTGTCGGTGGGTTCTGAGACGGCCATAATCGAGTCTTGATGTATTCCGTTAGCAAAGCGATCAGCGGGAAGTAAATCCTCTTCCCATAATCTTCGCACGAGTTCGATCGCCCCTTCACGGGTTTTGGGGCTATCCCGCCGCCCGCAGAGGCGCACTAAAGTCCCCACCCGCTGCTCCGGAGGCTGTTCTAGGTCGTCAATGATGAGATAGTTTAGGGTTGGGGAAGACACGCGGGACCAGAAGTCGAGTCAGACAGCATTAGGACTGTCTGCGTTGCTCACTTTTTCTAGCAAAAAAAACTGCTTTTGTCAAGATTTCCTTAGATAAAAACGTTAGTCTGGGGATAAAATCTCCGTAAATTTACGATAGGTTTGTGACAGTTGTTTAGTAGATAAATCCTGTCACATCCAACCCATAAATTGGAGTGAAAGGGATTAGGATTGGAGGGATCACCGTTACTCGTTTCGGGAAACGGGATGGGTTCGAGATGTCTCTTAATTAAGCCAAACTCCAGGGGTTATGCGAGCAAACTATCGATATCATTGGGGTGTGATAAGTTGGGCGATCGCCATGGGGCTACTGATGACCCCGGCTGTGATGGCCCAAGAGTTAAGCTGGTCCAGGGGAGTGAGACAGGCAGAATCGGAGGGGGAGCGGATTCCCCAGGTTGTGCCTCAACAACTGCGTTGTCAGGATCAACCCAGTGGCTTTGGGTTGCCAGGGTTTCAACCGGGAACCCCGAAACCTCAGGTTGAGCGACTGATTGGGGCCCCGGCGGCTGTACAACGGGGCTATTGGGGCAACAGTACGGCCCTGGTGTATTATCTGATTCCCAATCAGGTGAGTTTGGGATTTTTGTTTGATGATAAGTCCAATGTCTTGCAACAGACTGAGGCCTCATTTCACCATGGGTTAGAGTTGCCCCTGGTGCTGTCTACGTTGGATAGTATGTTGGGGTGCCAACTCGATGAGGCGATTGAGGTGGGGTTTTACCAAGTCTGGGAACGGGAAACGTCCCAGTATAGGTTCCAACTCTCGGCCATGGAGGGAGTCATCTTTTGGGAAAGTGACACCCACGTTTATATTGGAGTGTGGCAACAAGGCTTTCAATAGACTGCAATCGAACTGAGTTATGGCATCGTTTCCCCAATTTGCTTCAACTCCCCGCCGCTACGCCATTGTCGGAACTGGCGCTATTGGCGGTTATTATGGCGCGAAACTACAGCGGGCTGGGGTGGAGGTGCATTTCCTCACCCGCAGCGATTATGAGGTGATTCGTCAGAAGGGGTTAACGGTGGAGTCTCCCGAGGGAAATTTTCAACTGGGGGAGGTTCAGGCCTATCGGGATGTGGCGGATATGCCGGCCTGTGATGTGGTGATTGTGGCCCTCAAAACCACTCAAAATCAGGTGTTGGGAGAGTTGTTACCGCCTTTGTTGAAGCCCGATGGGGTGGTGTTGGTGTTGCAGAATGGTTTAGGGGTTGAAGATGAGGTGGCCGAGTCGGTGGGGGGCGATCGCGTGCTGGGGGGCTTGTGTTTTATCTGTTCTAATAAGGTGGGGCCCGGCCAAATTCGTCATCTGGATTATGGGGCGATCGCCCTTGGAGAGTATCATCCGGAGTATACGCCCCAAGGGGTGACCGAGCGGATGCGGGCGATCGCCCATGATTTTGAGCGGGCCGGGGTTCCGATGCAATTCCATGAGGATTTGTTGCTGGCCCGTTGGAAAAAACTGGTTTGGAATATCCCTTTTAACGGGTTATCGGTGGTGTTAGATGCTAAAACCGATCGCCTGATTACTGATGCGAACAGTCGTGAAGCAGTGGAATCCTTAATGACTGAAGTGGTGGCGGGGGCGAAGGCTTGTGGACGGGAGATTCCGAGCGCCTTTGTTGAGGAGATGTTAAAGACAACGGAACAGATGCCCCCCTATTTAACTAGCATGAAATTGGATTTTGAGGCCAAACGACCGCTAGAGATTGAGGCGATTCTTGGAACTCCCCTGCGCCGTGGAACTGCTGCTGGGGCAAATTTGCCGCAAATGGCCTTGTTGTACCAGCAGTTGACGGTGTTAGACCGCTATAATCGGGCTTAATTCCTTGCAATCGTCTCTAACGGTTAGTCAATCTCCACCTTTGGGGGCATTTACGACGATCTTTAGCACAGTGGTCAATCCATTAACGCAATAATTTTTTTTGAACAAAATAGCGACGCATTCCCCCACCTCGCCGAACGGCAGGTGGGGGTCAAGGAGCTGCCGAGCTGACAAGCCTTGGGGTATCATACTGTTATGGTACAAACCACATCAATCATCCGTACAGACCGATGGACTCTTAACCCGACAGCCAGCCAGCCAGTGCTGCTGAGCCAAACGGTTGAGATCTATCGTCGCGTCTGTCGGCATTTGATGGGGATTCTCTTAACCCATTGGCCGTCTCTAGGAGCATTATCGAGTCAAAAACGGGTTCTAGCCGTCGAAAAACTCATTCACCAAACCGCGAAGAACCCCAACCCCAAATACCGGCAATTTGACCAAACCTTTTACAAGTTCCCTAGCTACTACCGACGGGCCGCCATTGTCTTTGCTGCTGGCCAAGTCAGTAGCTACATGACCCGGTATCAGGAATGGCAATCGGGAACTCGTCAACGTCGGGATGCTAAACCTCCCGTCCTCAATCCCAACAGTGGCTGTTATCCGACCCTGTACAAAGGTCAATGCTATAAGCTGCATGGCTACAGCCACATCGAAATTAAGGTCTTTAACGGAACCGATTGGGTCTGGACGACAGTTGGGATAAGCAGCCTACGAGAACGGCATACCGTAGATAGCAACAAGCTACGGTCACCCGCCCTCATTGTTAATGAGCAGAAACGGGCCTGTCATCTCTCAGTTCCCTTTGAGTGTCATCCACTTCAACGGGAGGGAGAGGGTCGAGTTGTCAGTGTTGACCTGGGTATCAACACCACCGCTACCGTAGCAGTCGTGAATTTTGACGGCACTGTAACCTATCGGGAGTTTATTCACCCGGGGAGAGACATAGACCGTCGGGATAAACGGCTGAAATCGGTATCTCAACGAGCGAGTCAGACGATGGGACATGGTGGAAGTCTTCAGAAAGGGTTCTGCTCTCATACCTACCGCAAATGCCGTAATATCAACCGCCAAATTGGGCAAATTGTCTCAAAGCATATTGTGCAGATTGCCCAACAGTTCAATGTCGATGCCATTGTCTTTGAGAACCTGAAAGGATGGAAGGCTAAGGGAGGACGCAAACGCTCCAACCTGCGCCAACGCTTTCATGGATGGCTCAAGGGGATGATTCGAGACTTGACCGAGATGAAGTGGCAAGAGATAGGCGGTAAAGTCATTGATGTCGTGGCTGCTTATACTTCAAAGCTGGCTTATGACGGCAGTGGAGTCGTACGACGGGACTCCAAAAACTATGCTCTGGCTAAATTTTCCTCGGGCAAGCGATACAATGCAGACCTTAATGGGGCACTTAATATTGCTGCCCGAGGTATTCTTCAGCTCACTCGCCGAAAGGACAGTGAGGAACGTTCGAGCCAATGTTCTCGGCGTTCGCCTAGAAGCTGGGCTTGTTTGTGTGACCTGTGGACTAGCACAGTTCGAGGTTAGCACCGACACCCCCACCTCGCCCAAGGCAGGTGGGGTGAGCTTCATGAATTAACTGATGCGTAGCAATTCCACATCAAAAATGAGGGTTGCATTGGGAGGAATGACTCCACCCGCACCCCGTTCGCCATAGCCGAGTTCCGGGGGAATTGTCAGTTTCCACCGATCGCCCACGTGCATCATTCCTACGCCTTCATCCCAGCCTTGAATCACCTGGCCGACACCAATGCGGAAGCTAAAGGGACGATTGCGCTCACGGGAACTGTCAAACACCGTTCCATCTTCAAGCATTCCGGTGTAATGAACCATCACCGTTTGGCCTGTTTGGGGTTGTGCGCCGTCACCGGTTTCGAGTTTTTCGTACTTCAAGCCGGATTCGGTGGTGTACATCCCATCGTCGTCGGCGACGGCCTCTGCATTAGAACCCGAAGCCTGGGCGAAGAGATTGGGATTGTCGTCGCGGATGGTTTCAGCAGCGGGAGTGGCCGAGGGTTCCTCTCCGGGGAGTTCGTCGGCGATCGCCGTTTGGTTTTGGCTGTTAATGAGGGTGAACAGAATCGCCACAGCACAGACGATCACAAGACTTAAGCTAATTAAAATCGGTCGCAAGGTGAGTCCTCCTTTTTCTCTAAATTACGATGTCCAATGCATTGAATCCAGGGGATTGGACAATTCCCTAGGCTAGCTTACCGCCAATGTTTATTTTCGAGATCGCGAACTTGGCGTTCGAGGCGATCGAGTCGTCCTCGTAACTCGTCCATCTCGGCTTGGCGGGGAACCCCTAAATCTTGCATGGCGTTGCGAAGTTGGCGATCGAGTTGTTTTTCCAGGTTGCCCTGTTCTGACTTGAATTGAGTCATAAAGTCGTCGATCATGGATTTGGCATCGTCGGAGTCGATTTTGCCTTCTTTCACCCAGCGATCGCTGACTTCTTTAATTTTCTCGGCAACTAGAGACGTGGTTCCCACGCCGATCATTAACAGTTGGGTCAGTAGATTGTTATTATCCATCGAGATTTTAATGGCAAAGGACGGATGGGCTTGAACCGATTGGGATCGGGTGACGTTCCCCGATCCTAGCGCGTTTACCCCTCTTGGCGGAGGCTTTCGGGAACGGTGACACCAGAAACGCCTGCGATCGCCCGTAAATTTTGATAGCGAACTAACTCGGTAAAGGACAATCCCGCTCGTCCTTCGAGTTCGCTGACGGCTTTCATGGCGCTAACGAGGGCTTTGGCGGCTTCTACTTCATCATAGCCACGACGTTGAGCCACGGCGATCGCCGCTTCGTCGGCCGCCAGTTCAGAGGCGGTGGACTGGTTCTGCCGCCAAATCTGGTTGAGGGCGATCGCCGTCAAACTTCCCGCCGCAACAATTCCCACCGCATCCCCCTGAGCCACCTCAACCGCCGTTGCCACCAGTCCAGCTAACCCGAGTCCTTGATAGACATCTAGCTTAAACCAGCGAATCTCCAACTGCCAACAGACCGTCCGTAACAGGAGCAAATCCCGCTGCGGTTGGCTCAACTCTTGCCAATAGTCGAAATTAATCAAAATCAGGCGATCGCGCTTCCAGGGAACGGGAAACGGCGTGTCAATCACCTTAGACGAACTCGGCTGACTGACAATTTTGGCAAACATACGCCCGGAGGCGGGCATTAAATCGAGGAGGCGATGAGTCTCGATGGCTGGATTCATGGGGAGTTGGGAAAATGGGGAACAGAACAGTTAGCCGATTGAGCGATTGCAGGGTCACGGCTAGCTTGCCACAATAGGGGATGAATTCCCTGTTTAGCTTATTCTCCCCTATGGATGCCTTTGCGCCAATTGCGCCTGACTGGACAAAATCAGCGATTCACGCTGTCGACTTCCGCTGTCCTCAATGTGGGGCTAGTAGCCGTAAGGCTGAGAAAGTCTGGCTCAACCGGCGATCGCCCGTCTACACCTCTGACTATATCCGGAAATGGCAAGAGTTCTATTCCTGCTCCTGTGGCTGTGTCTGGTGGGCTTGGAGTAGCGATCGCCCCTCGGAACCAGAGGCGGCGGAATTTATCAGTGATGTCACGCTCCCAGATTCCCCCAATCCTGAAAACGGCGACGAGCCGTAACTCATCGCCGTTGGGGTGTCATGTCAGATCACGAATCTCAGGAGACGCAAACGCCGCTTACATAGGCTAGGACATGTTAACTGGAGATGTTACTGGGTGGACACCAGTTCCGGGAAACGCAGTTCCACATTGTCCTTGGAGATAATGACCTGTCCGTCATCATCTAGGTCAATGATGGCGCGATCGCCGTCTTGGATTTCACCCGAGAGCATCTTCTCAGCCAAGACATCTTCCAGGAGGCGCATAATTGCCCGACGTAGGGGCCGCGCACCGTAGGCGGGGTCATAGCCTTCATCGGCGAGACGGTTCTTGAAGGCTTCGGTGGCTTGCAGACGGATGTCTTTTTCCACCAGGCGATCGAAGACTCGTTGCAACTCGATATCGGCGATTTGTTTAATTTCCTCGCGGTTGAGTTGGCTGAAGACGATGATGTCATCCAAGCGGTTGAGGAACTCAGGCCGGAAGTACTGTTTGAGTTCTTCGTTCACCAGATTACGGATACGGTTGTACTGAGCATCGGTTTCATCCCCGGTGATTTCAAAGCCGAGGCCGCCGCCGCCTTTTTCAATGACGCGGGAGCCGATATTGGAGGTCATAATCAGCAAGGTGTTCTTGAAGTCCACCACGCGACCTTTAGAATCGGTCAGACGACCATCTTCGAGGATTTGCAGCAGCAGGTTAAAGACATCGGGGTGAGCCTTCTCGATTTCGTCGAAGAGAATCACCGAATAGGGACGACGACGCACGGCTTCCGTAAGTTGTCCCCCTTCGTCATAGCCGACAAATCCTGGAGGGGAGCCAATCAATTTGGACACCGTATGGCGTTCCATGAACTCGGACATATCCAAGCGAATCATGGATTCTTCTGAGCCAAAGAAGTAGGCCGCCAGGGCTTTGGTGAGTTCGGTTTTCCCTACCCCCGTCGGTCCCGAGAAGATGAAGCTGGCGATGGGACGATGGGGATTTTTCAGGCCCACTCGAGCGCGACGCACAGATCGGGATACGGCGCGAACCGCCTCTTCTTGACCAATCAGACGTTGGTGCAGGGTGTCTTCGAGGTGCAGGAGTTTTTCGGACTCGGTTTCTTCGAGTTTTGTCACGGGAACTCCCGTCCAACTTGAGACAATCTCGGCGATGTTCTCTTCGGTGACCATGGGCGCACCCTGGGGGGTTTGTTGGCGCTCAATGGAGAGTTGGTCGATTTTAGCGCGGGTTTCGAGTTCGCGATCGCGCAGTTGACTGGCTTTCTCGAAGTCCTGTTCGCTAACGGCGTTGTCTTTGTCTTTGATCACCTGAGCCAACTCCCGTTTGAGTTCGCGGGAGGCGGGAGAGGCTTTGAAATGCTCAATATGCACCCGAGAGCCAGCTTCATCGATGAGATCGATGGCTTTGTCAGGGAGGAAGCGATCGTTGATATAGCGATCGGAGAGTTGGGCCGCGGCTTCGAGGGCTTCGTCTAAGATGGTGAGCTGGTGATGTTGCTCGTAGCGATCGCGCAAGCCAAAGAGGATCTCGATGGTTTCTTCCACCGTCGGCTCACCGACCATAATTGGCTGGAAACGCCGCTCCAGGGCTGCATCCCGCTCGATATGTTTACGGAACTCATCGAGGGTGGTGGCCCCGATACATTGCAGTTCACCCCGAGCCAGGGCCGGTTTGAGGATGTTCGCTGCATCCAAACCGCCTTCTAATGCACCAGCACCCACTAGGGTATGGATTTCGTCGATGACGAGAACCACATTAGCATTGCTGCGGACTTCTTCGATGATGTTTTTGAGTCGTTCCTCAAACTCACCCCGGAAGCGGGTTCCGGCGACAAGCATCCCCATGTCGATGGCGATGACTTGCTTGTTTTCGAGGAGTTCAGGGACCGCATTGGTGGCGATGCGTTGGGCCAGGCCTTCAGCGATGGCGGTTTTACCGATACCGGGTTCGCCCACGAGAATGGGGTTGTTTTTGGTGCGACGGCCCAGGATTTGCACCAGACGCTCCGTTTCGCGATCGCGTCCCACAACGGGGTCGAGTTTTCCTTCGGCGGCCAACTGGGTTAAGTTGGTGCCAAACTCCTCCAAGGTCGCCATTTTGCTGTTTTTACTCGATGGCTGTCCTCCAGGAGCCACACCGGCGACTTCCCCAAGTTGTTTCATGACTTGGGTGCGGATATCTCCAAGATCCACACCTAAGTTATGCAGAACTGTGGCCGCAACCCCTTCTTCATCCCGAGTAAGTCCGAGCAGGATATGTTCGGGGGCGATATAGTTGTGTCCCAGTTGCCGGGCTTCTTCGACGGCATATTCAAACACCCGTTTGGCTTTTGGGGTGAAGGGGATTTCAGCGGAGGTAAAGCCGGAACCGCGACCAATGAGTTGTTCGACCTCTCGGCGCGCCCCGTCACGGGTGACGCTAAACTTACTCAGGACATTGGCGGCGATACTGCTTCCCTCACCAACGAGACCTAGCAAGATTTGCTCAGTCCCCACCATATTGTGTTTGAGCCGACGGGCTTCTTCTTGAGCCAACATAACGACTCGGATGGCTTTGTCTGTAAAGTGTTCAAACATGAGCTTTTGTCTCAAATCGATGTATAAGGGGCAGGGGGAAGGACAACCGTATCTTTAGGTTAAAGGGTTTGGCAGTGGGATGCCGGTTTCTGGATGTTGGTTCAGGAGCTGAAACCCGATGGCAGCAATTATGAATTTTTGTATACCTCATTAATATAATCTATCTCCTAGAACAGATGGCGACAGTGAGGAGAGCCGAAGCAGGATAGGTAGGATAGCCGTCGTTTTGAGGCGGTTGGGGAACGGGACTCAGAGCGGGCATTGGCGAGGGTTAAGATATCTTTAGCGTATTACAAAGTTGGCTAGGGATGCAAACAACGGGGCCAGTCTCTCGACTGGGATCCTGTCAGAGTCGGGATCCGGTAAAATTCCCGAGGGATGGGCAATAGGCGGTTTGGGGACTGGGAAGCTGGGCTGACTCCATGAGCGTTTCTTGACTTGAGTGAGTCGAGCTATACTTTTGCTATTGATGGCTCTCGGCGATCGCCGGGAAGGGGCAGTATGAGTCAAACAGGAATATCACGGTTTACTCTTGGGGTGCTGTTGATCCTGGGGATGAGCGCACCCGTTAGGGCCGGGATCGTTGCGGTGGATGACTTCACGGTAGCGCAACAGCAGGGGAGTCCGGAGTTTGTGTTTCAGGAGGGATTGCGGCTGCTCAACCAAAACCGTTTTCAGCAGGCGGAACGGGCCTTCCGGGAGGTGGTTCGCTTTGATGAGGTGGATCATGAGGCTTGGAATAATCTCGGCCGAGCCTTGCAGGGCCAGGGCGAATCTGAGGCGGCGATTGAGGCCTATGAGCGGGCCTTGGCATTGCGCCCCCGCTATGCTGAGGCGTTTAATAATTTAGGGGTGGCCTATCGCGCTTTGGGACGATTGGAGGAGGCGATTGAGGCTTATGAGCGGGCGATCGCCCTTCAGCCAGGGTTAGGGGCGGCTCACTATAATATTGGTTTGATTCTCTTTCGTCAGGGGCAGTTACCGGAGGCGTTGAGCCGTTTTCAACAGGCGATCGCCGTTAGTCCCCGTTTTGCCCCAGCTCACTATTCTCTAGCAGAGACCCTACTACGGCTCAATCGCCCCGAGGAGGCGTTGCCCCCCCTGCAACGAACCCTGGCCCTTAATCCTGATTTTGAGGCGGCTTATGGAGCCATTGGGGCGACGCTGATGCGTTTGGGACGGACTCGAGAAGCGTTAGTTTTTCTGGAACAGGCGGTGGAACGAACGGGAGATGATGCCCGTGTGAGTTATTATCGTGCCTTTGCTCTGTTAGAAACGGGGGATGCGGCGGGGGCCCTACCGTTGTTGGAGCAGGCGATCGCCCTCAATCCTGAGTCGGCCGATGCCTTTCGCAGTTTAGGAGATGCCTATTTAGCCTTGGGCCAGGAACGGGAAGCCCTGGAGATGTTTTTACGGGCGATCGAGTTATACAAGGCTCAATCCCACGTCCAATCTCGGGAGTTGGCGCGGGCCTATTTTGGAGTGGGCAATGCCTATGCCACTCGGGATTTTAAGTTTCCTGAGGCGCTTCGGGCGTTTCAGAATGCCCTCAATGCCGACCCTAATTTTGGTTTAGCTCATGCTCGCATGGGGGACTTATTAGCCCAACGAGAACAGTATGAACGTGCGAATATTTCCTATCAAGCGGCGTTAGTCTTAGAGCCAAATTCTCCAGAGATTTATAACGGTCTAGGTGAGTTGTTATTTGCCATGGGTTATGTGGACCGGGCCGTGGCCGCTTGGCGACAGGCGATCGCTCTCGATCCAGGTTACGGAGAAGCCCTCACCAACTTAGGAAATGCTCTCGGGAGTGGCCGTCGTCTTCCTTAAAAACACTTGACGAAATTACCCCCCCGCAAAGTTCGCCGGATCCTGATCTCGGCGATGTCGGACTGGAATGTCTGGACCTTGAGCCGTTCCCACCAAAGCGGCAGTGGCTTCCAAGGATTGACGCAGCCGCTTCGCTGCATAAATCGACATATCGCGGGGGACACTAATGCGATCGCGCAGATACCGTAACCCCACCTCACTCCCCGCTGGCGGTGGACAATCCTCCCCAGTCATCAAATGGGTCAACGCACAACGCAGGGCCGTCTCAAACAGCTCATCTGGGGCGGGATTGACGCGAATCAGGGTCTGGCGATGTTTCAGCACTCGCCGCAGGGCTTCAGAGCGGGAGGTTTCCGGTTCTGGATAGGTGACATCGGGAAGACCAAACCAGGGACCGCGATCGACGCGAATTTGATTCAGTTCCGTTTGCGGGGTGTTGTTGGCCCAGCAGCCCCCCATTTGGGGCGGTAAATCATGGACATGGGTATGGAAATCGCTCTGAGTTCCCCGATAGGTTGAACGGCGTTCTAGGCCATCAAACCAGTCCGAGAGGCGAGGGTTTTCCTCCCGTAACGAATAGCCTTTGTAGTAAAACAGACTGGCGTTCATCCGTTCCACATAGGGCGTAAAGACCACATCAGCGGTGCTAAATTCGGGCAAAAAGTAGGGGCCAGGTGTTGCAGCCAGAGCCGCTTCTACCTCCTGGATAACTTCGACAAACTGTTCACGGGCGTTACGTTCCTGACGCTCCGATAAACTGGGGCGACAGAGCCACATACACCAGGCGCGAAATAGCACTCGTTCTAATTGTCTTAGGGGTAAAACCTGGCGATCGCGCATCGAAAACTCTAGCGGGCCAAATTCCTCTTCTAACGCGAGTAAAATATCATCACTTTCTGTAATCAACTGACCCTTAAGTTCCACCGCTGGCAGCATCCCCGAGGGGACTTTTTGCTTATACCAACGTTCTTTCTGGCCGTAACAGAACATGGTGACTTTTTCGATGCGGTAGGGAATTTGTTTCTCTTCCAACCACAGCCAAACTTTTTGACAATAGGGACACCAGGCATGATTATCCCGATAGAGGGTGACCTGAACCGCCGCTTCATCTTGGCCAAACAGTCGTAGTCGGGCCTGGGGGTTCGTCGGTCCGTTCACCAAATCGGGGGGAGTATCGGTGAGGTTGTCCAGTTCTGACCAACTTAAGGGGGATGTGGGCATCGGGAGTTCAGGCGCTTTTTTGGGCTAATCCTAACTTTAACACCTCTTTTACATCCCCGTCTAAGAGGGCATCGACGGCCAGCCACAAGCCGGGAAAGACCTGGCTACGAAGGATTCCCTGGTCATCGGCGGCTAAAGGTTGGTAGGTTCCCTCATGCCAACGAAACCAATCGAGACGAAGGTCATAGACTTGCCAGACGAGATCGGCTAGGTGTACGCCGGGGACTTCGATAGAATAACTCCATAGCCAGCCGATGATTTGAGCATAGGAGACCGCGTGACTGGCTCGTACTGGGGAACCTATATAGACAATTCTTTCGATGAGTTCAGCTTTTTTGAGCTTCGGCATGGCCTCGTAACGACGCTCGAACTCTTGGCGTGTCAGGCGATCGCCATTTTCAAGGGGTAAAATGGTCGGCTGAGTTTGCATCGCGCCTTCCCGGTTTTTAGCAACTTGTTTTAAACTTAACCCCAAGCATTAAACTTTAAAATAAGTCATTTATCATTTAATAAATCAAAAAACCCCGTTCTGTCGGTGTAACTGATATCCCAAACCCGTAATCACGCGAATAAAATCTTTGGCTTTGACGCTGGGTAAATTGCTCATACCGAAATGCGAGCCGGCTTGATAATAAAGTTCTCTTCAGGTATCGGTTCTTCATCGGCTAACAGGCTATCAAGATACAGTTCCATGGCTTCCGTAATATTAGCTAACGCCTCTTCAAAGCTGTCTCCTTGGCTATGACAGCCTTTTAAGATGGGACAGAAGACATGATACCCACCGTCTTGCTCTTGTTCAAAAATAACGGTGTAATTGTATATAATTTTTTGGGGATTAGACATGGATTTTTTATTTCAATTGATGAGCTAGTGTTTTATCCAGCATGTACTCAGGATTGTCAGCCTTTCTCCTGTCAACCCAATCCGTGATACAATGTCTGACCGATTGCTTGAGCTTATCTTATCCTAACTCGATAGGACGTCGTCGCGAGAGATGACGGGAGACAGAGCCTCCCCCTACACATGACGAGGCTGGAGCCTCATCACTATTAAGACTCATAACGGATTCCGGCGGCTTCTAGGCGATCTAATGCCGTCTGGAGGCGATCGCACTCTGCAATCAAACTAACGCGCACATAGCCCTCACCGCCTTTCCCAAACGCATTTCCCGGCGTAACTACCACCCCCGTCTGTTGCAACACCGTTAGGGCAAAATCCGTTGACCCCATCCCAGGGGGACATTCCACCCATAAATACATGGTGGCTAAGGGTTTACGCACCGTCCAGCCCAAACGGCCTAACCCCTCAATCAAGAAATCGCGGCGGCTGCTGTAGCGTTGCTGCACCTGTTCCAAATAGACTTCCGGCAACTGTAACGCCGTCTCTGCCGCACATTGCAACGCCGAGAAAATCCCATAATCCAAATTCGTCTTTAGGGTTCGCAAGCCTTGAATCACATGGCGGTTCCCCACCACAAAGCCCACGCGCCAACCCGCCATATTATAGGTCTTCGAGAGGGTGTGGAACTCCACGCCAATCTCCTTGGCCCCCTCAATCTCCAATAAACTCGTTGGCTGATAGCCGTCAAACGCTAACTCGGCGTAACACAAGTCATGAACCAACAAAATTGAGTGACGGCGGGCAAAGGCCACAATCTCCTCAAAAAACTCCCTCGGTGCCGTTGCCCCTGTGGGATTATTGGGATAGTTGAAATAGAGCATTTTCGCCGAGTCCGCCACCTCGTCAGGAATCTGACTCAAATCAATCAGCCAGTCGTTCTCCGCCGAGAGGGGAATCGAATGCACCTTAGCCCCCGCAATCAACGGCCCGCGAAAATGGGCCGGATAGGCGGGACTGGGAACTAAGACTAAATCGCCGGGATTGAGATAGGCTAATGCCAAATGGGATAATCCCTCTTTCGATCCCAATAGGGGCAACGCCTCCCCATCCGGATCGAGTTTGACGCTATAGCGGCGGTAATACCAGTCAGTGATGGTTTGGCGGAAACTGCCGGTTCCTTCAAAGGGCGGATAGCCGTGATTGGCTGGATTTTGCAGGGCTTTGATGGCTGAGTCAATCACCGGTTGGGGGGTGGCCCCGTCGGGGTTGCCCATCCCCAAATCAATCAAGTCTAGACCCTGTTCTCGCGCACGGGCTTTCAACTCATCGAGACGCGCAAAAACATAGGGGGGTAATGCTTGCACCCGCTCCGCAGGGCTAATCCAATCCAGTACCATTGAGTTCGAGGGAGGAAGACACAGACCTTTTACTCTATCAGGTTTTAGGAGTTATGGCTGACCACTGAAGCGTCAGGGGTGACCCCCAGAGAATAGCCGACGGTGGTGGACACCATGGCCGCCATCACTTGGGCGGGTTCGACGGGGAAGGGCAGATGATGAATGTCGGAGTTGGGACCACAGGCAAATTCGGCGGCCTGCTGAAGTTGGCCCAGGGAAATCTCCCCTAAGCCTAAATCAGCCAGGGTTTGGGGGAGACCAATCTCTCGGTAAAAGGTCAACAATTGCTGACGGGCGGTGGCGGCGAGTTGGTTATGTTGGACAATTTCTTCGAGTCGCAGTTGAACGAGAATGCCATAGGCGACTTTTTCACCGTGAATGGTATGGTGGCAGTCGCTCAGATGGGTGAGGGCGTTATGGACGGCATGGGCGGCGACGGTGCGACATTGGGCGCCGCCTAAGCCACCGATGACTCCGGCCAGGAGAACGCTGGCATCGACAACTTCCCGCCAGACGGGGCTACCGGGTTCAGCGAGGGCGGCGGCGGATTTTTGCAGGAGTAAGTCCCGTAAGACGCGGGCCTGTTGTACGGCGGCGACAATGAGGGTTTGGTCGGAACTGCCGCTACTGACGGAGGCTTCGTACCATTTGGCGAGGGCGTCGCCAATGCCGGCGACGAGGGTGCGTCGGGGGGCGGTGCGAATGAGGGCGTAGTCGAGGACGAGGAGGTTGGGGCAGACGGGGAGGGGGACATCGTAACGAAAGGCCCCGTCGGGGGTGTAGACGTTGGAAAGGGCTGTCCAGGCGGCACAGGTGGCGGCTGAGGTGGGAATGGTGACGACGGGAACTTGGCAGCGATAGGCGAGAAGTTTGGCGGTGTCTAGGGCTTTACCGCCGCCAATGCCAATCACGACATCGGCTTGACGTTGGCGGAGGGCGCTTTTGAGGCGATCGAGGTCGGCTTCGTCGCAGTCGCGACCGTAGGAGTGGGTCGATGGGGTAAGCTGGTTTTGAGTGAGGTGGGGTTGGATCTGGTCTTTGGCGAGATCTAGGGTGCGATCGCCGGCCACTAAGAACGGCCGCTGTCCCAGTTGGGCGATGCGTTGGGCGGCTTCGGGCAGGATGTTCTCGCCCCGCAAGGTTTGGGCGGGGGCAACGTTGAGGGTGATGGAAGGGCTGGCGGTTTGAGTGAGTGAGTCCGACATTCGGTTAGGGGTTACGGGTAAACTGGGTTGATGTCTTAGATGAGTCTTCGATTAGATTGTATCTAGGGGTGGGGGGGATTTCTAAGGGTTTTGGGGAAATTACAACAGGTTTAACAGTTTGTCAAGGGATTGCCGTCGCAAATTTTATGATTCTGCTTCTATGAGTTTAGATCAGCAAATTCAAACTCTGATTGACAATGCGCCTCAGGATGGTTCGACGCCGGGGGCGATCGCGGCGATCGCCCCGGTTCTCAAAGCCTTCGCCGATCGCCTCCGTCATCAGCACTACTATATTTTACAAACTCCCGATAGCAATTGGTTGATGACGACGTTAAGTAATCGTCTCAATGTAGATTTAGAAAAATCCGTGATCTACGGGTTTCCCAGTTTCGAGGATGCGAAAGCCAGTGAACCCCAAAGCAACGCCCCGCAGTTGCTGGCGGTGTCGCTTCCGGTTACCCATATTTTATTTCAGTTACTGGCGTTAGACCGGGTGGAGAGTCTGATTCTCTTTGAAACTCCGGGAGAGCGAGACATGGGGGTAGAAGTGAAACGTCAGGATCTTCAAAAGGCGATCGCCCTGCAATTGCAACAGTATCGCTCTGCACCGCCGTCGAATTTAGCCTAATTGAGTGTTGTCCTTCTGGTGAGCAAGTTTATCGCTTACCTGGCGATTGTGTTTTCCAGTTCATAACCTGATGCCAACCCCAAAATCAATTCGGACTCCTCTACGATATCCTGGCGGTAAATCTAAGGCAATTCGTCAGATTTTTGCCAAGTTTCCCAGCTCCTTTAATGCGTATCGAGAGCCATTTGTTGGCGGAGGTTCCGTATTTATTGAACTCAAGAAATGGCAGCCCAATTTACCGATTTGGATTAACGACCTCAATCCTGAGGTCTATTATTTTTGGAAATGTGCCCAATCTCAGCTAACTGAGTTTACCCAAACAGTGCGACAGATTCAACAGACGTGTCAGGATGGACGGGGGTTATTTCAAGAGTTGGCTAGAGCTGATGTGAATCAACTCTCGGAGTTAGAGCGAGCCATTCGTTTTTTTATCCTGAATCGCATCACCTTTTCAGGAACGATTGAGGCAGGAGGCTATTCAAATAATGCCTTTGAACAGCGATTTACCCCATCATCCATTGACCGTTTGAGCAACTTGGGGCAGGTTTTGCAGGGGGTAAAAATTACCAACCTGGATTTTAGGGAAGTGGTGCAAGCCGAGGGAAAAAATGAGGGCGATAATCGCACCTTCATTTTTCTCGATCCTCCCTACCTCAGTGCCACCAAATCAAAACTATACGGAAAACGGGGTCATTACCATAGCCAGTTCGACCATGAGCGTTTTGCAGAGGTTTTGAAAACCTGTCCCCACGACTGGCTAATCACCTATGATGACTGTCCCCAAGTTCGGGAAAATTTTCGCTTTGCTAACCTGTATGAATGGGAATTACAATATGGAATGAACAACTATAAACAAGAAAAAGCCAATAAAGGGGCGGAATTATTTATAGCGAACTATGCCCTAGAAGAGCCAGCAGAGTCATTGGGCGATCGCCCCCCCAACAACTAACACTCAACCTTTAGCCAAGTCCTCCCGAGCCAATGACTGACCTGTATCCCTACTTATTAATTCAATCTCCCAGTGGAGAGTCAAACAAGCTTGTCTTGCAGGATACCCACTATACCATTGGGCGATTTCCAGAAAACGATATCCCCTTACCCGAAGACCCCGACTCTCGCATTACCCGAGTCAAACATTGTCTCTTAGAACGAGAAGGGGGTCAATGGTGGATTCAAGACGATAGCCGCAATGGGATTATCGTTCATTATCCCAATTATCCCCCAGAACCCGTCAACCGTCGTACCGTTCCCTTAGATCCCGGTTGCGTCATGGAAATTCACGGCTGGAAACTGGTCTTTCATGATCCTAACCCCACCGCCGAACCCAGCCGAGGACCTAATGATATCAAATTGACCCCAGACTTTGTCTATAAAGTCTCCCAGGCCACCCTATTTTATCAGGAAGGGAAGGCGCGATCGCCCCTAACTCCCCGTACCAAAGTCAACCAAATGCTGGGTTACATGGCTCAACGCAACCTCGACCAAGGGGAACCAGTCCTCTGCTCCTATGATGAGTTAATTGAGGCGGCCTGGGGTAACGATGACGACCGGGGACGGCTTCCTGCTGATGTCAATATGTTAGCCCGTGACATTCGCCGTCTCCTTGAGCAAAATGGCTCAGAAACTGCCAAAACCCAGTTAGAGACCAAAAAAGGACAAGGCTATATCCTCAGAATTAGCTGCGAACCCTAACTCACTCAACCCGGTCTAGCGGCCCCTCCTAGGGTCCCAATCGACAACTTGAGATGAGTTTGAGGCTTGGTGCAACTCTGACGATTATGGGGGAGAATAGAAGCACAGAGTCAGAGAAGACAGAGGGGACAGCGAGAGCTGATGCAGCTTAAGACAGTTTACAAGGGTCTGACAGGACAGACAATGTATAACTACTATCTCAGACGACTCCTCGGGGTGGGGAGATTTGGTGGCGTGTTTCTCGCCGAAGAGCGGGTGCGGGAGATTATGTTACGGGAACTGGCCGTGAAGCTGATTCTTTATGATGAGGATGATGAGACCAATGACCAACTCAATGAGTTAAAGCAAGCCACCCACCTGGAACATCCCCATCTGGTTCGCGCCCACACCGCCGGGGCTTGCGAGTTGAATGGTATGGATTTCCTCTATCTGGTCATGGAGAAAGGGGAGTATTCTCTACAGGACAGGATACAACAACAGCCCCTGTCTATTGCTGAGACGAAAACCCTGATTCGTCACGTAGCAGCGGCGTTAAAGTATCTGCATCAACAGGGGAAAGTGCATCGGGACTTAAAGCCAGGGAATGTTCTCTGGGCTAACTCCTCCTGGAAACTCTCAGATTTTGGCCTAATTCGCAGTTTGGGTCCGCAGAGTTATGTGCAAACGGCCAGTCGTGCTGGAACACGGGTCTATATGCCTCCCGAAGCCTTTGACAGCAAAATTTCCCCGGCTTGGGATATCTGGTCGTTGGGCATTATCGTGGTGGTGGCGCTAACGGGCAAATTTCCCTATCAGTTTGAGGATGATAATCAACTGATGAAGCAGGTGATGGCCGGAAATCTGCAACGTCCCTCATTGCCGGGAGAATTGCAAGCTCTTGTACAGGGCTGTTTGCACCGAAATCTCCAGGAACGCTGGACCGCGCAACAGGTTATCGACTATCTCGACGGGTTTAAACGCTTCGAGTTTGAAACAGCGAAATTAGAGATTGTTAAGTCCAATATTAGGATTGAACGCCACAGCCGTTGCAACGTCCAATGGCGGGAAAAACTCCCCAATGGTGTGACCCTGGAGATGGTGAAGATTCCCGGCGGAACCTTCCTTATGGGAGCCGCTCAAAGGGAAAAAAATACACTTGTCTATGAATATCCCCAGCACTCAGTCACAGTTCCTGAGTTTTTAATGGGGAAACATCCTGTGACCCAGGTGCAGTGGCGTGCCGTGGCTCAGCTGCCTCAAATCCATCGTCCCCTTGCGCTTGAGCCATCAGAGTTCAAAGGAGATACACGCCCAGTTGAGCGAGTCTCATGGTATGACGCCATCGAGTTTTGCGCTCGCTTGAGTCAAGCCACGGGACAAAACTATTGTCTCCCCAGTGAGGCGGAATGGGAATATGCCTGTCGTGCCGGAACCACAAGCCCCTTTTCTTTCGGTGACACCCTCTCCACAGACTTGGCGAACTATGACGGAAACTATCTCTATGGCCTAGGTCACAAAGGATTGTATCGCCAGGGAACCACCCCAGTAGGCAGTTTTCCTGCTAATGGCTTTGGGCTATATGATATGCACGGCAATCTTTGGGAATGGTGTTTAGACGATTGGCACGACAGTTACCAAGAGGCTCGCAGTGATGAGCAACCTTGGTTTGATAACGATAATTATTCGTATTTATGGAAAAATTGGCAATATGGGTTGTCTAAGATACTTCAACAGAACAATCCAAAGCTCCTGCGCGGCGGTTCTTGGGACGACTACCCTAGGAACTGCCGTTCTGCTAGCCGCTACAGGGAGACCCCGGAAATTCGCTACCGCTACATCGGTTTTCGGGTGTGTTGTGCCGTGGCGCGGACTCCTTAGCCCTATCAACTCTTGTCCTCTTGCGCTTTGCTCTTTGTTTTTTGTAGTTTTTTCTATCGGCGCAGAGCACCTTTTTTTTTAGACCATTTTTTGAAATCCTTGCCAGACATACAACACCGAGGAGGGCGCGCCACTTGCGGTTCGCCCCTACAGATATCTATGGCACGACTTCTGAAAATGGGTATTCTATCAATGTCCAGTCTTATCTCCCTAGAGCTACAGATTTCGGGGTAGCCAGACATACAACACCGAGGAGGGCGCGCCACTTGCGGTTCGCCCCTACAGATATCTAGGGCACGACTTCTGAAAATGGGTATTCTATCAATGTCCAGTCTTATCTCCCTAGGGCTATAGATTTCGGGGTAGCCCAATTTCCCGAAAAAGATAAAAATTTACTCTATTTTATCCATATTTAATCTACATTTTATCTGGATTCTATCTAAACAAAAAAATCCATCAATTTCATGTAGATTTTATCAGTTTAATATGGGCCTTTCCTGACTCCAATGCGAGGCTAAAGATAGCCAAATACGTCAAGGACATTAACCCATGACCTACATTTATAACCTCGCAGAACGTCAGCAACTGATGGGCCTCGCCTCATATCATGAACGGCTCAAATCCCTGGCTCGTCAATTGTGTCAAACGACCTGCCCCCGGCAACGCAAACGCTATCGTCGCCAACTCCTGCGGCTAATGGAAGCCGCTCCCCGCCACCTCTATTGGATTCCCCCCCAAGGCCAACAAGACCTACTCTACTTGCAAGCCAGCGAAACCGCCTGGGACTACATCGAACGAAAATTGCGGGGTGCGGTGCGTGGGGGTCACGCCTATGACCCCGATGCTGGAAACGGTAGCCTCATCACCCTCTGGAACATCCGCTGCAAAGGGGAATACCTGAAGCTGAAAAAACAACAAAGCCGCTGGCAAACCTCCAACTTCAGCTACTCCCGCAACGGGGAACGGTTCAACCGCCTGGAGAACCAACCCGCACCCCCCAATCCAGAGCCTTCCCTCATCCAGCGCATTCGCCGGGCCATCTTCAAAGATGTAAACGGCAAATTCCGAAGCGCCTGGGTTCACAAAGCCTCCGGCCTCACCGCTCAGATGGTTTGTTTGCACATCGTCGATTCTGTCTTGCGGGGGGAGACATGGACTCTATCGAGTCTCGCCGCTCACTTCCAAATTTCCCCAGGAAGCATGAACTCAGCCTGGACTCGTACCCTCAAACCCCTATTGCAGGAACTGGGCCAGGAGTTGAATGGCGAGCTTGACTAGAGCGACTCGGGGGAGCAAGGGACTTCGCTTGACTTGCTCTCCCCAGGTCTGGGAAGAGGGAGACGACGCACCGATGAAGAGCTGTTACCGGATGCGTTCTGCGAGAAGCGACCCCACCTGCCGTCACTTCTTTACCATTTCTTTACATTGTAACATCTTGTTAAGTTACGTAATGTTTATGAAACCCATATTGGGTAAGGGTTACAGGCGATTTTAGACCCCCATCGGAGATATTTCTAAATAAAATCTTCACATTTGACTGGTCTAATGACAGGTGAAGGTTCAACACCGGTTGCCACCCATATAATAGGCAACCTTATAAATCCTCCCTAAAGTTTAGTGGGCGGCAGTTTAAATCGGCTCTGTATTCAATAAAGAGCCAGCTTTTTAAAAACATTTATCCAACAGGCTTGTTATGCTTAGCCCGAAATTAGTTCGGGCTTATTTTTTTTCGTGGGGAGACGGGTTAAGGTCTCCCCACGATGCGGTTAGCGCACGGCCTGCACCTGAATCTCCCGTTCCAGAGAAACAATCACCTCGTCACCTCGGCGTAGTTCATACTCCCCACGCCAGGTTCCCGGCAAAATCGGCTGCTGGTCAGTATTGCGTTTTCCCACCGCGTTGTACCAGTTGAGATTCGATCGCTCAGCGGTCGTTTCATAGTCCGTAATCACCGTTTCCTCGGGGTCAAGGAGTCGGAAATGTTCCACATCTCCCTCCAAAATGCCATAGCCATGGACCCAGAAGTAAATTAGAGGAATATCCTCAGACAAACTCACATCATTAAAATATCCCTGCCAGAACCGGTCAAGAGACAAGTCTTCCGCCGCAAAGCCAGCACTTAAAACCCCTGTGGGTTCATAGCCGAGGGGGTCTTCCCAAAGGGGACGACGTTCTAAGTTGCACCCCGTCTCATCGGTTACGCCAACAAAGGGGTCGATGACCTCTCCTTGATGGCGAACGGTAATATGAACATGGGGAAAGGTGGTTTTTCCTGAGAGGCCCACCAATCCCAAGGTTTCACCCTGGGCCACCTGCTGGCCGGGTTCGACCACAAGACTATTTTGCTTGAGATGACAATATTGGGTTTCCCAGCCGTCGCCGTGGTCCATCACTAAACCATTGCCACATTCGCGTCCTTGTTCCTCGATTTCGGCGATGTCCTCAGCGGTTCTCAGGCGGCGGTCGGGTTCGCCATCCCGTAATCGCAACACTTGTCCGTCGGCCGCAGCGATGACGGCGACTCCTTCTTCCATAGCCACTTGGTCAGGAATGGCAAAATCGGTGCCGTTATGACCGTCATAGGTTTGGCGGCCACAGGCGAAGTCTTGGGCGTTGTCGCTGGGGTCGCGGTCGACGTAGAGGAGGGTGAAACAGTCGTCCCCAAGGGTGCAATCAATAGGGGGGATGAATTGCATCCAGTCCGGGTCAGGGGGCTGGACGATTTCATGGGGGGCTAGGTCCGGTTGACGACTCGCCTGGGGGGGGTTGGTGGTTTGACAGGCGGTGGTGACCAGAAGGCTGGTGAGAAGGGAGAGGGTGAAGAGGAGGAATCGTCGGGAAAGCATAGGGGAGAAAAAGGGAACAGGGAACAGGGAACAGGGAACAGGGGGAGAACCCACTCCTATTCCCTCTGATGGAGGGGACAAACAAGTTCGGGATTTGCCTTTTGCGGAATTGCAACCGCTATACCACTATGGCGGGTTTGGTATTCACTATCCCGAGACTTTTTGAGGTGGATTCGGGTTCCCTAGAGGACTGGGACCAGGGAGGGGGAGGTTAGGGTGAGGCTGTAGTCCTCTCGTTCGCGGCTGAGGTGGGGATTGTAACAGGGGTCATCCTCTAAATAGTCGCCCCAGCGGTGTTTCATGTAATCGATTTCCTGCTTAAAGCGGAGTTGCTTCTCGGGGGTGTTTTCTTGGCCGCGACTTTTTGACTCGTAGTGATAGAGGCGGACATGGGGTAAACAGACGTTGCGATAGCCTTTTTCTATCATTTTCAAACAGAAGTCCACATCGTTGAAGGCGACGCTGAGGGATTCTTCAAAGCCACCGATGGCATCGAACACCTCCCGGCGACAGAGGAGACAGGCGGCGGTGACGGCGGAGTAGTTATTGACGGTTTGCAGTTGGGCGAAATAGCCGATCGCATCTTTAGGATAGAATTTATGGCTATGGCCGGCTACTCCACCAATCCCTAAAACAACCCCGGCGTGTTGGATGGTGTTATCGGGATAGAGAAGAGTTGCCCCAACGGCCCCGATGGAGGGGCGTTGTCCCTGTTCCACCATGGCGGTTAGCCAATCTCCTTGGCTGATTTCTGTGTCGTTGTTGAGGAACAGCAGATAGTCTCCGGTGGCTTTGGAGACGCCGAAATTGTTGAGTTTGGGATAGTTGAAGGGAATATCGAGGGGTTCGACGCGGAAGCGTTGGGATTCTCGTTTGGCCCAGGTTTTGAATAGACGCTGGGTTTGTCGTTGTGTACTGCCGTTGTCCACCACAATCACCTCATAATCGGGATAGGTGGTGAGGCGGAAAATTGAGGTCAGACAGGTGTTTAGGGTACTGGCGAGGTCTTTGGTGGGAATGATGATACTGACTTTGCCCGGTTTACGAATTTCGTAATGGGGAATCCAGTGGCCCGTGGCGGTTGGGGTGACGATTCCCGGTTCGCCGCGACGTTGGAGGGCTTCAGTGAGGGCCTTGGCGGCGGCGGTGGTGGCGTAGGATTTGCTGGCAAGACGGCTGGCGGTGGATTCGGGGTGAGACCGCCAGTGATAGAGGATTTTGGGGATATGGACGATGCGATCGCTCTTCTCGGTAAAGCGTAACACGAGATCGTAGTCTTGAGCGCCTTCAAAGCCAGTCCGGAAACCGCCAATCTCTTCGATGATATGGCGGCGATAGACGCCTAAATGACAGGTGTACATCCGGGAGAGGAAGGAGTCGGGACACCAATCGGGTTTGAAAAAGGGGTCTTTGAGTTGGTTGTGTTCATCGACTTTGTCCTCATCGGAATACAGCATATCTGTTTCGGGACAGTCGTTTAGGGCATTAACCACCTCAAACAACGCATCGGGCGTCATGAGGTCGTCATGGTCCATGAGGGCGATAAATTCCCCTGTGGCGACCTCTAAAGCACTATTGGAGGCTTGGGAAATATGCCCATTTTCGGACCGATAGACGACCTGAATCCGCTCGTCTTGTTGGCGATATTTCTCCAGAGTGGTGCGGACATGGGGTTGCGGGGAGGCGTCATCGGCGATGCAGAGTTGCCAATGAGGATAAATCTGTGCCAAAACAGATTCGATCGCCTGTTCGAGATAGTCAGCTGGGGTGTTATAAACGGGCATGACCACGCTAATGGTGGGTTGATAGTCGAACTGTTGCACCTCCCGCTGCAAACGCATTAAATCTCCCGGACGAGGACTGTTTTGACTCAACCAGATGCGGTAAATATCGGAATTGGGGTCGGGGTAGGGCGACGCCGTTGCTGGGGCGGGAGGAACCTCTGGAGTTCGTTTGAGGAGGCGTAATAGAGGGGTTTTGAATTTGAACCACAGGATACGCAATTTCCAGAATTTGGTGGCTTCCATGGCCGCAATTGTTGCTTGATGGGCGGCAATTACATCCTGATGGGCCGTTAAGTTCCGTTCTAGATGACTTTGTGCCGCTTGAAATTGCGATCGCTCAACCTGTAATTGTTGTTGTAGTCTCAGCAGTTCTTGGCAGTAATGCTCATGCACAGATTGCATTTGTTCGTGAGCTGACTCAAGTTGCTCGTGAACTGCCTCGAATCGGTCTTCTCCATATTTTTCAACGGCTTTTAAATCTCCTTTTACCGCATCTAGTTCAACGGCTAAAGCATCTTTTTTCTGAAGCGCGTCGAAAAGTTTTCGATGCAACTCTTCTGTTTCCTGGCGTAAGTCATTGCGTTCTTGAGTCCTCGCCTCTAACTCCGCCTGGGTGGGAAATAGCTGCGACTGCATCTGTTGCAATTCTAAGTTTGCTTGGTGCAGTTCAGTCTGATAATGAAGGACATCGTCTTGGCTGCGATCGCGCTCCTCAACCAACTCCTCAATTTGTCGTTTTAGAGTTTCAACCTGCAACCGTTCTGCTAATAACTCACTATCTTTCTTGGCAAAAATACTTGGGAAATTCGTAACATACAAATCCAGATGTTTAGCACAGAGATAGTGCATCAACCGCTCGCGATTATCCGGAACATTGCAGCGGCTGACCATCGACTCCCGGCGAAAGCGATACTCAAACAGCACCTCATCCAGGTGATAAAACTGCCAACCTCGTCCCGCCGCACTCAGCCATAAATCCCAATCCTCATAGCCCATTTTGTCGGGAATATGGGGGTCGTAACCGCCACAATCTTCCCAAAGACTTTTCCGGACGACTGCACAAGCGTCAATATAATTTCCCACCGCTAAGCGGTTCACATCAAAGGGAGGAACTTGCCAAATCCCCTGTTTGTCGCCAATATATTCGGCGTTCCCATAAACCACGCCGATATCGGGATTTTCGTCAAGGACTTCGATAGACTTTGTAATATAATCTGAGCGAATCTTGTTGTCTGCATCTAGGGGTAAAATATAACGTCCTTGTGCCTGTTGAAAGCCCGTATTTCGCGCCTCAGCCAACCCTTGATTCTGGAAATGATCTACCACCGTAAAGCCTTTTTGTCGTAGATACTCCAATACCTTTAATGTTAACGAATCCGTTGAGGCATCATTGACAATTACAATCTCATACACCGGTTTTTGGCAGCTTTGCACACTGGCCAACGCCTCCAAGAGAAATTCCCCTTGATTAAACACGGGAATCACTACCGTCACCGCTGGGATATTGAGGGTTTGGGGGGCTAAGTTGAGGTTCGGGAGTTGGCGAGAGACGGTTAGGGGGAGGCTGGGGCGACTGTCCGTATCTTGGGGGAGATCCTGGGGTAAATCCGCCAGATGATTCAACTCGGCCAGCCAGAGGATATGGCGAGAGGCCCGTTGGCGGACACTTTCGGCGAACGGATGATAAACATCAAGGGTATGGAACAGATGAGGTTGATAAATCTGGGCCACCCGTTCCGGGGTGAGATCTGTTTCTAGGGGAAGCTGGAGTTTATCTCGCAATAACTGACTGAATCGTTGCGGCTGTTCCAGAACCGTGTTGGTATGAACCAGGAGGCTGCGATCGCCGTGACGACGATAAAAATCCCAAAGATGGCGATTATAATAGGCCCAAATTTGCAACAGCCAATCGGGATGTTCCTCAAACACGGGGGCCTGGAGTCGGCGAATCGAATCGGCTACATCCCAAGGATTACGGTATACGAAGACAAACTTAGCCTCAGGAAGATGACGATACCAAAAATCCAGCAGTAAACTGGTACGAGGGTCCTTCCAACCCCAAGGTTGATTGAGATGGAAACGGTCTTGAATTAGTTGTTTGGCCTTGGCGTCAAAGGCGGTTAAGTCTTGACTATGGATGGGATCACTCACCGTCCAACCCCAATCATGCCATCCCTCCTGCTCCTCCGGCGTAATCGACTGTAACAGCCAACGCTGGAACTGCACAAAATCCTCATCCTCAAAATAGCCGGGTGCATTATGGGAATCGGCCTCGACAAAGCGATCGCCCAAATGAACCCCAGCCGCTTGAATCAGTGAGGCGACAAGGGAGGTTCCCGAACGGTGCATTCCCGTAATAATCAGGGGTTGGAACATGAGTCAGAGGAATTGAGGGCTTATTGAGGACCATCGCCGTAGCGATCGCGGGGTTGATTCCGCAGCAAATCAGTGGTTTTGAGTGGATGAGGGGGATTATGCAGGGCTAAGAAGGTACTGCGATCGGCCTGGCCCTCCTGACGCATCTGTTCATACTTGGGAACCATCGGCTGATGACATTCATATACCGAATCAAAGCCCACATCCGCCAACAGATTATAGAGGGAGGAGCGAGTTAGCCAAACACTTTCCTCATTGCCAATCGACCCCCAGGCCGTATGATCCTCAGCATAGGACCGTCCCCAATAGGTTTGTCCCTGATATTCATAGGCCTGTTCAGCCGTTGAACTGACATGGGTATCAAATAGGGCCAGACGACTGGAGACATTAGCAATGTGCTGAGCGAACTCAAAGACATCGGGGGCGTTGAGATGATAGAAAATCCCGATACAGAGTACCACATCGAAGCTGCCATAGGCTTCCCGACTGAGGTTGCGCACATCATCACAGACAAACTCAATGTTATCGAGGTGTAGCACCTCCTGACTAAAGCGGGCCTTGGCCAAATTACTCTCTCGTCCTTCCAATCCCACCACCGTCGCCCCATGGAGGGCCAATTCTAAGCCATAGAGGCCTTCCAAACAGGCTAAATCCAAGACTCGCAATCGAGATAAATCCTCACCGCAAAAATCCCGAACCGCTTGTAAGACGCGGCGGACCTTCACTTCCGCCCCAGAACAGGTGTCCGCCGACATGGTATAGAGATGACCTCCCAGGCGGAGATTGTGGTTCGTCCAGGGGCCATATTGTTGGATGATCTCCTGCTGGCGTTGGGCGATCGCATCATCGGTCATAGCATTCACTGTCACAGAGGGGAGTAGGGAGTAAATCTGACGATCGCAACAGGCGATCGCCTCGCTACAGTGATTCTACCCTGGCGGAGTCGCTTGGGAACGCTTCACCCGGGCGAGGAACGGACTCATCTGTGAGTAAATTTAAATGGGGGTCTACCAATAAGTCCACAATCCCACTGGCGAAAGAGTCTTGTTCAGGGCGAACCCGGAACATGGCGATATCAATTCCTCGGGCCAAATAGGTAAACTGGCCCTCCACCGTTCCCGACACCCCAGCATTGAGGAAATAGGCCCCCGGATTCAGCAAACAGCGGAAATCAAAGCGAACCTCAATCGTCGTATTGGGATCAACTCGTTCAATTTCCTGACTGGCCGCCGTAAATGATGCTCCCCCAAGTTCCAGGCCACTGACGGTTTTCACCAACATCCCAAAACGAACGCGATAGGCCGTTTTATAGAAGGTGACATGGTACGTATAGACATACTCCTGACGGCCGGTGATGTGATTCACCATGCGGCCATCGGGGGTTTCAATATGAGGATTGAGAATTTTTGCCCCCCGAGGAATATAGGAAATGGTGTTTTTGGGAACCAAGTTGGGATCATAAAAATCCTCGTCTAGCGGCGAGAGGCCAACTTCCCCTGAAGCGCTTGTTGAGGGGGAAGGTTCAGGGGTTGGGGTTTCAGGAAGATCGGGCGGTAAATCCGGGGTGTTGCGAATTTCTTCTCGGAAGCTTTCCAGGCGTTCCGGGGGGGCGTAAATCAGCTTATGATAGCGGTCAATGGTGAATTTGGGTTCATGAGCTAGGAGGGCTTCTCCATGATCGAGTAAGAGGGCGCGATCGCACAACTCCACCACCTTACTAGCGGAGTGGGAGACAAATAAGGTGGTACTTCCTTGGGATTGCAGGGCTGCAATACGGGAAAAACAGCGGCGTTGAAAGGCCTCATCCCCCACCGCGAGGGCTTCATCCACAACTAAAATATCAGGATCAACACTGGTGGCCACGGCAAAGGCCAGGCGGACAAACATGCCACTGGAGTAGGTTTTGGCCGGTTGATCAATAAAATCGCCAATATCAGCGAAGCTGGCGATATCATCAAAGCGTTCCTCAATCTCGGGTTTTGTCAATCCCAACAGTTGCCCACTAAAAAAGACATTCTGACGGCCCGTGAACTCCGGGTTAAAGCCACTTCCGAGTTCCAACAGGGCCGAGATGCGGCCATTCACCTGTAAATTTCCCGATGTGGGCATTAACGTCCCCACAATAATCTGAAGCAGAGTACTTTTCCCCGAACCATTACGCCCCACAATCCCTAGAGTTTGTCCCCTGGGGACTTCCAGACTGACATTTCGTAAGGCCCAAAACTCCGCATATTGCTTTTTACTGGGAAATAGGAGTTCTTTCAGGCGATCGGTGGGATGTTGATATCGCCGAAAACATTTCGAGACATTGTGAACGGAAATAGCCAGATCGTCCATTGAAGCCATTAGACTGTCAGTTCGAGGGTGAGCGAGGTGAGGAGAGACAACTGTGGGGGAGACGGGGAAGTCCCTTACAAGACGTCAGCAAATCCCGGCCGTAGTTTACGGTACGACCATAATCCCCCCAAAAAGACAATCGAGGCAACGACTCCGGCGATCGCCCATTCACCCCAATGCTGGATTTGTCCCACAATAATGGCATCTCGATAGACTTCCGCTAAGGCGGCCAGAGGATTCAGCCAAAAAATCCAACTTCGGAAGCCTTCAGGAATTGTGCTGACCGGATAGACAATGGGGGTAAGGTAGAACCAGAGATTTAACACCACATTCAGGGTTTGGGGAATATCTCGCAAAAACACCGTCAAGGCGGCGGTAAAGTAGCCTAACCCAGAGGTGAGGAGAAGTTGAGGCAAACACAGGAGTGGCATGAGCAGTAGGGTGGTATGGAACTGCTGAGTGAAGATAGCCACAAAAATCACCAAAATCATCAAGCCGAAGGTACTTTCGACAAAGGCGGCACAGACGGGAACGAGGGGCAGTAAACTCAGCGGAAAGACCACCTTTTTGACTAAGTTGGTTTGCGACACCACCGCTGAGGCGGCTTGGGAGAGGCCAGTGGTAAACGCGAACCAAGGGACTAGGCCCGCAAATAGCCACAATCCATAGGCGAAGTTGTTGGCGGGAACCCCCGAGAGTTCTAAGCGAACTTGGAGGACGATGGAAAAAACGTAGGTGTAGATCAGCAGTTGACTCAGTTGCGTCAGCAGCGGCCAGAGATTCCCCAATACCGAACCTTTGTAGCGAGATTCGAGTTCTCGTTGAACCAGGGTTTTGAGGAGTTCGAGTTTGAACCCCCAACGGGCCTCTTCGACATAACGCCGAAAGGAGGTGATTTTGCTGTTAGAAGAGGGGATCGTACCGCGCAACCGTTTTTTCCTCACGAAGGGTTTGACGACAACTGTACTCGATTTGTGGGGGCGATCGCGCCGAGATATGTCTCTGTTCGAGGCGTTGATCACCCAACTCGGGGATTCGGGATCAGATTTTAAAGCACTTTGCCGGGATTTTCTAGGCGAGTCTGTCAGGATCGCCAGTGCCGAACCTTGATATAGTGAGGGGCGATTGCCCGTCGGTGCTACTCTCTCAAGATTGCCTATCTTATGACGTCTCGGTTTTCTAAACTGCTTCAATCGTTCCGTCGGTTGAGTTCCCGGCCGAGGGGCTTCGAGTCTCCCATCTCTGACGAAGTTCCCTTGAGGTTAGGTTCCCATCCTCTCCATCGTCCCCATCATCAGGGCTGTTGGGAAACCTGTGAAATCGAGGCCTCAGGACTGTTGCGATTGGTGGGCTGGACACGCGATCCAGTGGCGATTCCAGACCTCTTGGTCAATCGAGTCACGATTCCTTTGCTCAATCAGTATCGCACCTATCGCCCGGATGTGACTCCTCACACTCAACTCCCATTTTCCGGCATTACCTTTGAGTATCAACTTCCCTATAATGCGACCCTAACCGAGATTCAGCTCAGTGTTGCCGGCGATCGCCTCTGGCACGCCCAAGGAACGTTAACCCTCACAGCCCCTGCTTATGAGGGCTTGCTGAGCTGTGACTCTGTTTTGGGGCGTCAGCAGATTTATGGTGAAGGGATGCCCTCCCCGGTTGTATCAGAGGTGGTTATGGCGTTAGTTGAGCCACTGCCTACCCCAATTTTAGATTTTGGCTGTGGTATGGGGGCATTACTGGGGGCCTTGCGATCGCGCGATCGCGACGCCTATCGCGACATCTATGGCATTGAAATCGATCGCCCCGCCATTCGCCAGCAGTTACGGCCCGATATCGCCGATTGCGTCACCCTCTATGACGGGAGTTTTCCCCTTCCCTACGACGATGGACAGTTTGCCTCAGTCGTGAGTATTGAAGTCATCGAACATATCCCCCACTACCGCCAGGTACTAGAGGAACTGGCCCGAGTCAGCCGAGAACAGGCAGTATTCACCGTGCCCAACATCGATGCCATTCCCCTCTGTTTTCCCCAACAAGTGGTTCCCTGGCATTTGTTGGAAGCCACCCATGTCAACTTCTTCAACCCCAGCAGTTTTGAGAAACTCCTCTTAGACTATTTTTCAGAGGTAGAACTCCTACAAATCCATCCTGTGACCGTTAACGGAACCCAGTTCTATACCAGTGTCGCCGCCATTTGCCGCAAGTAGGCCCCTGCCTTTACCCTAGGGGTAAGACCCTCTTGTGATTCGCGGCGATCGCCCATGGCTATTATTTCCTCTCAGTCTAATTCCTCCCCAGCGGGCGATAATCGCAATCCCCTGCTACAGCCGGAAACCACCGCCGAGGATGTCGCCGAATACAGCCCAGATGAGACGCAACCCACGGAAAAAGCCAAAACCCAAATCCAGGCCGACGAAAAAATCCGCCCCCAACAATTAAGCGATTACATCGGTCAATCAGAACTCAAAGAAGTTCTCCACATTGCTATTCTTGCCGCCCAATCTCGTCAAGAAGCCTTAGATCACCTGTTGTTGTACGGGCCGCCGGGGTTGGGAAAAACCACCATGGCCTTAATTCTCGCCGCCGAAATGGGAGTTGGCTGCAAAATTACCACCGCCCCCTCCTTAGAACGTCCCCGGGACATCGTCGGCTTACTGGTGAACCTCAAACCGGGGGATGTGCTATTCATCGATGAAATCCACCGTCTCAGTCCCATGACCGAGGAATTACTCTACCCGGCCATGGAAGACTATCGCCTCGATATTACCATCGGCAAAGGGAAAACCGCCCGCACCCGTAGCATTGACTTACAGCCGTTTACCCTTGTCGGGGCTACCACTCGGGTGGGGGCATTGACATCTCCTCTGCGCGATCGCTTTGGTTTAGTACAGCGACTGCGGTTTTACGAACCCGACGAACTCAGCCAAATTGTCCAACGCACCGCCAAACTTTTAGATACCCCCCTAACCGACAGTGGGGCCTTAGAAATTGCCCGTCGTTCCCGAGGAACCCCCCGCATTGTCAATCGTTTGTTAAAACGAGTTCGGGACTACGCGCAGGTGAAAGCTTCAGGAACCATTACCGAAGAGATTGCTAAAGCGGCCTTAGAGTTATTTGAAGTGGATCCCATGGGCTTAGATTGGACCGATCGCCGCTTATTAACCGTTACCATTGAGCAGTTTAATGGGGGTCCTGTGGGCTTAGAAACCTTAGCCGCCACAACTGGGGAAGATGCCCAAACCATTGAGGAAGTCTATGAACCCTATTTGATGCAAATTGGCTATCTGACGCGCACCCCACGGGGACGCATGGCTAGTCCAGCGGCTTGGGTGCATCTGGGTTATGAACCACCGAAACGGCAATTACCGCTGTTTTAAGGTTTATTTCCGACTCATCGAACTGAGTATGAGCCAAGTTGCAACGGAGAGAACAAGAGGATGGGCTATCCTGGAGGCTCGTTCTGGTTTCCTATGTAATGCTCTGGCTCATTCTTTCCCTGGTGACGGCGTTCTTTGAATCCCTGCGAGACGTCGCCAATAAAACCTCATCCACCCTTCACAACGACTACGTCATCACCTGGTCCCTCAACGCCTTTACCGCCCTTCTCCTACTCCCCTTTACCCTCGTCCTCGGCACTCCCACCATTAGCCCCCCCTTCTGGAACGCCTTGCTGGCCGGCAGTTTCCTGAATGCGATCGCCTACCTCTACTTTATCAAGGCCATCCGCCTGTCCGACCTCTCCAAAGTTGCCCCCCTCACCACCTTTACCCCCCTCTTTCTCCTCCTCACCTCCCCCATTCTCGTCGGTGAATTTCCTACCACCTGGGGCTTACTGGGGATTCTCCTGATTGTCAGTGGTGCTTATCTCCTCAACTTCGCCCAACGTCAAACCAGCTATCTCCAACCCCTGCGCGCCCTCCTCAACGAACGAGGGGCCCGCTTTATGTTGCTCGTGGCCTTTCTCTGGAGTCTCACCTCCAACTTCGACAAAATTGGCCTGCAAAACTCCTCACCCCTATTTTGGGTGATCACCGTTTACGCCGCCAATGCCCTCTGGCTATTCCCCCTGATGCTGCTTAAATGCCAAGATTGGAGACAGCAAATTCAAGCCAAACCCTTACCTCTGTTGGCTATTGGGGGGTTCAATGCGATCGCCGTCGCCTGTCAGATGACGGCCCTCTCCCTCACCCTCGTCGCCTACGTCATCGCCATTAAACGCACCAGCGCCTTATTTAATGTCCTCTGGGGGCGATTTATCTTCCAAGAAACTGGCCTCAAACAACGACTTCTCGGAACCACCATTATGGTTCTGGGAGTCGCCGTGATTGCCCTCTCGTAATTCCCCTTTGCTAGAATCAAATCATCGTTTTTAGTCATGGGTTCCCATCATGGTTGACGCCTCTCGCCGCTGGCAAACTCCCTTACCGACCATGTATGACCTCCCCAGCGAATTCCCGGAGGAACTTGGTTTGCCGGATCAATTTCATGAGTTACAACCGACGCTCTTAAGCATTACCTGTAAACCGTCAAACTACTCGCCAGAAGACTGTTTGACGGCTCAAGACCTCAATGTCTATTATGACCCTCACCATACCCTCTGGCATAAACGGCCCGATTGGTTCATGGTTCTCGGGGCTACCCACGTTGACCAACAAGACCAGTTACGCTGGAGTTATGTCATCTGGCAAGAGGGAATCTCTCCCTTTCTGGTGGTAGAACTCTTGTCACCGGGGACGGAGGCGGAAGATTTAGGACGCGGTAGTATGCGTCTGGCCGATCAACCCCCCAATAAATGGCAAGTCTATGAGCAAATTCTGCAAGTTCCCTTCTATGCGGTGTTCGATCGCATCCAAAATCAGTTCCGACTGTTTATCCTAACGGGCGGCCGCTATCAAGAACAAGACTTGCCCGAACGCCGTTTCTGGTTCGAGGAACTGGGGTTAGGGTTAGGAGTCTGGACTGGCCCCTATCGTGGCGTGAACGGACGCTGGTTGCGTTGGTATGATGCGGATTGGACCTGTATCCCCACCCCCGCTGAAGAAGCGCAACGGGAACGGCAAGAGGCGGAAACCGCCCGTCAACAAGCCGAACAAGAACGGCAACGAGCCGAAGCCGCAGAAGCCGCCCTCAATCAAGCCCAGAGCGCGGCTCAGCAGGCTCAGGAACAAGCCATCAGCAACTTTTTGGCGATGGGTCTTGATGTGGCACAAATTGCAGCGGCGCTGGGCGTTTCTGAGGCGCTGGTGCAACGGGTTCGCGATGGGTTAGGGGACTAGCCCGATTTGGCTCCCTCAAGCCTCCCATCGCGGTTTGGGGGAGGGATTAGGCGGGGTAAATCCGCAGGCGACGATTGGGTTCATCGCCGAAACTATCGGATTTGAGGCGATAGTGTTCCACCAGTTCATGCTGGATTTTTCGGACTTTGGGCGATCGCGGTAACAACTCCACTGGTTGCCCTTTCGGCAGCACAATCTGTTCGACCGCCAAACGGGCCTCCTCTAGGGCCTCAATCTCATCATCACTGGCATTGTTACTAAACAGCCGTAAATCCGCCACATCGGGAATGCCAGGATCCTCCATTTGCAACAACCGTCGCAAGGCCCGGGTAATCTGCGGGATGGTACTGGATTTAATCAGATGGATGGGAATTTGTCGGGCTTTGGCGACATGGCGGAGTTTCGAGTGATTGCGGAAGTGCGATCGCAACGCCAAAACAGCATTGGCTTCATCCAAATCCTTGGTAATCACCACCGGTAACTCCAACACCCCAATCACTTCTTCCAACTGGCCGCGACTAATGGCATAGGGATAGAGATAAAATCGTTCTCCCTCATCCACAATTTCATTGCCAAAGCGGTCAAACTCAGGACTGTTGGAGAGAGAGGCATCCAATAACTGCTCAAAATGTTTCTGAGGGGAACTGGTGGCGACTCCATTGGTGCGGGGCAGGGGTTTCATCTGTCCCGAGGCTCGCCAACCCCGCACCCCGGCATTTTTTGGGGGTTTTGGGGCAATGGGGGCATCGGGTAACTCATGGGAAATTAACACCTTGCCAGTCTCATTCATGGTCCGCACTTGAGGGTTCGGCTGTCGTCCCCGCAGCCAGATATCTACGGTATCCGAGACACTCTCATGCACCACCCAGCGATACCGTTCTAACATCTCCACGGCAATCTCAAAGGTGGGCGGGGCTTTGCGTTCGAGGACTGTTTTTTGGGTTCCCCGCCGTCGTGCTTCATCGTCCCCGAGGGTGACTGAACCAATCCCACCAATTAAGTCCGCCAGAGTTGGGTTTTTAATCAGGTTCTCGATCCGGTTTCCGTGGGCGGTTCCCACCAGTTGCACCCCCCGTTCGGCAATGGTGCGGGCGGCCAGGGCTTCGAGTTCGGTGCCGATTTCGTCGATGACCACCACTTCGGGCATATGGTTCTCGACGGCTTCAATCATCACCTGATGTTGCAGTTCGGGGCGGGCCACCTGCATTCGTCGCGCCCGGCCGATGGCGGGGTGGGGGATGTCGCCATCTCCGGCAATTTCGTTGGAGGTGTCGATAATGACCACTCGCTTTTGTAAGTCGTCGGCGAGAACTCGGGCAATCTCCCGTAGGGCGGTGGTTTTGCCTACGCCTGGGCGACCGAGCATGAGAATAGATTGACCCCGTTCGACTAAATCGCGAATCAGGCCAATGGTGCCGAAAACGGCTCGCCCGACGCGACAGGTGAGGCCGATGATGTCGCCGCTGCGGTTACGGATGGCGCTGATGCGGTGTAGGGTTTTCTCGATACCGGCCCGGTTGTCGCCGCCGAAATGTCCCACGCGATCAACACAATCTTGTAAGTCTTGTTGGGTGATCGGATCGTCGCTGAGATATTCGGCTTGGCCGGGAAAGCGGGCCTCGGGCCGTCGCCCTAAGTCCATGACAATTTCGATGAGAACGTCCCGCTGGGGATGTTGTTCGATATGGGTTTGGATGGGTTCGGGGAGAATGCTGAGGAGTCGAGTGAGATCGTCGGTGCTGCGCTGCATATCGCGTTCTGGTTCTGAAGGGGCGGCTTCAGGAGACGGAGATCGCCCATAAAGGATAGAAGATGGCTGGTTAGGATGGGGAGTCACCATGAAGGCTAGAAAATAGCAACAGGGGCTGTCAACCCGGAAAGTGGGGTTAGTGGGCTTTTAAGATCGCTGAGGGCTGATGGTGGAGGGCCACGAGCGATCGCGCCCGCTCGACGGCGGCCCAGAGAAGTGGAGGATGCTGATCTAGGTATACGGAAGAAGACATGGCGCAACCCTGCTCAATGCTGTTTAATGCGGTCAACATGGGGGACAAAATGGCTCGGGCATAACTGCCGTAGGCAATCCCTGCTATATATTTAGCGGGTTTTGGCCGGGTTAATGGCGTGTTAGACGAAGATTGTTCGCAATTTAATCGGTTGTTAAACAAGCCTAGGGATTGCAGTTTGGGGACAGTATGTTGGTTGGTCCCTCCGGCGAGTTGGACATATCCGGGAAGGTTGGCCGCGAGAACCTGTTGCCCAAATTGGATGGTGGCTTTGCTGGTTCCTTTGCCAATGTCTCCACTCATCGATCGCCCGTCGGTTTGCCAGATGGGTTCGGGAAAGGCGTCACCGATGATGTCGTAGAGCGATCGCAGATACTCTAAACTCTGGGGACTGTGTAGACAACTAATTGCCAGTTGTTTGAGATGGGTTCGCCAAGGGGCGATCGCCCGCCAAAGAGCTTGGAAGTCCTGGCTATGACCGGGTTGGGTATGAATTTCAATGGCGTCAACAGCCATAGACAGGATAAAGGGGGCTAGAGTTTCAGGACTGGTGCGATAGGCATTCGCCCCAATGAGTCCTTGGGGACAAATGGGTAAACAACGGCCACAACCATAACAGCGTTCCTCAATCACGCCCTGATGCTCCTCGGTGAAGGCGATCGCCGCCGCTGGACAGACGGCCTCACAGGGACGGGGACAGTCGGGTGGACAGTCATCGGGATTAAACTGCGCTTTACGAAAATGAGGATCATCGGCATCGTTTAAACTGACCATGAGCCAGGGCTTGGGATTGGGAGATAGTCCCCGCGATCGCGCCGACTCCACATAGGCTTGGGCCGCCGTAATGCCCCCACGAGCTGCCTCAACCACTGCCGGATCAGCGGCTACATCAATACAATCAACTCCGGCTAAGGTATATGCCAAACTCAGGTTATGCACGGCAGGCAGGTCTTGGAAACTGGCTCCGCAGATTAACTTGAACCAGGTTCCCTGTTTTAAGGAATGTAACGGGTGTCTCAGGTTAGTCACACCTATATGCTAATGGGTTCGCGAAAAAATGGGGAGGGTTCGTTGTGATTGAGCATTATTTTGGATACTCTCTCAGAAAGGCAGTAGGCAGTAGGGGGGAGAAGGCAAGGGGCAAGAGGCAATTGTTAATCTACGGTTGTCACTTCTAAAATTTTCCCTTATAATAAGAGATCCAGAAAGGAAACGATAGCATTCACGTCACTCACAAGGGGCCTTCATGGTTTCGACGTGTTGGGGAAACCCGAAGCGTGATGCAGGCCGAGAGTGAGTCTCCTCTCGTAAATCAAAGGCTCAAAACAAAAAGTAAATGCGAACAACATCGTTCCTTTCGCTCGTAAAGCAGCTGCGGTTGCCTAGAAAAAACCTCCTGTAGGTTCGAGCACTTATAGTCCGACTCCGTTAAAGGCTATAGGTAAACCCCAACGGATGCACTCATTCACTGCCTCTGGTCAGTGAACTGAGTTAAGACAATACCAGAGCATCCCGCCGTCCGGGATAAGGGACGGTCCCCGCCCCAAGGGTTAACGGGGCTAAGCCTGTGAATGATCGTGAGGTCAATACCCAAGGCGGACACGGGTTCGATTCCCGTAGGCTCCACTTTGAAACACGCAAGAGACTTGTTACAGCATTTGTAGCAGGTCTTTTGTTTTAGGCCTTAGACTAGAGGCGATTCCTCTGTTTAGTTGTCGACGATGACCCTCAATTTCCCAACCTCCAACCCGCAACGGCACTTCCCTCGTCTTCTCTCATCCCTGATCCTTGGGGCGATCGCCTCGGGCCTCACCAGCAGCTTGCTGCCCCCACCCAGTTACGCCAACCAAGATGCCCCCGAGGACTTGCAAGAACTCCTGCAAAGCATCGACAAAACCGCCACCGAGGGGGATATTGAAGCCTTGATGCGCTTCTATAGCGATAGCTTCCGTCATTACGATGGACTCAGCCGCGAGAACTTCCAGGCCTCTCTCGAACAACTTTGGGAACGCTTCCCCAACCTAAACTACGATAGCGAGATTCTCTCCTGGGACGAGACCGCTAACGGCTACGAGGTGGAAACGGAAACCACCATTGTTGGCTTGCAGGCCCGGGATTTACCCAATACCGAACTTCGGGCCACCGTGCGATCGCGCCAAACTTATGAAAATGGACAAATCGTCTCTCAAGAGATTCTCCAGGAAGAAATCCGCATTCTCTCAGGAGACAATCCCCCCAATGTGCGCGTCAATCTTCCCTTAGAAACCTCTCCTAACAGTCGCTATCACTTTGATTTAATTGTCGAAGAACCCCTCGGGGAAGATTTAATCCTCGGGGCCGCCATGCAGGAACCGGTATCGAGTCATAGTCATCTCAATCCCAATGTCTTGGAACTCGAACCCCTTAATGCTGGGGGTTTGTTCAAGGTTGGGGAAGTCGATAACGGAGAAGGAGACTATTGGGTATCTGGGGCGATCGTCCGTCGGGGAGGGATTGCTATTGTTAGCCGTAGAATGCGGGTAAATTAGGCAAGAGGCAAGAGGCAAGAGGCGTGCCGCTAATTGTCAATGGCCTGGCGTTGTTGGACGAGGGTTTCCGTCATTTTGGCGAGGCGATCGAGGTGTTGTTTGAGATCTTGGGCTTTGAGGCGAAACTCTCGTTTGCGGTGGAGGGCGGCCCGGGCTAGATCCTCGCGATCGCGTTCTAGGGCCCTGTGCGCCACCTTATCCCAAGATTGCATCTCCTGCACAGCTTGATTGTAACGGGGTTGTAGGTCATCCCAAGCGAGTTTGATTTCCCCTAAGGCCCCGTCCAACATACTGGGGGCATCCTGTTGATGACCATCTTGGAACGACTGGTTGATTTTGCCCAATAACTGATCCGGGTTGAGGGTGGCTAACAGGGGGGCAAACTTGCGGACTTGCTTGCTGTCACTAATCCCTGTCTTGCACCAGGTGGCGAAATGTTCGCAGTTGTTGAACAGCAGATTGTATTTGCGCTCTCCTAGGCGACTCTCGGCCCGTTGCAGGGTGGTTTCAGCAATATAATGGGCGGGGTACTTGCGGGTGTAAACGGGTTTGTTCCCGGTGAAGGCCCCCATGGAGGTGCGTTTCACCGTCGCCTCATCCTCCCGCTTAGAATAGTGAATTACAGTGCCATCCCCACAATCAATCCCGTGGTGTTCGTAGAGGCCATCGAGATGGAAGAAGGGACGAATTACATAAATCTGGTCGCCGCGTGCCATAAAGAGAACCTATAAGAGTTACGTCGCGCTATCGGGGCAGCCCAACCCTAAACTGGAGCAGCAGAATGTCCGAAAATAGAGTCAAGATTCCCTACTGTTTATTATTGACCATTTCGCAATTGCCGAAGGAAATGGAATAATGGCGATTGGGTCACGTTGCAGGAACCGTCATGAAGTCACGCGCCTATTCTCCCCTATCTCTCACCCTCCTCGGGGTGATTCTCCTAACTGTCCTCTGGACGGTGTATTGGTTTGGCTTCCAGAGTTCTCTGACGCTGTTGCGGGGGGCCCCGAGGGGTGAACCGGCGGCGGCGTTGTTTCTTCCCAAAGATCCCCCTTTGGTGATGTCGCTGTTTACCAATCCTCAGAAACTACAAGACTTGCGACAATTGCGCACTCCCCTACGTCAACGGGGACAGGCCAAGGCAGAATTTCGGCGTTTGAAAGCTAGTCTGCTGACAGATACCAACTTAGAGTATGAACGGGATATTGAACCCTGGTTAGGAGACGAAATTACCCTAGCCGTCACCACTGCTGACCTCGATCGCGATCCCAAAAATGGAACCCAGCCCGGATATCTCCTGGCGTTGGAAGTCCGCGATGGGGAACGCAGTCGCGAGTTTCTGGATCTGTTTTGGCAAAATAAGGCTGTTTCGGGGCGGGAATTGCGCTTTGAGACCTATAAGGGCGTGAAACTCATTTATAGCCGTCAAACCCGCCCACCAACGGGGGATAGGTTGCAACTGAAAGACTTTAATCCCTTTGCTAAGGAAAGTGCTGGAGAATGGTCAAGTGCCCTGGTGGGCGATCGCTTTGTGTTGTTCGCTAACGCGCCGGAGGTCTTGCGCAAAGCCATTAACGATGCCCAAGTTGAGGATCTGAACTTACAACATTCTCCCACCTATCAGAAGGCGATCGCCCGGCTGGATGACCAGCGAATTGGAATTATCCTCGCAGATGTCCCCCAACTGAGTGGTTGGCTAGGGGGCGATTCGGTTAAACCTGAGTCTCAACTCCCGGATACCTTGGCCATTGGCTTAGGCCTTAGCCGTCAAGGCCTCCTGGCGGATACGGTCTGGACCAGTCGCAACGATGAGAGTACCGTTGCCCCCGAATTAGATCACCCCGTAGCGGCGTTGAATTATGTCCCTGAGGAGAGTGCTGTAGTGTTGGCGGGAACAGATCTCGCCAGTCGCTGGCGTCGTCTCTCGCAAGCGGTGTCAGGAGGGGATTTACTCTCTCGTTTACTCACCCAACCCCTAGGGGAATTGGAACACCGCTGGGGAATTTCGTTACAGGAGGATATTTTTGATTGGGTGACGGGGGATTATGCTCTGGCATTATTACCCAATGCGGACGAAGATGGCTTAGATTGGATTTTCGTGGCGGATGACCCCCCGGACAATCACTCCCAGTCTGACGCCGCTATTGCCCGCCTCGATGAAGCCGCCGCCGCCAATGGCTATAGTGTCGGCCCCTTTACCCTGAAAGACCAACATCGGATTCTGGCCTGGACTCGTCTGATGACGAAGGAAGGAAAAACCTCTGAAGGGAACTTACGACTACGCCTCGAAGCGGATGTGTTAGGCGTTCGGGGTCAGTTGAATGATTACCGTCTCCTAGCCAGTTCCATTGAAGCCATCGACTGGGCCTATACCTCACCCCGTCGTAATTCCCTCTTAGCCAACGGTCAGTTCCGCAAAGAGTTACCGCTGCTTCCCCAGGAGAATGACGGCTATTTTTATCTCAATTGGCAACAGAGTCAGGGGCCGTTACGTCAGCAATTGCCCTTTTTGCGGGTTTTGGAACTGACGGGAAATCCCCTGTTTGACCATGTGCGATCGCTCCTGTTGAGTACGGAAGGACATCGTAACGGAGTCCACCGGGCCCAAGTCCTGATTAAACTCATCCCTTAACCCCCATGGCCCGGATGTCATCCCAGACTGGCACGGAACTCGGGCCATGTCCCATTCCCTCTTGTCTTGTTTTTCCTATTAACTGTCTATGGACTTCCCTGATCGCCTGTTACACCGACTCAAACAAACGCCACTCACCGCCAATCTCTCAGAAAGTGAACAGCAACAGCTTTTAGAACTGTCCAGTTACTGCGAGGCGGAGGCGGGACAGCTCGTTTTTGCCGAGGGGAGTCCCAGTGATCATCTGTGGCTGCTGTTAGAGGGGGAGGGGGAACGACTCCAGGAAGCCGAAAGCGGCCAGTTATTGCTCCTAGGAGGCGTTCGAGCTGGGGATACCCTATCGGCGCTCGATTTTCTTCTGGAACGCCCCTATAGCAGTAGTTTACGGGCGACGTCTGATTGCTCTTTGTTCATGATTCATCGCCAGCATTGGCAACGGTTACTCAATGGGAGTCGGGTGGGGAGTAAGTTAGCCTTACGGTTGGTAGCCATGGCTCAACAGCACTTTGAACAAGGCTTAGCGGCGACGGAAGCGTTGTTGGAGACCTATCAGCAGGCGATCGCCCTGTTACGGCCTCCTGAGTCCTCTGAGGAGGGGGTCGATTACAGCCTTTGGGCCCAGATTCAGGAGAGCCGCGATCGCCTGGAAAAACAACAGCAGATGTTACGCAAACAATTGCCCCTGGCGACTCCGAAACCCACGCGATCATCGCCTGGAAAAACAACAGCAGATGTTACGCAAACAATTGCCCCTGGCGACTCCGAAACCCACGCGATCGCCCTCTCGATGGGGTCCGTTTCTGGCAGGAACGGTCACGGGAATGGTCATTCTGGGGGGGGTTGGGGCGACCCTCTCGATGGGGTCCGTTTCTGGCAGGAACGGTCACGGGAATGGTCATTCTGGGGGGGGTTGGGGCGATCGTCTATGCTATGGGAGGCTTCAGTTCGCAAGAGTCATCTAATCTGTCTGATGAACAGTTCAACAGCCGGAACACAGCCGAGACGATGGCCAAATGAGCCGCCTCCTCCTGGCAAAGCAACGATAGAATAGATTCCTCCACCCTCCCCAAGTTTTTCATGAATCCCGCCGAATTTTCGCTCATCCCAACGCCCCCCGAAGGGTTTAAATCGGGGTTTATCAGTATTATTGGTCGCCCGAATGTGGGTAAATCGACCCTGATGAATACCCTGGTGGGGCAAAAAGTCGCCATCACCTCCCCCGTGGCTCAAACTACTCGCAATCGCCTCCAGGGGATTCTCACCACCGATGCGGCCCAATTGATTTTTATCGATACCCCCGGTATCCATAAACCCCATCATCAGTTGGGAACGGTGTTAGTCCAGAATGCGAAACGAGCCATCAACTCGGGGGATGTGTTGCTGTTTCTCGTGGATGGTTCCGGGGAAGCTGGGGGGGGCGATCGCTATATTGCGGATCTCTTGCAGGAGGTTAAGGTTCCGGTGTTGCTGGGCCTCAATAAGATAGATTGCCAGTCCTATGATAAAGCCGAGGCGATCGATGCCTCCTATCAAGACCTGGCCGGCGATCGCCCCTGGGAGGTGGTGAAGTTCTCGGCCCTCAAGGGAACCGGAACCCCAGAACTCCTCGAACGGCTCGTCACTCACCTCGAACCTGGCCCCTATTACTATCCCCCGGATTTAGTTACAGATCGCCCGGAACGCTTTATCATGGGCGAGTTGATTCGAGAGCAAATCCTGCTCAACACCCGCGAAGAAGTCCCCCATTCCGTGGCCATCGCCATTGAGAAGGTGGAGGAAACCCCAAAACTGACTCGCGTTTTCGCCACCATTAATGTCGAGCGAGATTCCCAAAAGGGGATTCTCATTGGAAAACGAGGCTCAATGCTCAAACAAATCGGTTCCGCCGCCCGGGAGCAAATTCAAAAACTCGTCAGCGGTCAAATTTACCTGGAACTGTTTGTTAAAGTACAACCTAAATGGCGACAGTCTCGCACTCGCCTCCATGAACTCGGCTATCGTGTTGAAGACTAACGTTTTATGACCTCATCGGCTACCCTATCCCCTAGTTCTCCCGCCAAAAGTTCCCTCAGTTCCCTCCTCTCAGGAGCGGTGCGTCTGTGGCTGCGATCGCAAGTGGATCAGGCCCAAACCCTCAAGATTGAGTTTTCCGGTAAAAATCGTCAACTGTTGCGCGGGGAAATCCCCAGCATCGAGGTGGAAGCCGAAGGCGTCATCTACCAAGGACTCCATTTAGGACAAGTTCTGTTGCAAGCCGGGGCCGTTCGCCTGAATCTCAAACAACTCCTCAAAGGAGAACCCCTACGACTGTTGCAGCCGGTTCCGGTGCAAATCAACCTAACAATCCATGAGCAAGATCTCACCGCCTCCCTGGCCTCCCCCTTACTGCAAGAGGCCACCCGCGAGGTCTTCCAAGGCATTTTACCCGACGCAATGGACTGGAGTGGGGTTACCATTCAACTGCGGGGCGATCGCCTCCATCTCATCAGCCCATCCCCCCAAGCCTTACATCTCACAACCCGTTTAGCTATCCCGTCCCAAGATGACATCCCACAGATTCAACTCCAGGATATCCAGGTACAGGGAGACGGCCACAACGGCATCCAAACCTTCCCCTCCCGAGATATTCCCTTAGATGCTACGGTATCCATCGAAGACCTCACCTGTCACGACGGACTCCTCCATCTCTCAGGAAATTTACAAGTCATTGTCAACTAAAAAGCCTCCCCCCTCCTGCCTACTGCCGGAAGGGGGCGACCACAAGGGTACGCCCCTACGTTGTTTCTGTTCCCAGAGGGCGACCACAAGGGTACACCCCTACGTTGTTTCTGTTCCCAGAGGGCGACCACAAGGGTACGCCCCTACGTTGTTTCTGTTCCCAGAGGGCGACCACAAGGGTACGCCCCTACGTTGTTTCTGTTGCCTGTTGCCTGTTCCTTGTTCCCTTCCCAAACCATGTTCAACGATTCCACCCTCCAATCCCTTGTTTGGCTTGACTACCGTCTCGCCGTTCTCTTTACCGTCATTGTGCCCCTCATTCTTCTCATCTGGGCCTTTGTTGAGAAGTTCGAGGCGGTGCAGCGGTTGTTAACTATTTACTGGCGCGTCGCCAGTTTACTGGCCATCACCGTCTATCTGGCCATCGCCTCCCTTCCCATTAGTTTCCTCACTGGTGGACTGGCCCGTATCTTGATTCCCATCAGCCTCTGGTTTTGGGTCGATCTCAACGACGAAATCGACGACGCACCCCGTAAACCCCTCAAATGGGTTCTCACCTCTTGGCGTTGGGCGATTACAATTTATTGTTTCATTGGGGTTCTGTTTCAACTCCCCGCCTTCTCCTGTGCAACGCTTTCCCGAGAGGCGGTTGTTTCTACCATGTCTTGTCGCATTTGGTTAGAGGCCCCCTGGGGATATAAAGCCATGTTTCACGCCAATACAGCCACGGAACTGTTGGGATTTATTGGTATTGTGGGCTTAGTGGCCTATGTTCTGTGTTTGCTCTATTTCGCCTTTGTTCGTTTAGCAAAACAAGGTCGCTCGGCAATGGGATGAGGAAGAACCAATGATGAGCGCGATCGCACGTTTGGAACAGTACACGATGAAACGGCCCGATGAAGTGTTACGGGTGTTGGCGAGTTGGGATGATGAGACGGATGAGATCATCATCTTTAAGGGCTTTTCCAGTTCCCTGATGCGACCAACGGCCAGTGACCCAGATGTGCCGATTGTACCGGAATCGGCCCGGTTTGAGCAGATCGATCGCCTCCATAGCCCCTACCTCCCGGATCAACCTCGCTATATTGAACAGGGGCTAACCTGGGAGACGATGCAACCCCACTTGCAAGAAGTGGGGCTATGAGTTCGGGGTTAGGAGAAGACCACGGTACGGTTATTGTAGGCGAGAACCCGATGCTGGAGGTGCGATCGCACGGCCCGGGCCAATACCATCCGTTCTAAGTCTTTCCCTTTACGGATTAAGTCTGGAGTTAGGTCTCGGTGACTGACGCGGGCCACATCTTGCTCGATAATGGGCCCTTCATCGAGATCGGCGGTGACATAATGGGCCGTGGCCCCGATAATTTTTACCCCCCGTTCGTAGGCCCGATGATAGGGCCGGGCCCCGGGAAAGGCGGGTAAAAAGGAATGGTGAATGTTGATGATTTTCGAGAACTGTTCAATAAATCCCGGACTCACCACCTGCATATATTTCGCCAGCACCACGAGGTCAATGTCATACTGACGGAGTAGGTCTAATTGTTGGGCTTCTGCCTCAGCTTTACTTGCTTTTGTGACTGAAATATGGTAGAAGTCAATGCCAAATTGCTCGGCGATCGCCTCTAAATCAGGATGATTACTCATCATGAGAGGAATCTCCGCCGGGAGTTCCTTGGCCTGTTGTCGCCACAGCAAATCTAGTAAACAGTGATCCTGTTTCGTCACCCAAATGGCCAGGCGTTGGCGTTCATCAGAAAAATGCAGTTCCCAACTGGCGTTAAGGGGTTTTCCCACTGCCGCAAAGGCGCGATCAATAATATCACGAGGTAGGTTAAACCCCTCTAACTGCCATTCAATGCGACTTAAAAACAGGCCCGCATTAAAATCTGTGTGATGGTCAGCATGAATAATATTGCCACCATTGGAATAGATGAAATTGGCAATTTTGGCAACCAATCCCTGTTGGTCAGGGCATGATAACAGTAACGTTGCAGTCGCTCCGGTCATCAGAACCTTAGTCTAAAATAGCATTGAGCAGAACATCAGACAGGGATTGACCCTCCATATCCTCTAGGGTAATGGTATCCACAATATCAAAGGCTGCCCCAGTATCGGTGAGTTGGTCATCGAGGGCTTTGAGAAATTCGCGAACTTTGGGATCATTGCCCACTTGAATAAAAGAAATTCCCAATTCTTCGTCACGGTCAATTTTTTGTGACGCTTCAATGAGCAGTTTAATCACATCTTTGCGATTATTCGGTTCCCCATCGGTAATGACCAGGATAATTTCCCCATTGGGTTGACTAGTTCCGGCGGCTTTGCGTTCAAAATAGTTATTGAGGGCATCCCCTAATACCTCAGCTAAAGCCGTTTTGCCAACGGGATTATTCTGCTCAAAAATCTCCCGAACTTTGTCCGCATTCACATTATCATAGCGACGAAAGCGACTGGAAAACAGATATACCGTAATCCCATCCGGGTCATATTCATCGCACTTTTCAGCCAGGGCGATCGCCGAATTTTTGACCACGTCCCAACGGCTTTTTCCGCCCGCTTGGTCTTGTTCCGACATACTGCCGCTGCGGTCGACAATTAAGGTATAGTCACGATTTTCTAACATACGCTTGAGCCAAGATATTTAGAGGAATGGACAAGGGGTCACGGACAATGCAGCCGTATTCTAACATCGTCTTTGGGACGATGCGGCGCGGGCAGGGGATTTTTCAGGGATACTCCCCAAATCTCCTTCCCTAGCGTTCGATATCACTAGAGGGTTGATGGGAGGAATAGCGAGAATCCGGCCTTCCGTCTCCCTTCGGATTGGGGGCGATCGCTTCGGGGTTAGACGGACGTAGCAGTTCCCGAATTAGGGGATTTCCCGTCACTAACCCTTTACTACTGGCGAACCCTAAAATACGGGATTTCGAGAGTCCCCATTCCTGTCGTTGTTTCAAGACCTCCAACAAGGCTAACAGAGGGGCGATCGCCTCTACTGAGACATCCAGCCAGCCGCCTCCCGTTGTCTCTAGATGTTCTAACCATTCTCGGGCCTTCCAGGTGGAGGGAATCTCCCGCGTAAAGGGCCGTAGTAGAACGCCTCGCGTCAAGCCAAACTCCTCAAAATCACACAGCGTTCGCAGGCGACTTCCCACTCGTTGGCCCCGTTCCTCAAACACCACCATCACCCCAACCCGTAGATCCTGGCCCCGTTCACTGGCGACAATCTTTAAATCTAGGGGTTTGCGACGTTGAGACTTCCCAGACAGTCGCTGTTCAACGCTGCGAATTTCCACCCCATCCAGGGTGGTTCCTAGCAAACTCTCAAAACCTAGCCCCAGGGCTTCAATCACAAGGGTTTCTGTCATCTGTTCAATCCCCTGAACCTGAATTAGACTGCGTTCAAAGGCTTGCGTCACCCGTTCGAGGGGGTCGTTTTCCACCGGACGGAAGTTTTCTGCACACCATTCGATGGCATCATGCAGATCCGACCCTTCCCGGGCCAGGGCCTTCAGTTGTGAGTCATCAAAGGGATACAGAGGCGAGGGAGGAATCAACTCGCGATCGCGGTAAAACTTCCGTAGCCAAGCCCGAATCACGGCCCGAACTACTGTTTCATCGGCCTCGGGGAGTTCAATGGGATCGGCGCGATCGCTCAAATGGCGAGTCATGCGCCCTAACATGGGTTGCACAATCCGTTCCCAGGTTTCGGGGTCCATCACACTCAACACCACCGTTCCATGGCTGCAACGCAGGGCCCGCAGACTCTGAGACAAGCGCACCATGGCCCCGACAGGGACGCGCATATCCCATTCTTCTTCCAGGGCTTCCTCGTCGGTGTCGTCTAACTCTTCCCCATCGAGGCGATCGAAGGCCACCACTAAGGGCTTCCAATCTCCCAACAGTTGCAGAATTTCCTCCAACAACTCAGCGGCGCGACTTTCTCGGCTTTCCCCTTGACGTTGGGGAAGGCCTAACTCATCGAGTTTCCAGGGGGCCAGCGATCGCCCCGCCAACCATTTGCGGGCGAAGGGGGCCTGGGCGGGGGTCAATGTCCAGAGAATGGCCCGAACCACATCAGGATCGCCAATATCCGGGCGTAGCTTAAAGAAACCTTCGGCCACGCGATCAACCCAATGGCGATTGCGATCCTGGGGTTGTCCCCGTAACCGCCGAATGGCCATCTCTGGGGTTAACTCCTTGACTTGAGTATCGAGACTTTCCAGGGCCTGCGTCGCCAGGGCGCTGGCCAATTCCTGCCATTGCATAAACCCCGAGGCCCCCTTACGACTGAGGCTGTAGGAGATCGCATTCAGCAACACCTGGCGCACCGTCGTACTATCTTGAAACTGCTGAACATCAATATAAATAAACGCCGCTTGTCCCGTCGTTTGTAGTTTCTGCCAAACTTGGGCCAGAAAGTGAGTTTTCCCGGTTCCTATCTCCCCCAAAATGACGAGAGAACAGACGCGTTTTCCCCCTTCAATTTCTGCCAACGCCGACTGAACCAAGGTCATGGCCTTGCGATGGGGGGAAGGACAGTCAGGGAGATTTCCGCGCCAGAGATCGGCCTCCTCCAGCGTTGCTAACCCAGTAAAGGGGTTATAACGCTCGATCGCGCGGTTAAGGGCAGATAGAGTGGATCGATCCAAAGCTTCGGTCAAAACAGGTTAACAACTAGAACGTCGGTGAGAGTGGATATCGCGAGGCTTAGGGGGGATACTCCCAGTCCAGGATCGGGGTTACGTGGGTTGATGTGGGGGGTAAAACTGTTTGGTTTCACCACAGTAGCGCCAGGATAAACCCTCTGGATCTTTGGACTGGGCCCAGCCTGTAAAATCGGGTTTATGTTTCCGTTTGCCAATGGTACTCGAACTCACCTTCAGTCGTCGGGCCAGTTGAGCCTGAATTAAGGGTGAGTGAGGTTCTGAGGGGTGGGAGTTCGACTCAGCAGCGGGATTTATACTCTCTCCGGGGGGAGTTAGTTTAACTGTAGCATTGAACTTCGCCCCCTTTTCTTGGGGAGTTTCCCGGGGAGTTTCCTGGGGAGTCGCTGCGATGGCTTGGGGGGAAGCGGGCTGCTGCGATCGCACAGGGAGATGAACGGCCCGGTTCCCTTGACTGTCAAGTTGGGGAGACTCTAGGGTGTTGGCCTCAACTTGGGGAGGCTGATCGGATGTTGAGGAGAGTTGGCGTTCTCGTTGCCAAAGAAACACTCCCACCCCAGCGGCGATCGCCCCAAAGGCGACCACATTCACCGCCAGCAACATGGTCATTAGGGTGTCAAAGAAGGCGCGGAAGAAGGCAATCCCCCCTTGGAGTAGGGCAGGAATGGCGAACAACGCCACCAGAATCCCTACAACATAACGCCAATAGGCGATCGCGGAGAAGTCAACGGAATTGCCATTGCGGGTCATCGGACGGTTGGGGGTGGACAGTTGTTACAAATTTTGCCACATTCTGGTTGCAGCGGCATCCTTTTTTCTGGTTTTGGGGCCAGTCTACTGGCCCGATTTGCCCCGAAATAGGGCATCAGCGACACGGGCCACATCACTCATGGCGGGGAGATCGTGAACCCGGAGAATGTCCGCCCCAGAGGCGATGGCGGCGGTACAGGCGGCAGCAGTTCCCCAGAGACGATCTTTGGGATTTGGGCGATCGAGAATGCGGCCAATAAAACTTTTCCGGGAGACGCCTAACAGGAGGGGGTAGCCTAGGGCCTGGAATTGAGGGAGTTGTCGCAACAGTTGTAGATTTTGCCCTTGGGTTTTGGCGAAACCAATCCCCGGATCGAGGATTAACTGGTTTGGGGATACGCCACAGGCGATCGCCGCATGGATATGTTGTTGCAGTTTCTCGATAACATCTGCCACCACATCTTCATACTGCGTCAGGGATTGCATGGTTTTAGGGGTTCCCCTCATGTGCATGAGAATCGCCGGAACCTGACGTTCGCCAATTAAGGGTAACATTTCAGGATCGGCGGTTCCGCCACTGACATCATTGACGATATCTGCCCCCACATCCAGGGCCGCCGCCGCTACCTCGGCCCGATAGGTATCGACGGAAATGGGGCAGTTTGAGTGCGATCGTAGGGCTTCAATCACGGGAACCACCCGTTTGATTTCCTCCTCAAGAGACACCTCTTCTGCCCCAGGCCGCGTGGATTGGCCACCAATATCAAGGATATCCGCCCCTGAGGTTTCCAGATGTTGGGCTTGGTTCAGGGCGTTTTGCAGGGAAGCGAACTCACCGCCATCACTGAAACTATCGGGGGTGACATTGAGGACTCCCATGATATAGGTGCGATCGCCCCAAGTGAAGCGGCGATCGCGAATCGTCAACGTCGGATTACAATACCTCACCATTGTCCCTAAACCCTACGCATCCCCACGTTCAAAGACTTCATCTGCGGGTAAGTCGGATTCTTTGGAGGCGGCCACCGCCAGGCGATCGCAACATTCATTCTCCTTATTTCCCGCATGGCCTTTCACCCAGACAAACTCCACCTGATGAAAGTCTGACAACTGCAACAACTCCTCCCACAAATCCGGGTTCTTGGCCCGTTCCTTCTTATTACGCCACCAGCCCTTAGCCTTCCAGCGTTTCGCCCATCCCTGGCGCATGGCATCCACAATATACTTGGAATCAGAGTACAGCGTCACCTGACAGGCCTGTTTCAGCAACTGCAAGCCCACAATCGCCGCCATCATCTCCATACGATTGTTGGTAGTCCGTCGGAACCCCCCCGAGAGTTCCTTCCGGAAGTCCCGATAAATGAGAACAGTTCCATAGCCTCCCGGGCCAGGATTGCCACTACAAGCCCCATCCGTATAAATTGTCACTGACTTCATCGTCATCAAACCCACTCCCGTTTCCAATCCCCGATTTGCACTATCTCAACTCCCGCAACAACGTTGGCCGTTTCGCCATCTGGGCGGGATCCGGTAACTGCACTTGGCCATATTCCGCTTCAATAGGGCTAAACAACTGCCACACCCCCTCCTCAAAGCGTTTTCGACTAAAACAGTCTCCCCGACGGCGGGCGGCTTTCTGTAAGGGGGGCCAAGTCTCTGGTTGACAACAGAGATTGTAGGTCATTTGTACCAATTCATCCAGAGACTCCACTAGAAACCCCGATTCTTCCGCCTCGACAATTTCCGGCTGGCCCCCACCCCGAAACACCAGGGGAATACAGCCATTTTGCATCGCTTCGACTGTAGCCATGCCAAAATGTTCAAATCGTTCGGGATGGGTTTCCTCTAAACCGCACAAATGCCAAAAGAGGGCGGCTTTTTCATAAAATCCTCGCAACTCGTCCAAGGAAACATTGACGGCTAAATCTACCGGGAGTTCTGCTTGTTTGATTTGTTTTTCTAATCCTTGTAGATAACTATTTTTCTTGGAACTTCCCCCCACTAACACCAATCGCCAATCCTTCATCCCTTGAGGATGGGCAGAATAGAGTCGTTGAAAGGCTTGTATCATCTCTTGCTGTTTCTTCATCCCCCCCGCTTCAAAGCGCCCTACCGCCAGAATTAGTTTTTCTTTATTGAGTGGTTTGGGATTGGCGGGTTCACCCTTGGGGGCCATCTCCACTGGGGGATAGAGTAAAGTGGTGGGGTTTAAGCGCCAACGTTTGCGAATCCATTGGCTGGTATAGTCGCTATTACTGACGAGGAAACTATAGCGATCTGCGACAAAATAGGCTTCGCGGTGTGTGTCAGGGAAATGACAGAAAAAGAGAGAAACAGGGGCGAGAGGTACAACTTTTGTAACCTGATTGGCATTGATGAAAATGTCATAGTCTTTGCTGGCGAGGGCAATGGCATCAAAGGGATTTTCAGTTTCGGCGGTTACCCAGGTTGAATTGATAATTTCCGACCCTCGTTTATCGAAGAATGGTAGGGGAATAATCCGAATTTGGCAGCGGGATAAATCGAGTCCATACCACTGTTCGAGCTGGTCTCGCTTGACGGGGCGATTGCCAATTAAGGTGATTTCAAAGTTGTCTTGTAAGATAGCAGCTAAGGTCGCTAAATAACGTTGCCCACCGCCAATAAAATGGAGGGAATTATCATAAATTGCTAAGCTTATTTTGCGGCTACCTAAAATAACTTCTAGGCGAGCGAGGAGCTTGTCAATATCTCGTGGGCCATATATTTTTTGCAGTTTTTGACAGAGTTTAGGTAGAATCGAATTGACGACAGTTTTATCATTTTCTGTTACTAATTTTTTTAAAATCACGGGTAGGCAGTCATAGAGTAAGTCATAATGTTGCTCTATCCAAAATACTGAAGTTGTAAGAGCATTGATGAGATGTTCAGGTTCATGTTTCGCTAAGTAGAGAAAGCGGTTGCGGTTACAGAAGTATTCCGTGAGAACTGACCCCGTACTCGATCCGCCTACTTGATGATCGGCGATCGCCCCTGGGACATACTGAAAACTCCAACCGCGATCGCGACAGCGTTTGGAATATTCCACATCCTCAAAATACATGACAAACTCTTCATCAATTGCCCCCACATCTTGCAAACAAGACCGTTGAAAGAGGGTGGCGGCCCAACAGAGTCCCTCGACCTCTTTGGGCTGATCATACTGACCCTGATCGGCTTCACCATAGCCAATATCCGCCCAGTAATGGTTCCTAAGACGGCGATGACCCACACTATTGATACGCCCATCGAGAAAGCGAATTTTACCCGCTACAGCGCCAATTTTGGGCGATCGCTTAAACGAGGGTAAGAGTTTCCCCAACCAGTCCCGATGTAACTGGGCATCATTATTGAGAAAGGCGATATAGTCTCCTTGGGCTTCTTTGATGCCTAAATTCAAGGCCCCGGCGAAGTTGTTGCGGTGATTGCGGAAACAACGAACCTCGGGAAAGTCCTGTTCAACAATGGCTAAGGAGTCATCTTGAGAGCCATTGTCGACAAGAATGACATCGAGGCGATCGCGGGGATAATCTAATCGATAAACGGACTCTAAACAGGAGTGCAGGTAGTCAAGCCCGTTATAGTTGACGATAATAAAGGAACAGCAGGGAAGGGGAGAGGAAGACATGGGGGGAAGGGAACAGGGAACAGGGAACAGAAACAACGTAGGGGCGTACCCTTGAGGTCGGTGAGCGATAGCCGAACCGTGGTCGCCCTAGGCAATAGACAATAGGCAATAATAGGGGCTGTTTTGGCCTCGTTGAATTTTCGAGTTTGAGGACTCGGTTAAAACGTGCTGAAATGCACCGCTATTCTATTCAGTGTTGAGATTTCGGATGAGTTTTTGGATGGCGCGGGTTTGTAGTTTTTGTTGAGTTTTAAGGTCTTCGAGTTCTGCCTCTAAACGGGCGATGGTGTCGGCGCGATCGCTGGCTAATGCTTGCAACTCATCCACCTCTTGGCGTAATTGGGCGACACGTCCGTTTAAGATTTCGGCAAACCGGGCATTGGCCCCGTTGTAGGCAACCTGAAACATTAAAATCGGCTTTAGGACTTTCCGCGCCAGTCGCCGAGTGGTGGTGATGGCCCCGCCGAAGCGATGGGCCGAGAAGAGAGGAACGTGATAGATGTTGGCCCGCTGGCGGAGGGCGACGAGATCATCATCGCGATCGTCGCGTAACTGATCCACCGACTCAATCATCGGTGGGGGGGCATCCTCCACGCCAATGCTGGAGGAAAGTGTCTGACGCAGTTGGCGAATCAGCTTAGCGTTGGGGTTGGCCGTTGGGGCCTGTTCAAGTTGGCGATCGCTCGACATTGATGATTCCATGGGGAGACTCCATCAGGCTAACTCAATTTGACAATCATCTCCTACCATAAACCGTAAGGCCTTAGGACGGGGGCGACCGGTTCCTAACTGGGCCCGTCGGCCAATTAAACTATCCACAATCCGCTGTTGAATGCCCTCAATTCGGGTTTCTTGTAGGATGACGCTATGTTCTAAGTCCACATCCTTGAGAATAACCCCATCGGCGATGCTGCTGTAGGGGCCAATAAAGCAGTTTTCCAGGTGACAGTTTTCACCAATAATCACGGGACCCCGAACGGAACAATTAATCAGCTGGGTCCCCTGACCAATCTGCACCCGTCCCACCACTTGGCTGTCAGCATCGAGTTCCCCAAAAATCGCCGTTTGCAGTTGGGTATCGAGGACAATTTGGTTGGCGCTGAGGAGATCGTCTTTTTTCCCGGTATCTAGCCACCAACCTTCGAGGATTTGCGCCTCGACGGGGTTTTTATGATCCAGGAGGTTACTAATGGCGTCGGTGATTTCGAGTTCTCCTCGTTCCGAGGGTTTGATGCGGGCGATGGCTTGGTGAACCTCGGCGGAGAAGTAATAGATTCCTACTAGGGCGAGGTTAGAGGGAGGAACGGCGGGTTTTTCCACCAGTTCCAAGACACGGCCGGCCTCATCGACTTTGGCCACCCCGAAGGCGCTGGGGTTCTCGACGGGCCGCAGCAGAATCAAGGCATCCAGTTGTTTCTCTTGGAAGTGATTGAGAAAGGGGGTGAGGTCGTTTTGAATCAGGTTATCTCCCAGATACATCACAAAGGGAGAGTCACCGAGGAAGGGTTGGGCGATTTTGACGGCGTGGGCCAGGCCGGCGGGTTCGTCTTGCAGGATGTAGGTGATTTTGGCCCCGAAGCGATCGCCGTCTCCGGTGAGTTTTTGTACTTCGTCCCCGGTTTCGGGGCTAATGATAATGCCGATCTCGGTGATTCCGGCTGAGACAATGCTTTCAATCCCGTACCAGAGGATGGGTTTGTTGGCAACGGGAACCAGTTGTTTTGCGCCCGTGTAGGTGAGAGGACGCAGGCGCGTTCCTTTGCCGCCGGAGAGGATCAGTGCTTTCATAGTTGGGGAGATAGTCTAGGCAAATGTCACTCGAAGGAACCGCCCCAATTATAGGGGGCGATGACCGTCTTGTTCACTGGATTCTCTTGGCTGGGGTGGGATTCCGGATTTTAGTCTGGGAAGATGTGGGAAATATCGATGTGACAGTCGGGGAAGGCTTGGGGGGAGATTTCGTCTTGCTTGAGGCTTTGCTGGCGGCGATCGTGAAATCCTTGATTGCGTCACCAGATGATACTGAGATCTAACTCAAAGCCGGGTAAGATGGTTTCGCCATCAATAGTCGTCGGGCGATCGCGCTGTTCGGGTTCCTGTCCCTGGCGATAAATTTCTACCGTCTGTGCTTGTCGGTCAATCAACCACCCCAGCTTGAATCCAGCATCCTGATATTCTGCCATTTTGTCCCGTAAGTCGTTGAGGTTGTCGCTGGGAGATTTGAGTTCGAGGACAAAGTCGGGGGCGATGGGTGGGAAGGTTTCGCGATCGCCTGGGCTGAGGGCTTCCCAGCAATCGCGACGTATCCACGATAGGTCCGGCGATCGATTGCCACCGTTGGGGAGTTTGAAGCCGGTGGAGGAGTCAAACAGGTAGCCCAGTTTGCTGCGACGATTCCAGAGGACAAACTCGGCTGATAGTTCGACGTTGCGGTTGCCGGTTTCGCCACCAGTGGGGGGCATGATAATCAGTTCTCCTCGGCGATTGCGCTCGAATTTGATGTCGGGGTGGTTGTCGCACAGTTGCGCGAACTGGCGATCGTTCAGTTGAATGAAGGGGGTGAGGTCGATGGTGTAGGTTAGCATCGTTGGATGGGGAACGGGGGAGGGCGATCGCTATTTCTAGGAACTGAAATTACTTTAATCCTAGCGCCTGCTCAGGAAGAGCAAGAGATTTTCAACAAAATTGCCTCTCGGGGCAATTGCTAAACGTTCATTAATTCAACTTATACTATGTTTCAAAATGGTATAAAGCATAAATCAGAGGAATTTGTGCTAGAACTCGATCAAGAAATAGAAAGAGTAACAGCCAAGCATCATCTTTTGCCATTCCCTGGGGATGGGGAACAAACGTCAGTTCTCCCGTGAATACCCGTGGCGAAAAACTCCAAATTTGACGCTCTCTGGTGAGGCGATCGCACGTCATAACTCCCTGTAACGGCGCATTTCCTGACTCTCAATGGGCGGCTCGGTTATAATAACTCCAGGCTTAGAGGCATCAGGATGACTGTAGCGCGTAATAACATCCTCAAACTCGCCATCGGTGGCGGCTGCGTCTTGGGTAGCTTGGCATTTCCCCCCCCCTCGTGGCGGCAGAAGGAATGGTCTTGGGTCCCATCCCATCCCATCTTAGCAACGGCGTTAGGGAATGTGGCGGCGGGGAATACGGCTAATGCGATCGATGCCTTAATCGATGGAGGAGAGGGGGGAGTCTCCCTAGAAAATCATGATTTAACCAAAGCCGTGGGAAAAGCCATCGCCGCCGTCATCACCCTCGCCGCCAAACAACAGCGCGGCAAAACCCGCCAATATAAGGTGCATATCCACTTGATTCCGTATAACATTCACCTTTTTAAAGACTAAAATCCCTGCGAGTTAAGGGTTTTAACGAATCATGAGGTTTTCTGTATGCTAGATCTAGCAATTTTTGACACCTCGATATTGATGTGCTAAAATCCCGGAGAATCTTAGTGATAGAGGGTTCGGTGGCACTAAAGAGGTAATGATGCGTTGTAGTGGTGAATAAAGTTCCACAGGAGGCCAATGTGATTGCGTAGACTCTTGGAGAAGGCTAAGCTGCGTCGGACAAAGCGTGAAACTCTTTGCCTGAGGGTATTGTTGAACCGCTCAATGTAACTTGTCTTGCCGCTCGACTTACTGACGACCTGGTGTCGTTTGCTCGGCAGCACCTGCCGGTAAGCCTCCCAAGCGTCAGTGTAGATCACAGCACATTGCCGATAGACTGTGGGTAGGGAATCCCAGAGGTTTTGCGCACTCTCGGCAGCGCGAGAACCGACATAAGCGCCGATCATCTCACGGGTCTCGGCATCGAGAGCTAACCAGACCCATTGTTTGTTGCCCTTGTGATCGACAAACGACCAAAGTTCATCACATTGCACCGTCATCGGCCCTTTTTTTTTGAACTGACAGCGACTTGCCTGTGTGTCTGGGCGGCTTTACAGTTGACATAGTCTTGCAGCCATTGCTCAGACACCTGAACCGCCCGGGCAATTCCAGCCATCGGGATGCGTTCTAGCAAGAGCCGGTCAATGAGTTCGCGAGTCGGGGTGTCGATGACCTTATTGGTTGGGTTTTTGACAAACTGACGACCACAGTTACGGCATAGATACCGTTGCTTGCTCGTGTGGATGTGGCCATTTTTGACGGTTCGCTTAGAATTGCAATCAGGGCAGTGAGGCATGGGCGTTGTTGCGTCGCTTCATGATCATCTTAACAAATCCATCATTACCCCTAGCGTTCTACCCTCTAGTGATAGCAGACGTTGCCAATCGACATCAAGATGTCGGTCTTACCGTCGTGCCGAATAATTGCGACCGCTTTCTTGTATCAAAAAAATCAAGCCAATTGTCCACTCAAAAAATTTCAAGGCACATTCAAAGCCTTACTATAGATATTTCACAAGAATTTCGAGAGAATTTTTTAGATCGAATGAATTTGCTAGGATTAAGATGGATTGATGTTTTACGGGGGCATTTTCTGATTTCAGCATCTTTTCATTTTATAAAAAAATACGTCGCTGAATTGAGATCAGCAGTATCAATATCTCGGGAAATGCTATTTGGTAGTTTGATGCTCGCATTTGAGAAAAGCTTTGATCCAAATCACAGCCATTATAATTACTATCAAACTATCTTTGATGAAGATGGCTAACAAACGGCTAAACCCGACATCCAAAAGCTACGCGGCTTTCTGCTACGCTGCGAGTTGCTCCACTTTTGGCTGCTGGTGATACTGGTCACTTAAGGTGGCAAGTCTCGAGCAAACAGGATGGCGATCGCTGAAGACTGAGAGTTTACTCACGAGACTACCTTGCACTTGACGACCTTTTTAGGTGTAGCTACAATGTAATCACATCTTACTTTTGAGAGCATCTGAGTATGAGCACAGTGATTAGAACCCGAATCGTTAAAATTGGCAACTCCCAAGGTGTGCGTATTCCTAAACTGCTCTTAGAGCAAAGCGGTATTCAGACAGATGTTGAAATCGAAGTGGAGGGCGATCATCTCACGATTCGCACCGCACGACGGTTACGCGATGGCTGGGAGCAAGCCTTTGCAGCAATGGCGAAAGAACAAGATGATGTTCTTCTCGATCAAGTCAACAGTACCGCTTGGGAGCAACGTGAATGGGAGTGGTAGCCAAGCGTTTCGATGTTTTTTTGGTTAATCTTGACCCCACAATTGGCAGTGAAATTCAGAAAACACGACCCTGTGTGATTATATCACCTGATGAAATTAACCGTTATATTGCCACGGTGATTATTGCACCAATGACGACGAGAGGGAAAGCCTACCCGACTCGGATTGCCTGTCAGTTTCAGGGTAAGGAGGGAAAAATTGTTCTGGATCAAATCCGCACCATTGATAAAACTCGATTGGTCAAAAAACTGGGTCAAATTAGTCCAGATGAGCAAAGAGGCGTTCTCCATACCTTGGCTGAGATGTTTGCCGAATAAGCCAACTGGGGGAGTATCACCCCAGCCTTATTATCCAAACCTCAAGGGGGCGATCGCTTGTGAATATTGTTTGAGCCATATTAAAGAACTCGTAGGACTTTTGGCAAGACACCAACGGCCCCTGATGACTTGATATCTCTGGTGTCATGGCTGGAATGAAGCCATGACACGCAGCCTTAGCGGTAAATTCGCCGGGAATCGTCCCCTAAGGACCAAAATACTCCGGCGTGAAGTTGCCATGTAGGCCATAGGGAATGTGATAGTTGAGATGCAACTGTGCTAAAGGTCCATTCTCCACAGCTTTCGCATCAAAAATTACGAGATCACTGCGATGATGTTCCGCATCATACATCAACAGTAACAGCCAACCGTCATCCTCCTTCGTTCCCTGGGGATGAGGAACAAACGTCGGTTCTCCGGTGAATCCCCGTGGCGCAAAACTCCAAACTTGACGCTCCCCAGTAAGCCGATCGCACTTCATAACTCCCTGCAACGGCGCATTGCCTTGCTCTCGGTGCGTCGTTCCCAGATATAAATAACGAGCCTTGCGACCCACTTTTTCGGGATGCAACACCGGAAATTCACAACAGCGGGATTCAATCACCTCATGACTCACCTCCCCTCGCTCTAAATTGAGGCGGAAATTCCAGAGTTGTCCTTCGGGAATTGCATCAAAATCTACTTCCCGAAAATCAGAGTCTGCCGTGGGTTGCGGGAAGGAGTCATAACAAATGGAATCGATGCAAATTTCCCCGTCTTCTTCCCAAGCGTTGGCGTGGTGGAAGACAAAACAGGGTTCGCTATCCAAGATTGTCATTTCACCGGAACCATCCCGGGGAATGACAATCACTTTGGTGGCGGTGTTGGGATTGAATTGGATACATTCGGCGGCTCCCCGGAAGCCTAAGAGATAGGGAAGGGGGTTAAAGGAAACGGGATTTTGGAAGAAAATGCAGTAGTTGGGGGTAATGGCCATGTCATGGAGAAAGGCGAACCCTGGGATGAAGCGCGTCTGTTGGCGTAAGAGTTTCCCCGATGTGGCAAATTCATAGAGGGTGATGGCAGTGGAGGGGCCGGGTTTGACGGCGAAGTTGACAAGACAGGGTTCGCTGTTGTCTCGGTGGGAGTGGGGATCGATATGGGGATGAGCGGCGATCGCATCTCCCTCCTCTAATACCCCATCGAGGCGATCGAGGCCCAATGTCTCTAATGTATGAGGATCTAAACGGTGGGGTTCAGCGGCTTCCCATAACGCGAGTAACTTCCCACCCCAGTAGATAACATTGGTGTTGGCGATGTTCTTGAGGCGGGTGTCAAAGATATTGGCCAGCCAACCGCCAGGTTTCTGAGTGCCGAACACCCCCCGATATAAGGGTTTTCCGGCTTTTTGTTCGTCTTGGAAGCCTTGGGTTTGTACGTAGCGGTTACGGAAATGGGCCCGTCCGTCTTTGAAGGCGATCGCACATACCATTCCATCGCCGTCAAAGGGATGATGCACCGGATGGCCGTTGATATCCAGTAATCCTGGCCCAACTCGAAATAGGGTTCCGCAGAGTTCGGCGGGGATCTCGCCGTCTAGGTTGTCGAGCCAATACTCAGATTCTTGGGGTTGGGAGAGATACCCTCGCTTCCAATCGTCGCGGCTATAGTCTTGGGGAATAGAACGTTGTTGAACGTACACGAGCGTTTTAAGGGGATAAATGTACAAATAACGAGCTTGTTATCACTAATGTTACATATTGTAACGAGTTATCCCAACCCCGGGCCGGGATCGCGCCCCAGACTTCTGTACAATGAGGGCGATCGCCCCCTGTTACGGTTGAGTTATGTCTGACGGAGAAATTCTGCTGTCCCCCAATACCCTCTGGCCACGCACCTTAGAACAAACCCAGTTCGCGCTCGATTGCGGTGCATTACAGCCGATTCCTACAGAATTTGAGTATTTGCAACAGGGAGAGATTCGTTTTCTGGTGAGAATCTTAGCCAATATCGATCGCAAGGCCAAAGCCAAAGCCAAGGAAACCCGTCAGGCTGAAGCAACGGGAAAACCGTTTAACCCCTTTCTCCCCTACGATGAGAAGCTCTTTGTGGCGAATCTCTCTCCCAGCCATGTCTGTCTCTTGAATAAGTTTAATGTGGTGGATCACCATCTACTGATTGTGACGCGGGAGTTTGAGCATCAGAACACCTGGCTGACGGTGGCAGATTTTGCGGCCTTACAAATTGGTTTCCGGGAAATTGACGGGTTAGGGTTCTATAACGGTGGCACTGAGGCGGGGGCGAGTCAACCCCATAAACATTTACAACTGGTTCCGCTTCCCTTGATGCCTGATGGCGATCTCTTGCCCATTGAGGGGGCGATCGCGCAAACTCAGTATGATGGGACAGGATTGGACAAAATCGGTCGCTCCCCTTGGTTTCCCTTCAACCATGCGATCGCCCCCATCTCCCCTGACAGCTCCCCCGAACAACTTCAGCAGCAGTATTATCGTCTCCTCAACGCCGTGGGGTTAATCGACGGAACCCCCAAAACCGAGACTCAGACAGGAGCCTATAACCTCTTGGCCACAAGAAATTGGCTGATGGTAGTACGGCGATCGCAAGAGGGATTCGCCGGAATCTCCCTGAACGCATTGGGATTCGCTGGGGCCCTCCTCGTTCGCAATTTGGAGCAACTCGAACACCTGAAAACTCTTACTCCACTGGGGTTACTTGGGAAAGTAGCACCAGTTGAGTCATAAAAACGCTAGACTCCTCGGAATCCCACGATAAGGGGATGAAGTTAATATAGGTGATTGTTGTAATGCGCCGCGTCAAGCTAAGCCAACGCGGGAACGGAGATTATGAAAACGAGTCTTATTGGAATCGGAGTGGTGGTTCTCGGAGTCGGAATTGCTTTAGGAGTCACGAATCCGAGCCGTGAGGAGTATCAAGTCTATGCCGGAGATATTCTAGCGACTCATCTTAAGGAGGACGTCTGTACAGACTTGGGCCGCGGCCAGGATTTGTGTCAGTCTTTTGTCGAGGAGAGTCGGCCCCAACTCCAACAGATTATTGATCGCAACACCAGTCGCGATAACTTCTTCCTCTTCAGTATTTACCGCACTGAACTCTCCCTTCCCATCCCCATTCCCGGAATCCCCACAATTCACGCGGAAACCGTCGGGGGATTAACTCGATTTCATACCTACAAGCTGGATGAACAATAATCGCTAAACAGTAATTAATCGGAGTTTCGGGAGTTTCCGGCATCCGTCCCCCAGCAGAAGTAGTCTTGATATCCCCTGTCCAGTTCCCTTTTGCCCTCAAAATGTAAAGTTTTGAGAAGCTCCCCTTGCGTATCCGGTAAATCGCTATAAAGTGATTAAAGTTAAAACACAGTTTTAGATCCTATGAGTGTTCAACTAGCCAGCTTGCTGCGAGAGGGAACGGGACGGGCCCACACCGCAGCAGAAAACACGGCCTATATGAAATGCTTTCTCAAGGGGATTGTCGAGCGGGAACCGTTCCGTAAACTCCTGGCGAACCTCTATTTTGTCTATCGAACCCTAGAAGAAGAACTCGAACGTCACCGCAGTCACCCCGTCATTGCAGGGATTAACTTCCCCCAATTGCGGCGAACGGAGAACCTGGAGGCGGATTTAGCCTTTTATTATGGGGAGAACTGGCGTGAGCAAATTCAGCCGCTCCCGGAAGGCCTCACCTATGTCAATCGCCTCAAAGAGATTTCCGAGACGGAACCAGCGTTGCTCGTGGCTCATGCGTACACCCGCTATATGGGAGATTTATCGGGGGGACAAAGCCTGAAAAATATCGTCCGTTCGGCCTTGGATCTCCCTCCGAATCAAGGAACGGGCCTCCATGAGTTTGCGGCCTTCCCCACTCCCGAAAGCCGACGCAACTTCAAGGTTGAATATCGCGATGCGTTGAATGCACTCCCCGTCGATGAAGCCTTGGCTCAAATGATTGTTGAGGAAGCCAATTTAGCCTTTCAACTCAACCGTGATGTCATGCATGGATTAGAGGCGGATGTGAAAGCGGCGGTTGGTGATCATGTGTTTGATTTACTCACTCGCCAGGATAAGCCGGGAAGTACGGAAAAGTCCCATCCTGTGGCCAGTTAAGCCAGAGGTTATCCTCTCAATCGTTCTGCGATCTCTCCTAACTCTCACCGCTGGCGATCGCGACTTGTCTTCACTTGGGCGATCGCCGGTTTTTTTAATGCCAAATAGTACCCCATTTTGTTCTGAAGTTACCTGATTCCTATGGAAGTTTCCACCCAATCAGTTCGGTTTGACGCCCAACTCCTGCAAAAACATAATCATCCCACCCCTCGCTATACCAGTTATCCCCCCGCTACAGAACTGAGTCCCGATTTTAATGAGCAGGACTTCTATGAGGCGATCGCCCGTGGAAATGCCAAGAAAACGCCCTTATCTCTCTACTGTCACATTCCCTTTTGTGAGAGTGCGTGTTACTTTTGCGGCTGCAATGTCATCGTCACCAAACTGAAGGATAAGGTAGCGAATCCTTATCTAGACTATCTCTTTCAAAACATCGAACAGACGGCTCCTTTGATTGACGGCGATCGCCTGGTGCAACAAATGCACTGGGGAGGGGGAACACCGAATTATCTCAACCCAGAACAACTCGAACGACTCTGGAACAAGCTGCATGAACATTTCACCTTTGCCGAGGATGCAGAACTTTCCATTGAAGTCAACCCCCGCTACATTGATCGCGACTATATCCTCTTTTTAAGAAAACTCGGGTTTAATCGCATTAGTTTTGGGATTCAGGATTTCAACCCCGTGGTTCAAGAAGCCATCAACCGAGTTCAACCGGAAGAACTGCTCTTCAATGTCATGTCTTGGATGCGAGAAGCGGACTTTGAGAGTGTGAATGTGGATCTGATTTATGGACTTCCCTATCAAACCCTCGATACCTTCCGGGAAACTATCGCCAAAACCATTCAACTGAATCCCGATCGCATTGCGGTGTTTAACTTCGCCTATGTTCCCTGGATGAAACCGGTACAAAAACGGATTCTCGAAGACACCCTCCCCAGTTCCGAAGAAAAACTGGAAATCGTCCACATGACCATTGACAAATTGACCGATAACGGCTACGTCTTTATTGGTATGGATCACTTTGCCAAGCCAGGGGATGAGTTGGCGATCGCCCAACGGAAAGGGGAACTTCACCGCAACTTCCAAGGCTACACCACCAAACCTGATTCGGAACTGTTTGGTTTTGGTGTCACCTCCATCAGTATGCTGCATGATGTCTATGTGCAGAATCACAAGAGATTGAAAGACTTTTACCGAGCCATTGAGGAAAAGCAAACCCCCATTGAGAAACTCGTAAAACTCGGCGAACCGGACAATCTCTTGCGTCGGGAAGTGATTATGGAATTGATGTGTCACTTCCGCCTCGACAAACGGGACATTTCCCAGAAGTATGGGATTAATTTTGATGAGTATTTTGCCCTCGACTTGCAGATGTTACAAGAGTTTGAAGATGATGGTTTAGTCATCAATGGTTGTGATATGATTGAAGTGACACCCAGTGGGCGTTTGATGGTTCGTAACATCGCCTACTGTTTTGATGCCTATAGCCGCGATCGTAAACAACAGCGGTTCTCCAAATCAATTTAGGGACTTGGCTCAGACGACACCGTTTAAGTGTAGAGTGTCTGAGTGTCAAAAATTACCCTTTAGCTTCTAATCAATGGGATGGCGCTTGGTCGTCATCCCATTTGTCCGTAAAATGGGGAAAATGTATCGCATCTCATTATGAGTAAAACCGTCTATCCCGGCGAAATCTTCCCCAACACCCACGACTTCGACGAGGGGATTCGCACCCTTCTCCCCCGTTACACAGAAATGCTCGATAGCATTACTCGCTGTGTTCCCGCTGACTGTTCAACCCTGATCGATCTCGGCTGTGGAACTGGGGAATTGAGTCTGCGGCTGTTAGAACGCTGTCCCCAGGCACAAGTTCTGGCCATTGACTACTCGCCGCGTATGCTGGAATTTGCTCATCAGAAAATCACCCAGGCCGGTTATAACAATCGTTGGGAACCCCTATGTGCTGATTTCGGTGAATTGGCCCATCAAACCAGTGGCGACGTGGCGATTCAAGGTGCGCAAGCTTGCGTCTCATCCTTGGCGATTCACCATCTCAGTGATGAGATGAAACAAACGCTGTTTAACTGGGTGTTTAGCATCTTAGAACCGGGGGGATGTTTTTGGAATACTGATCCAGTGGTTCCCGAAACCCCCCATCTGAAAGACGTCTATCAGTCTGTGCGCGAGGAGTGGGCGCAGAAAAAAGGGGATGCGATCGCCGCCACCCGCGCTAAAGTGGGCGAGAGTGTTCCCCAAGGCCATTCAGGACAAGATCGCTTAGCCAGTTTGCAAACCCATCTTCAGATGTTAACCTCAGCCGGTTTCCAAGATGTCGCCATTCCCTGGAAGTATTTTGGCTTTGCGGTGTTCGGCGGCTACCGGGGAATCATGAATAAATGAAAATTGACGGTTGACAATTATCCACAAGTATGAGCAAGGCTCACTCCTCATCGGGATCAACGCCTAACTCTCGCAAGCGGGCCGCTAGACGCTCAGCTCGTTGATGTTCTTGCTCAGCTCGTTGATGTTCTTGCTCAGCTCGTTGATGTTCTTGCTCGGCCCGCTCCTCACCATGTAAGAGTAAATTCCCCTGACTATCCCACCAACGCAGCCAAGGGAGTTCCATATTCCCATAACGTCCAGTCCAGATCCCTAACTCAACTCCCAATTCAGAAATGGGGAAGTGGCCCCGTTCGTTGGCCCCGATTAACTCATAATGGTTGCGGACTAAACCATAGACCTCAACACTGGCCCGTTGCACCTCGTAAATGGCGTAGTACGCCGGACGAATTACCGTTTCATAGACCCAAAACTTGCCCGTCCAGGGGGTTTTATCTCGTTCCTCAGACCCCGTTCCTGAGACAAACTCAATGACAATCTCGGGGGGGATATGTTCTTGCCACAGGACATAGGAACGTCGCGCTTGTCCGTCTAAGGTAGCGGGAACCTGAGGAACATAAAACCAATCGGGAGAGACAGCGCCTCGTTGAGCAGGATCGGTGATGCGCCAGTAAATTCCGCTATCTTGACCAATACAGTAATCTCCCTGGGGATGTTTGGCGGTGAGGATGGGGAGAATCGAATCCGTCAGGAGAATGCTTTGCGGATGTTCTTGAAAGTCTTTCACGAAGGTTCCATCCTCACAGGGGAGTTGGGTGTGATCCGGTAAGGGAGTAAAAGTTTCTATGACGCTCATGGCGGTTTTGAGGAGAGGGGCGATGGTTCTAATTTAACATTGCCATCAGGGCTGGTTTGCACCCATCGTTCCTCGGTACACACTCCGGTTAAGGGACAATCCCAGGGTTCAATGGGTAACTCCTGGAGATAGGCGAACTCAAAGACAATCCCCAGCGTGGGAATCTCTCGCCACTGGGGTTGACTGAGGAGGCGATCGTAAAACCCACCGCCATATCCCAGGCGATATCCCCGTCGATCGCAGGCTACCGCCGGAACTAAGATTAAATCCACCGTCTCAGGAGCAATCTGGGGGGAATCAGGATGGGGTTCGCGAATCCCAAACGCACCCGAAATAAACCGATCGCCCCATTGCCAAGAATGCCACAATAACGACTCTCCCTGACAGCGAGGAAACCCCCAGCAACGGTCCCCCGTTAATCCCAATAAATCCGGTTCTCGGCGAAAACTGACATAACTGAGAACTGTTTGGGCCGACTGAAACCGGGGATGTTGGCGAATTTGCTCACAGAGGCGATCGCTGCGATCGCGCCATTCCCCCTCAGACAACTGACAACGAGTCTGCAACAGCGATCGCCGTAACGCCTGCTTCTGCACCATCTCTACCAATGAGGTTCTCCAAACAACACCATCGAACAGGTAATTTGTCCTAGAATCTTCGTGGCCACGTCACTCACCGCCAATCCCCCAGCGGTACGCCGTCGCCGGGAACACAGAACCACCATATCCACCTCTTGCGAGGCTTCCAAAATCGCCTGAGCAATATCATCAGAGACCACCGTTTTCATCTGGCCTGGAACCTGAGAACCCCCGCCATGAAAGATTTTCATCAACGCCGTCTCAAACTCCTGAATCTGCTCCGGCGTGGTGCGGCGATCGCAGACATGGAGCAAGGTTAACTCCGCCTGATTCGACTCAGCAAATAACTGAGCAAACCGCATCGCTTCCATCACCTGCGGTGCCAGACTTTTCACCGGAACCAAAATCTGATGAATATTCAGGGGATCATCCAACAAACGCATCACCCCAACGGGACAGTGAGAAGACCAAAACACACTGTCCACCACACTGCCAAACAGTCGCGCTCGAATACCAATATTCTCATTCCAACCCATCACAATGGTACTCGCATTCTCCTCCCGAGCAGTTCGGCTAATGCCATGGGCCACATCACTATCAATGCGAACCCGAGGAATCGCCTCAACGTCAAACTCATTACTCACCGCCATAGCCCGTTCCAAAAGCCGTTCACTGCGTTGAATCGCCACATCTAACTCGGGTTCATCCATTTGTAAATGAGCTTCAGCAATGGACAGGGGGACGATTGAGCCAGAACGCTGACGGGCTAAAATTGCCGCCATCTCAATCAGATAGCGTTCTGTTAGGGGATTGGAGACAGGAACTACAACTTTAAAAGGTTTTTCTTTGGGGAAAAAGGTCAAAGATGGTAAAGCATTCTCATCTTGCTCTGATGACAAATCTAAACCACCTCCAGACAAAGGAAGCTTGCGGGCAAAATGGGAAGTTGCCAAGGGACCAATCACTGATGTGATTAACATCAAAACAACCACACTGTTGAAAACGGAATCGGGAATCAAACCCGCATCAAACCCCGCCAAGGCAGCTGCAAGAGTGGCGGCAACTTGAGGAATAGATAATGACCACATCGTCATCATACTATTCCAACTATAACGATAAATAAGCTTGACGACCATTGATGCCAAAAACTTGGCACTCAGCAAAGTTAAAACAATGGCAATCACAAAGCCTAAATTTTGAGTAAAACTCTCCATGAAAGCGGTGATATCCAGGAGCAGACCCATGCCCACAAAAAAGAAGGGAATAAATAGGGTACTGCCCACAAACTCAACTTTATTTTCAACAGGACCCCGGCCCACCACATCGTTGACCGCTAGTCCTGCCAAAAAAGCACCTACAATTTGGTCAACGTTAATGATTTGAGCACCAACTGCCGCCAAAAATACCGCCAAAAGTATGAAAAGAAATTGGTTACTTTCTTCATCTCCCGTGCGACGAAAGTATAGCTTCCCAGCCTTGTCCAACCCCACCAAAACAGCAACAGTATAAAGAGCCAATGCTGTTACTTGAATAATTAAACTGGTGGCAGAAAAATCTCCTCCATGAATTGACACACAAATTGCTAGAACCAAAAGAGCTGCAATATCGGTGAAAATAGTTGCACCAATGGTAACGGTAACCGCTTCATTTCCCGCTACCCCAAGACGACTAACAATTGGATATCCTAAGAGAGTATGGGATGCTAGCAAGGAGCCAATCAAAATCGCCGCATTCCAGCCATAGCCAAACATGATTGCCATGAAAGTTCCCGCTGTGAGGGGAATTGCAAATGTGGCAAATCCAAACACTAAAGAGCGGTCTTTTTTACGCTGAAACTCTGATAAATCAATTTCTAGTCCAGCAACAAACATTAGGTAAATTTTACCAATGTCTGTAAATAGTTTCATATAATCATCACCGGGATCGAGTATCCCCAAGCCATCGCTTCCGAGTACCACTCCTGCGGCAATTAGCCCCACAAGACCCGGAAGTCTTAACCGCTCAAATAATGGGGGAACTGTGAGAACAACGAGCAGGAGAACAGTAAAGGGAACAATGGGAGTATCCGGTAGCCATTGAGGTAAGTTGTCCATGGAGTTTGTAAGGTAAAGACTAATGAAATTGGCTGCCTGATTTAGGGCTAAGGATTGAGGACTCAATCACAAAAAGATAACACCCTAGATAATGAACACTCTATTTGAATCGTCGCTTTATTGTAATCATAAACCGTCGAATTGTGAAGGTATCGCGTTAAGGTTTGATTAACGGATTGAACCGTTGCCCCAAGAGCCGGATTGCAATCGCCCCCCTCATGTAAACTCCTTTTCAGTAAAGGCAGCCCTCCGGGGACTCTCTCTGGTAAGATAGAAACGCTCAATCCACTCCTCACAGGATTCGTGTCCGCTTCCCCATCAGACTCTCTCGATCGCGCCCTCAAACAATACTTTGGTTATGATCGCTTCCGTCCCGGTCAACAGGGGATTATCCAGGCCTCCCTGCAAAACCAGGATCAATTGGTGATTATGCCCACGGGGGGTGGGAAATCTTTGTGTTTTCAACTTCCGGCTCTGTTACGTCCTGGGGTTACGGTGGTGGTCTCTCCTCTCATCGCCCTGATGCAAGATCAGGTTGATAGCTTACAGGCTAATGGGTTGGGGGCTACATTCTTGAATAGTACCCTGAAAGGTCTCGAAGCTCGCGATCGCATCCAGGCCGTCCGCCAGGGTAACATCAAACTGCTCTACGTCGCCCCAGAACGACTGTTAAGTGAGCATTTCTTAGAGTTCCTCAATCAACTGCGATCGCAACCGGGCCTATCGGGATTCGCCATCGACGAGGCCCATTGCGTCTCAGAATGGGGCCATGACTTTCGCCCGGAATATCGCCAACTCTCGCGGCTACGGCAGTATCACCCCGATGTTCCTGTCACAGCCCTCACGGCCACCGCCACCGATCGCGTCCGTCAGGATATCATCCAGCAACTGTCTCTGAAGCGGCCCCAAGTCCATATCGCCAGCTTCTACCGCCCCAATCTTGCCTACGAAGTCCGCCCCAAGGGACGAGATAGCTACCAACAAATCTACCAACTGGTGCGCCAGGGAGGGGCGGGAATTATCTACTGTCTCAGTCGTCGTCAAGTCGATGAACTCGCCGACAAACTGCGTCAAGATGGCATTGAGGCCCTACCTTATCATGCAGGAATGAGCGACGCGGATCGCTCCAACAACCAAACTCGCTTCATCCGCGACGATGTGCAAGTGATGGTCGCTACCATCGCCTTTGGAATGGGCATCAACAAACCCGATGTGCGTTTTGTGATTCACTATGATTTACCCAAAACCCTAGAAAGTTATTATCAAGAAACCGGCCGCGCTGGGCGAGATGGAGAACCGGCTCAATGTATTCTCTTTCTCAGTTATGGCGATGCCAGTAAAGTCGAGTGGATTATCAGCCAAAAAGCTGATGAACAGGAACAACGAATTGCGCGTCAACAGTTGCGCCAAGTCATCGACTATGCCGACAGTACTGAATGTCGTCCTAGTATCCTGCTACGGTACTTTGGCGAAACCCTCGGCGAACCCTGTCAAACCTGTGATAACTGCCGTAATCCTAAGCCAGTGGAGGATTGGACAGTTGAGGCCATGAAGTTCCTCTCCTGTGTGGCGCGCTGTCGAGAACGGTTTGGGGTGACTCATATTATTGATGTGTTGCGAGGCTCGAAAAAGCAGAAAATTAAGCAATATCGCCATGATCGCCTCTCCACCTATGGGATTGGCAAAGATCGCACCGTAGATCAATGGCGGGCCTTGGCCCGAACCCTGAAACATCGCGGTTTTGTGGATGAAACCGATGATGGCTATCCCGTTTTGAAACTCAATGCCCTCAGTTGGGAGATTATGCGCCAACAGCGCAAGGTTGAAGTGGCGCTTCCCCGTACCGTCAGTGCCTTCGAGGGCGATCGCCGCAGTCCCTTAGCCGTCGAAGCTGAGGCCCTTATGTTTCAACTGCGGGCGTTGCGCAAACAAATCGCCAATGAACGTTCCGCAGCCCCCTACACGATTTTCCCCGACTCAACCCTACGACTTATGGCCCAGCAACGGCCGCAAACCTTGGCGGAGTTTGGGCAACTCTCGGGACGACTCAACCCTACGACTTATGGCCCAGCAACGGCCGCAAACCTTGGCGGAGTTTGGGCAACTCTCGGGTGTGGGGCGCTATAAACTAGAGCATTATGGCGATCGCTTTGTGGCCCTAATTCGCGAGTTTACAACGGGGAGTGGGGCGCTATAAACTAGAGCATTATGGCGATCGCTTTGTGGCCCTAATTCGCGAGTTTACAACGGGGGAAGCCAGCGCCCCCCCTAAACGCCCAACGAGCCGCCCCGCCACAACTGCCCTGAGCGACACCCACCGAGAAACGTTAGCGTTATGTCAACAGGGCAAAAGCGTTGAGGATATTGCCCTGGCTCGTAATCTCACCCCCAGTACCATTTATGGCCACCTCGAACGGCTCCTCCATGCGGGAGAGGAGATTGATATAAATGCTCTGGTTCCCCCGGATCATCAACAGCCGATTCGTCAGGCCATCCGCGCCCTGAATACAGATAAATTGAAACCAGTGTATGAGTATCTTGGCGGCGTCTATCCCTATGAGGAAATTCGCTTAGTGAAAGCGGTGATTAAGCGGGAGGGCCATCGCGTCTCCCAGAACTCGGAACCGAGTCCAACTCATCTCTATAGTCTAGAGTTACATCAGAAAGGATTAGACGTTGGGGCGATCGCCCAGGAACGGAATTTACGCCCCTCTCGCATTGTGCGCCACTTAGCGGAACTGTTGGAAATGGGACAACCGGTGGATTTAGATCGGTTGGTTCCCCCGGAACAGCAACGGGAGATTGAACAAGTCTGCGAACGGCATCCTGGCGCTACGTTAGAGGTGTTATGGACTTATCTGAGCGATCGCGTCTCCAAAGAAGCCCTCAGACTCGTTTATGGGGCTTGGCGTGCCAAACAGCGTCAACCGTCTAATTCCCCATAACGCCTCAACCTTACTCGCTAGAAAATAAATCGGTGGGAAAATCCAAATCTCTTGACCATCAGGCAAACTGTAACTCGCTCAATGGGAGATCGCCAACTGTTCCGCCAAACCATAATAAATCTGCCCGTGTCATAATCTCCACCACACAATCCACATCCAACATTGACCGCACCTCATCCCATAAAATCTCCTCCAGATACAGCACTACGACTCAACCCTACGACTTATGGCCCAGCAACGGCCGCAAACCTTGGCGGAGTTTGGGCAACTCTCGGGGGTGGGGCGCTATAAACTAGAGCATTATGGCGATCGCTTTGTGGCCCTAATTCGCGAGTTTACAACGGGGGAAGCCAGCGCCCCCCCTAAACGCCCAACGAGCCGCCCCGCCACAACTGCCCTGAGCGACACCCACCGAGAAACGTTAGCGTTATGTCAACAGGGCAAAAGCGTTGAGGATATTGCCCTGGCTCGTAATCTCACCCCCAGTACCATTTATGGCCACCTCGAACGGCTCCTCCATGCGGGAGAGGAGATTGATATAAATGCTCTGGTTCCCCCGGATCATCAACAGCCGATTCGTCAGGCCATCCGCGCCCTGAATACAGATAAATTGAAACCAGTGTATGAGTATCTTGGCGGCGTCTATCCCTATGAGGAAATTCGCTTAGTGAAAGCGGTGATTAAGCGGGAGGGCCATCGCGTCTCCCAGAACTCGGAACCGAGTCCAACTCATCTCTATAGTCTAGAGTTACATCAGAAAGGATTAGACGTTGGGGCGATCGCCCAGGAACGGAATTTACGCCCCTCTCGCATTGTGCGCCACTTAGCGGAACTGTTGGAAATGGGACAACCGGTGGATTTAGATCGGTTGGTTCCCCCGGAACAGCAACGGGAGATTGAACAAGTCTGCGAACGGCATCCTGGCGCTACGTTAGAGGTGTTATGGACTTATCTGAGCGATCGCGTCTCCAAAGAAGCCCTCAGACTCGTTTATGGGGCTTGGCGTGCCAAACAGCGTCAACCGTCTAATTCCCCATAACGCCTCAACCTTACTCGCTAGAAAATAAATCGGTGGGAAAATCCAAATCTCTTGACCATCAGGCAAACTGTAACTCGCTCAATGGGAGATCGCCAACTGTTCCGCCAAACCATAATAAATCTGCCCGTGTCATAATCTCCACCACACAATCCACATCCAACATTGACCGCACCTCATCCCATAAAATCTCCTCCAGATACAGCACTATCGTCGCTCCCCCAGCAAACACAAACGGTAAACACAAACCGTTCATAAATTAAAGCCAACACCCGCGCTACCCGAAGTAAATTAGAAATCAACGGATTATCTATACAACTTCTCCTTCAGAACTTGGTATTAATTTAGATATTAGATAAAGACTTTAGGGCGTTAATTAGATTAGGGATTTCGTCGGTAATAATGCTCCAAATAATGTCATTATCTATCCCTAAATAGGCGTGAATGATGCGATTGCGGGTTGCAATGATTTATCTCCAGGGAATTTTGGGGTTATTTTCTCTGATTTCTGAGGGAATACGGGTCGCAGCTTCACCAATCAATTCAAGATTTCTTAAAGTCACATCGTAATAAAGTTCGTTGTTTATAAAATCACTTTGATTTAAATTTTCGGTATAGCGGATAACTTTTTCCGAAAATCGAATCATGTCATCAATATAAAATTTCCATTCCCGTTCAGGATTTTGATTAGACATACTTACACATAAATGAGGTCTGATTCAATATGGGGGCGTAGTTCGGAGCGAATGGCCTTATCTGTAATGAGGTCAATGGGTTTTTGTAGAAGGTCTTCTAGGTAAAATAATGTACTAAAGTAGCGTTGACTGTTGGCGATTCCTTCAAAGCTGATTAATATATCAATGTCGCTGGTTTCAGTAGCGGTATCACGGGCAGTAGAGCCAAATAACGCAAGGTGTTTTATACCATATTGTTCCTGAAGTATGCCTTTATGGTTCTCTAGAATTTCTAATATTTGTTGTTTTTTCATGGGGTTAGGGACTGGTTATGGGGACGGAGTGTAGGTTGATTTTGTTAGTAACGGCATGGGTGATCCTGGCGGTACGATATTTCAGGGTAAACCCATCAAATTTAGTATAAGTCGAGTTCCCCATAACGCCTCAACAAAGCTCGTATAAACGCCGCTGCATCAGTGTTTCGGCTTAACCCCGACTCCGGCAGCCAAACCCCTTGCGCCCGCTCTGGATAGGCCCATAAATCCAAATGAGCCACAGGGGGATCGGCATAAAAGCGATCGCCCCCTACTCCCAACCAACCCGATTGCTGATCAGTAATTAGGTCATGACTGAGACGATGTAAGGGAAAATCTCCCAGGTGAGGAACCCCCCAACCATCCATTGCAATCAGCGCCTTGACCGTTCCCCCCTGCTGCTGCCACAAACAGGCGGCTCCCATCGCCCCAACGACTCCCGCACTAAACGCCAAAAAACAGGGCTGTTCTAGCCCCTGCTGGCGGGCGAAATCGAGGACATGGAGGGGGGAATAGGGGGGATGGGTTGAGGTGGGGACAATCAAAACCTGTTTCAGTCCCAGAACTTGGCACAAACGCTCCGTGAGACTGGGGGAGTGAACCCCTGGACACAGACAAAGGGTCATAGCAGCTAAACCCTGTTCACAATACCGTAACGGCCTTTAGCAAAACGCCTGTGTTATGTTGGCATTATTCGCTGTAACGTACCAAATTCGTTACAGTTCGTTAGAGCGCTTCAGAGGAGACTGTCATCTTGGTTGTTACCCACGAACAAACCACCCATTCATCCAATTCCACGCCATCGGATCATCGTGTCGCCGTCCTCTTGATGGGATACGGTGAAGTCGAGAGCTATGACGATTTCGCCAACTACAACGAACAGGCCCTACACCTGCTCACGGCGAAATTCGCCCCGGTTCCCGATTGGCTCTATCCCCCATTAGCAAGGCTTCTTGCCATTTTTGACCGTCACGAGTGGGGTCATCAACATCATGACTTTGTCTCCCCTCACAATGCCATTTTTGAGCAGCAACGGGCCGGGATTGAGCAAAAGCTTCAGGAACGCTGGGGCGATCGCATTCAAGTCTTTAAAGCCTTTAACTTCTGCGCCCCCTTTCTCCCAGAACAGGTGTTAGCCGAGGTGAAAGCTCAAGGCTTCACGAAACTCCTCATACTGCGCCCCCTTTCTCCCAGAACAGGTGTTAGCCGAGGTGAAAGCTCAAGGCTTCACGAAACTCCTCATCTATCCCCTGCTCGTGGTGGATTCGGTCTTCACCAGCGGTATCGCAGTCGAACAGGTCAATCAGGCTCTGATATCCCCTGCTCGTGGTGGATTCGGTCTTCACCAGCGGTATCGCAGTCGAACAGGTCAATCAGGCTCTGTCTAAGTTAGTCGAGGGCGAGGAGCATTGGGTCAAAGGTCTTAAATATATTCCCTCGTTCTACAATCAGCCGCAATATCTGGATTTGATGGCTCAGATGGTTGAGGAACGCATCGCCGAGGAGTTGGCGGCGGCCTATCTGCCCTCGCAAATTGGCATTATCTTGATGAATCATGGCTGTCCCATGAAGGCGAAGGGCTTTACCTCGGGTGTCGATGAGAGTCAGGCGCTGTATGAGGCGGTTCGGGAGCGGCTCATGTACCGCTATCCCCTGATTTCGGTGGGTTGGCTCAACCATGACACGCCCCTGATTGAATGGACACAGCCGAATCCCAATCAGGCCATTGATAACTTAGTGCAGTTGGGGGCGCGGGCGATCGTGATGATGCCCATTGGCTTCGCTACGGAAAACCATGAAACCTTGCTGGATGTGCATCATATTGTCCATGAAATGCACCGTCGGTATCCCGATGTTACCTATGTTCAGATGCCCTGTGTGAACGATCGCCCGGAGTTTCTGGAGATGGTGGCCCGCTGGGCGGATTGCCATATTGAGGAGTTGCTCTCAGAAGAGGGGGTTGAGGTGAATCCCCAGTTAGCCGTTGAGGTGGCCCGACGCTTCCACAATCATGACGAAGATGGCTACGATCACGGTCATGATCATGACCATGGTCACAGCCACGGCCATAGCCATAGCCACGATCACGGCCATAGCCATAGTCACTAGGTGGACAGCGAAGCCCAAACCTGAGTAAGTCTCAGGGTGGGCGAGTTGGGGGTGAACTCCGGTTCGCCCCAATTCACCTCTATTTGACGGTGAGGAAGTTCAGGAGTTTGCGATTGACGGTTTGCGGCACCTCTTGCTGAATCCAATGGCCACATTGAGAAATCAGTTCGAGTTGAAAGGGGGCGCTGATGAGGGTTTCAAAGCCTTGGGTAAGACTGGTACTCAGGAACGAGTCGTCTTCGCCCCAGAGAACTAGAGTGGGAGCTGTAATAGGATCGAGCGATCGCCCCCAGCTTTTGAGCCAGGTTTGGGGGGCGGAGAGTTGACGATAATACTTGACGATGGAGTTCAGCACGCCGGGTTTTTCCAGGGCGGCTTGGTAAATTTGGTTATCTTCCTGACCAAAGGCCCCTTTGCGAATGGCGTTTTCCCGGAAAATATTTTGTACGAAGTCTTTGAGGTTGTTACGAATCACCCATTCGGGGAGGCTGGGGACTTGTAAGGCCAGCACATACCAACTGCGGCGGAGTTGGTCGAAGTTACTGGCGAGGGCTTGGGTAAACTGGTGGGGATGGGGGGCGTTGAGGATGGCGAGGCGATTGATGGACTCGGGATAGGTATGGGCCAGATGCCAGGCGATCGCCCCTCCCCAGTCATGACCCACAATATGGGCGCTACGATAGCCCAATGCGGCAATAGTCCCTCGCACATCTTGGCTGAGGGTGTCGAGATCATAGCCGCTTGACGGTTTGTCAGAGTCGTTATAGCCCCGTAAATCGGGAACGACCACTTTAAAATGACGGGCCAGCGCCGGGATCTGATAGCGCCAGGAATACCAAAATTCGGGAAACCCATGGAGAAGGACGACGAGATCCCCTTCCCCTTGGGTTACACAATGCAGTCGGATGCGGTTGGTGTCAATATAACAGTGCTGCCAGCCAATATCGATATCTGTCATGGGAAATACCCAATAGCAAGGGTTAAAATGTGGCGATCTCAGGGATCTACCTCTATTTTACGCCTGTTGGACCGCCGTTGGGCGATAATCTTGCGGGGCAATTTGGTATTTCACCAGATTGGCTAACTCTTGCAGTTGGGCAATGGCTTCGGCTCCTTCGAGCTTCATCAGTTCGCGATCGTCGCGCATCTCAGTCCAGGTGATTCCATAGTCGGACACCAGGAAACGGATAAGATGATTGTCGCCTAGGCTAACCATAAACGACGCGCTGTTCATCTGACTGCCGCAGGTGTAGCACGAAGCCAGATAGCCCCGACGCTCCAGCACAATGGCTAAAGCTTTTAGATTCATCACCAATTCTTGGACGAATTGACGATGCTGTTCGGCAAGTCGTATAAACACAGTTCTCCTCCTCTTGACACGCGAGACGCGGGTTAACAATTTAAGATTTACTTAACAATGTCTCTCATCTTGGGTCCCTAGGCAAGCCAACACAGTTACGCCCCAACAGACCATTGTCGAGTCGGGAAACTTGCCCAACGCTAACTTAGGTTACCCAGAGCTGGGGTATCGTAGAACACAGACAACCCGAAAGCTGAGGGATAAAGTCGGTCACGATAGGCAGAAATCCTTACCCTATCTAACTTTGCCTTTCTACAAATTTTCTGGGTCTTCAGGACATTCGCTCAAACAAATCGCGGGGATCGCAGCAGGGTCACCCCGGTCAAGACTCCCATTCTGATTATGAGTAGTACGTAAAGTTATTTAAGATTTCTATCAATGCGGACTCAGATAGCGTCCCATTATGGAGGATTACGAACCCAGTCCCCACCAGCCAAACGATGGAGCGATGAAGACCACCGTTAGCCAAACAAGAATGAGGGCGACAATTCCTGCCCAAGCCCCTCGGCTCGACCATTTGAGGAATTGCTCCGACTGTCGTTTCGTAATTGGCAGCCAGGGCAGGATGTGAGGCTCCTGACCGTACTTTTCGCCTAGAGCTTCTTTGCGACGTTTGGATTCACCCATGGTAATTCAAGGACATTTCAACAACAACAAGACGGGCTTAAGTTCTTTAAGAGGGGTTAAAGGTGTCTTTAAGGACGGTTCGCGCCGCCAGATGATTTCGGGTGGTGGTTAGAATTTCCGATTCTCGCTCCAAGCGAGTGGCAGTGTCTTGCATTTCCAGCAGAGTTTGCTGTTCTGAGGCCACGCCATAGAGATTGCCGGCCACCCAATAGGACAGTTCTGTGGGCAAGCTGGGAATATCTTCGGGGAGTTCAATCTCCCGATCCATTAACTTAGCCGAGAGGCGAACCACATCCCGTAACAGTTCTTCCACATCCGCAGCTAAGCGATGCAGATCTTGTTCTGGGGGACGGTCTTCGATCCATTCCACTAAACCAACATAGTAAGGCTTTTCTCGGACATAGTCCAAGACCCGAAACCGCTGTTGGCCCATCGTCCAAATTTTTAGGCGATCGTCCGGTAGCCGCTGATGTTGGATGATTTCGGCACAACAGCCGACGGGAGCCGCTTCGCGACGGTTTGGATCCCACATGAGTACCCCAAAGCGGCGATCGCTATCGAGGATGGTGTTCATCATCATGCGGTAGCGAAATTCAAAAATATGTAGCGGCAGGGGTCTACCGGGAAACAGGACGACCTCCGGAAGAGGAAATAAAGGAAGTTCTCGAACAGCGATAGAAGACGAGGTGGCCATGATTCCGTCTGTCAGGGTTGCGCCTTTTATTCTAACTCATTCACAGACAATCCCCCGTCTTCTCAGTCGGAGTTAACTAAGACATAACAGGGGATATGAGTGAAGTATGGGGCTTTTTAACCCATTCTCAAGGGGCTATTTAAAGTTTGACCTCAATATCAACCCCAGCAGGCAGATCCAGCTTCATCAGGGCATCAATTGTTTTTGAGGAGGGTTGATAAATATCGATAATGCGGCGGTGGGTGCGGGTTTCAAAGTGTTCACGAGAGTCTTTATCGACGTGGGGCGATCGCAGAACACAATAAATGCGGCGTTTGGTGGGTAGAGGAATCGGGCCAACAGCGGTAGCGCTGGTACGGTTGGCAGTATCTACAATTTTGTCGCAAGATGTATCGAGAAGGCGACGGTCAAAGGCTTTTAAGCGAATGCGAATTTTTTGCTGCTGAATCGTTGCCATGATGTTGAAGAGGTTTTAAATTGTCGAGGTTCGGTAAAAAAGAGTGGGGCTGCCCCAGGAAGCGTGGCGTCAGTTAAACAGTGGATTAGGGGCCCATGAATGCGCCCCTAATCCACTGAATTAAGCCGAGGGACTACTGGAGGATTTTCGCCACAGCACCCGCGCCGACGGTGCGACCGCCTTCACGAATAGCAAAGCGCATTCCCTGTTCGATCGCCACCGGGTTGATCAACTCAACGGTCATTTTGATGCGATCGCCAGGCATGACCATTTCAGCATCACTACCATCGTCAGCGGTGAAGTCGCTGATGGTTCCGGTCACGTCAGTGGTCCGCACATAGAACTGAGGACGGTAGCCGGGGAAGAAGGGAGTGTGACGGCCACCTTCATTTTTGTTGAGGATGTACACCTCAGCTTCAAACTTGGTGTGAGGGTTGATTGTGCCGGGTTTAGCCAACACCATGCCCCGCTCAATATCACCTTTTTGAATCCCACGCAGGAGCACACCGACGTTGTCGCCAGCCATCCCTTGATCCAAGGTTTTCTGGAACATTTCCACACCGGTGACGGTGGTGCTGCGGGTATCTTTAATGCCCACGAGTTCCACGGTGTCGCCGACTTTGATGATACCGCGCTCAATCCGTCCGGTAGCAACAGTCCCCCGACCGGTAATCGAGAAGACGTCCTCAACTGCCATCAAGAAGTCTTTGTCCACATCACGCTCAGGGGTGGGCACATAAGCGTCCACTTCTTCCATGAGTTTGAGGATTTTGTCAACCCACTCATCTTCACCAGCACCGACAGTGGGGTTGGCTTCGAGAGCTTCAATGGCTTTGAGAGCAGAGCCAGTGACGATGGGAATATCATCGCCGGGGAAGTCGTACTCGCTCAGGAGTTCACGAACTTCAAGTTCAACCAATTCGAGGAGTTCTTCGTCATCGACTTGGTCTTGTTTGTTCAAGAAGACTACCAAGCTAGGAACGCCCACCTGACGAGCCAAGAGGATATGCTCACGGGTTTGAGGCATGGGACCGTCAGCCGCAGACACCACCAGGATCGCGCCGTCCATCTGAGCGGCTCCGGTGATCATGTTTTTCACATAGTCCGCGTGACCGGGGCAGTCCACGTGAGCGTAGTGACGTTGAGTTGTTTCGTACTCAACGTGAGCGGTGTTGATGGTGATTCCCCGCTCTTTCTCTTCAGGTGCTGCGTCAATGTCAGCATACTTACGAGCTTTCGCCTGACCGGTCACAGCCAGAGTTGCCGTGATTGCAGCGGTTAGCGTGGTTTTCCCGTGGTCAACGTGACCGATGGTACCGATGTTGACGTGGGGTTTGTTGCGTTCAAATTTTGCGCGTGCCATGAATCTTGTGTTCCTTATTCTGTGTTATGCGTTCCCTTTGCTTTTGGCGATGATCTCTTCAGCAACACTACGGGGAACTTCCTCATAGTGACTGAACTCCATCGAAAAGATGCCACGACCTTGGGTCTTCGAGCGAATATCCGTGGCATAACCAAACATGGATGCCAGCGGAACTTTAGCCGTTACTTTCGTAAGGCCATCTTCAGTCTCTTGACCCTCGATCTGACCGCGACGGGAGTTGAGATCGCCAATAACGTTGCCCATGAAGTCTTCGGGAACTTCGACCTCAACTTTCATCATCGGTTCGAGAAGAACCGGGGATGCCTTCGTGACAGCATTCTTCATCGCCATTGAACCAGCGATTTTAAATGCCATCTCGTTAGAATCGACATCGTGGTAAGACCCATCGACCAACGTTGCTTTCACGTCGATCAGGGGATAACCTGCCAGGATACCAGATTCGCAGGCTTCTTTCATCCCATTTTCAGCCGGCCCAATATATTCCTTGGGAACTGACCCGCCGACGATTTTGGAGACGAACTCAAATCCAGTTCCAGTTTCACCGGGTTCAAGTTCAATCACCACGTGACCGTACTGACCTTTACCACCGCTTTGACGGACGAATTTGCCCTCGGCGGTGCTGGGTTTGCGGATGGTTTCGCGGTAGGCCACCTGAGGCGCACCAACTTCGGCTTCTACCTTGAATTCCCGTAACATACGGTCAACAAGAATTTCTAGGTGAAGTTCACCCATCCCAGCAATCACGGTTTGGTTCGTTTCCGCATCCGTTGTCACGCGGAAGGTGGGATCTTCTTCGGACAAGGATTGCAAGGCTTTGGAGAGTTTCTCCATGTCGGCCTTGGTTTTTGGCTCGACGGCCACGGAGATAACGGGTTCGGGAATGTACAGGGATTCAAGGATGATGGGTTCTTCCTCGTCGCAAATCGTATCCCCAGTTAGGGTATCTTTCAAGCCCAAGGCTGCACCCAAATCTCCGGCACGAAGTTCATCGACTTCAATGCGATCGTCGGATTTGAGGACAATCAGACGAGATACCCGCTCTTTCTGGTCTTTGGTGGCGTTATACACATAACTTCCTTTTTTCAGGATGCCTGAGTACACACGCACAAAGGTCAAACGACCGTAGGGATCTGCCATAACCTTAAAGGCCAGGGCCGACAGCGGCACATCGTCATCAGCGGGACGAGTGGCCACTTCCCCATCAGGAAGGGTTCCTTGAATCGGAGGAACTTCTGTGGGGGAGGGCAGATAGTCGACGACGCAGTCGAGTAGCCGTTGCACCCCTTTGTTTTTAAAGGCAGAACCACAAAGCACAGGAACGATGGTTCCGCGAATGGTTCCTTGGCGAAGGGTTGCACGAACTTGCTCTTCGCTGATTTCTTCCCCTTCTAGGTATTTCTCCATCAGGTCATCGTCAGTTTCGGCGACGGCTTCGAGGAGTTTTTCGCGGTATTCGGCTGCCAGTTCTGCAACTTCTTCTGGAATGTCCGTTTCCTGAATGTCGGTTCCCAAGTCGTTGGTGTAGATGTAGGCTTTCATGCCTACGAGATCTACGACGCCATGGAAGTTACTCTCACTGCCGATGGGAACTTGAATGGCAACGGCATTGGCGCGAAGACGATCACGCATCTGGTTGTAGACTTTGAAGAAGTTAGCCCCGGTGCGGTCCATCTTGTTCACGAAGGCGATCCGGGGAACTTTGTAGCGATCAGCTTGTCGCCACACGGTTTCCGACTGGGGTTGCACCCCACCGACGGAACAAAAAACAGCTACCACGCCATCTAGTACCCGCATTGACCGTTCAACTTCAATGGTGAAGTCCACGTGTCCTGGGGTGTCGATGATGTTAATTTGATGGTCGAGCCAGTTGGTAGTGATCGCAGCGGCAGTAATCGTAATGCCCCGCTCTCGCTCCTGAGCCATCCAGTCCGTCACGGCGGTTCCATCATGGACTTCGCCCATTTTGTGAACCATGCCTGAGTAGAACAGGATACGCTCTGTTGTAGTCGTTTTTCCTGCGTCGATGTGTGCCGCAATACCAATATTGCGAATTCGGTTGAGCGGGACTGTTCGTGACACAATAACCTCCCTTTACGTGTACTGCCGCTGTGTCTTATTGCTCTGCTGTGCTGGGTTGAGGGATTCTTTGACTTGGCGATCGCTCGCCCGGAATCACACACAATCCAACGCGCCCCTCTCTCCGTGGAAATTAGAGACGCGGACACAACATTGCTTATTGTATCTTAATATTCTTTGACTTAAGCGACGATTTAAGCAAAAAATTCTAGCTCGCCCCTGAAACGTCAAAACGGTTCCGCTGCGAGACTAGCTTAGTAACGATAGTGAGCAAAAGCCTTGTTCGCGTCTGCCATGCGATGGGTTTCTTCCCGTTTACGGATGGTGTTTCCGGTTTCGTTGGCAGCATCCATGAGTTCGTTGGCGAGTTTCATGGCCATGGTGGTTCCAGAACGGTTGCGGGTAGCTGCAATCAGCCAACGTAGGGCCAAGGCAACGCCGCGATCAGGACGGACTTCCATGGGAACTTGGTAGGTTGCCCCACCGACACGACGGGCCTTGACTTCCACCAGAGGCGTCGCGTTGCGAATGGCGGTTTCAAAAACCTCTAAAGGCTCAGAACCCGTGCGCTCTTCAATAATTTTCATGGCATCGTAAACGATGTTGGATGCCAAAGATTTTTTTCCATGCTGCATGATGCGGCGGGTCATCATGCTGACTAGGCGGCTATTATAAACCGGATCGGGGGGAACCGGACGTTTTTGAACGACTCTGCGACGTGACATAGATTCGGCTTGAACTTCTGAAAAAGTATAAACTGCGCGGATTCTGTCCTAGGAGATTTACTCTTTAGGACGTTTGGCTCCGTACTTGGAACGACCTTGGCGACGATCTTTGACGCCGGCGGTATCCAGGGTCCCTCGCACAATGTGATAGCGAACTCCAGGTAAATCCTTCACACGACCTCCCCGTAGCATTACTACGGAGTGCTCTTGCAGGTTATGACCAATACCGGGAATGTAGGCAGTCACTTCAAACCCTGAGGTCAGACGAACCCGCGCTACTTTCCGTAGGGCGGAGTTCGGCTTTTTCGGGGTGGTGGTGTAAACCCGGGTGCAAACCCCACGACGCTGGGGACAGCTCTTCAAAGCTGGCGACTTCGTTTTCTTATGGGCTTTCTTTCGCTCGCTACGCACGAGCTGCTGAATTGTGGGCATGAGTAATGCTAATGAGCGGACTTAAGATAAATCTGGAAACAGTCTTCAACTATACCGCGATTTTGGGCAAGAGTCAACCGCCCTCAGTGAGCCGTCAGATCAGCTTGGGGAACAAAGGAATGTCCACAGCTACAAGTACGCTCGGCGTGAGGATTATGGAAGCGAAACCCGCCTCCCATAAGGTCTTCTGTGTAGTCAATCGTCAGTCCATACGGCGTGAGGATTATGGAAGCGAAACCCGCCTCCCATAAGGTCTTCTGTGTAGTCAATCGTCAGTCCATTGACGTAGGGTAAGCTTAACACGTCAACGGCGATCGCCACCCCATCACAGGTACAACAGCGGTCATCGGCAGACGTAGGGTAAGCTTAACACGTCAACGGCGATCGCCACCCCATCACAGGTACAACAGCGGTCATCGGCATCGGGGGACTCCTCAAAACTGAGGTCATAATACAGTTGGGCACAGCCGCCTGATTGAACCCGAACCCGCAAGCTTGCCCCGGGGCGATGCTGCTTGCCTCGCAGGCGCTCCACTTCGGCGATCGCCGCCGGAGTCAGAGAAATACGGATATCAGATAAAGAACTCATAAAACAAAATAGGATTGAAGACTTGAACGGTAAATTTTTGGGTCTTACCAGGGAAAAGATGCCAAGGAGAATCAGATGGGGGAACGAGATCGGATAAGATCTTGGGATAAAGTGAGTATAAGGGGGAAAACTCCTCGAAAAAAGCAGTTCGCAGTCTAGCGATTGTTCAGACCTGCCTTCACGAACGAGCCTCCCACCAGGCGTGCATCCTGTGATCGCTCAGAGAACGCCACTCCCGGCGCTATTCTAAAATCGTCTGATCCTGAGTGCGGACGTTCTCACGAGAGTAGACTAATTGACCGGAGGTCACTGTCACCCCTCCAACACTCATAGCTTCAGGGATTATTATGAATAAAGATACCGATTTGATCGAGCGTCTGAGTCCGAGCGCGATGGATCAAATCATGCTCTATTTGGCATTCATTGCCATGCGGACTAGCGGACATCGACATGGAGCCTTTCTGGATGCGGCGGCGACGGCTGCCAAATGTGCCATCTACCTAACCTATCTCGAACAGGGTGAGAACTTGCGGATGACGGGTCATCTGCATCATATCGAACCCCGGCGGGTCAAGGTCATTGTCGAGGAAGTCCGTCAGGCCCTGACGGAAGGGAAACTTTTGAAAATGCTGGGGTCTCAGGAACCTCGCTATTTGATTCAGTTCCCCTATGTCTGGCTCGAACAATATCCCTGGCAACCCGGCAAACCTCGCATCGCTGGGAGCAGCCTGGCTCCAGAGGAAAAACGCCAACTGGAGCGAAAACTACCCAAACCTTTGCCTGATGCTCAAACCATTAATTCCTTCCAGTTTATGGAGTTGATTGAGTTTCTGCACAGCCGCTCTCAAGAAGATCTCCCATCTGAACGCCGGATGCCCCTCAGTGAAGCCTTAGCTGAGCATATCAAACGGCGTTTAATTTATTCAGGGACTGTCACCCGTATTGATTCTCCCTGGGGAATGCCGGTTTATGCCCTCACCCGTGCCTCCTATTCTCCCGCCAACGACGAGGAACGGAACTACATCATGGTTGAGGATACGGCTCGCTACTTCCGCCTAATGCGAGACTGGACACAACGGCAGCCTAGAACCATGCGCTTGTTGGAAGAGTTGGACATCCCCAGCGATCGCCTCCAAGATGCCTTAACAGAACTCGATGAACTGATCCGGAGTTGGGCCGACAAATTCCATGCCAAAGGCGGGGAACCCACGGTTCTGCAAATGGTGGTTGGGGAGCGAGACGATAGCTTTATGCCATAGCTGGTCTTCATCACAGCGCAATGTGCATCCGAGGGGGCGAGTCTTAGGCTCGCCTCGTTCGTTTGATGCCTTGACTAGAGTTGGCTAGATTTTGCTAAAAAAGATCGCCGCTGCAATGATGAGCGCTAACAGGGCCAGGGGAACCCAAAGATTTGGCAGATCTGCGATGGTCATGACGATCGCCGCTAGGATAGAACAACAGGATCATAAGACGAGGGCCGATCCCATGATAGGTGCAGACCGGATTACCTGGCTTAAAACTCACACCATTCTCCAAAAACTATCGGAGGCGGCCCTGGCGGACTTGAACGACATGCTGAGCGATCGCCACCTGGCCAAAGATGATGTTCTCAGCCAAGCCGATCAGCCCCCCGATGGCATTTATATTCTCCACCAGGGTCAACTCCAAAGCGATCGCCCCCAAGGCTCCTATTGCCTCACCGCTGGAACCGTTCTACACCTGCAAGATCTCCTCCTAGAACGTCACAGCAACGAAACCCTAACCGCCTTGAGCGAGAGCCAACTTTGGCAGATTTCCCGAGAAGACTTTAGCCATCTCCTCGATCGCCACAACGAAATCTCACGCCTGTTTTCCCAACAACTGGCCGCCGAACTCGATCGCGTCTCCGCCGAACTGACCTACGAACGACAACGTCAAAGCGAACTACGGCCCTATCTCGTCAACCGTATTCGTCGAGGCATCATCGGCACCAGTCGTTACGCCGTGCGCTTACGACAAAGCATCAAAAAAGCCGCCAAAACCCAAGACTCCGTTCTGATTTTCGGCGAACCAGGCCTCGAAAAAGACAACATGGCCAGCCTGATTCACTATGGTTCCCCCCAACGGCGCGAACCGATGATTCAACTCACCAGTGGCCTGCTACAAACCAGTGGCGCAGAACTGTTTGGCCGCGTCAACGGTAAACCGGGCCTCCTAGAATGGCTAGGAGAAGGCACTCTGGTTCTCAACAACGTCCAAGATCTGCCCGATGAACTGCGAGAGCCAATTGCCCAACTCCTGAAAACTCAAACCTATCACCCGGTCTTCCGCGATCCCCAAACCCAACCCGTCACCCGCTCTTGCAACGCCCGCATCATCCTAATTTCCGAACGAGCCGCCCCAGAATTTACCGACTGCATCGCTCAAAGCATCAAAGTTCCCCCAGTTCGGGTTCGTAAAACCGATATCAAAGCCCTCCTCGACTACAACCTGAGTCTCTGCTGTCGCAGTCGCGGCATCCCCAAACCCAGGATCACCCCCGAAGCCATCCGTCGCCTACAATCCTACGACTTTCCCAACAATTTACGGGAACTCAGTAGTCTGGTGAAACGGGCTGTTACCCAAGCCGATGGTGCTAATGAACTCACCGAAGAACTGTTTTGGTCTCAGGACAATAAAAAAACTCGGCTGCGCCTCAACCTCTTTAAAAGCTATCCTCAAGTTCGACAATTTTTACGAGGGACGTTCTGGACTGATGGATTGAACTATGGCATTACAACCTGGGTGTTTGCCTTGGTTGTTATTCTCTTGTTTGTTGGCCCCCAAACCCGAGACCAAAATGTCGCCTTGAATTTATTTTGGGCTTGGTGGTGGCCCCTGATACTCCTTGGATTTCCCTTCGTTGGACGCCTTTGGTGTGCCGTGTGTCCCTTTATGATTTACGGAGAACTGAGTCAAAAACTCTCCCTAAAACTATTTCCTCGAAAGCTAAAACCTTGGCAAAGACAAGCTGCTGAACGGTGGGGAGGCTGGTTTTTGTTTGGGCTGTTTGCCTTGATTTTCCTGTGGGAAGAACTCTGGCATCTCCAAAATACAGCCTATTTATCCAGTTGTTTACTGCTTTTGATTACCGCAGGGGCCGTGATTTTTTCGCTGTTGTTTGAGCGACGATTTTGGTGTCGTTACCTTTGCCCCATTGGAGGAATGAATGGCTTATTTGCCAAGCTTTCCATGACCGAGTTGCGGGCCCAGACAGGGATTTGTTCCGCTGAATGTACCACTTATCAATGTTATAAAGGGGGACCCGAAAAAGGGGAAGGTCAGGAGACCGAGGGCTGTCCTCTCTATTCCCATCCGGCTCAACTGCAAGATAATCGAGACTGTGTGCTATGTATGACCTGTCTCAAAGCCTGTCCCCATCGGTCAGTGGAATTGAACCTACGGCCACCGGGGATTGAACTCTGGACAACCCATACCCCCCATAGCTATGAGGTGGCGTTACTATTTTTACTCCTCGGTGGGGTATTTCTGCGGCGGCTACCGGAACTACAAGGGTTATTAGGGTGGTCCGTTAACCTGGGCAGCTTTGGCCAACATTTAGAAGTCTCGTTGTTGGCCTTATTGTTGCCGGCGATCGCCCCCCTGGTCGCCTATGCTCTTATACAGGCCATTCATCGGCTCTGGAACAGCCCCAAACCCAAGCCCTTTATGACATTAGCCTATGGCTATCTTCCCCTAGTCTGGGGTGGCAATTTAGCCCATTATCTGCACTTAGGGTTAGGGGAAGCCGGGCGCGTCTTACCGGTGACCCTGGCCACCTTTGGCATGAGTGGCGCCAACCTGCCTATCTGGGTCGCTGACCCCGCAGTCATCAGCTTTTTACAAGGAACCCTCCTGATTGTTTCAACCCTCTTAAGTCTGATTCTGACCCAGAAAATTGCCCGCAAATCCTGGCGCTTCCTGCTTCCCCAGCATTTGAGTGCGATCGCCCTCGGCTGGAGTCTCTGGGCCGTTATTCTGCC